>CAIVEI010000161.1 GCA_903904835.1 uncultured Schlesneria sp. | reverse complement strand
GGCTCGTAGTTTTGCTTCTGAAATCGTGTCACCAATCGCTGTCACACCCAGAACGCGACCACCGTCGTTGACGATCTGGTCGCCGATCCGTCGTGTCCCTGCGTGGAATACTTTTGTTTCGGGAACCAGTGCCGCTTCCTCCAGCCCACGAATCGGATGCCCCGTTTCGTAGTCCCCTGGATAGCCACCGGAAGCCATAACAACACAAAGTGATGGGCGAGGGTCCCAGTCCAAAGGCTCGATCTGGTCCAGCTTGCCGTCAGCGACCGCATACATCGTTAATGCCAAATCAGACTTCAATCGCATTAACACAGCCTGTGTCTCAGGATCACCAAGCCGGACATTGAATTCCAGGACTTTCGGGCCCTGGCTGGTCAGCATCAGACCCGCATAAAGACAGCCACGAAATGGACGTCCTTCTTTATTCATTTCGTGGACGATCGGAATCAGAATTTTCTCGACGACCGTGTCGACAATTTCATCCGTAATGATGGGGGTCGGGCTGTAAGCGCCCATTCCGCCAGTATTCGGGCCGAGGTCTCCGTCGAATGCTGCTTTATGATCCTGAGCCGCTTCGAGAGGAACGATCGTATTTCCGTCGACGAACGCTAGCAGGCTGGCCTCTTCTCCTTCGAGCCGATCCTCGACAACGACCCGCAAACCGGCCTCGCCGAATTCTCGCTGAAGCAACATCCGTTTGATCGCTTCGCGAGCCTCTTCATTACTGGAACAGACAACGACTCCTTTGCCTGCCGCCAATCCGTCGGCCTTGATTACAAAACGGTCACCTGGTTCGCGTTCCTCGATGTAGCTCATCGCTTCGGCAGAGTTCGTGAATACGCGAAAGTCCGCCGTGGGAACATTGGCTTTCCGCATCATTTCCTTGGCGAATTTTTTCGACCCTTCCAGTTCGGCAGCGACTTTTGATGGACCAAATACGCGCAAGCCCGCCTTCTGAAACTCGTCGGCGATGCCGAGTACCAACGGTACTTCAGGACCAACAACCGTAAGATCGATTTTTTCCTTCTGGGCGAATTTGATCAGGCGCGGGATATCCGTTGCTTGAATTTCAACGTTGGTACATTCCAGGCTGGTCCCTGCGTTGCCTGGTGCGCAAAACACCTGTGTCACTGAAGGCGATTGTTTCAATTTCCAGACCAGCGCATGTTCGCGGCCACCACTGCCAATAACAAGAACTTTCATATCGGGGCGACATCCTGCGAAAATCGATTACGTTAAAAAATTGCCCACCATTCCGCTAAGTCATCGCAACCACCAGCGATTGACCTGACTTTAACACGGACACGGGGCAAACGATCGATTGTAAAGACTTGAATGCAACTTGCCTATTACGCAACGATGATTCTGTCGGACGGTCGCAAGTTCATTCCATACCCGATGGACAAGCGTCATGAAAAGATTCGGCGCGTCGCGAAGTCAATGAAGGTCACCGGAAGTAACGCACTTTTCGATTTGATCGGGGCTCAAGTCATGTCGCCGGTTTCAATTCGGGGTCGTTATTCGAATCATGCCGTCGGCGTGCTGATCGACCTCTATCGGTACTCAAGAAACAAAAGCCACTACTCGACATTAACGAGCAGTGGCTTAGTATCATTCGCGATCAACGATCACCCGAGTCGCCACAACAATGTCCAAAACATGAGGTCCTTCGTTCGATTCCGAGCGACTTGCTTATCTAACAACGAGACCGGCGGGATGAGTTGCAGGCAGTCCGTGGGTCACCGAAACGCTCGTTAACGATCCATCGATCCCGATGGTGTATTCCCCAACACTCCCATCGGCGCCGTTCAAGACATACAGCGTCTTATTTCCAAGAGTCGCCAGATCGGCGGGCTTTGAGCCTGTCGTCGCCGAGACGCCATTTTTGCCAAGCGTTGTCAACTTTCCGCCGCTGGCAATCTTGAACCCGGTAATCGTGTTAGAAGCGGTATTAGCCGCGTACGCGTACTCGTTGTTATCCGTAATTGTCATCCAACAAGCGGCACTTTGTCCCGTCTGTACCGAATGATTGACAGTATGGAGAAAGCCCTGATACGTATCGAGTTCATAGGAAGAAACCGATGTTGCCCCCGTTGCTCCACCATCCGCCTCGGCCACAACCAGGACATCCTGGCTTGTGTAGGCAAAACCGTAAGGTGTGTTCCCGTTGGATCGCACAAACGACTCGGCGACTGGCAACGCATTTTTGTCGAGAGCAAACAATGAAATGAAGTTTGTCCCCTTTTCTGTCACAGTCAACACGTGCCCATTGGCACTGAAGCCGATTTGCGCCGGAGCAGTCGATGCCGCACTGAGATACGCCTTTGAATTCTTAAGCGACGTTAACGTACCGTCATTCTTGATGGTAAAGCCATTAATACAGTCCGTACCGCCTGGGAGCGAACCTCCGGCATTCAGGACGTACAAAATACTTCCCAAGAGTGTTAAGCTGACAGGATTGGAGCCTCCGCTGCTCATCACCTGCACAGAGACCGGGCCATTGATGCTCAGATGAAATACGGTGATCGAGCCACTTCCCGCATTCACTGCGTAAAGATATTGCCGGTCATGACTGAGAGCCACTGCCCCTTGGCTTCCTAGCCCCGTACCGCTTCCCTTTCCGCCCGTGGGAAAGAACAACGGCTCTGACAATCCACCAATTGCGATTGGCTGAAATATCGCCAACTCGTTTCCGGCTGGGTCATTTGTGGTTGTAAACACCGCGCTCCAGTTGCTTGGCTGAGCGTGAACGTTTTGGCTGCCAGTGCCAAATGCAATCGCCGCAAGAATCACAGCCAAAAATCCCAATCTCCATCCACTGACACTTCGTACGAAATCGATCATCTGCCTTACTCCTGCATTGAACCAAAACATGGCCGGCGACGTTGTTACCACCAGCGATAAATTGGTCGTTCCAAGTACGAGAGCCTTACACTGAGTTCTCAAGAAATTTCGGAATTTTCGAACTCTCTAAAATTCGTGATCCGCTCAATTGAACAAACGATTAATTTCCAATGTGCTGAATCCATAGAGGCTTCGACTCTGGCCAAATTGCCTTCTGGCTCCTCCGAGATGAAGGCCGAATTGCAGCGGACGTCGACTCGCAATTCAAAGTCCCGCTAGATCACGTGGTAAATGGCAATACGGCTTATTTCTCGGCGGAGCGAGAAGGCTACGTTGGACGAAGTCCATTCACATCGTTCAATCGAGGTGGCTGTCGACGATTGCTTTGAGTCGTTGCTTTGAATCAGCCGATAAAGAGGTCTCTGAATTCTCGTCTGAGCTGATTTCGAAAAACTCTGTGACAGCAACGTCGATCACTTTGAGCTGGCGCCGAAATCGCCGACATCCCGAACAGACGATCGTGTGAAATCCCAGCCTGACCCTCTGCTGAAAGGACAGATCCGTATCAAGTTCTTTGGAAATTAACTCTGCGGCCCTGCGACAGCTAATCACGGCGTCCCCTCGATATCGTTTCGGGATCCTCTCCAAACCAGTTCACTGACATGCAGTGCCATAATCGCAGTCGAGCTCGATGCAACATCACCGCCAGGTTGGTCGCCGTGACATTAACCGAACGACGGATGTCCTCAGTCGTCTCTTCATCGATATAGGTCAAAACGAAAGCCTGGCGCAATCGGTGCGGAAGTTTGTCGAGACATCCATTCAATGTTTCCCGAAACTCGGTCTTGCAAATATCCCTGCCGGGGTTATCGAATGACCACTCGTCCGGTTGCTTTTTCCAGTCTCCGATTCGACCGAAAAGCCTGTTTGACGCTTCATCCGTCGACATTTCTTGTCGAGACCTTTGGCGCAAGTTCAAACGTAGCCAGTCGACAACCTTTCGTTTCAGAATGGCAATCAACCAGGTTCGTTCGGAAGAATCGCCTTTAAACGAGTCACGCCCTTTCAAGGCTGCGAGGAGCGTCTGTTGCACAAGTTCCTCGGCCGTTTCTGGAGTGCGGACGCGGACCAGAGCGTATCGGTACAAGCAATCACCGTGCGCATCAACCCACATCTCGGGTTCAAGAACTGATACCGTACTGACTCGAGGCATCCATTTTCCTTAACGACTTCAACGAAGCGATCGTGAATCATATGAGTTAGTCGTTGCACCCAGAAAAAAGTTACATCATTAACGAAGAAATTTTGGGAAAAAGCATCGTCATCAGATACTTACACGAAGGGATTGTCGGATGAAATCCATCCCTATCTTCATTGGGAACCGTGAATTGTGGCGATTGAAACCTTGCAGCTTTTGTGCAAGAAAAAGTTGTGAAGAATCTGGAATCGTCCAGTGTTCACGGGTTTTTGAGGAATTCTGTAGCCAGGGTACGGTTTCCCACACCCGCGCATGCGCTGAGAGTTGTTGATCAAGTTTCTATTATCTAAAAATGGAGCGTCGCCAAGACCACGGCCGCGTCTACGATAGGACGAGACAGAAAAAGCGTCTCAATCACAAATGCCTGGATTTGATCTGTCGTCCAACACTCATAAAAACCGTTTCTCCAAAGGACTGTGAATGATTCGTAAGATTCTGTTAACGGCATGTCTGGGGTTTGTTACTTCCGTTTGTTTCGCAGACGTTTCTGACTGGCCTCAGTTTCGTGGGCCGAATGGGTCGGGGATTGCTGTCGGGGCGAAGCCACCGGTTAAGTTCGGACCTGAGCAAAATGTGAAATGGAAGGTGTCGGTCCCGTCTGGCGCGTCATCGCCAGTCGTCGTCGGCGACAAACTGTTCCTGACCGCCTTCGATGAAGGCAAACTTTTTACAATCGCGTATTCCACGAACAATGGTCGGGAACTCTGGCGGGCCGAGGCGCCCGCCAAAGCAATCGAAGCCTACCACAAAACAGAGGGAAGCCCAGCGTCGTCTTCCGTGGCGACAGACGGTAAGACTGTCGTTTCTTATTTTGGGTCGTGCGGCGTCTTTGCTTACGACCTGACCGGAAAACAACTTTGGAAATACGATTTGCCGACGGCCAAAACGGCTGCAGACTTCGGCACCGGCGTTTCGCCAATCCTCGTCGATGGACTCGTGGTCCTTTTGCGCGACGAAATGAACGAACCAAAAATCATTGCACTCAATGCGGCGAATGGTCGTCCAAAGTGGGAAACGAAGCGGCAATCGCCCACCAGTTATTGTACGCCGGTCGTCTGGGACATCGACGGAGGAAAACAGATCGTTTGCGGCGGTTACGGCCGCATGGTGAGCTATGACCTGCAAACGGGAGAAGAAAAGTGGAGCGTCGTCGGGATGCCGTCGGCTACCTGCCCGACTCCGGTTGTCGGCGACGGAATGCTGTACTTTTCCGGCTGGTCTCCCGGTGACTCCGAGGACAGTGAATTCAAGTTCCCGAAATTCGACGATCTTCTGAGCTCAGGCGACGCCAACAAGGATGGTCAGATCTCGCGCGAGGAAAGCGAAAAGACATTTTTGAAGGGCTTCTTCGACAACAATGACACCAACAAAGATGGGCAGATCACGCTGGAAGAATGGGACGGCATGATCAAGTATATGTCCGCCGGAAAGAACTCCGTCTTTGCGGTGAAGGCTGGTGGCCACGGGGACATTACGAAGACGAATGTTGCATGGAAGAAAACCAAAGGAATGCCCTACGTTCCGAGTGCGATCCTTGTCGGCGGCCAATTTTTCATGGTGAAAGATGGAGGGCTCTGTACGTCATACGACGCGAAGACGGGCAAAGACATCTACGTCCAGAAGCGCGCCGTTGCAAACGGCCGCTACTATGCTTCTCCGGTTTCCGCCAATGGGAACATTTATGTTGTGTCGCTCGACGAAGGAGCATTCACGGTGCTGAAAGCCGGAACGGACAGCCCTGAGGTCGTTGCCGAAAACCCCAAACTTGACGAAAAGACCAGCGCCACACCAGCGATTGTCGGCGACACTCTTTACGTTCGCACAGCGAATCACCTCTGGGCATTTGCCGAGAAGCGATGAAAACCGACTCCCACGCGGAAGAGTTGGCCAGCAAACTCTCTTGAGCACCTTCCAAACATTAAGAAACCTGGCCTGACTCCCTATTGACACGCGACTTAAGCATTTGTATTTGTTTGTCGCAAACTTAAATCGCAGGGTCAACGATTCCATCCAGATTGGATCTCGGGATTGAGATCCTGCGCGCCTGGAAACTAAAGCGACACAGTCACGTTGATGTTCAAGGTGCGCACTGTTTTCGTGATGTACCAGATTGACACTGTTCTTTGAAACTTCGGATTAAATTGAATACGGATCGCCCCCGCTACCATCAACAAGAGCGGGCTGGTCCGTCTACGTCTGTTATTTGCCCGAGGGTGCGGTCGGGTCTGTGTGGAATCGGGAAATGCTCGCTCAATCGAGTTGGAGGATTTACCCCGATTGATTTATTTCCGTATTTGGATTCGACCGTACCCTTCGACATGCAGTTTGGTCGCCGTATTTCCGCCAATGTTGCGCAAAAATCCCATAGTTGCGCAAACGTTGCCATACTCGTGCAACGTGGTCGAGCAAGCTTTCAGGAGACTGAAAGTTAAGAAACGACTGATTTCCGCCAATGTTGCGCAAAAGCCCCATAGTTGCGCAAACGTTGCCATACTCGTGCAACGTGGTCGAGCAAGCTTTCAAGAGACTGAAAGTTAAGAAACGACTGATTTCCGCCAATGTTGCGCAAGAATCCCATAGTTGCGCAAACGCTGCGATCGTCGCTCAAGTCTTTTTACAAAAACTCAATCCAAAACGATTTTGGCAGAGAAAGCTCTGCGCCGAAACGGCTCGACCCGATTCGCCTGGATTTTAAAACTGTTTTTTGTGGGAATTCGAGGACTTGGCCTACACGACGAGTCTTTTCCTATTGCCGGTCCGACTTCATTCAGCCGTTACGCGAACCCCGAGTTTTGCGAGTTCTTGCAGTTGTGCTTTGCCGGTTTCGTTCAGTGGGTTTCCGACAAGATAGAGCTTCCAGTAAGGAGCAAAGCGCCGTTCGCCAGCGATGTCCTTTTTGGCCATCTCAACGAGCGTTGAAAGATCGGGTAATTGATTCCGCTCGAGGAATGTATATCGCATCTCGGTCATTTCACTGAGTGCCGAAATATCCTTGATCTGATTGTCTTTAAGATCGAGTCGTTCCAGCCATCGCAACCCCTTAAGTGGTGTAATATCGCTCACTTTGTTCTTGTCGAGATAAAGCGCATGCAGCTTGGACAGTTCAGCGAGCGGCTGAAGTGATTCGATCTGATTGCGACTGAGATAGAGTGCCCCGAGTGCTTTCAGACTCTGAACCCCTTCGAGGCTGGTAATCTGATTGTCGTCCAACTGGATATATTGGAGCTTGGTCAGTTTTCCCAAAGGCGAAAAGTCGACAATCTGATTCTTCGCCAGATCAAGCGATTGAACATTGACGCATTCTTCCAGCGGCTTGAGATCTTTGATCTTGTTTCCGGTCAACTTAATGAGAGCCAGGTTACGGCACTTTTCAAGACCGGACAGATTTTCGATTCCGCGACCTGGAGCTTCGAGAAAGAAGATTGTCGCGACGTCTTCGTCAGTGATCTTTTTGGATTTGTCCGATTTATCGATCTGTTTCTTCTTCAATATCTCGCGAATAACGGTATCAAGATTCGCGTCGGGAAAATCGATATCCGCAGCTCGCAAAGGCGAACTGACAAACAATGCGGCGATCATCCCAAACGCAAACATCCGGCACAGCATCGTAGAATCTCCAGCGGTCACGCTTTAATTGGACGCTCAATCTGACGAGCATCACTTGTTAATCAACACGCACTCTACCGAACAGGACGAACCATTCACAACCGAACGGGACAAGGGAATCCATGCCAATTTAACTTCGACGATGGGAAGATGACGGTGGTGTTATCGATAATTGCATCGTCAAAGTTCTCAAATTGGATTTGGAGACGCCGCATCGGAGTTTCTGGTGAAGCATTAACATCTCCAGATGTCGGCCAAAGAGCACTGCTTGACCGAAGACGGTCAAGCAGTGGCACGGGAATCAGGAATGCATTACTTATCGACTTTTCCGCTTTCGACCGAAGCCCGGTCGTCCTCCTTTTGCTTCGTATAGAGCCTGATATTTAAGACGCCATCCGGCGTGCCTCTGACGTCAATCGGCACACTTCCCACCAGAGTCGGCGGTCCAAACCCGTCGGCGAATTCGTAAGGCAACGGGCGGTTGGTGACGACGTAGGCGCGATCAACATCGGTCAGTCGTTTTGGAGGTCTTGTGAAATGACTTGGTCTGGTCAGCCCGTCGATCTGTTGAGCGGGAAGCATTTGAAACCTCAGCCATGCGGTCATCTGGTATGAATCTGTATAGACCGGAAGACTGTCACCTCGTTCTCGTATCAACCGAGCCACCTCGCGCGTCGCCGAATTCACGGCAGTCTGACGGTGGATGCGGTCCAGTTTTATCGGAACGAACGGCAACGACCAAATCACGTGCACGAAGAATAATAGTACGGCGATCATTGGTGGTAAAAACGCCGCAGCAGTTGACCGTCGCCAGAACCTGGATTCGCGTACCGATTCATACCATTCCGCCGCCAACGGCCAGAAGGAAACGAAGCAGACCAACGCCCAATTTCCTTCGAGTCGGGTCTGAGTCGATTTATACAGAAAGAATGCCAAGGGTAAGGCATAGAGACAGGCGCAGACTCGCAGTTTGGGATTCTGACTCAATCGAGTGAACCGCGAGACAACCCATGGGAACAGATAAAATGGCAATGTGCCAAACGCCAGTATTTGAACGCCGATAAATTCAACGATCGAGATTAACGAATTCGGTGTTTTTTGAGCCGAGTGCCGCCATTGAAAAAGTAATGGTTCAAAGTTCTGCTGGACGTTATAGATCAAGATCGGAGAAGCAACGGCAAACGCCACGACTCCGTGAAAAACATAGCGCTGCAGCCATTGTTGCCATGGTTGGCGAGTGAGCAACAAACTGACAAAACCAACGGGAACCGCGAGGCCCATTGTGTATTTACTGAGAACACCGCACCCCAGGATGATTCCGCCAATCAGCCACCATCGAAGGTCAGCACCTCGTGAGTCTTCTGGCAAGCCATCGCTGGATGGCGCCATTCGTCGGTGCAGTTCAACCAACCACCAGAGATAACCCGCCCAAAACATCAATAAGGGCGAATCCGGGGTCATCAAGACCGCAAGAAAGGTAAAAACGGGAGTCAGAAGAAGTCCCCAGATCAACGGACTCGAAGAGGTCAATCGGCTGATGACGTACAGCGCGAATGCCGAGGCAATACAGGCGGGGACCCGAAACGCAAAAATTGAATCACCGAACACCGCAGTCGATAACCGAATCAATACGGCCGTCATCGGGGGATGATCGTAATAACTCCATTGCAGGTCTTTCGACCAGCACCAGTAATAGACCTCGTCATCGGCTGACGGAAGTATTGCCGCTAGCAAAAGATAGATTACGAAGACAACAGCGATCTGCTTCAGACGTTGTTTTTCATCCATGAAAGACTCTCTTTGACCGTCGTCCGTGACGTTATTCATTGCCTACTTTTCTCGTCGTTCGAAGATGACGACATGCTGTCGAGGTAGAGTCGCGACAGTTTCCTTCCACTTCAACTGGAACTCGGGCTGGCCGATTTCCTTTTTGACCTGACCTTCCGTCATTTTGTGAACGAGTTTAATCGGAACCTGAGGATCTTCACGTCGATATTCGACGAATGCAATCCGACCGCCGGGCTTCAACGCTTTCGATAGTTCAAGCATCATTTCGTAGGGGAATTCGAATTCGTGGTAGACATCCACCATCAAAGCCAGGTCAATCGAGGCTGGCTCCAGTTTCGGCGATTTATCCGTACCAAGCACAAGTTCCACATTTTTAATGTTGCGGTTTTTGATCTTGTCACCCAGCAGATCGAGCATTTCCTGCTGAATGTCGACGGCCAGCACCTTACCGGTTTCACCAACCTCATGAGCCATCATCATCGTGATGACTCCTGAACCGGCTCCCACGTCTGCGATGACTTGCCCTGGCTTTAGCTTCAGCTCGCTCACCAGTTCACTTAAGCGTTCTTCTTCTTCACGTTCAGGACGTTCCAACCAGGGTGCGCCGTGGAAGGTCATGACCATCGCGATTTCACGACCCATATAGAACTTTCCAGTCCCATTCGGATCATGCATCTTTTTCGTCTGATATCGATCTTTGGTTTTGATGGCAGGCTTCGAAGGGTCTTCAACGACGGGTTGTTCCTGAGCGGCAGCTTGAGACAGGACTGAACCGCGAGAAAGCAATAACAATAGCAGGCCACTGAGCACCGCGCAGAAGACGCAACAGAGTCGAACCGAAGTACGTCGTGAAGTCATTTGGTATTCCATGTCCGGCGGTTCTTAACACTGTATCACTAGAAACCGCGAGCAGATCGGATTTCGTCAAACCCGCGTAGATGATATCCAATCCTGAGATAGTCTAACATCCGACAGAGGGACCTGACGGCGACCCCCATTCCATCGGGACCACTGAACCCGCCAAACTGGCCGCCCCCCTTGAGGTGAGGTTCAAGTTCAAGGAAGAGACCTGGCGCTCCGAGGCTTTTCATTCGAGCGTTCAGTTTCGGAAGATGTTCACGCAAGTCACGAAGAATCAATTCGTGCCCTGAATCGCCGATATCGCAGGGGACAAAGTTTTTCAGCCGTTCTTCATCAACAACACCGGTCCACTTGAGATTCGGATCAACGTGATAGTCTTTAATATGGATCCAACCCAGGTGATCCCGCATGGCTCTGTATTCTGCCAGGCAATCGAGTGGAGACAGATTTTGCGACGAGATATTACCACCATCAAAGATGCACACCAGATTCGGTCGCCCCACCGATTCGGCCAATGCCGCAAGCATCCGACCATTCTGTCCTACGAGGTTTGCTTCCACTTCGAGGGCAAAAACAAGTCCTGATTTTGCACACAAATCGACGATTGGCCCAAGTCGGTCTGCAGCCTGCTGGACGTATTTTGCCGGATCTTCACCTTTGGGGTGATAGAATGAAAACCCGCGAATTAACTTGGCATCAAGAGCGAACGCAGCCCGAATCGTCATGGCGACATCAGTTTCGTGATATTGTCGATCAGGCACAAATCTGTTGTGCGAACCATCATCGAGATCAAGAAGCTTTACTTTTCCCAGCCGCGAACCAATGCTGGCGACATGCATGCCATAATCTGCCTGCAATTTCTTCAGCCGGATCAACTCGTCGTCATCCAGCTCTGTGACATGTTTGACTTTGCCTGCTCCCGTCACATCGACGAATCGCGGGCTATAGTAACTCAGTCCTAAAGCAGCGAGCACTGACAGTTGTTCGATGGCCGTTTTCGAATTCGCTGCTTCATCGGCAAAAGCGCTGAGCACAATGCCCGGTCCCGTGGTCATCGACGACTCCCTCAAAAACGTAGTGTTGTTGATTACTGATTTTGACCGTGAAATTCTTTTAGCATTCGTCACACGAGGATCGACTCGCAACAGACGCCGATATGACTATTGTGCGGACAAGGAGTTGACAAGTTCGATGATCGCCTTGCTGTCTTCAGCCGCTTTGACCATCTTATTGATTGAGGCAATCTTTCCGGACTTATTGATCACGAAAGTCCAACGAGCGGTTGTCAATGTTCGCGTCAAAGCTTCTTCTTTGCCATCGATGACCGCCTTCACTGTCTTTTCACCTGGTGTCACGGGGACACCGAACGCTTCGGCAACCTTTCCGTTCGTGTCAGCAAGCAAAGCGAAGTTCAGCTCGTGGGCCTTCTTGAAAAACTGGTGATTCTTTACGGAGTCACCACTGACGCCAACGACTTCCACACCCTTTTCGACAAGCGACTTCATATCGTCGCGAAATCCGCAAGCTTGCTTCGTGCATCCGCCAGTCATGTCAGCCGGGTAGAAGTAAACGACGATCACCTTTTTGCCAACATGCTCGCTCGACATCCAGTCCTTTCCACTGTCATCCTGAGCTTGGAAACCGGGAGCCGGATCGCCAACCTTAAGACCTTCCTGGGCGCTGGCTGGATTAGCGATTGCAAACATTCCCAGCAATGTGGCCGCGACACGGAAGAATCGAGTGTTACGAATCATGCAAAAATTCCCGGAAAATTAATGGAAAACTAGCCGAATATTCGACCGCTCATGGGTCACCAAATAGCGAGAAAGCGAATACGATCTCGTAGTTGAGATTCTCAAACGACTCGTTTTCTCGTTCCCGCTCAGCGGCTAGCATACGTTCGCTGGAAATCGAGCGTCAACCAATGGACATGGACATGCTGAAATCGCCTTTATTTCGCCGCATCCTGCTGCTCTTCGGCGGCTACGGGATCTTCTGTCTCGTGATCCTTGGACTTTTCAGCTTGTCGATTCCATCAAGCAATTCGGGAGTTTCGGCATTGCGATGGCGAATGTTGGTTGCGGCCGCGATGTTACTTGTGCTTGGTCTGTCGATGCTTGCCCAAATGATGCACTGGTGGATTGTCCCACTTGTGGAATTGACTCGTGCGACAAAATTGATGTCCAGCGGCCAGCAGCCGGAACGAATGATTGTCGACAGCGACGATGAATTGGGTCGACTCGCAAACGCATTCAACGAGATGACGCTTAACGTCGAAACGCGAATGGTCGAATTACAGAGCAAACAACAACGTGTTACTCGCGATAACGAGCAACTTGCGACGGTTCTGGAAGCCATGGTCGAAGGGGTGATTGCGGTCGATCCCGACGAGCGAATTTTGCTCGCCAACACTGCTGCCATTCAGTTACTGGATTTAAAGTCGTTCAACGTCGTTGGGCGCCGCACGTGGGAATCAATACGTCTGCCTCAGATTCACGAGCTTATCCGTCTGACACTCAACGAGGAACAGGAACAGCATCGGATGGAATTCGCGGTTCCGTGGACGGAATCGACCGTCGCTGTCGTTGCTTCCAAGCTTCCTGGAACCCCCTGCCCCGGTGCCGTGCTGGTCTTTCACGACGTTTCTGAACTGCGACGCCTGGAAAATTTACGTCGCGACTTTGTGTCGAATGTTTCACATGAATTGAAGACCCCTTTGGCGGCCATCGCCGCTTATGCAGAAACACTGTTAAACGGGGCTCTTGAAGACGGAGATTTCGGTCGCACGTTTGTTGGAAGGATTGCCGAGCAGTCCGATCGACTGAATTCGTTGATAATTGATCTATTGGAATTAGCCCGGATTGAATCAAGCGAGCATACGATGCTCGTTGATGCTGTTGAAGTGAATTCGATTCTGAAAGCAAGTGCCGAAGCTCATCTGGCGATCGCCCAATCGAAACAGTTGACCCTTGAGACGGCCTCAAACGAGGAACATCTTTATGGTCAGGCAGACGCAGAAGGGTTGCGAACGATTGCCGACAATCTGATCGGCAACGCGATCAATTATTCGCGTCCCGGAGGTTCGATCAACGTCCGTTCCCGACGAGAAGGGGAGTGGGTTATTTTTGAGGTGCAGGACAACGGAGTGGGAATTGCGAAGGAATTCCAAGCACGGATTTTTGAGCGGTTCTTTCGAGTGGATCGCGCTCGATCACGCGAGGTCGGCGGAACGGGCTTGGGCCTCTCAATCGTCAAGCACTTATGCCAACTGTTTGGAGGGAACGTCAAAGTGTCTAGCCAGGTCGGTGTGGGAAGCACATTCACGGTTAATCTGCGGGCAGTAAGCTGACGTGCTTGCCGAAGGATCATTCCTAAAAAACCGACCTAATTCTGAACCGTCAGTAACAGATGTTTTGCACGTTCGAGTTGCTGGGCTCGGCGAGTGTCAGAGATCGGCGAGGATTGCGAGAATTCCCTGCGAAGTCGATCCTCTCTCACAAACTCGTTTAACAGCAAACAACACCATTTCACACCGTAAACGGGGAAAAGCAATTTCACGCGTCGTTCCAACGCAAATTTGGAATGCGGCAAGGAAAGCACTTCAACCAAATGATTCATCGAATGACGCGGGGCTGGCAAATCCTGTTGCCAAAAGAAGTCGCAAATGAGTTTTGCGGGATCATCCCAACCCGCATATTCAAAGTCAAAAAATCGGAGTCTGCCCGTCGGTGTCATCAAGGCATTGTGAAAGCCAAAATCCGACGGTGACAGACACCGGTCTGACGGCAAAATCAGGTTTTCATATTGTTCGGGATCAACCGAGGATCGCAATGTCTCAACGATCACTTCCCAAGCCGGTAAGAGTGACGACCGTAACCAATCTTGAAGTTGCGTATCAGTTTCGTCAGTCATTGACAGCGAGCAAAGTCGGTCAACCCGGCGATCAACGCAAGCGATGTGCTCTTTTAAGGAAAAACAAGCCTCGGCAGCATCTGAAAGATTTGTTGCCGACGGATGATTGCGATGCAAGTTCACCTCGGCAACGAACTGTGCAGCCTGTTCGACGTGATTGTCTGCAACCTCGTCTTTTTGAAGACGCCGACCTTCGATGAACTCGAACAACGCGGCGTAATTCTTTTCGTCATGGGCCAATGGTTCAGGCCCCCACGTCACGCCACGTTGCCAGCAGAAATGAGACCATTCCCATTCGGATGCACAACGGTCACGCAGACCCTGGACGTCACGAAAATACTGCTTCAGCAACCATGAACAAGCGGGTCCTGTAACGCGATATGCGCGATTGTTGCGTCCTCCCGCAACGGGTTCGACCTTTGTTATCAAGTCGATTCCCCGTCTTCGCAAAAGGTGTGAAGCCAGTTCGGTGATATCGGTTAATATCTCGCTTGGCATTGTGATCACGCCTTTGCAATCAGCACTGAAACGGCGTCGCACCATGTATCGAGTCTGCGGATACCGTCTGGCAGCGGCACATTCCGTTGATGCGGATCAAACAGAATACGACCTACGTTTAGAGGAAATGTTGAATCGGTCAATAATTCCGGGAGATCATCGATAAACCAGTCGCACCTGACGTCTGCAATCCTTTGTAGTTTTTCGCGTTTGGTGAGTTCGAAAAACACTGCCGAATGAGCCGAGGACTGAAACAACAAATCGATGATTCCGTAAGTCGTAAGCCATTTCCTTGCAGCGGCATGGAGATCGCAATCCTGACCTGCGATGGGTGAACGTGTCTTGTGACTGATCACGCAAACTTCCCAGCCACGTCGACGAAACTCGGTAACGGCATCAATTGCACCTGAAAATGGTGAAGCTTCGAGAATTCGCGAACCATAGGCCTTTCCTTGAAGATTCGTCCAAACGGCTTCGAGGCCTTGTTTTCGCAGGTGATCGCGAACGGCATCCTTTTGATGAGCCACCGATTCATCAACAACTCCGATATCGTGGGCCAATGTCCAGAATAACTGGTCATAGCAAACAAGTGTATTATCGAAGTCGATCCCGATCCGCATGACAATTCCCTAAGGCAGCGACATATCAATCAAGGGCCGGGCAGCGAGACCTGCTTCGAGATCGTTCAGAGCGTCGTTGATATTGTTCAGCGAATAACGACGTGATAACAGGCATTGCAATGGTAACTTGTTTGCCAGAAGCAGTCTTTGATACCGCGGAAAGTCGCGTTCAGGGACGTTATCACCTCCCCACGTTCCCAAGATGCGTTTGCCTTGATTCAATTGACGTGGATCAAATTGCCAGAACTGACCCTGAGGGGCATTTCCTGCAATCACGGTGGTTCCACCTTGACTGCGTACGGATTCAAGTGATTGCTGCATGACAGACGCTCGTCCCGTCGCTTCGATCGCGATGTCGACTCCGCCGGGACAGATGCTCTTGATGGCTTCCACCGGGTCTTTTTCTGTGACATTGATCAAGTAAGAAGCCCCCAGTTCCCTGGCAATTGTCAGCTTGTCAGGCTGCCGATCAACGGCAATCAGGGGGGTGGCACCACTTGCTGCAGCGGCAGCTAATGCACAAAGCCCAATTCCACCGACTCCGAAAACGGCAACACTCTGTCCGGCCCGTACTGCGGCTGAGTTGAAGACCATGCCGACGCCAGTGGGGATCGCACAACCAAGCAGCGCCGCCAGATCGTCTGGCAATTCGGCATCAAGATGAGTGAGCCGATTCTCGCTGATGACAGAAAACCGGCTGAAAGTTGTGATTGCTCCCGAGTTGACAGTTCGTCCATTCCAAAGATATTGGGTTCCAGGAACATCGCCGCCACTCCCTTTGATCCACGAGAGCACGACACGATCGCCTGGTTTCACTCGCGAAACGTTAGGGCCCAATTCTCGTACGACGCCGCTTCCTTCATGTCCCAGACAATGAGGCAAAAAACGATCAGGTCCACGCTGGCCTCTTGCTTCCATGACCTGCGTATGGCAGACCCCGCTGTAAACAATTTCAACAAGTACTTGTCCGGGTTTCAGCAGTGGGATTTCCAGATCCACCTGTTCCAGTGGCTGGTTCAATTCAACCAGGATCGCAGCGGGAGTTTTCATTCAAAACGACTCTGTTTTTTGCGTGTATACGATCGAGAATTTGTAATCTTGAGCAATGGCGAACGTGGAGTTTTACCCTGCCGATGCCTGCCGAATGGCGCTGGTCATTTTTTCAACCGTCAGTCCGCACATTTCGAGTGCATGCTCTTGTTCGCCTGAATGATGAAGGATTTGATCGGGAGTACCAAGTCGTAACAACCGGGCGTTCGCTTGGAAATGGTCGGCTTTCCATTCGGCGACGGCACCACCGAGACCTCCGATTCGCGAGTGTTCTTCAATGGTCACAACGAGTTTCACATCGCGAAACAGTCGACCCAGCAACTTTTCGTCTAAAGGTTTAATTGTATGCATACTGAAAACGGATGTCTTGATCCCCGTGGATTCTAAATCGCTCGCAACTTTAAGAGTTTGCGGCATCAATGTTCCTGAACAAAGAATCGCAATGTCACTGCCCGATCGTATCTCAAGAGCTTGACCAATCTGAATCGCTGGTCGCGTTTCGTGAACAAGCGGTTCCCCCTTTTTACCGATCCGCAGGTAAGAAGGACCGGTTAGTTGGAGTGCAGCCTCCAGCAATGACCGAAGTTCCCAAGCGTCAGCCGGTGCGAGCACCGTCATGTTCGGCAAGGCTCGTAAAACAGCGA
The DNA here is from genome assembly GCA_903904835.1 of uncultured Schlesneria sp. Lineage (GTDB taxonomy): Bacteria > Planctomycetota > Planctomycetia > Planctomycetales > Planctomycetaceae > Schlesneria. The sequence goes on along the minus strand of CAIVEI010000161.1, from coordinate 4,093 downwards.
CATCTTCGCACGAATGATGAGTCGGACCGTTGGATGCGTAACCCAGACCGGCACCGACACCGACAATCACGACGGGGAGATTGGGATAACAAAGATCGACACGGATTTGTTCGAAAGCTCGATAGATGGCAAATGAAGCAATGGTATATACGACAGGCTTTAAACCTCCCAAGGCAAGGCCGGCGGCGATGCCGATCATATCCGCTTCTGCGACTCCAGTATTGTAAAACCGACTTGGGTATCGTTCCTTAAAATCATTGAAGAGGCGGTTGCCGATATCGCCGCTGAGCAAGACAATCCTTGAATCGCGTTCAGCAAGAGTGGTTATTTCGTCGGCGAAAGCGTTTCTCATAAGGGTTGAAGCTCCGCCAAGGCACGGGTGACTTCTGACGAAGAAGGAATCCGATAGTGCCAGTTATTATCGTCTTCCATGAACGAAACTCCCTTTCCTTTAACGGTATGGGCCACCAGGACCGTGGGACGTCCATCTGCGTCAGGCGGAGCGTTCAGCCAATAAACCAGCTTCGCCACATCATGCCCGTCGACTTCGACCGCGCGCCAACCGAACGCCGACCACTTCTCTCGTAATGGGGCGAGAGCAGTCACTTCGTCGCTTCGTCCAGTCGCCTGCCATTTATTATAGTCGATCATGACCGTCAAACGGTTCAGCTGCTGCGCCGGAGCAAACAAGGCACCTTCCCACACCGAACCCTCGTTACATTCACCATCGCTCATCAGGACACAGACTCGGTCGTCGCGACCTTGAATCCGCGAGGCCAGTGCCAAACCAATGCCAACAGGCAAACCGTGGCCTAATGAACCCGTCGCGACGTCAATACCTGGAGTCCCTGGACTTGGGTGTTCACCGAGCGGGCTGCCTGGTTTTGCATAGTCTTCGAGCCACGACTCGGGAAAAATACCTTTCATCGCCAACGCAGCGTACAAGGTGGTGGCCGCATGCCCCTTGCTGAGGATGAAACGGTCTTGACTGAGGTCAGCAGCAAACGCAGGGTCGAGCTTCAGACCACCCCAATACGCTGCGACAACCATCTCGACACATGACAAAGACGAACCGAGATGAGGCGTTCCCGCACGATGTGACAGTTCGAGCACCGTCTTTCGGATGCGTCTGGCGATCAGATGCAATTCGTCAACGCTGGCGGTCACTTCAGGTCAACCTCTTGCATACGTTTAATGTTGAAATAAGTCGATCTCGTCATCGAATCAGGAAGCATTCCGCTTCGAAACGCAGTCACCAAGCCTCGCACGGCATCTTCAATCGAACGACGTGGTCGATAGCCGAGCACCCTTTGGATTTTGGCCGAAGAGATGTGGTACGACCTCAAATCATCCGACGGCGTTGTGACAATTTCGATGCTGCCACATTCTAATTCCTTTTCAACAACTTGTTTCACAATCAATGCTAATGCCGAAACGCTGTGATTTTCGTACCCGGCATTGAAGACTTGACCACCAATTCGTTCAGCCGGTTCCTTAAGAACCTGAAGATAGAGATCGGCCATGTCTTCAACATGAAAATTCGGTCGCAACTGCGATCCGCCAAAGACCGTAATACGTCGATTGCAGACGGCATGGTTCGTCAGAATGTTAACGGTCAAGTCCAGACGCTGCCTGGGGGAATAACCGCACAAAGTCGCCGGTCTCAAGACCAATGTCGTAAATTCGGGCGATTGTTGTTCGAGCAGAATCGGTTCGCAATCCGCTTTGAAACGACTGTAATCTGTCAATGGTCTCAGCGGATGGTCTTCTGTGACATCTGGCGAATCGCTGATCCCGTAAACACTGGAGGACGATGCAAATATGAATCGGCGTACGCCTGCTTCACGGCTCAGCTTCACCAACGGAGGAAAGGCATCGAGGTTGATTGAGCGTCCCAAAACAGGATTCAGCTCAAAACTTGGGTCATTACTGATACAGGCCAAATGAATTACCGCATCGCATCCGGAGACCGCGCGAGCAACGATGGCCGAGTCACGCAGGTCACCTTCAAATTCTTCGAGCATTGCTGAACGGCAATCGTCGAATACGTGTTTGCCGTAGAGATACAGGTCTAAAACTCGAACGCGATAGCCCGCAGCCAGCAGCTTGGGAACCAGCACCGCTCCGGCATAGCCAGCACCACCGGTCACCAGTACGGTTTGGATTGAGTCCATTCAGCTTTCCTTCACTGACGCGATTATTCCAGGGAATTTCATGATCGTCATAAGATTCCGTTTACAAATCCGATCGACTTGTTGCGGTTTGCACCGGCTTGGTACTTATGTCGGCCTTTGGGATTTAGGGCAATTGTTCATTTCAACAAGTGCTCAATATGGCGTGAAAGTGGAATCCGCTCAATGGATGCCTTGTTTCCCACCGTTGCTACGGCTTGTGCACCAACAACGTTGCCGATGAAACCCAGTACCTCAAGCGGAGCGTCTTGGACTGCACACAACGATGTAACCGAGAGAAACGCATCTCCAGCACCGATGCGGTCGACAACGTTCGAAGCGAATGCCGGAATGTCCACATGCCCCTCTTCTGAACGATAAGTACTACAGCCTTTTTTGCCTCGCGTCACGACGATGCGAGAACAATTCAATCGACGCGCGACATCTTCCATCATCGGACGCAAATCACTTCGTCGGTCTCGCGACTCCAACCGCATTTCGTTTTCTGCGATGCAGACGAAATCGGCTCGGGGATAGTTCGAGATCACGTGATAGCCGAGGTTTCCAGCATTGGACTGCGTATTCACAGCAAGAAACCGACTTTCGCGACAAAGTAAATTGATCATTTCCTGTGTCAGAAAGCCGTGTCCAGAATCAACGACGATCGTCACATCGAAATCCGAAAGACGCCCTGACAAAGATTTCGTCCAAGCCGCGCTTTCGTCGGCTGTGGGAAGTGCGTCATTCAGTTCATAGACTTCAAATAGCTTGCTGTAAAAGTATTGTTCTATGAATCGTCGTTTGACGATCGTTGGTGATCGCTGTCGAAATAGAAAAGTGGGTTCAACGTTTTTCTTCAGGTTCGAACGAATGAAATCTTCCTCGGAATTCACGTCGCCCAGAATCGAGTGCAAGGCAACGCGATCACAAAATCCAGCGACATGATTCGAAACGGCGGCGGCCCCGCCGACGAACCGATCACTGCTCAGCGACTTAACGACCAGAGTTGGTTCCTTAGAGGATTTTCCGATCGCTTCCACATACTGATATTCGTCAATGACGGTCTCACCAACGACCAGAACTTTTAATGCGCGAGACTGATCCAGGAATTTGAGAATGTCACGAGTTTGATACCGGGCCGAGAAATCAGCCAGATAATCGCTGACTTCCTGCGGAAACACCGACAGATGTCGATTCACCAGGTGCGAAGCGCTGAATGTCATGTCGTCGGTGAATTCGAGACGGCCCCCCACGGACATGACGGCGTTCTCTTCGAGCCCGATTGCTCCTGTCAGATCCTTTCCGCCCCGGAATTCCGACCCTTTGACAAAGACATTTGGCTTGAGAGTCTGAATTGTTTCGATGGCTGTGGGCCAGCGATTCACAGCAACGAAGTCGACGATTTCCAGTGCCGCGATTGCCTCTGCACGCAGTTCCTCAGGGAACACCGGTCGGTGCGGTCCCTTATTCACAAACCGGTCGGGTGTCACCGTAACGATCAAAATGTCGCCAAAATTCTGTGCTGCCGCGAAATGTCGAATATGGCCAATGTGCATCGGATCAAAAACACCGTGGCAATGAACGACCTTTTTCCCTTGAGATTGAAGCAATGCAATTTCGCCGGCCAACGCCTCAATTGAGAGAATCTTGCGCCGTGCTGTGTCGTCAATCGAGGAGTGAGTCATGAACGATCTTGTTCCACCCCCGCTCACATCGCGGGTCTTTGATGGGTTGTGTTCCTACGATAAAAACTTTCTTCAGGTCCATTTCTTTCGGACCTGAGGGCGAGCCCCGAATACTCGGTACTCTTCGACATAAAACAAAGTCTCTTATTGCGTTCCAGGCACAGTTACGCCGGAATATTGCCTAATGTTGGTGGTTTCAATCGCCATATGCGATTGTTAGAGCAGCCACTGATCGGC
>CAIVEI010000160.1 GCA_903904835.1 uncultured Schlesneria sp. | reverse complement strand
GTTCAAAAATCTTCTCTTCCGTTCTGCCATCATCACGCGTTACGAAATTTGGTGTTAAAGTTCGATCGAGTTTGACTAACTTTATGATTTCGACCTTCCGTGTTTTCGTCATTGGTCTTCATATTCAATTCGCGGAAAGCAAAATCAACAGAAGGACCACAAATGACCGCAGTCGTTTGTGGCCCCCAAATAACAGTACGCTACGGAACACCAAGAGACTCAACCAACGCCAGGGCCATACGGTTGAAATTCATCCCAAGTTGTCACGGAGCAATTGTCTTCGTCAGGTTTTGATTTCCGGAAGTCTGGGTGAGCCGATGATTTGAATCATAGGACTCTCCCCCTCCTGCCATCTGCTCAATCAAAACATCTCTCCAGCCGTTTCTGCGCAGCACCTCACACTTCACTTGTCGCAACATACACCATCACGACAAATTTATATAACAACTGTTATCTCACGTCAATTGAAAAACGGAGACGTTTTCTTAACGTTTGGAAGGTGCTCATGGAATTCGATGAGAGGCTACGGGAACAGAGCTTTTTCGTGCATTAAACAGAGGCATCGCCGGTGAGAGCATTGGAATACATTAAAGATTTGACTTTGTGACGTCAGCGGCGAAAACAAACAGAGTGTAACTCGCTTGAAAAGAAATCGTATTTTGTTGGTCGGCAAGCCTGATCGAATGTGGGCGACGTTTGTTGCCAGCGCGCTGTCTATCGACGAGAAAGTTCCATTGCCCGCAAAACACGTAGTGGATAGTCGGTCTGGATGCAGTCGATCCCCCAATTGATCGCCAGTGTGTATTGCTCGATGGTTTCATTCTTCCCCAGCGCGTCCGAAAAGACTTGGATGCCACGGCGATGACATTCTGAAATCATCTCTTTCGACAGAATCGACCAGGCCGCGTCAACGCCAAAGGGTTTAATCGCAGCGACAGCTTCCAGTTGTTCCATGCTTTTGAGGGGTGGCAACGTGCGAACGGTGGGGTCCAGTTGGCGTAACTGTTCGCAATACTGTCGCGACTGAAACACGACGTGCCGGCCCTGGAATCCCCATTGATGGATTGTTTTCAGCAACGCTTCAGGCTCGATGTTCTTGGCGTCGAGATAAGCTCCTGTTTGAGGGCCATACGCCTTAAGCCCCTCATCGAATGACGGCACGCGAACTTGAGCGAACGGTTTTCCGAACCAACTTCCCGCAGACAAATGGCTGACCGATTCAAAAGTCAGGTCTCTTACCCTTCCGCTGCCATTCGTCGTTCGGTTCACAGTGCCGTCGTGCATCAGAACCGTCTGATTGTCCTGTGTTGTCTGAATATCGATTTCGATAAAATCGGCTCCTAAGCTGACCGCTTCACGAATCGCCGGGATCGTATTCTCGGGCGCATACCGATTCGCACCGCGATGACACGCAATTTTCACAGGTAATACTCCGCCCGACCGAAGACGTGCGTTAAGAAACATGATGCCCGCGGGGTGATCGGTTTGTAACCAGTCGACACCTGCTTCAATGACGTTTCGCCAAACCTCCGGATTGTCCCATTTTTCGCCCAGCACCTTCGCCTGGACCTTGATTCCGGCGGCGTGAAACTTTTCGCACAGTTTTTTCGTGACATCATCAGCGTCAATTTCGACGGCGGCAGGGGACACGTCGGATACAAACGAGTCGAACGGCATTGTGGGACGATACTTCGTCATTCCGGCGACCGCCCCTTTCGAGGCCGCCTTCACTTTCATCAGGATGTCGGGAGAACTGTAAACGACAACCTGCGTCTGCATGCCGGCGTCGAGAATTTCAGCAACAAGTTGTTCGGGATTGATTTGCTTGCAATCCAGATAGAGATTCACTTTCCCTTTGGCGACCATCAGCGCCTCGTTCAGCGTAAGGATATGAATCCCCGTAAATCGTGGGGCAAACCATGAACCCGCATCGAATTTCTTGAGTTCTTCGAGAGTCAAATTCTCGACACGTCCGGTTCCGTCCGTCGTTGAGTCGACCATGTCATCATGGATGACCACATGCTTCCCATCCTTCGTCAGCCTGACATCAATCTCGACCCACTCGCAATAATCATGGGCGCACATTTCGATTGCTGCGGCAGAGTTCTCGGGAGCGGCGCACATCATTCCCCGATGCACCATGACCTGAATGGCTCGCGGAGGTGTTACCGGCTCAAAAAAAGAAAAACGGGGCTGAGCGTCGGCAATTGCTGATTGCCACAGAAGCACGGTAACAACCAAGGGAAATTGACAACGCATGATCTGGTTCTCCCTGTCGAAAAATGTGACGTCGAAAGGAACCGTGCCGTTCCCTGAAACACTCGTGACGTCGCAAGTCTACTCGAGCAATCCTGCGTCTGTTGGGTCGAATTTGATTTTTCACAGAATCTTAATGAGCGATCCGCTCGATGTCTTTCTTGCCACGACAGTACGCACCGAACGCGAAGAATGAAGCGGCCATCAACAGGTAACCAACGGCGACGTTCCATGACCGGTAGGTTGTCGCTGCATCCGATGTCGGGGCGGCAAACGCGAAAAGAAAGTCAACGACATTGCCGTTGATCTGATAGGCGTGAGTTAACCCGATAGCCGCACAGACGGCACCGATGACTGACCATGCCCCTGCGGCGAAGAATTTGCGGTCGATCAGGAAGGCTGAGATCGCTGCCAGGATCATGCAGGTGAAAATATAGCCCTGCTGCAGCGAGATCATTCCGTGCAGGACGAAGTCGTTGACGTTGGCTCTTGGGTCCGACACGAGAAGATCCTGGAGAGTCTTTCCACCGGATTTAAAGAAGGCACCCTGTGTCACCGTGAATCCCCAGGCGGCGATTGCAGGAAACAGGCCAACGGCGACTGCAGGGGCGTGCTCTTTGGAGACGACTGAAAACGCCTGCGCCGTGATGATGATTCCGATCCAGAGCACGATCGCAATTCCGGATTCCATCGGGATCAGGCTTTCGATCAGGCTGACGGCTCCGGTGAGACAGATTGCCGTAACAACCAGACCGTTTAATGTGGAATAACCGGCTCGTGCCCCTAGGGCTTTCCAGCCGGGGTGACCGATATAGATGGTTGTGGGAAAGCAACTGCCGAAGAGGGCGGCGCAAATCGTGCTGACTCCGTTTGCTGCCAGCGATGATCGGGTCCCATACTTATCCCCGGCGGCTTCTGCGGATTCAATGTTCTGCAGACTGCCAATCAGGTTGAACAGTCCCATTGGGACAATCACTGACAAAAAGCCGACCCACTGCGACGGATCTTTCAACAGCTCGAAGACTCGCCCGCCAACGAAGTGTGGCCAGTAGAACTTCAGTTGCTGGCAGGCATTTCTCACCGCTTCGATGTTCATCGTTGATTCGGTCAGATACGGAGCCGCGGCAGGAACAAGACCAGCGATGGCCGACATCAGCCAGGCAATTCCTGTCCCAAGCACGACCGCAACTAATCCCCCTGGAAGATGCCAGGGGAAGGGGGCTTGAGCGAAATAAGTGATCAGGACGATTGCCAGAGGCAACATCGCGATCAAAGGCTTTTGGAAAATTTGTAGAGCGAAGCTCATCGAGATGAAGCCGATCGCAATCCCCGCCAATGTTGATAGCAAGGCGGCGCGAGGAGTGCGGAAGCGAATCGCGTCGGCGACAAACGCTCCGAAAAACTCAATCAGACCACTGCCAATACACGCGACCAGCCCCATCTCCCACGCGAGTCTGGCTGCGGCCTCGTTCGTTTGACCTTCTCCCAAAGCCTTGCTGTAAACCGGATTCATGACGAAGAAAACGTAGACAAGCAGCGATGGCGTGTTGATGCCGTAAGGGAGTGCCGTGACATCATCACGTCCCTCTTTCAACGCCAGTTGGCGGGCTTGCCATGCGTAAAAGATGTTTCCGATCAGGATGCTGACTGCGGCACCAGGGAGAATATGCTGGAACAGCAGATAGGCTCCATCGCCCGTCATCCCGCACAGCCCTTTACAGAGCGCCAGGATCAACAACAGTTGAATCAGGTTATCGACAAACAGACCAAAGAATCCGTCCAGGTCACGGCGAACAAACTGACGATATACAGAAGACAATTCCTGGTTCCATTCATCTGAAAATCGGAAATCGGATTTTTTGAACTTACCTATTTCGACTTTTTTGGAAGAGCACGAGCAAACCCAAGTCTGAAATCCCATGATACCCAACTGATTCGCCGTTACAACGCTCGAAGCACGACATCGACTGTCAGTCGTTAACCGCAAATTGGGCCGACCGTCCCGGAACTCGAAACGATCGGACGAGACGTCCATAACGGCTGAATAACTAAAGGAGATATCGCTGCAAGGCACATCGTTTTTTGGACTTGAACTCGCGTCTGATCGGGATTACGCTGGAATTTGAAGTTAGACATTTTGTCATTACATGGCCGCTTCGGATAACACGTCGCATTCAATGGGTGGCTTTCAATGAGAAATTCGAATCGTCGATTCTCCCGTCATGGATATACGATTACTGAACTGCTTGTTTCTATCGCAATCATTGCCATATTACTTGCTCTGCTCTTTCCAGCCATCCAGCAAGCACGAGAATCTGCTCGACGGAGTACTTGCAAGAACAACCTGAAGCAGATTGGGTTGGCACTTCATAATTACTCCGACGTGTTTGGGCAATTTCCCATCGGCGCTGGACTTGGCATTCCTGGCTTTAATTCGTTTGACCCTGGTTTACATCGAAAGGGTTCGGTCCTTGTGAGCATCCTTCCCTATCTGGATCAGGCACCGTTTTACTTGCTGATTGATTTTCAAGGCGATGTTGTCACCCAATTCGAATCAGATCCATCCCTTTGCGGCACCAGTTTCCCGGTCTATACATGTCCAAGTGACGACCATCCCAAGACGGTGCTGTTTCAAGACGTGCAGAGAGGGCTGTCCAATTATGGACCTAGCCAGGGTTCGCAAATCATGGTGGCGAACTATAACTCTTGCTCTGAATTTGCCGGTAATATCTTTGGGACTGGTTCAAAACAGTATGGCGATACCGCGAACGGCGAATTGATATCAGGCGTATTCGGTCGGTCCGTATGGTCTGCACATACCTCGGATGTGACAGATGGTACATCCAACACGATCGCGTTTGGTGAGATTCGTGTAAAATGCAGTGATCACCCCAGCACTCTCGGTTGGTACACGACGCAGGCCTGGTTGTTGTCGACTTCTGTGCCAATCAATTTCCCCACTTGCCCAAATGAAGGCCCGGGAAACGGTGATACCCCGCCAACATCCTGCAATTCATGGAGCAACTGGACAACGTCTAGCGGATTCAAGTCGCGGCATCCGGGCGGTGCTCACTTCACTCTCTGTGACGGTTCTGTTCGATTCATCAATGAAAACATTGACTTTCTCACATACCAGGCGATCGGTGACAGACGAGACGGCACCGCTGTTGGTGATTTTTAGGAGTGACCGTGACTGGCTCGATAACGGATGATAATGACAACAGGCGTTTCGCCATCGCCTTAACGTCGCTCTTTTTTCTGGTTGGCTGTTTTTCAATATCTATGCATGAGCCATGGCGAGATGAACAACAAGCCTGGTTGATTGCGAGAGACAGCACGTCCCTCGCCGATCTTTTTTCGCATTTGAAATATGAAGGTCAACCGGCCGTCTGGCATTTGTGTCTTATGGGCATTTCCAGGGTTTGGGACAACCCGTTTGGGATGCAGTTATTCCATTTGCTGCTCGCTACTGGAACCACATTTTTGGTCGCCCTTTGCAGTCCGTTCAGCCGCCTGCAAAAGTGCCTGTTTGCATTTGGTTATTTTTCAGTATTTGAATACTCGGTGATCTCTCGCAACTATGCGATCGCGATTTTGATCATCGTCGTTTTTTCGAGTTTGTGTCGGCGAAGATTTGAATTGTTTGTTCCCATCGCGGTAATGCTCGGAATTCTTTGTCACACATGTGTGCAGGGCGCGATCGTTGCATTTGCATTTATGACATCTCTGATCGTTGAATATTCTGTTCGCCGCTCCCGCCGTGTCGATCTTGATGGATTGTCAATGCGACGTGTGCTTATTGGCAGCTCCCTATTCCTGGTGGCTTTCGGTGCTTTCTGTTTTCAGCTACTGCCACCGGCGGATAGCGGGTCTACCAGCGGCTGGAAAATGGATTTCAACTTGGCCCGAGCCGTAACTGTTTTCAGTGCGATTGCCCGGTCGTATTTGCCTCTACCTGTCTTGCGCAGGGATTTCTGGAATTCCAATTTCACTGAAATCCTTCCCGGAACTCCATTAATTCAGGTGATCTTTGCGGTCAGTTTGCTCTTCGTAACTGCGCGAATTCTGCTCAAAAGCAAATTCGCTGCGTCGATCTTTTTTCTGGGAACGGCTGGTCTGATCTTATTTGCATATCTCAAACATTCCGGTGGGATGCGGCATGATGGATTTCTCTTCGTCGTTTGGTTTGTTTCCATCTGGATCGCAAAGAGTCTCGAGGACGACGGGCAAACCGATCGTGTCTCGGATTATGCTTTGAGCTGGACGAATGCTTCGAGTTTTCTAACGGCTTTGCTTTTCGTTCATTTTGCAGGCGGGCTTGTTGCATTGGTACAGGAATATCGCTTTGCGTTTTCAGATGGACACCGTGCGGCTGCGATCATCAAGAACAGCGATCTACCGCCGTCGACGGTTCTCGTGTGTGAGCCCGACTACATCGGCCCGGCGATATTGCCTTATTTGCCTCGATCGAATGCGTCGTATCTGCGAGGGGATCGCTCTGGTTCATTTATTGTCTGGGATCGAGAACGGCTTCGTGGTGAGCCTGAGTCGGAGCAAGAGATTCTTCGACGGGTTACCGCTCTGGCTGAAGACGCAGTTCTCGCGATGAATTCCCCGTTGCTTGATGTGTCTGAATGGAAAGTAGAACCCCTGGGTCGAAGTATCGCAACGATTGTTCCCGACGAACAGATTTTCCTTTACCGAGTCAGGCGCATCCCTAGAAGTGATTGGCAGTATGGTTTTGGCGAATTAAATGCTGACAAATCCAAAGTGCTAGGATTTCAGCCGTTTCCCTATTACCAGGATGGTAATTGGGTCGCTTCGAAAAAACACGACGAACTCGTGCTTGGCTTTTGTATGTTAAGCCGAGTTGGCGGGCATCCCGGCGGTGACCTGAAGCATTGCTGCATTCGGAGGTGGATGGCCGACAAAGACTGTTCCATTCGTGTCAGCGGCAAGGTCACGCACCTTCAGCCACAGGGTGATGGAATTGATGCTCATCTATTTGTTTCCGATCAAGCAGTACAAAGCGTCCATGCAATCAACGAATCGCGTGAACTCAAGTCCGATTGGCGAGAAGTCAAGGTAGGCGATTTCGTCGATTTTGCTGTTGATTGCTGCGGAGATCCGTTATTCGATCAGTTTGACTGTCGCATCATCATCGAGCAACGTGTGAAGGGCGAAAAAGGTCGACAGTGGGTTTCCGATGGGACACCCCTGTTGGGAGGGCATGACGTGTTGTCGGCCGGATGGCATTACGGTTGGGGCCAGATCAATGATCAAAGAACAGAATTGATTTACTTTGAACTTTTCAAGAATTTTCAAAACGACAAGTGGTGCGGCAAATCAGGAATCCCAGACGCTGAAATCGGATGGTGTATGCTAACCCGGGGGGGCGGACATCCGGGTGGCGATCTCAAGCATTGCTGTATTCGACGATGGGTCGCAAATAGCGACTGCCAGATCAAGATCACTGGTAATCTGATTCATTCTCAACCCGATGGTGATGGTGTGAACGGTCACATTTTTTACCAGAAGAAGTCGATCAAAAGCGTTCATGCTCATAATAATTCCAAGCCATTTACGACCGATTGGATTCCCGTGGAGAACGGCGCCATTGTGGACTTTGTCGTGGACTGCGTCGGCAGCGAACAGTTTGATGAGTTTGATTGGAGAATCTCGATTGAGCAAAGAATTGGAGCGTCGAGGATACACCTCTGGAATTCCGATACCCAGTTTTCATTAGAACAGTGAAATTGGAAATAAAGAATCAGCCGCCTGGCGTTTACTGGCGACCACAGTTGGATCTGTCCCTTTTTTTTGCGAAGTTTTCGTAATCGTTTTTTTCAGCGATGGTGCTGGACTTGAGTCGCCGAACAGATAATGGCCGATAATAGAATGAGACCGTTTGCAAGCCGGATGTTTGATAAACATTTAGGGTAGATCTACTTCCCCATCTGAAGGGTCATTCGTCGTAGAGTCGGACGTATGTCGTGCCTTCGGATGTGATTCATTCGCGATGAAGTCCATCAAGTTTGCGTGGCGAGGTGAATTGGCGAAACCAGTCTCCCTTTCATTCCGCAGCGAGACATGGATGAACTTAAACGAAACCCCACGGCCCATGCGGAGATGGTTAACTAAGGGATGAGAGCTCTCTTTTCAGAGTTCGTTTCTCCCTGATGACCCGCGTTGCATTCAGGCCCTACGGCCGGCTTCGCAAATCTTTTTGAAAGATTTGGTTTTCTTCGCGACCTTCCGTTCGATATTCGTCTCTTCTGTTCCGCTGGGATCAACTTCCCGGCTGCTACAGAGTTGCGACTTCAGATTGCGATTGACAAACGGGAGCAGGCGGGTTGCCAGCAGGTCTCACCACTTGACGACACGTTTATGGTAGGAAACGGCAAGGATGAATTCATTGAAGAACGTATTTCAAATTTCAGATTTCAAATCTCAGATTTCAAATCTCACTGTCGGGTTTCATTTCATCCTGATGCTGCCCGAACGACTTTCGTGGCCCGCTCTTGTGAACTGCTTTAACGTTGCTGCGCATCTTCGGCGTTGGCCTGTTCCGCTCTCTTCGCCGCTTCGCGGTTGAGACGTTCTTCGAATTCGGCTCGCCATTGACGATTCTGTTCGTCGAATACTTTTCGGCGTTGATTGGATTCATATCGTCGGCGCGATTCGTCCGTCAGCCGTCGCTGGCCTTCGATGTCGGAGTTTTGAAGGCTTTCCGTCCAACCCCGGATCTGACGCGAAATCGATTCGAACGAAGATTGATATCTGGCGATTTGTTCGTGCAGGCCACCGAATATCGGCATCTTCTTCATGACTTGCAACATGCTTCGTACTTCACCCGCAGAACCGCGGGCATAGTACAGAAACGTGATTAACTCATTGGTTGTCCCTCGCTCAAAGCCTTCGGCGATATTGTTGGAGATGGACAAGGTGGCTCGCTGCAACTGGTTCGCGAGGTCTCCTTTTCCCCGAAATCCCGGATGCATGGTCCAATCGAACATTTGAGCAGCCATTTCTGCGGCGAGTTGCCAAACCGGCAGATCCTCAAACCGTTCGTACTTCATGGTACGCCTCGTGAATCCAAACGCTGAATCGGAATCCCAATTCGTTCCCCATGACTGCAACTCGTTCCCCGTGACTGATGGGGAGGATTTTGGCATTGCAAAGTTTGCGCGAGATCGTCTTGTTTCTTGTCTTAAATTTCAAATCTCAAATCGCAAATTTGAAATCTAAGATCTGAGATTTCAGATTTCAAGTTTGAAATCTTAAATTTGAGATTTCAAACCTGAAGCCTCAAATTGTTCCGAATGTTGGAACGGTTTTCTGTGTTGGATCTTGCACGCTTGATTTCGATCTTGCGCGCATCATGACCGGAATCTGATCTCGTTTTCTGTGGCGACTCTCGTCGAGATCACCGTGACAGGACTTTCGGGCGATGCTTTCGGCGCTTTTCAGAATTCCTCGTCCTACTGGTGCAAAGGCACGTTAACAATCGGAACGGGCTGGGTGGGGTATCGTTGGGCACAAGCGGCCATCGTCGGTGGTCATTCGTCGTAGAGCCGGACTTGTGTCTTGCCTTCGGATGTGATCCAGCCGCGATAAAGGCCTTCGCTGTTGCGGGCTGTGGTGAATTGGCCGTGCTTATCAAGGACGATGGCAGCTCCTTCGGCGTTGACTCCTTTGAGCTGCCGGTTGATGACGTCTTCGACTGCTTCTTTCGCCGTGACTTTTTTGTATTTGATCTGCGAGACGATCTCGTGCGACACCGCGAAGCGTATGAAGAATTCACCGTGGCCGGTACATGAGATGGCGGCGGTTTCATTTTCGGCATAAGTCCCCGCACCAATGATGGGAGAATCGCCGACTCGACCAAACATCTTGTTCGTCATTCCGCCTGTGGATGTCCCGGCTGCCAGATTTCCATTCTTGTCGATCGCGACGGCTCCGACAGTTCCGAAGTGGGGTTTTCGAAGGGTAGGGGCTTCCGAGGTGGAATCATCTTCGCAGTTCACTTTTTTCTTCGCTTCATCAGCGGCTTCCTGCTTCCAGATTTCGTTAATTGCGTCCCATTGATGCTTGGTCCAGAAATAGTTCGGGTCGACGATTTCGAGCCCTTGCTTCGTCGCAAAGACTTCCGCCCCGCGTCCGATCAGCATGACATGCTTGGATTTTTCCATTACGGCCCGAGCGGCTGTGATGGGGTTTTTGATGATTGTGACACTGGCAACCGAGCCTGCTTTTTTGGTTTTGCCATCCATGATGGAGGCGTCCAGTTCATTACGTCCTTCGTGAGTGAAAACAGCTCCGCGTCCTGCGTTGAGAATCGGATCATCCTCCATCACGCGGATTGCCGCTTCGATGGCATCCAGACTTGATCCACCTTCATCCAGCTTCAGCTTCCCCGCTTTGAGAGCCGCATTGAGTGCGGCGCGGACTTTTACCTCAAGCTCCGGAGTCATGTCTTTTTTGTCTTCGCCGATTCCGCCATGAATCCCCAGGACGACGTGCGGCGTGACTTCGTCTCCCGCTCCAGAGCATTGATTCACTGTCAAGATCGTCATTCCAATTAACAGACACAATCGAACCATTAAGGCACCTCGTGCGAAGAGAGTTCTTCGTCATGCGTACGTTTACGCCGGCTGTCATCAGCGACAGGAGTATATCAACGACGTTGTTTGCATGCATTCTGGTCAAACAGAACGGTTAACACGGATTATTCGTTAACCCGACGCGCAAGCGAGAGATCTTATTCCCGATAGAACGAAGAAAAGATCCCTCGCTTGCGCGTCGGGCTGACGTTGTATGGTGTTCGTCGAAGAATCGGCTGGACGCCGATCTGCCGGCGCCGCGATGGCTTCGGGTTAAACGATGACGGCGGCAAATATGGGACCGAAGTGTTCTTTAGCGAATTTCGGGTAAACAACCTCGAATTGACATAAAACGCAAAAATGGACTAAAAGATCCACTATTCTGCTGCGACAGAAAGACGGGACGGAATTTATGAGATCAAACTCGTCAATAGCACTTCGGAACGTTGGTATTGACCCCGTTTGAGCGATGACTAAGCTTCGGACGACTTGTATCGGCAGAATTTGCAGGATGCGAATGTTCGCGTCACAAAAAATACCGTTATTCGTCGGAGTTCCAAGGAGGGAACATGATGAAACGCTGGTTCTCGAGCGCCGTGATTGGGGTGTATCTCACAGCTCTGTCGGCCGGACTCGTCTCACAAACGATGAATTTCGGGTCGGCATCCCACCCGATCATGTACTTTTTCGTGTGGGACATGTTCTGCGGCTGGTCTTCGCATGAGATTCGTTATCACGTGATCGGCGAAGGTGAAAGCGGGACGTACTACGAGTTGGCACCGGGCCCCTGGAAGCAATTCATGCCATATGGTGACATTCCACGATCTCACTACGATGTTCTGGGCAATGCTCATCGCAAGATGGCATTAGTTGCTCTGGCAAAAACTGAACATGAGCCGATTCATCGCGTCGTCATTCTCGAAGAGGTCTGGCCGAAGAAATACAACATGTCTGATCGCTCATGGGCGAACAGGTTTGACGAACCGAAGGATCGAATCAGTTATTTCTGGCAGCGTTCTGAGATGACGGAAGAGGGCCGTGTCATCAGTGTTGTTCCAGACTATCTCACATACCTGCAAACGAAAAACGTTGCGGACAACCCAAGACTGATCCAGGACCTGCATCGAGGTCGGGATCATTACGTGATCAGCCCGTATCAGCGATTCGCGTCGGATGAAATGAATAACGACTGACTTCGCAGCTACCGTGGTTTGTTACTTCCGTAATTTTGGGGCATCAACAGGGAGGTTGAAAAATGTCAGATCTTGAGAATGCGATCCGCCGAATCCAAAAGTTTTTTTTCGATCTGGAAGTTCCGTATGGGCTGGCGCTGTGCCGCATTTGCCTGCCGCTCGTGCTGATGGGGATGGTGCTGCCTCGCTGGTCCGTCTGCCGGGAACTTTATTCCGCCGACGGGGCAACAGGTCAATTGTCCGTGGGCTTTGGCTACATCGACATGCTTCCCGAGTTTTCAGGCACCGTTGTCGCCGGCCTCTATGCGGTATTGATTTTTGCGATGTTTACGCTTTGTGTCGGGTTTTGCAGTCGAATTTCGGCATTGCTCGTATGCGTCCTGATGACTTACTTCAGCATGCTTGACTGCGTCAGCACAATGACAAAGTACACGGCCATCGTTACTCATTTGACTTTTATCCTGTTTCTTTCGGAGGCAGGTTCAATCTGGTCCGTCGACGCCTGGCTGGCCAATCGCAAACGGAACATTGATCCGACTCAACCTCGATTTGCCTACCCCAAGTCGGCGGCATGGCCTCGTCGATTGATGCAATTCTTCATTGCCTGCGTCTATTTTGGAGCGGGTATCACAAAGATCCATACCCCCAGCTTCTTTACCGGCGATCAACTTCAGTATTGGATGTTGACGAATCTCAACTACCAGCATCGATTGGGTGAATTGCTGAGTGGTTATCCGATTCTGCTCGTCGCCTTCGGATACATCGTCGTTGTCTGGGAGCTGGCCTTTATTTTCTGTTCATGGAAAAGCTCATGGCGATTCGTCATTTTGCCCGTAGGTGTCCTGTTTCACTTTATGACAACGTTGACGCTGGGATTGCTCATGTTTCCCATGGTCTGCTACTGCACGTATTTGTCGTTTATTGATGAAGAAGACATCCAGAAATCCAGTGCGTGGGCACGTCGACAAATTCGCCACTTCAGTGGCCTGAAACTGGCGTACTCAAAACTGATTGAGTTCCGAGAAATGCTGGGAGATCGGCCTCAATGGCAAACACCTGCTCGACTCGCGTTTGCGATTGCGATTCCCGTAGTGGCGATTGCTGGAATTCAGATCGAGTATCAAATGGACAATTACGGGGAGCGTCGGCCTGAAGGCCGGCATCAGCTTGTCGCCATCGAACCTGAACGGGCCCGACTGATGCTTGCTCCAGTTCAGCCTCAACGAGATATCGACAAATTTTTCGCTGTCGACATGGGGACATTTCTTGCCAGCGACATCGTGGCATATCGTCGAACCTCTTTCCGACAGGGTGAACACGTCATCGCTCAATGCAGCCTGACGCCCCCTCACGAAGACATGGTCGTCGAATGTAAGATTCGCGATTCCGAAAATCGGATTGTCGAGAAACGAGTGGAAATTGCCACGCGGGAAATGCTGCGAGTCAATCTTCGCTTCAACATTACGGATGACATGCGCCCTGGTGATTACTTCATGAACATTGAAACCGCTGGACGTCACGTCCTGAAAAAGAAGTTCACCGTACTTCCAAAATATGGGACGGTCGCCTCAAGATAATTAATCTGTTTTCTTGTTGAGAACCGAAGCATAGACCTCCCGAATCTGCTTTGTCATCGTCTGGTGGCGGAACTGGTCTGTAAATCGATTACGGCCAGTTTCGCCAAGACGATTCCTCAATTGCGGATCTGTAGCGAGTTTGCAAAGAGCTTCTGACAATTCTGGAATCGCACGAGGGGGAACGAGACAGCCCGTCTCGCCCGGAATGACCACCTCTTTGGCGCCGTCCACGTCATAACTGACGACCGGCTTTCCTGCGATCAGTCCTTGGGGAAGAACACGAGCCAGACCTTCCCAGACGCTTGTATGGACGACGATGTCCATTGCGTGAACGAGTTCGGGAACTCGTTCGGGCGGGACAAGTCCTGCGAAAATGAAATAATCGCGCAGTCCAAGTGATTTCAGCTCGTCTTCGAATCCTTGTCGCAAGATGCCATCGCCAACGAACAGAAATCGAACGGACGGGCACTTTTCGACGACCGCTTTTGCCGCACGGACAACGTATTCATGCCCTTTGAGCGGAAACAGGCGAGCCACCTTTCCAATGACGACATGCTCGGGCAACAAACCGAGTTCTGCGCGAACCTGCTCTGGCGGTCGAACGGGTGACAGAAAAGGTTCGACATCGAAACCGCTGTAGACGGTGACAAACTTGTCGCGAGGTGCAACCCCGGCGGCAACGTACTGGTCCGTCATCGAATTGCAGACGGAAATGAACTTGTCTGTCCGTTTGCCGGCCCAGCGTTCGAGGCTTTTGTACAAATTGTACGCGAGCGGGCTTTGTCCATAATGAAATGCAGACCCGTGAATGGTATGCACACAAGGTATTTTAACTTTCTCGGCAGCCGCGCGACCGATGATCCCCGCCTTGGATGAATGCGTATGAAGGAGATCGGGCTTCATCTCTTTGAGCATACGAATCAACTGACGATAGGTTTGCCAGTCATGCCAGGGACGGATTGCTCGTTGTGACGATCCAATCAGTTGCAAATCGAGTCCACCGCTGCGAGCACGCTGTTCGAGTGAACCCTCAGGCCCGACGCCTGGTCCAGTAATCAACGTGACGCGGTCGCCAAACAGGTGGTGTTGATCTTCCACGGTCAGCAGAGTGTTTTCTTGAGCACCGCCGATGATCAACCGAGTGATATAGTGAACGATATGCATGGAGCGCGACAACTAAAATCCGTGTGCGACTGCTCGACCGTCTTCGGTCAAGCAGTGCTCTTTTCATGTTTTAACTTAACCGCGAAGACACTGCGTCTCCGAAGACTGAAATGCAGTGGCACGCTGCTCCACATTCGCCATGTGACAAAGCGATCACTTCTGAGATTCAATCGCAATCGCACGAGCCAGCTTTTCGATATCTGCGCGGCTGACATCCGAGTCGTGGTTTGTCAGCCATTCGACTTCGGATCTGGCTTGCTGCCAGCGCTCGGACTGAAAACTGAGAATGCCACGATACATATGATCGGGCCCGGAATCGGGCGAGATCGCTAGAATCGCGTCGGTATATCTCAGCATTCGTTCAACCTCCTGCGCGTCGGATGCTGCTCGAAAAAGATTACGCAAGATTCTTTCCAAAGTTGCTTGCGGTGTGATTGAATCGAGAAACGAATCCTTCCAGGGTGAATCGCTCAGCTCTTCAAATTTCGCTTGTGCATCTTCTCTTGTCAGCAGGCGACCACGATCGAACACGTCGATCAATTGCGGTGAACCGATTTTCGGTTCATGCCGGGACAGAAAATGTCTTGGCATACCGACTCCAACGACATTCAGACCGAGTCGTTTGGCAATTTCGACATACAAAACCGATAGGGTAATCGGCAATCCTTCACGATCGTCAAGCACTTCGTTGAGATAGCTGTTCGAACGATTGTCATAATCAGTACGACTTCCGTGAAACCCTTGTTCTTCAAAAAGGTATCGATTGAGTGCCGCGAGTCGTTCGCCTTCGGTCGCATCGTCGGCGACCGCTGCCTTGATTTGCCTGACATGGCGATCCACTTCATGAATGTAACCTTCGACTTCCAATTCAGAATTGTCGAGCTTGGCAATGAGGAGTGCCCCGCGCAGGAGGTCGATATTGTCAGCTTTCAGGACCGTTTGAAATTCGGAGAGTGTTTTTGCCGCATGCACATCGTTGGCGATCCGTCGAATTCGTGCGGCTCGCAAATCCAGTGCTTTGGCTTCTTCTTCCAGGAGATCAACAACCCGAGCATCGTCCGTAGCGAGAGACTTCACTGTTGCTATCGTCGCGACTTCATCAGAGTTTGCCCCCTCGATTGCCTTGGAAACACGTGAAATCAATTCCTCGGAAGGTCGTTGCTCGTCGAGTTTTTCACCGACTCGAAACCCCTTGAATTCCGCTTCCGTCTGACGGAATTTACATAGCCCTACTTTGCCTGACTTGTAATTCGAGTCGTTGGTTTCAAAAGTGAGTTCCCCGTTCAAATAACAGAGGATTCGGTTCGATTCGACCCGGACCTTCAACGAATTCCATCCCTCTTTTTTCAAGGACTTCGGTCGTGCTTCGCGGAGAACTGCCCAGGAATAGACATCGGGACCATCAAACCGACTGAGTCTGACACCACCATTACTGGGATAAAAGCCATAATGTTTATCACCGCCGTCGGAATGGATGACCAGTCCCGCCGCGCCGTCGCTCGGTGTGAATTTCACCTGGACGGCGACTTCAAACGGGATGTCTGGCACCGCCTGAGTCGATAAACACAAGGCTCGCCCACCAAAACCGCCTGCTCGACCATCGACGGAGATTTGTCCCGCTCGTTGACGCCATCGACCGCCAGGAAGTACAGACCACTCATCGGGGTCCATCGCGCCAATGGTTAACCACCGGTTCATGGGGATCGGATTCGGCTTCTCAAGCAGCGGTTTGAGCGAATTGATGCAGATTGCAAAGCCAAGATTTTCGCTTTTCATGGACTTGAGAGTCAGCAGCCCGTGAACCCGGCCTTGTAGATCAAGCAGGGGACCGCCACTGTTTCCACGTTCGATCGGCAACGCGATCTGCAACATTGATCGTCCTTCAATGTCACGTCGTCCTGATAAAACACCGCTGACGACGCTTCGCTCAAGCCCCAAGGGATTGCCGATCGCCACCACAGGTTGTCCTTCCTGAAGATCATCCGAATTCCCTAGCGGAAGTGTTGGCAGATCCCGAGCATCAATCTTCAGGATGGCAAGATCCTGCGAACGTTCCGTCGCATGAACGGCAGAGACATCGAACTTTCGGCCATCATGTAATTCGACTCGAATCGGTCGTGCTTCGCCGATAACGTGCAAATTCGTTGCAATTAGACCGTCTTCAGTGACGATGAATCCCGATCCCAATCCCTGTCGTTGGCCATCGCGCCCGGTGAATGTCACCACCACGACCGATTTTTTTGCGGCTGCGGCTAGCTCCTCGACCGTCTTATTCGAGGGGGGCTTGACCGCCAGTGCGGCGTTACTGTCGGTCTCGGCTGACTTGTTCGTTCCTTCTTTTCCAGCAAGATCCTGGGCCGAGATCGCGTCGCACGCAGACAGAAGGATCGCCAACAAGATCGTAGATCGAACAATACCGACCATCGGAGAATCCTTTTTGCCTGAGGCAAATCTAAAAACGGCAAATCGATATGAAGATTCTACGCGTCGCTACGAGGGGCGTCCAACGAATACCATTTTTGCCGTGGCAAGGTTTCGGAAGATCCATCCGAGTCGTTCTTTGTCCGCGTCGTGCTGCAGAGTCGTCAGACAGAGATCAATTCGCTAATCTGCGAGTTTCCCACGAAAACCCAACCGGCGGCGTAGGCGTTGTCTGTTACGTCGCTTTTTGGAAGGAAGACCTGTGAATCTTGCGACGATTGCCTGGAAGAGTATCCGTCAGCGCGGGCTGGCATCAACATTGACCGCATTAAGCGTGGCACTCGGTGTCATGCTGATGGTGGCTGTGCTGGTCATTTACGGAATCTTACAAAGTACTTTCAGCCAAAGGGCGATCAATTACGACTTGATCGTGGGAGCGAAGGGAGATCCGCTTCAACTGGTCCTCAGCACCGTCTATCACATCAGTCCTCCGATCGAAAACCTGCCGTATCGGTACTATCTCGACTTGAAGAAGGATCCTCGTGTCAGTGTTGCGATTCCGGTCGCAATGGGTGACACGACGGAGAAGGGGGGGTTCCCGATCGTTGGGACTGTACCAGAATTCTTCGACGTTGATTACGCCCCCAAACATCCTTTCATGGTCAAAGGGCATGGATTTCGACGCGATTTCGACGCCTATATTGGCGACCGTGTTGCACGGGAAAACGGTTGGGGTTTGGGAACAAAGTTGAAACTGGTTCACGGCGGAGCCGAGACGGGCCACGTTCACAACGAAGAATTTGAAGTGGTAGGGTTGCTCGCCCCGACGGGAACACCGCACGATAAGACGGTCTATGTGAATCTGAAGGGATTTTATCAGATTCAAGGACACGATAAGCCGCTGAATGAAGCGATTGTGCGCGAGCGAAAGTTTTTCGGCGAACCGGTACTCGGGCCAGAGGAATTGGAAGCCGAGATTACCAGAATAAAGAAGAAATTTGGCGTACATGACCACGGCGCGGAAGATCATGCTCACCACGCACATGCCCACGATCTGCCAGATGTACAGAAGGAAGTCACGGCGATTCTCTTGCAATGCAAATCTCCGATCGCCGCAAACCTTTTAGGGGGCGAACTCAAGAAGGGGAATCAAGCTCAAGGGATCAATCCGATCGTACCCATGCAGAAGCTTTTGACGGAATTCCTCGGGCCGGTTCAGTCATTGCTGCTGGTCATGACATCATTGATCGTGCTGGTGTCAGGGATTGGGATCTTTGTCAGCATCTACAATTCGATGTCAGCTCGCCGGCGTGAAATTGCGATTATGCGCGCGTTGGGAGCTCAGCGCGGGACGGTATTGTCAATCATCCTCGCCGAATCAATTATCTTGTGTGTCGGAGGTGGATTACTGGGGTTGCTGCTGGGGCATACCCTTGTTTTCGCAGCAGCACCGATTGTTGCGAGTAAAACGGGTCTGATTATTGATCCGCTCACATTTTCGTCATACGAGTTCGTCCTGTTCCCAATACTTTTTGCTCTTGGCGCACTGGTCGGTTTCCTTCCCGGCATGACCGCCTATCGAACAGACGTTGCCGAATCGCTGAATAGTTAAGAACGAGTCTGTGCTGAATGTGAATCGAGAATTTGTCTTCAGTCTCGTTTGTCCGGCGTCTGTCGATTGAAGCCATGCCTAGACTTCATTGGAAACGTGAGTAAGCTTTCCGTTGAACAAAGCCGAGCCGCATTGACCCGGTAATGCCACCACTCAATTTAAAGGGACTATCATGGACGACGTCCAAACACGACGAAGAAATTGGTTAAAGATCAGTTTGACAACAGCCTGTCTGCTGGCCGCGGTTCTGGCCATGACCGGTTTTGGACAGGCTCAAGCGTCAAAAACCATCGGAGTCCGGGTCGTTGACAAAGCAGGATACGACAAAGTGATCGCGGCAAATAAAGGCAAAGTGATCGTCGTCGATTGCTGGGCCACATGGTGCGTCCCATGCCGGAAAGCGTTTCCCAAAACGGTCGAATTAAGCAAGGCTTACGCTGATAAAGATGTCGTCGTTGTTTCGCTTTGCTTCGACGGAGTCGTGAAGGGGCAAGCTCCTGAACCGGTTAAGCAATTCCTGGCCCTGAACGACGCTTACTTTGAAAATCTTCTCAGTTCTCTGGATATTTCAGAAGAAGGGGCAGAGGCCTTCGACATCCCTGATGGGGCTTTGCCGCACTTCAAAATCTACGGCAAGGATGGGAAAATTTTCAAAGTGTTTAAGAGCGGTGAAGATAAAGAGTTCAAACACGAAGATATCGAAGCGGCAGTGAAATCGGCTCTTAAAACTCAAAAGAAGTAGGCCCTCCCCTGGAATCCCATCTTCCCGCACGGGTCGCTATCAGTTTTGCATTGGCTGTCCGTCATCACCGAATCGACTGGCGGATTCTGAAAAGCCCGAAATGACGCTGGGGGTGGGTTTCAAAAGTGTGCCATACCAACGAAGAATAAATTACTGTGAATCTGACAATCCCAACCATCGACTGTTCTGTCCAGGATCCATTCCAAGCCCTGGCCGAACTGCGAAGAAAATTAAGCCCACAAGGTGATGTCGTTTCGGAAGCGGGCCGTCAGCGGACAATGGCACTGTTCGGCGAGCCGTTAGCGCCGCGTCAGGTCGTTCAGCGGATCTGCGCCGATGTCCGCGAACGCGGTCTTGCTGCGGTGCTGGAATATACCTCGAAACTCGACGGCAAGAGTCTGAGCCTTGAGACGATGAGGGTCGGGGCGGATGAACTTTCAGCGGCCCATGCCGCATGTGACAAATCGTTTTTAGGAACGATTCGCCGTATCCGTGAGAACATCATCGAGTTTCAATCGCGCATTTTGCACGAAGATGTTCAACTTGTACGCCAGGATGGTTTGAGTCGCGTCGAGTTGCGGCAGCGGTATTTGCCCTTGAGGCGAATTGGAATCTGTGTTCCCGGCGGAGCCGCAGCATATCCTTCGACCGTGCTGATGACGGCGGTTCCCGCAAAAACGGCAGGAGTGAAAGAGATTGCGGTTGTGGTCCCACCAACGGAATTTGGTGGATTTAACCAATCGCTGCTCGCCACTTGTGCCGAGGTTGGAATTACTGAGGTCTACCGAATTGGTGGTGCACAAGCTGTCGCAGCGATGGCTTACGGCATTGAAGGACTGCCACGCGTAGACAAGATCGTCGGACCAGGTAACTTGTTTGTTGCTCTGGCCAAACAGCATGTCTTTG
The DNA here is from genome assembly GCA_903904835.1 of uncultured Schlesneria sp. Lineage (GTDB taxonomy): Bacteria > Planctomycetota > Planctomycetia > Planctomycetales > Planctomycetaceae > Schlesneria. Next base: position 34,472 of record CAIVEI010000160.1, on the reverse strand, counting down.
GCGAAGTCGATATCGACAGTATTGCTGGACCGAGCGAAGTTGTGCTGCTGGCGGACGACTCGGCGATCGACCGATACATCGCATCTGATCTCATTTCCCAAGCCGAACATAGCCCTGGATCAGGGGTCTTAATCACCTGGCATGCTCCATTGATCGAAGGGGTTAGAAACGAGCTGATTCGCCAGTTAGGGCAGCTTCCTCGGGGCGATCTCGCACTGACCAGCTTGAACGATTACGGAGCGTTGATTCTCGCTCGCGATGAAGACCAGGCGGCAGAACTGGCCGATTGGCTTGCCCCTGAACATCTGCATATTTCGACCAAAGATCCAGAACGATTACTTGATCGAATCCAGAATGCCGGCGCAATCTTTTTGGGCCACAACACTCCTGTCGCTGTGGGGGACTATTTTGCAGGCCCCTCACACGTGTTGCCGACCGGTGGGACTGCCCGTTTTGCCAATGGCCTTTGTGCGAACGATTTCCTGAAACGATCAAGCGTCATTTCTTACAACCACGAAGCCCTCGATGACGCCGCTGACGATATTCGTCGGATCGCGGCGGTAGAAGGATTGACGGCTCACAGCGCGAGCGTTGACGTGCGGCTTGATCATTAAAATCACACCGTCAGCAGCACGAATGGCGACAATATAGGTAATCTGCGCGGCACCGGGCGACTAACTTGTCCTTAAAGTCGATAGAGTCCACCTAACCGTGTGAAGCCGATCGTTCGGCGTAACCGATCCGATGATTGTCTGGTGTGTTGAAAAGCATTCCACGTCGTTCGAGTTCGCCAAAGGATTTGCGAATGGTGATTTTTCGCGCGATTAATGCGTCATGGCCTCGCCGAATGCAGTTCGCTGCGTTGGCGGGACTTGCTTCCGTTTCAATCCTTGCCGGCGGAATGAAAAGCCTTCGAGCGGAATGGTTTGCGATTAAAAAGACCACGGTCGCCGCTGAGCCTAATGAACCACGAACAAATGATGGATTTGATAAGGCAATCCGCAATCTCTTGAAGGAAGCCAATCGTCATGAAAAAAAGGGGGAGTTGAGTCAGGCGATCATCCTCGCCGAGCGTGCTGCCAAGATCGCTGAGGAATCGTCAAGCCTCGTAAAAATTCCACCCGATATTTCGCCGTCTGCAATTTCGGACTACGTCAAGGAGCTTCGCTTAAGAAAGCAGAAAGCTGAACTGAGCTTAAAGCGTGCAAAACCGCCTGCGTTGAACGAGACGACAATCGCTTCAAGTCGTTCGACGAAGGAATCATCTGCGAAGGACAAGCCGACTCGTCCCTCGCGTGTCAAGTCCCCTGTCGCGGCGGAACCCGTTTCAAGTCGTGCCTGGATTAATGACGACTCAGAAACGGCTTTGGCGTCAATCAATAACAGCGAATCAAGTCAATCGCGACCAAAAGCTCGACGCAATGAGACATCGAAAATCCCCGTAAGTACGGCGTCTCGGAGCGTTCCCGAATCGGCCCCCTTCGATTTGCCTTCAGTATCAGAACGCCCCGTCGAATCGATAATGACAAAGAGCAATGCCGCGCGCGTGAGCAAAACGGTTGCGTCAAACGAAGAGCCCCCATTTGAACCGTTCGTCGAGGATGAGCCTCGTCAAACGCGTGTCACACGTGATATTCGTTCGTCTCCCAAAATCGCCGAAGCATCAAACGAGGTTAATCACACCGAGAGCGCCGATGCGCGTCCAGATTCAGAGAATTTAACGTTGATTTCATCGTCTTCAATTGATTCATTGGATTCGGCCAAACCACACGAGTCGCAAGTCGTCAAGTTGCGGTTTCGCTATCGAGATCGCGATCAAAATATCGAGCCCCTGCCGACTGTTTCAATCAATTCGACAAGTCGAGTTGGAACTATCGAAACCGCCTCAAATGTCACAACGGCCTCGATTGAGAACGACGAGACATCACGCGAAGAAAAACAGCCTCTTGCAGATCGACTTGACGACGAATTTCCCGTCATTCAAATCAGGGATTTGAGAGAGTCGACAGATCCTTCGTCTGCACCCGGTCCAAACGAACCCGGTCCAAACGAACCAGAGCCAACCTCGATGAATTCGAAGGACGAATCCGCTGAAATTGGTGACGAACATCAATTCGCCCCAACGAAAACACTTTCACCTTTCCGTATACGGCGTACATTGAAACTTCGAAATACCTATAGTGTGCTACCACTGCTCGCTCCAACCGTCGCCCGCTCAACGCGCGAACCGGTCGTGGGACGAACTTCGATTGTCCTTTGGCGACCTGTTAAAGAAGCGACACCCGTAACAAGCGACGATGTCATCCGCGAAAATCACCTTAAGACGGATCTGGCGAAGGGTGAAATTCGCCGCATGCAGAGTGATAACGACAAATCGATTATCGACCACGTTTCCACAGGGATTCGCCACAGTTCTGCACGAGACTCGAAGATTCAAACGGCAGCAGAAGTCGTCACCGAGTCACTGGATGCCGGCTCAGTCAAGCAATCTGACGAGAGTCGTTCAGTTGCGCGTCGTGAAATCCGAGGATCACTCTGGGATAACGCCGCAGTCCCCACATTTGAAGGGACTTGGAGACCCGCTAAGCTCGAGGCCGAAAACCAGCGTAAAGCACCGTTGCCACCAAAGACTAATCGCATCGAGCAAACGGCGTTTACTCAATCTCAGAATGCGGTCAAAAAAGACCTTCGCTCGGAAATGAATCGCGACTTGATTGAAGCCGAGGAACAAGCTTCGGATTCCTTGCAGGAATCAACCTCAGCAACTGCTGACTTCAGAGAGAAGGCGGAAGAGCAAAAAGCTGATGAATCCGATTCATGGATGGATGACCTGGAATCGGCCGATGCAATTGTGAATAACGATCTCGCTCAGCAAACGACAGGCCAAACTGGACTTCCTGAGTCGACAATCTCTACGATGCTTGGCGCGTTCGGTATCGCATTACTGATCGCAGGCATCTGGATGGTCCGTGCCACCGCTGGAATCAAGCACGATTAAGTTGGAGCCGTCGCGATGCGAATCGGAATCCCACGTGAAGTGAAATTGGATGAATATCGCGTGGCTTTGTTGCCCGTCGGCGCTGATGAACTGACTCGCGCCGGTCACGAAGTTCTGGTTGAAACTGGCGCAGGAGCTGGCAGTGGGCTTTCTGACGAGATGTACGCAGCAAATGGGGCTCGCATCGCCGCGACGGCCGCCGAGGTCTGGGAATTCGCCGACCTGATTGTCAAAGTGAAGGAACCACAGTCTTCTGAGTGGCCGATGCTCCGCCCAGGGCAAATGATTTTTACCTACTTCCACTTCGCGGCCAGCGAAGAGCTGACAACCAACGTCTTGGCTCGCGGCGTGACCGCAATCGCCTATGAGACGCTTCGAGGCCCCAAGGGAGATCTCCCTTGTCTGACGCCGATGAGCGAAGTGGCGGGTCGGATGAGCATTCAAGAAGGGGCGAAGTATCTTGAACGACCCCAGTTGGGGCGCGGTATCCTGCTCGCTGGTGTTCCCGGGGTTGCACCCGCTCACATCGCGATTCTTGGGGGAGGCGTCGTTGGAAAGAACGCTGCCAGAATCGCCGCCGGCTTCCAGGCGGATGTTGTGATCCTAGACGTCAATGTCGACCGCCTGCGATATCTTGAAGATATCATGCCACCGAACGTCAATACGGTCTTCAGTGACCGCCACAATATTCGTGAGCAACTGCAACTGGCAGACTTGGTTATTGGCGCAGTTCTGGTTGAAGGTGCCCGAGCACCGCGACTCGTGACGCACGAAGATCTGAAGCTGATGAAGCCAGGAGCGGTCATTATCGATGTCGCCGTCGATCAAGGGGGTTGCTTTGAAACGACTCGGCCGACGACACATTCCAATCCGACATACGTGGTGGAAGGAATCGTCCATTACTGCGTGACGAATATGCCTGGAGCCGTCGGGCGAACAAGCACGCACGCGCTTTGTAACGTCACTCTTCCGTACGTTCTACGACTCGCCAATCAAGGCCTGGCGGCAACCGCAGCAGCCGATCCAGGATTCGTGAATGCGATCAACATGCACAAGGGTGCGATCACGAATAAGCCGGTTGCCGAGACATTTCAAATGCCGTTTTCCGCTTTTCGCTAATTTTTAAGCACTCTGTGAATGTAATACCCGCCTGCGATCAGAAGTGCGAGATTAGCGAGCCAACTGGACCAGATCGGATCGATTTGCCCGCTCTTCGCCATATTCTGTGTCATCATCGCGACCGGGTAGTAAACCGTCAGGATCGGCAGGAAGCAGAACAGGAAGCAAGTGAGAAACTGCTTCTTAGCCATCAAGATTGCGAAGGGACTACCCAGTAATACGAAAAAGAAACAACTGACCGACATTGCAAAGCGATTGTAGTATTCAGTCCTTAATCCATGGATTGAATTGGTAGCCGCTTCAATCCCACCCTGGTGTCCACGAAAGTTGTCACTCAGTAATCCGTCGAAGTCGCCTCGTGCCAAGGCAAACGAAGCCTCGACGGCTTGCTTGCGTCGGATGTCAACTTGACGTTGTTTCATCGTCCCCATCTCATGAATCAGCTCTTGTGTTCGCAAGACCCGGTTTCCCGCAGATTCCCCGTGACGAGGTAAATGCTGAGGAATACGGTCGTGTTCGAGATAGAACGTTGAATTCTTTCCAGCAAAATTCCCCTGCATGCCCCAGAGACTGAGGTAGAAAGTCTGATTTTTGACATCAAATTCGATTTGGGCTTCACTCGCCTGCATGATCACGGATTGACCACCGCGAGGGGTGTATTTTATTGTCGGGTGGATCAACGTTCGCCCTTTGACACCAGTGACGTTGATGGTGATACCGTGATCCTTGTCGTTAATCTGATTATCTGTTCGCAACTTATCAAAGATGATGTCCTCGATGGCCAGTGCGACGATCCGTTCAATGTTTCGGAACGACCAGGGGATGATCTGATCTGTCAGAAACAGCGCTAAAACACTCAGAATTCCGGCCAGAAAGAAGGATGGCCACATCAAATGCATCACGTGAATTCCCGCCGCACGAACGGCAATAATCTCGTTATCACCAGCCATCCGCCCATAGACCACGCAGACGCTCAATAGAAGTGTCGCGGGAATTGTGTAAGGCATCAGACTCGGTATGACATACGGCATGATTTGCAAAACCTGCCAGATACCGAGATCGAATTTTCTCGCTTCGCCAAATACTCCGACGAATACAAGCAGTAACGTGGAAATGGTGATCAATCCGCCGAAAACGCGGAGCAATTCCACCATCACATAGCGTTCCACTTGCCGCATGAGATGCGTTTCGTCTCAAAGAAAGGAATGGCCTGAAAAACGAGCCGTCGTATATGCGAACCTTTAGAGTTTGGTCAAGATGGGTTCTGAAGCGTATTGTTTATCGAATTCGATAAACTTGCCTGGATCTGTTCGTCCTGAAAACATCTTGCTGGAATCCGAAATCTCAAGCGCTGCACTTGCCGCAATCGACCGCTCGTGTTGAGATCCCTGCAGTTAAACAGTCTTTTGTTGATTTGGGTGAATTGAAATGAATGCGGTTTCTCGAAAAGCGGTTGTGCTGGTGAGTGGAGGGTTGGATTCAGCAACAATCCTGGCGATCGCGGCCAAAGCGGGTTTTGAATTGAATGCTTTGAGCTTCGACTATGGACAGAGACATCGATTCGAGCTTGAAGCGGCTCGGCGTGTCTGCGCTGCGGCCAACGTGTCCCGACATATCACTGTGCCGCTCGACCTGCGAGCGTTTGGCGGGTCTGCATTAACTGATGATATCGCGGTCCCAAAGGATCGGTCCGAACTGGAAATGTCAGGCGGGGTGCCGATCACTTATGTTCCCGCCAGAAATACGATTTTCCTGTCAGTCGCACTGGGCTGGGCCGAAGTCCTGGGTGCGATGGATCTATTCATTGGAGTCAACGCTGTCGACTACAGCGGGTATCCCGATTGTCGTCCCGAGTTCATTGCGGCGTTCCAGAAGCTGGCAAATCTCGCGACGAAATCGGGGGTTGAGGGAACGGCGACCTGGCAAATTCATGCGCCGCTTGTTTCCTTTTCAAAGGCCGAGATCATTCGTCAAGGAATCGAGCTGGGTGTCGACTATTCGTTAACGCACAGTTGCTATGATCCTGACCCGAAAGGTCGATCATGCGGACACTGCGATTCGTGCCAGCTCAGGCTGAAGGGCTTTGCCGACGCAGGGTTGGTTGACCCTGCTCCGTATGTTCAATAACTTCCGGCTGGTTTGCGGCGATTGGTTTGCTATAGTTCATCAATGGACCCGTTCGCGCGGGCTAGGGACCTCTGGTCGAACTCTCGTGCGTGTCGGATTTTGAATTCCGATCCGGATTGTTCCCACTACCTTCTGCGGCGACTTCATGACCGTCATTACTATTCGCGATCATCTCAGCGGTTCAACAGCACGAATTCTTCCCAACCTCGGGTTTAATTGCTTCGAGTTTCGGGCAGCGGTTGATGGAAACATGGTCGATGTCCTGGATTCGGTCCCCAATTTCGAGTCAGGAACTCAGCAGCCCAGCGGCAGTGGAATTCCTATCCTGTTTCCATTTCCCAACCGAATCCGCGATGGAAAATTTACCTGGAACGGACATGACTATGTCTTGCCTGGTACCGACTACTGGGGAAATGCGATCCATGGTTTGTGTATGGATCGGCCTTGGCGCATCGTGCGGCAATCTGATGATTTTGTGACTGGCCAGTTTCAACTGAGCGTCGATGCTCCGGACCGTCGATCACTCTGGCCTGCCGACTTTGTCATTGAAGTCGACTATGAACTTGTGCGATCACGGCTGAGAGCCAGGTTTCGTATCTTGAATCCCGATAGTCGGCCGCTTCCCTGGGGATTGGGGACTCACCCCTACTTCAAAGTCCCGCTGACGGCAGAAAGTCGATACGACGACTGTCTGGTTGAAGTTCCTGCCCAACGGCGATGGGAGCTTCTGGATTGTTTGCCAACAGGAAAGACCGTGGAGCTGGACGATTCCAACGATCTGCGTGACGGAGCTTATCTCAACGTTCTAAAACTGGACGACGTTTACACAGGGTTGGAATGTGACGGCCCGCAATTTGATTGTCTGGTCATGGATGAATCAGCCGGCCTGCAGGTGACACTGACATGCCCACCAATCTTCCGCGAAATTGTCGCGTTTACTCCGCCGAATCGATCTGCCGTTTGTCTTGAACCGTATACTTGCCCGACAGATGCGGTAAACTTACAGACAAGTGGCCTCGATGTGGGTTGGCGAGTCTTGGGGCCGGGCCAGGAATTTCATACGTGGATTGATCTTTCCGTAGGGTCGGTGATCGTATGAGGGATTAAAACATCATGTCGAAGAATATCGTCCGAACTTGGGTTCCTTTGATTGCCTGGATCGCCTTTCTCTTGGCAACGCCCATCGGCTCGCTTCAAACCGCCTCGGCGCAAGAGGGCCTGCAGAAGCAAGAAACTTCAACCGATCCGGTCGCGCTGAAGAAGCTTGTTGAGCGAATCAATAAGCTTGAAGCGGAAGTGGATCGTTTAAAGAACGGCGCACCCGCCGTCGTGACAGGCGTTGACCAGCAAATAATGGCCATGCTCGATGTCGCTCACGTGGGGATGTTTTATGCAGGAAACGGCCAGACTCGATATTTAGCGCTGCATGTGATGCTCGCCAACACAACGAAGCAGTCGTTCACGATTGCTCGCGATCAAGTGATTGCCGAGATTGACGGAGAAGAGCGAAAGCTGAAGGACATTCCGCAGCAATTGCAGAACTTTCAATTTCAAGCCGGGAAGCAGCATTATCAGATTTCGACGATGAAGCCTCTGAAAGAATGGAAGCTTCCTGCTGGTGGTCATACAGGGATCTGGTTGGTTTATTCCGATCTGCCGATTGGCCCCAACGTTCCCAAATGCGTTCTGAAAATGAAACTTGGTGATGTCACCAAAGAAATCAATGTCAACGACCTGCAACGCGCTCAGTTGAGCCTTGAAATCGAGCGAATCGGGCCGAAGCAAAGCCTCGCCTTGTTCACCATCAGCGGAGCCATTAATACGTTCAATGCGGGATCGTTTGTTGATGAGTTAGACGCCGTCGTTGCCCAGAAGATCGCACGAGTTGTCGTGCGGTGGGTCGAGGGAGCAACTCCCCCTGATCCTCAACTGATGAATTGGCTGCAAACCGCCGCAGCGGGAAATCATGGCAACAACGTCAACCAGATGTTTCCGGTCATTCCGGCTGCCATTCAAGAATTCCATCTCACCGAATTTCCCGTCATCGACGATGTTCAAGCGAGAAATCAGGGGTTCGGCATTCGAGTGCCCGGCCAGGTTCGAATGCATAAAACATCATCAGAATCGGTCGGGGCGGCATTGAGGACCGCCTATCTCAATCTTCCTCGCGATGAATTGCTCAAAGAGATTCGTACGGGACACCCGTTGTCGCGCGCAGCCGCATTGGCTTACGGTGGCGGTCGGCTGGATGTTGAAAATCTGCCTCAGATTTTTGAATGGGCGGAAGACAAAGACCCCGAGTTCCAGAAGGCGGCGCTGCAGGCGCTCAGTCACTTCGGGGAACCGCAGGCGGTCGAAAAGCTGGTGCTGTATGCAAAACGGAATGTTGAACCACTGTCTTCCGCCGCGATTGAAAGTCTTGCCGGGTCACGATTCGGAGCGGCGCACGATGCGCTGCTTGCATTGCTGAAGAACGAACCTGCGGAATCAAGGAAAAAAATTGTTCAAGTACTTGCCAAATACCCACGTCCGATCTGGTCCGACGCATTGTATGAATTCGTGTCGAATGGACCGGCTGGAATGGATACGGAATCGTTGAAAGCTCTTGTTCAAGTCGGTCATCCTCAACTGGTTGATGTCCTCGAACGAGCCCTTAAATCACCCGACAAAATCATTCGCGATCAGGCGTTCCAGACATTGTCCCAGCGGAACGATCAGCGGAGTGAATCTCTATCGATCGAATACGCGCTGAAGATGCTGGAATCGGGACCTCCCGACGTGAATGTGGTTCAATTGCTCTCGCGGACAAAGGATGCCCGAGCAATCCCATTACTGCTGAAACAACTGGAATCGGGTAATGACCGCGTCACAACGATCAACCTGCTGATGCAATTGGGTGACCAGGAGGTCGCCGACAAGCTGGTCCAAAAATACATTTCGCTAAACAACAACGAAAAAGTTCAAATTCTGCAGGGGCTGAAGATTTTTCGTCACCCGAAATTCCGCGAGCTTTGTGGTGACGCGCTTGCATCAAGTGATAATCAACTTGTCACGACCGCTGCGACGGCATTGACTGCTGACGGAAACCCCGAAGGCGAAAAACTGCTGATCGCCGCGATTGACAAGCAAAGAACGAATCATCTTCTTGGGAACATCATGCAGGCACTGGCGAACTTTGGGACGCCAACCGCTCGTGCGGCATTGATCAAGGCTCGCGACTCCGGTGACCCAGCTAAAAAGAATTATGCCAATTCAGCCCTTTTGGCTTTGCGTCAACGTTCCCCAGGATTTCAGTACGCGTTTCAGGGAGATACGTTTAGTAAGAATCAGCAGGAGAAGGAGGCGATGGAGGCATACAACATGGCGCTTCAACTCGATGCCGAACTCCCCGAGGCATATCTAGGACGTGGCCAGCTATTCCTGAAACAAGAGAAGTTCGGTGACGCGTGCAAAGACTTTGATAGAGTGATCGAACTCAAGCACGAGCCACAGTTTCCGAGTGAATTTGCTACGAGTTTCGCAATCGCTCGAATTGCTGATGGGAGACTCGCGGAAGGACTGAAGTATCTCGAAGAACATCGACCGGCGGACGATCCACGTGATCCCAACCGTAAGGCGTCTAACGCGCTGTTTCTTTATAATTCGGCCTGCGCCTACTCGCGAGCCGTAGAACAAGTTGACAAGCAGACTGACCTGCCTGACCGAGCCACCGTTCGCGAAACGTATCGCAAACGAGCGATCACGGACTTGCGAGAATCATTCAAACAGGGCTTCGACGATTACACCTGGATGGCGAAGGACCCCGATTTCAAAGTCCTGCGCGATGACCCTGATTTCAATAAGATTCTCTCAGAAAAACCCTCTGAAAGTTCCAATGAAAAACCAGCAAAGCCTTAAACCATTCAGTTCAAAGTGGCTGTCATTGGCATAGTGGCGGCTTCCAGCCGCCACGAAGTGTAATCGGTACTTACAGGGTGCTATCTGTAGTTGGTTCAACCGTGTGTTGGCCCAAGTTTCACGGAGAGTTCAAGGGGGGCTGCGGCAAGAAGTCGCCGTAAACTGCGGCGATTGCAACATCAGCCCCAACACCCGCTATTCAAGCTCCATCTTCAATCCAATCCGTCAGGCGCTCGCGCCCGTGTAAAGCGGTTCGATGATGTCGCCGTTTAACAGATGGTTGGCTCGGCCAAGCGGATCGTTGATGGATGCGTCATGGCTGACTCCGAGGGCATCAAACAGGGTTGTACAGACATCGGCTGGCGACCACGATCGAGAAACGGGATATGCCGCGATGTCGTCGGTCTTTCCAATTACCTGACCACCTCGAATCCCAGCGCCAGCAAATAATCCTGAATAGGTATGCGCCCAGTGGTCGCGGCCAGGAACCGATTGCCCCGGCAATGTTGAAATCCGTGGAGTTCGTCCAAACTCGCCCATCACAATGACCATCGTCTGTTCGAGAAGAGCCGAACCAGCAAGGTCATCCATCAAAGCGGCAAGTCCCTGGTCCAATTGTGGCAATAACGTCCCCTTTAACCGCCCCCAGTTATCGACGTGAGTATCCCAGGTTTGCACGATCCCCATCGCCGCTTGAACGATCGGGACGCCGGCTTCTATCAGTCGACGCGATAGCAGAAGAGATTGACCAAACTTGTTACGCCCGTATCGATCCCGAACAACAGATTCTTCTCGCTGAATCTCGAACGCTTTGGCAACTCGGTCCGAGGTAAGCAGAGATAAGGCAAGTTCCTGCTGCTGGCCGAACGAATCCATTCGTCCACTTTCCGTGCACGACGTTGAATTTCGGTTCAGTTCGTCGAGCAAATGCTGACGAGACAAAAGCCGTGGCGACGTGACTCCCGGCTGCAGGCTGAGCGAGTCGATCCGAAAATTCGGGTCATTCGGATCTTGATTGATCTGCCAAGGATCATGCTTCGGACCAAGAAATCCAGCATACTGTCCGGGCCAGGTGAGTGGACCTTCAATGTAATAATTGGGTAACGAAACTCCGGTCGGGATTCCATCGTTTCGTGGCCTAATCCAATCGAGTGCCGACGCGAAATTCGGAAAATCAAACCGGGATTCAACGCGATCCAGATCGCTTCCACCACGAGGGATCGGTGTGGGCCGCCCAGTCAGCGCAACATGAGTCGCCAAGAGATGATTATGTTCCAAATGAGCCAGCGAGCGAATGATCGACCAGCGTCCCATTTGCTGAGCCAGTTTCGGCAGGTGCTCGCAAATCGAAATGCCGGGAACAGCCGTCTCAATCGCCGAAAACTCGCCTCGGATCTCGGCAGGTGAGTTTGGCTTTGGGTCGAGAGTGTCTAATTGGCTCGGCCCACCACTGAGCAAAACCAACAAGACTGATTTCGCCCGGCCCGTTTCGCTCGATGCAGCCGCAGACCGATGTAAAAAGGGCAGGGCGGATCCAACGACCCCGGCGGCTCCGACTTGCAAAAATCGACGGCGATCAAACGGGATTCGAGAAATCATAATTGATCCTCTCGGTAATTCGGTGGGACACATGGGGCGGGAGGGTATCTTAATTTCATATGCATCAATACTCATACCTTGTGAACAACCCCTTAACAAGAGGGATCACTTGTTTCACATACATCCGATCATCAGCAATAGTCAAATGATCTCTGGCCTTATTTTTCAGGTGCGGAATATCAAAAGAAAGTCGTTATCGTGATCACGAGACGTCAAATCAGCGTTTTTCTTATCGAATTCGAAAAACTGGCGACCTCTGAATTCCTTAACTACTTGATTCACGCATCAAAACTGGCTAATTTGTTTTCAATTCGCTGTCGATCAGAGAAAGATTAATAGTTAGGAAACCCCGCCTCGATAGCCTGCCGACCTCCCCAAAACACCAAAGAGCCGCGAATGTTGCGCCATTTCTACTGGTCGTTGATAGCGATGGTTGCCATCCCGGCGATGTCGTTCGGGGCAGAGTTGTTACCCGAAGAGATGCCGATCGAACATGTGATCGACCGCTGTATCCAACAGAAGCTCGACGAAAAGTACATTCCTTCTGCGCCTTTGGCTGACGACCGTACTCTCCTTCGCCGAACGACACTGGATCTGGCTGGCCGTATCCCGACTTTATCGGAAGCCCAATCATACGCTGCTTCCACGGAACCCGATAAGCGGTCAAAAACGGTCGAGCGACTGATGAGCAGCCCTGATTTTGCCTTCCATTTTCGGAATTGCCTGGAAGGACTGTTGAGTGACGGCCAGCGGAATAGTCCCGGCGAATGGCGCGAGTACCTGCTGAAATCGGTTCGCCAGAATCGTCCGTGGGATCAACTCTTTCGCGAAATGATGACTGGCAACGAGGAAGATCCCGAGATCAAACCTGCATTGAACTTTTTGCGAACGCGAGCGAGGGATCTCGATCAACTGACAAATGACAGCAGTTCGTTGTTCTTCGGGGTGAATGTCAGTTGTGCAAAGTGCCACGACCATCCGCTGGTCGATGACTGGAAGCAGGACCACTATTACGGCATGACTTCCTTTTTCAATCGCATTTACCTGACAAAAAAGAACGTCGTCGCCGAGAAGTTCAGCGGTGACGTCAAATTCAAAACGACGAAGGGCGAAGAAAAAGTCGCTCGTATCATGTTTCTGACGGGGGCAACCGTCGATCAACCAGTCATCGAGAAAACAGCAGAGCAAATCAAGCAGGAAAATGACGAAATCAATCGTCAGACAAAGGAGGACAATGCGGGGCCGCCTCCAAGACCGGAATTCAGCCCGCGTGCGAGACTGGTGGAATTGGCGCTACAAGCGGAAAACAATCATTTTTTTGCCAGAAACGCCGTCAATCGCATCTGGGCCCTTTTGATGGGGCGCGGCCTGGTCCATCCGCTCGATCAAATGCACTCCGCCAATCCCGCGAGCCACCCGGAACTGCTGGAATGGCTCAGTCGTGATCTGGTCGCGCATCAATATGATCTTCAGCGTCTGATCCGTGGAATCGTTTCCAGCCAGACGTATGCTCGCAGCAGCGTCTGGGACTCGGCAAGTGAACCGCCCTCCGCCGATTTGTTCGCGCTGGCAATGATACGACCACTCTCGGCTCGCCAATATTCGCTGTCACTTCGAATCGCCAGCTTGAACCCGGAAACGATCGTGGCAACGACCGCTGCCGAATGGCCAAATCGACGAGACGAACTTGAACGGAATGCGGATGACCTCGCAAACCAGTTCGAAGTTCCCGGCGAAAACTTCCAAATTGGTGTCGACGAAGCACTGCTCTTCAGCAACAACTCAAGGCTGTGGGATGACTATGTTCGTGATGACGGTGCCACTCTGGTTGGTTGTCTCAAGCAAAAAAACGACCAGGTTTTGCAAATTGAAACTGCGTTCTGGACTGTTTTTTCCAGGTCGCCTCTTCCCGACGAGCGATCCACTTGCGAGGCGTTTCTGGCTGAGCGGTCTTCAAATCCAATCGCTGGCCTGAGGCAACTCGTCTGGGTTTTGTTGGCAAGCCCGGAACTGCGATTTAATCATTGAGAACTGATAAGAACTTTGCAGGATTCGTGATATGGCGTTATTCGACGCTCGTCTTCGTGCCCCAATCGATCCCGGTGTTTCGCGCCGTGGCTTCCTCGGCTCGTCTGTCATGGCGAGTACGGCCGCTTTCGCCGCCAATATGCGTGTTCTGGATGCACTGCAAACACCGACACTCGCTGCGGAACTGAAGCGGCAACACAAGAGCGTTATCCTGCTTTGGCTGGCGGGCGGGGCAAGCCAACTGGAAACATGGGACCCCAAGCCAGGTCGACTGACCGGTGGCCCCTTTCGAGCTATCTCAACCGACATCCCCAGCGTGCAGATCAGCGAACTTCTGCCAAAGATGGCTCAGCGGATGAAGACCACCGCGATCATACGGTCGCTCAACACGAGGAACGGAGATCACGGCGGTGGAACAGTTCTGATGGAAACCGGTCGTGCCAAGGAAGCGGCCGTCGATTATCCCGACCTTGGAGCGTTGATCGCTCGGGAGCTGGGACGCGCAGACAGTCAGGTTCCTGATTACGTCTCGCTGTATTCTGAGACCGAAGGACGTCACAAAGGGGGGCCCGGTTTCCTGGGTGCTCGTTATGCACCCATGTTTCTGACCGAAAGCATGATCCCGCCGAACATTCGAAGACTCGATTCGATCTCGGAAACGGATCACCAAGATCGAGCAGCATTCCAGAAACTGCTCGCCCGTCGGTTTATCGATAAGCATTCCAATCCCTCCGTCGCCAGTCATGGGATGGCATACGAGCGAGTACGGGGATTGATGTCGAGTGAATCGTTGTTTGATATTAACCAGGAACCGCAGTCAGCTCGCGATTTCTACGGGCCGACTCAGTTTCAAGAACAATGTCTGGTCGCTCGCCGACTGGTCGAAGCGGGTGTTCCCTTCGTAAAGGTTGCACGAGCCTGGTGGGATAGTCACGGCCAGAATTTTGAAACGCATCGTGAACTTTGTGCGGACCTTGACCAGGGAATGTCGGCATTGCTCGATGATCTTGGCCAACGCGGACTGCTAGAAAACACACTCGTCCTGACGTTTGGCGAGTTCGGTCGCACCCCACAGATCAACGCCAGCCTGGGTCGCGATCACTTTGCGAATGCCTGGAGTGCATCACTATCGGGTTGTGGAATCAAAGGAGGAGCCGTGTACGGCAAAACGGACGCCGACGGACAAACGGTTGTCGAGGGTGAAGTCAAAGCCGGAGACCTGTTCGCCACGATCTTTTCAGCGGTCGGAATCGACCCCACGAAAGAATATCATGTTGGGGCACGTCCTATCCCCATCGTCGATTTCGGCTGTCAACCGATCAAAGACATTCTGGCGTAACAACAAGTTGCATTCTTCAAAAAACGAGATGCGTAATGTCTGCTGATCCTACGAAATTCAAGGTCGCCAGAACGATTCGTTTGAAATCGATAGGCTTGTGCATCGCGCGACTGCCGCAAACCGAACGGCTGTTCGTCGGTGGGTCCGATTTCAAGGTTTATGAAATCAACCTCACGGCGGAAAACCCCGAGCCGATTGAATTTCAAGGTGAGGGGCACCAGAGCTACGTTACCGGCGCCGCCATGGTCGGGCAGCAATTAGTGACGAGTGGCTATGACGGCCGCCTGATCTGGTGGGATGTCGAACAGCGCGTTCCCTGCCGTAATGTGATCGCACATGAACGATGGATTCGAAAAGTCGTGGCGTCACCCGATGGCAGGCGAATCGCGACCGTAGCTGATGACATGCTATGTAAGGTCTGGAATGCCGACACGGGAGATCTGCTTCTCACGCTGGTCGACCACAAGCCGATGACGCCGCATCATTTTCCGTCGATGCTTTATGCGGTTGCGTTTTCAACGGATGGTCTATTCCTGGCGACCGGTGACCGAGTCGGTCATGTGGTGATTTGGGAAGTTGCCAGTGGTAAAAAGCTGTCGGAGGTGGAAGCCCCCGTCATGTACACGTGGGACCCAAAACAACGCCGGCACTCGATCGGGGGTATCCGCAGCGTGGCATTTTCACGAGATGGGCGACGTGTCGCAGCAGGTGGAATTGGGACAATCGGAAACATCGATCACCTGGACGGGCCATCGCGAGTCGAGATTTTTGATTTGCAAGTGGGTCAACGAGTTCAAGAAATCTCGGACACAACCTACAAAGGACTGGTCGAACAGATCGCGTTCCCTGTCAGCGAAAGTTGGGGCATTTTCGGCGGTGGAGATAACGGAGGCTTTATCTCGTTCTACGATACAGAAACGGGAAAGCCCTTGCACCAGTCCAAAATGCCAATGCATGTTCACGCATTTGTGCTCAACGATGCCGAAGATACGTTGTATGCAGCGGGTCACAATCAACTGGCGGTCGCAGAATTCAAGGCCGAGGCGAACGAGGAGCAAAAGCTTGATCCGGCAGCGGCAACTACCGGCAACTGAGTTGAAGGTTCGATGAAGTGTGACGATTCTGTATGACTGGCGCCGAAATGCCCGACAATCATTCGCCAACGACACATCGGCTGAAACTCCATTCAAAAAAATACCGGATCAAGCCAAAGTAGTGCTTGATCCGGTATTCCACCAGTTGCATTCACGTAATGCGTACTTCAATCGATGCTTGGCGACTTGCAAAGCATTTTTGTCATGAGCGAATCATTCGACGACGTGCGATCGCAAAAACTCCGACTCCCAACGCCGTCAGAACTTGACAGAACGTGCCGGGTTCGGGAACTGCAGAAGAAGTTGTCACTGACATCTGATAGGGAGTAGATACATCCGAATTTGCAGAAACCGTGAGAACACCCCCTGGAGTGTAGGCCCAGTATTCACTACTAACACCCACTCCCGCAGCACTTGATGCATAGTTCCATGCTACAGTTGAAGGGGGACTCGGCGCGGTACTGCTCAACTCAACCCAATAACGAGTATTGGCGGCCAGAGCATACGAGCCGCCGGAAACATCGACCACAGATGCCGTTAGTGACAATTTATCACTATCGTTAAACGTTCCAAGCGTCGAGAGGAGCGATCCAGGTGCGTTTGATGAATCAGCAAGAAGACTCACCGTGAATTGCGATGGTGTACCCCCCGTTCCGGTAAGAAGCATCTTGATGTCAGTGAGCAATTCAGCATTGCTGCCTGTTGAAAACGAGTTGTAAGATGGACCGTCGTCGAAAACAGGGTCGAAGCTGCCAATGGACGTGACAGGAGGAAGATTATTGTAGATCTCTCCTGCATTTACAGCACTTACAAAAGACAAAATGCAGCCTGCGACAGTCGCAAACGCAAGCTTCCGAGAAAAACACATTCATTCAATCCTAAGCTCTTAGTGCTGATTCTGCAAAACACGCCTGAACATTGGCGGCAGAACCGGGGCGGTCAGTCTGAGAGTCACGTTGACTAACAGATCTTCAGTGATTTCAAACAAGCGGGCGAAGGATGCATCCGATCAACAGTCGCTCAATGCCTGCTGTGTCTACAGAACTTAAAACAAATACAAACACGGCCGGCTCCAGCCGTAACACCTGCTTGAGCCGGCCATTCATTCGAAATTCAGAGATACACTCCGCAGTCGAAGCTCGGTAACTTTTAAAGTCACCCTGGTCACGAACGAATCATACGACGACGGACGAATACGACACTCCCGATTGCCACCGCTGTAAGCGCTTGGCAGAGCGTGCCGGGTTCAGGGACGTTGGAAGTAGGAGGTTCTGGCGGGTTGGGGTTGACGGGGGGAGGGGTAGGATCAATTACTATCGGTGCGTCAGATGATTGTGTCGTCGTCACTTGCATTAGGTAAGGAGGTGTCTCGTGCGTGTTCCCTGTCACGCTAGGTGAAGTGCCCGGCGTGTTAGCCCAGAATTCCCCTCCGATCCCCCTTCCCGTGATATTTGATGCATAGTCCCAAGCGACAACCGAAGGTAAACTCGTCGCGGAGCTCAACTCAACCCAATAACGAGTATTTGCGGCCAAATTGTACGACGCCACAGAAATGTCGTAAACCGATGCTGTTGACGCCAAAGTACTGTCGTCAAACGTTCCAAGCGTCGTAACAGGCGAGCCTGGGGTGCTTGATGAGTCCGCGAGGAGACTCACCATGAAACTCGACTGAACACCTGGCGTCGCTGACAGCATTAACTTCACGTCAGTCAATTGCGACGGGCTTCCTCCAGTCGAAAATGAATTGTAGAGCGGCCCATCGTTGTAAACGGGATCCGTTCCGCCGGAGGACGACAGATTAGGAAGATTATCGTAGATAATCCCAGCGATTGCAGCGCTGCCGAACGATAAAATGCCACTTGCGACCACCGCAAGTACAAGCTTCCGAAAACAAACCATTCATCAGATCCTCATTATTGGGGCTGATTCTGCTTATTATGCCTACAACTAGGCACAGAATCGGGGCGGTAACTCTGAAAGTCACATTGACTCGCAGAACATCAGTGATTTAAAACACGACGCAGATTCAGACTACACTTACATTTCAAGGTTAGCAGAAGCTTACAACATTAAGCTGTATGATTCCCAGCCTTGCTAAGAAGTGGAGTTACAACTGCGTTGTGAGCACACTTCTCCTGGGAGCAGTGTTTACCACTAAAGCAATTGCCCCGAAAATAAGGAGGGCGACAGATGCCATCAGAGGATCAAACGAATCTACTTCTGCGCCCAACGGTCGACGATCGCCTGTGGCGCGGTCGTCAGATGATTTGTTATCCGATGAGTCTTCGCCATTGTCTTCGTCATACTCGTCACTATCCGATGACTCTACACCGTTCGTTGCTCGGCGAGAGACTTGAGTGTGTGACGCATTTCCGATCGTGTGATTTGCCGCGACGAAAGTCGCAGCAAACGTGGGAGTCGTTGACTGCGAGGTCGTACGACGCTCGTCATTTGTTAAGGGGGAGCTGAAAGGAAGGAATAAGACATCATCTTCGGGGTTAAAAGCCTGAAATTGGTCGATGTCACCTCTGCAATACGACTTCAACGGACTTAAAAGCATGCTGTGCATATCAGCGAGAGAAATGACTTCATTTTCACCGCAACAAAGTGAGACATGATTAACGCTGTCGTCCGAAGAAATCTTGAGGCGAGCATAAACGTGAGCATTGATGAGAGCCATCGTAATCTCACTTGAGGTAAATCCAAGATCTTTTGAACCCAGGACGGCAGACAAATCCATGGGCTTAGCATAGAGATTCGAAGTCGCGCTCATAAGATGACGCGTATGCGTAAGAAATAACGTCACTGCCTGAATCTTATTCGTTGCAGTATCGTTTACAGGCGGCTGATCTGAGACGGCGTTGGCCTTTTCTTTAACGGAGGACGAATGGCAAGAGGCGTCCTTCGCTGCTTCGATTAATCCAGCGTCGGCAGATTGTGAAATGATCATCCAGGACAGGAAAGCTGCGAATGACGCAATCCGGATTGCCGTCGAAGCGGGCTGTCGAGACTTACTGACGTTCGTAAAAAAATGCATAAGCATGGCCCTTTTTTGATTTTGTTTACTAAACGCGCCTTAGTTGCAGATGCGATACGGGCATAAGAACCGAAAGGAGGGATAAAAGCCGATCACCAAAATCGTTCGGTAGACGGGAGCTGCAGTCTTGCTGGAAATAGCCTGACCACGTCGGCAACGGCTAGAAATAAGCAAGTCACAATGATGACTGGGAAATTGCCAAAAGTAATCGAGATGTTGCTGAGCTTTTTCGATGACGCGACCATGGGCATTGTCCTTGAAACGAGAAACAGGTTTGAAACAGGAATTACGCTGCTTGATTTCACTTGGGTCAGTACCGCAAGGCACATTGCATCAATGTGCCCAGGAAACGATTGCCCGAATGAGTTAGATCTTGGCGCTGAAGCTTTCTTGACCGATCAGACGCGGCGTGAGCGGCGAAAGTTTGCCGTGATCCCGAGTAATCCATTCCTACTTACGCTAATGGCGGCGGTAATTCCCGCCAGAGTGAGTACAAACAAACCAATCAAGGTCATATTAGACGTTCTAGGAACGATCTCATCGCCGTGACGGACGCTTGTTTCAACGACATCGCTTTCGTTGCGGCCCCTAAACTTGTGAACAAAATTGTCGAATGTCGATATTGGCCGAACTTCCGTTCCAGTAGCCGGAATCGGAGTGATTTCCCGACGACGACCGATCGACTGATTGATTTCGGTCTTTTTTGGTTGGGTAGCAGTATCACGACGAACGCACTGTGCTATTAACCAGGACCCCATACTGCTCCTGTTGATCAAGCTGCCGGAAACAAATAGAGAACGCACTCGGCTTGAATTCGCCTGATTTTCCACGGCCCTGTTACAATCGCCATCAAACGATCTCAGCGGCCTCAGTGCATTTACATTGGAGACTCTTTCCAAAGGGCCAACCATCAGAACGTCGGCGTTTGCCTGGCTAGCAATGACTGAGCAGACAACGATAGAAACAACCCACGATTTCGAAGTCTTCATTTCAGTTGGCCCTTTTCAACAAGCTTCAAGCATGATTCGTACGACCAATGCGACTTTCGCCACATGGAAGAGCCGCTCCCCCGACGGGGAGCGATGTACTCGGTTGCTTGAACCGAAAACCCGGCCCGCAACCTTGGAGATGGCATTTTCAACTTAGTCGGACGAGCCAAATTCAGCAGTTCGACGATCACGTCCCATAGAAGTCGTCATAAATCTCGGGACCCGTCGAATTCAAAACCTGGACAGCAATCGAACGGCTGGCAGATTTCGACACTCAGAGGGTGAACCGCGATTCAACTCATTGCGTGCTCCACTGATCTGCATGGCATGCAGGTCTTGTGTTGCTTCTTCTGATTAATTTGTCCGAGTTGCAATGGTTCTAGACCGGCACTCGAAAACGGCAACAGGGAAAATCGGGGAATAAATAAAAAATTGCATTGTTGAGGCATCGCCCCCCACTTTCGACAACATGCGACGTTTGCGAGAGATGGGTAAATTCGTTGAATCCAAATCCGATTGAAGTTGTCATTCGAAGAAACAATATCGAAAAAGAGGGCTCTTGGAGTACACTTGAAAATCCACAACCCATTTGCACACAAACTCTTAGAGCCAATATCGGCGTCGCCATCTTTCGGCGCCGGTAAGCACTGATCGCCAAACCAAGAATACCCAGCCCGAGCAATGCGAAAGAAGAAGGTTCTGGTACCGCGGAAGGGAGTGAGGAATTGGCACCAATCCCGAAGTCCGCATTATCAAGGAAGTTCCCTATCGTTGGATTCCCGCCTGCTGCACTGATCGATTCGTAAGCAAACTTGATCGAGTCGGTCGAAGCGACGTTGGGTCCAACGGTAAAACTGCCTGAGTAAAAGCTCCAAGCCTGATTGCCATCTGAATATTGATGATCGAACAGGATCGCCCCCGTCGTCGTATCTGTGATCTTGAGCTCCATTGTGTCAACGCCTTGACGACCACGGTGGGCGAAGTGGTAATCGACCAAATCACCCGACCCAATACCCGTCGCCGTTTGATAAAGCGTGCCGACGGCGTTTGCATTCAATTCTGCGAAATTGGCTCCATCGTAAGCGTTGACTCCCATGTATCCGTTACCCCAGATCTCGATTTGATGATCCGATTCAGTGGTGAACCAGCCCCCAGAGGGATTTATCGAGGCGTCGCTGTGGTCGCTCCACGAGTTGGCTGCCTGGCCATACTCAAGGGAAGAGTTGATTAACCCCGCAGTCGCAATTGATGCGCCCACAAGAAGCAAAAGGACGGAAAAAATAGCGGGACGTAACATTGAAATCGCAAACCATATAAAAATTCGTACTGTGGCAACGAGGGTTTCCTGCTCAAATCGCCTCACAGAACCCTGCTTAATTCACATCGCAAGCGCAAGATGCCTCTGGGGCGCTTCTCGAAATATGCCAATCGCCTCAACCGGACGACTGTGCAAAGCACCATTCGCTCAATCGACACCGCGACGTTCTGAGTCCTGCTTAAGCCTAAGCACGACAGCGGCGAAGAGATCGAATCGCCATACCGAGTCCGCCGAGACCAAGCAGGGCGAACGAAGAGGGTTCCGGGACAGAAGAGGGAGCCTGCAAGTTTGTCCCGCCCGAAGTGGGAGCCTGCAATGTCGTGCTGAAGGTATGATTGTCACTTTCGAAGATCGTCCCGCTACCAGGCGTGTTGGTCAAGACAATCTTGTTGAACTCATCTTGTGCCGTTTGTGCGTAGAAATTGACGAAGACAAACTTCTCGCTGCTGTCTTGACCTTTGAAGTCCGCAGTGGGATTCCCGTTGTACGTTGACGGCAACGAGGAAAGAAACGCGCCCGTCCCAGTTAACGCGGCGACTTCCGTGCTACCGTTATAGAACGCAATTTGATTGAATTTATCGGCGGCGGAAATCCACAAACCGAAATAGGCTTGAGCATTGCTCAACGTCATGGTCACATCACCGGACGTCACCGCGAAATAGTTCGAGTCTTTGCCAGTTGATGGATCAACCGCTCCTCCATATTGACCAGGAGCGTTGATCGAGAAATTGCCGCTATAAGTTGCCGTCAATGTCGAAGTCACATTAACAGTTAAACTGTTAGAGTAGCCGGTCGGAAGTTGGTTGAAATCGATTGTCGTCGTATTCGCGGCGGTGGTCGTTTGCACTCCCGGAGCTTCCACGGTCTCAATTAAACCTGCGTGAGCTGATTGTGCAACAAGCAACGTTACTGCAACAACAGTTGATTTGGCCGTACGAAATCCGGCGGACATTAAGTTGCGAACCATGTTGATTTTCACTTCCGAATTCATTGCTCTGGCCCTTGATTGTCTCTGCATTCTGCAATTAATTTGATTCAAACACGGAGTCGAAACCGTTCAGTTGGTATCCAGCGAAACACTGCATGTAAACGAAAACGCTGGATGTTTCCCCGAGATCGACGCTGCGAAAGCAACACAAAACAGGGGGGTTGTTTTGACTTCGGCTGCGAATCAATCCGATCAGTACATCCGAGCACGACGTTGACGAGTCGTACGACCGAAGAATCCA
Organism: uncultured Schlesneria sp.; assembly: GCA_903904835.1. Classification (GTDB taxonomy): domain Bacteria; phylum Planctomycetota; class Planctomycetia; order Planctomycetales; family Planctomycetaceae; genus Schlesneria. Next base: position 11,698 of record CAIVEI010000160.1, on the reverse strand, counting down.
CGTCGGCTGGCGCTAATCACGGCAGTGATTCCCGCCAAACTGAAAGTAAACAGGCCGATCAAGGTCATGTTCGACGTCTTTGGAACAATCTCACCATCATCGTCAAGCAGCGCCTGAACCTCACTACTGTCTGACGTAGGCTTAAACATTTGAGCAAACTGAGCGAACGTCGAAATCGCTCGCACTTCGGTTCCATCGGGTGGAATCGGAGTGATTCCGTGACCACGACCGGCCAACAGATTCATTTCCACCTTTTGCGGTCGGGCAGCACCATCGCGACGAACGCTTTGTGCCATCAACCAGGCACCTGTACTCGACTTATTGATTAAACTACCTGAAACAAATACAGGGCGCACTCGACTTGAGCTCTCCTGGCTCTCAATCGCAACATCCCCGACTTCGTCGAACGACTTCTGTTGATTCACTGCGTTAACGTCAGGAGCACCCACCATCAGGACATCGGCACTTGCCTGGCTGGCAATCGCCGAACTAGCAACAACAACCGCAACCCACGAATTCAAAGCTTTCATTTCAAAAAACTCCTTACTTTAATCGACCAACCACTTCGTGAAAGCGAGATCATGAAGCGGCATAAACAGTACAGAACACGTCAAATTCAACTTATTTTCAACACACTTATTGATACTGTTAATAAGCGTGACTCAGGTTCTTCGCAACGGTTGCGCAGGATTTCAAATCTCAGACTCGCAACCGGTCAGAATTTGACACAGCCAATCGCGCGGCCTGGATGCAACCTGGCCTGCAACTTGCGAAAAAGCCTTCTTCATTAATGCCGAAGGGAAGCCTGTTGGCCCGTTCGACAATCACGACTCAAGCAACGGTGCTTCAGTTCGCACCCACCGCCAAACTTGAATCCTTGCTCTGCCATTGAGCGGATGGCATACATTAAAACCACCGAATGACTCCGTTATTCACACTGATTCAGACCATACACCGATATGTGTAAAGACTGAAATTTTTGCGTCCCGGATTCATTAATGTTCGATTAATGTGTCCGAGTTGGGAGAGTTTTAGGCAGCCACTCTGACACGGCAATGGGCAAAATCGTTAGAAAAAATGTTTTTTTACGTTTTTTTATGTGCATTCGATCGCGTAGCAACATTTGACGCCTGCACGAAACATAAACACTTCTATCCACGAGCCCAAAAGCTGTTCAACGAACCAAAAAAGTCGATTTATTCCCGGAAATCCACGATGCAATGCAAGAGAATAACCCTCTTGTGAGTCATCAAATTTTCGGTGAAACACCTCGCACCCAGCTCATTTTCACGATCGAATCCCAATTAAGAGACTTCGACGACCTGTGCAACAATATTGAGTTCGAGTACTTGATGGAGAACCTGTAAAGCAAATCAAATACCAATCAAGAAAAAGTATATTTTACCGTGTAAGGCGACATTCAGGACGATGAAAACCAACACAGCCCCACAAAACTGCATATTTTACACCATCAGAGCCGCAGCCCAACGCAACCCAATAGAAGACGATCATCAAAAACAGTATTTTTTACATTTTGGCAGGGAACACCAATTAAGAAAAGAACTGACAACACATGCCGCGCAATACTTCGCACACCCAAACGACAAATTCTCCCCCACTCCGTTCGGCAAAGACTTCGTTCACTTCAGATGGTCAATCCCAAAGCTCCGCTTGTCAGCACATGTCGCGGATTGATTGGCCTGAGACACAGTTGACGACCGTAGTGGCTATCGACCGATTGCCGCATCAGAGCGTCACCCTGGAAATGAATCTTCCAAGCGATCGCCTCGAATCGGCGAAGCAGTCAAAGGTCGCTGTATCCAAAGCGAGTGATTCGGTCACACGCGGCGGGAATCACCATAGGAAAAATTTTTGGGGGTGGGCACAACTCCCGTCGGCCGACGGCCTTCGTCTGTTTTGCCCACCCCCAGAATGCAAGAAAAACCCCCTGCTTGCGCAGGGAGTTTTCATTGTCGTCGAACAGCCTACAGATCAAAACAATCGAACCCCTTACTGACACGCAGTTCGCCCGAATACTCCAATACGATTCATACCGACTACAGAACACATCCCCGCAAAGCTGAACACAAGCAGGCCGATAAGCGTCATATGAGACGCTTTAGGAAGAATCCCTCGTGCGATCTCGCTAACACGCTCAGTCGTGTCTTTCTCGGCACCCGTCGTCGATTTAAAGAGTTGTACAAATTGCGAAAAGGTAGAAATGGCAACGACGTCGGTTTCCTTGACCGGAATCGGAGTAATGCCCTTACTCGCCGCAATCAATTGGGGAAGCGATTTCGGTAAACGAACCACTTCCGGAACACGAACGCTGTGGCTCATCAGCCATTCGCCTCGAATCGCCTGATCACCTGAAGCCCGAAAATCGGTGCGATCAAAATCAGCCTCGCCAGCAAAACCATCGTTGAACACATCTCGATCGCAGCGACCACCTTTTGCTTCGCTGAGCCTCAAGTCAAACAAGACATCTGCCCTGACCACTGGAGAAAACACTGCTAATGCAACAAACGCAGCAAACCCTGTAAGAACTCTCATTTTTTATGACCCTTTATCAAGTCGTTTGTCTGTTACCGCCGCGCAACCTCATCGAGACGTGCAAAAGCGCACCGACGGCGATCCAAGTGCAACAAGGAATGAACCTTAAGCATTCTTGGTGTTTTTAAATTGAAGCTTGCAAACCCGTTTCCGTTTCAAGGGTTCGCAGAAGGTTGAGTCGGATAAGGAGGCAAATGCCGCGCCGGAGTGAATGGACGGTATAAAATGGATGAAAAATGGATTCCAGAACGGGATTTAATCGCGAAAACGCCAAGCAAGTAATCTTTACATACACAAACACAGAACGTGACAATAACAATTACATTGCCCGGCGTCGTGGTATGGCTGTAAAAATCATTTTCAGTGACCCGGTGGACTCACCGTCGCTTTGCAAACGACCTTCAGTTAGTAATTTCCAGACAATCAGAGGTTCGCGGCTCAAAGTCAGCATCGAGTGCGACTTCCGGTGGCGCTCCCTCAGGCCAAACTGGCGTCTTGTGGAGCGGATGAAATTCTGAGAGCAGCTCAGAATTGCGGAAGCAGTTGGAATTTGGTTAGCCTGAACAGAGATGAAGACTGATTTGTTGTCAAAATTCGGCAAATCATGCGGTCCGTAAAAAACTTTGGAGACGCCGATGACACTTCAATCCACATCCTGGCTCTACTTGACTGTGATACTCGCGTTTGCGTCTTCCTTCGCGATTGCCGATGAGGCAGTGACTCGAACTGAAGACGTCATTTATGCTCGGAAGTTCGGTACAGCGTTGACGCTGGACGTTTTCTCACCCAAGCAAGCCGAAGGTAAACCGGGAAACGGTGCCGCTGTGATATTTGTCGTCAGCGGCGGGTGGTACTCGTCGCACGAGGCAATCAACCAGGGTTTTGTGAATGAATTTCTGAAACGGGGATACACCGTTTTCGCGGTGGTTCATGGTAGCCAGCCGAAGTTCACGATCCTGGAGATTGTCGACGACATGCATCGTGCAGTTCGTTTCATCCGCAGTCGTGCCTCGCGATATCAAATCGACCCCGATCGAATTGGAATCAGCGGCGCTTCGGCGGGTGGTCACCTGTCTCTGATGCAGGGGACGGCAGGGACTCTTGGCAATCGCGACGCCACAGATCCGGTCGATCGTGAGTCGAGCCGCGTCCAGGCAGTGGCTTGTTTCTTTCCGCCCACCGATTTTCTGAATTATGGCAAGCCGGATGAAAACGCGATGGGTCGCGGGGTTCTCAAGAATTATCGAGCCCCGTTCGACTTTCACGAGTTCGACAAAACCATCAATGCGTTCGTCCCGATTACCGACGAGAAACGGCTGATCGAAATCGGTCGAAATATTTCACCAGTAAACCACGTCACCAGCGACGACCCACCAACGTTAATCATTCACGGGGATGCTGATTCTCTTGTCCCGATTCAGCAGGCCGAAATCGTCATCGAAAAACTAAAGACCAACAACGTCCCCTGCGAATTGGTCGTTCGGAAGGGGCAAGGACATGGCTGGCCCGAACTTGGCAACGACATCGCGATCCTGGCCGACTGGTTCGATAAATATCTCGTAAAAAGTCCGGTAACGAAGTGATTCGAATTGGCTGTCACATCGGCTTTCCTCGATGCGATTACCGATTGGTTTTAACGTAATTCGCTGGTCAGCAAGGGAGAACAACGAGTATGACCCGAATCCTGAAAGCCGTAAGACTAGCGGCAACGATCACCTTTGCCTCGTTCATCGCAAATCCAGTTTATGCGGAGCCGACAGCCGTACAATCTGCAAAAGTGATTGGTGAATACCCGGCCGGGTGGGAGCCAACGTCCCACCGCGATGAGACGATGCCTCAATTCTCATACGAAAGCCAGGGGGGTCCCCGACATCAAGGTGCGTTTGTCATCACATCATCCGACTCCATTGGCGAGAACGGCTGGTTCCAGAAGTCATTCCCAGTCGTTGGCGGAAAGTATGTTCGATTTACGGCGGACCGTAAAACCTCGCAAGTCTCAGCCCCTTTCCGAAGCGCCGTTGCCAGGATTGTCTGGCTGGACGCAAAAGGAAAGGCGGTTCTGGCCAAAGTCCCCACTAGATTAGAGTCCACACCCGGAATGGTCCCTTTGGCGGAGCCAGAACATCCACTCGATAAGGAGACAACACCCGAAGGGTGGACGCACGTTGAAGGAACATACCAGGTCCCGCCAGATGCCACGCAAGCGATTGTCGAACTACACCTGCAATGGGCACCGAAGGGAACGTGTAAATGGAGTGGCGTCCGATTTGAAGAGACGCCAGCACCACCCTCGCGAAAAGTCCGATTGGCAACAATCCATCATGTTCCGATAGGTAAATCGCCGCGAGCGAATTGCGAAGAATTCGCCCCATTCATCGCGGAAGCGGCAAAACAACATGCAGATCTCGTCGTACTCGGCGAAACAGTACCGTACGTGGGGGTCAAAAAGCAGCCACATGAAGTCGCCGAATCTGTTCCCGGCCCAACGACTGACTATTTTGCGTCACTTGCGAAACAACACGCGATTCATATCGTGGTCGGACTGTACGAACGAGACGATCACATTGTTTACAATGTGGCAGCACTATTGGGACCCGACGGCAATTTGATCGGCAAGTATCGAAAAGTCTGTTTGCCGCACCGGGAAATCGAGCAGGGGGTGACTCCGGGCAAGGATTTTCCCGTATTTCAGACAAAATTCGGCAAAGTCGGGTTAATGGTCTGTTACGACGGCTTTTTCCCCGAGGTCGCTCGTGAATTGACCAATGGCGGTGCTGAAGTCATTGCCTGGCCAGTCTGGGGATGTAACCCGCTTCTCGCTCAGGCTCGTGCCTGTGAGAATCATGTTTACCTCGTCAGCAATACGTTCTGCGACGCGAAAGCAAACTGGACGATCTCTGCCGTCTACAACCATGCGGGCGAACCGATTGCCAAAGCCAACAACTGGGACGAGATCGCCATCGCAGAAGTCGATTTAAATGAGCGTCATTTCTGGCGAAATAATCTTGGCGATTTTCATTCGATGGTCCAGCGACATCGGCCTCCACCGGCGCATGAAGTCGAATTGCAAACGAAGCCAGATGGCAACTAGAAGCTGGTTTTGTTATTCAAATCCTGAGAATACAATCAGTCCCATACGTCCGATTAGCCCCGTACGTCCCATAAACCGACCAATCCATGGCCCAGCTATTTTCATTTCCAGGAGAATCTGCATGTCACGCCTGACTCGCCGAGATTTCACCAAGTCAACAATTGTCGCGGCTGCATCTTCCGTCGTAACCGCCGCGAGCGCAAGTCGCGTCCTGGGCGCGAACGAGCGGGTGCGTGTCGGCTTCATCGGACTCGGAAATCGGGGCGATCAGGTCCTGAGTGGCTTCTTAGAACAGAAAGACTGCGAGGCTGTGGCGGTCTGTGACCTGTACCAGCCATATCGCGAATTCGCGGCCACGAAAATCGGCAGCCAGCCTGAACAATTCAGTGACTACCGTAAACTGTTAGAGCGGAAGGATCTTGACGCCGTGGTCATCGCCACCCCTGATCACTGGCACGCCTTGCAAATGATTCATGCCTGTCAGGCAGGAAAAGATGTCTACGTCGAAAAGCCCGTATCGACCTTTGTTAACGAAGGGCGAGCGATGGTGAAAGCGGCACGAGAGAACCAGCGAATCGTCCAGGTCGGCATTCAACGATTGTCGTCCGGTTTTTGCGGTGAAGCGGCAGAGCTTATTCGCAGCGGCGCAATCGGCAAGGTGACCATTGTCAGATGTTTTCACGTTCAAAACGAATGGCCCAAAGGAATCGGGAATCCGCCAGACGAAGAACCGCCGAAAGACTTTGATTGGGACGGCTGGGTCGGACCCGCCAAGAAACGGCAGTACAACAAGAATCGAACATTTTATCGGTTTCGATGGTTCTACGATTTTTCCGGCGGCCAATTGACCAATTTCGGCGTGCATTACCTCGCTCAGATCCATCGGTCATTGGGTGTCGAGGCACCTCTGGCAGTGATGGCCATGGGCGGGAAATTTGCCAACTATGACAATCGAGAAGTCCCTGACACGCTGGAAGTTGTCTGGCACTATCCAGGCGATACGTTGGTGACTTTCTCGCAATTCAATGCGACTGGATCGTCGCCAACAGGCCGCCCTTGTGAAATTGAGTTTCGGGGAACCAAGGGGACAATGTATTTCAGCACGAGCGGTTACGAGATTGTACCCGAAAACATCACACCAAACGAATTTGCGGCTCGCTCTCCGATCGATCGGGAACGCGAACGAGGGTGGCGAACGGGCGCTAAGCCAGAAATCGAAGCGAAGAAAGCCGAAGGAGTGATTCGCGACGCCGATCACGCACGAACATTTCTCGACAGTGTGAAAAGCCGCAAAGCGCCGCCATGTGACATCGAATACGGCCATCGGTGCACGTCTGCGGCACTGATCGCTAACATTGCACACCGTACGAAATCTCTCCTCGAATGGAATGCGAAAACGGAACTTTTTACCAATAACGAATCCGCTAATAGATTTTTAAGAAGCGATTATCGAAAACCTTATGTCCTTCCGGAATGAGCTTCCGTATTGCGAACGCAGCGATGATTTTTCGACAACCGATTTTCTTATGCGCAAATGGCTGCGAAAGGAGTTTTCAGGCTGTCTCCAGATCTGCACCAAATCGATGTTTTGCCCTGGATGGGATGCCGGGAACCGTTCAGTTCATTAAGCCACCTTTTCGGTGCTGGCGTCTTCGCTGGACTGGCAGTGAATCTGGTTCGTCGAGGAGGTGCTGACACCGGCAGAGCAACAAGCCTGGCGGTGTTTGGTACGACATCCGTCATCCTCTTGTTGTTGAGCGGAATTTATCACGTGTTTTGGCCCGGCCCGACACGTGAATTCATGCTGCGTGCCGATGTGTCTGCGGTCTTTTTGTTAATTGCGGGAAGCATGACTCCCGTTCACGCAATTCTCTTTACCGGGGTGGCTCGCTGGGGCGCTCTCGCATTAATCTGGTTTGTGGCGATCGCTGGCATCGTCTGGAGGATGTTGTTTTGCGAGAACACTCCGGGACCGTCTGGAATCGCGTTTTTTTTGCTATTCGGCTGGGGAAGCGCGATCACGGCATTTGTCATTTGGCGTCGATTCGGCTGGAATTTCGTTCAACCCGCAGTCATGTCAGGATTGGTGTATACGGTTGGAGCGATCGGGCTGATCCTTCACCGGCCAATTCTTGTTGCCGGAATCATCGGCCCACACGAAATCTGGCATGTCGCCGTTTTATGTGCGCTCGGACTGCACTGGCAATTCGTCAATCAGTTTGCAGACGGCCGTTTGCCCGATTGAGATTTTACAATTTCTGCTTCGAGTTACTTCGATTTTTCGCATCAACTCGCAATGATGTGTCGCAGCGATCTGATGACCACTGGAACAATGCTTCGTAAATAAGATGTCACGCTTTGCGACTTCAATAACCTCGAAAGGGCCTGACCATGACCGCGATAGACCGTCGTGATTTTCTGCAGAAATCGTCCGCGCTGGCGTCCGCCGCAACACTGGCACCGTGGATGTTCAATGCGGTTTCGGCGCAAGAGAGTTCTGACCGAGATCTGAACGTCGGTGTGATTGGCACTGGTCGAGGAATGGCGCACGCCAACGCTGCCATGAACGCTAAAGGGGTTTCGCTCAACTATGTCTGTGACGTGGACCAGAATCGACTGGGACTGGCGATGAAGACGGTTGAAGGACGCGGTGCCAAGGCCAAAGGGATCACTGATTTCCGACAGATGCTCGACGACCCCAAACTGGATGCCGTTTTTATTGCCACTTGCAATCACTGGCATGCACCGGCAACGATTCTTGCTTGTTCGGCGGGAAAACACGTCTATGTCGAAAAGCCGGGGAGCCATAACGCACGCGAAGGCGAAATGATGGTTCAGGCGGCGAGAAAGAACCAGCGACGAGTCCAGATGGGGAACCAGCGGCGGACCTGGCCTGGCATCAGGGAAGCAATCAGCAAGCTGAAGGAAGGAGCAATTGGAAAAGTCCTGTTCGCCCGCTGCTGGTACGACGCAGATCGAAAATCAATCGGCAAAGGAAAGCAGATTCCTGTTCCCGACTACCTGGATTATTCCACCTGGCAAGGCCCCGCACCCGAACGCCCCTATCTGGACAATCTCGTGCATTACAACTGGCACTGGCGATGGCATTGGGGCGGTGGCGAACTGGCCAATAACGGCATCCATTCGCTGGATGTCGCTCGCTGGGGATTGGGTGTCGATTACCCGACGCAGATTAGTTTTCTCGGCGGTCGATATCATTTCGACGACGACCAGGAAACACCCGATACCGGTGTCGCAGTGTTTCACTTCGGCGACAAAGGTTGTAGCTGGGAAGTCAGTAGTTGCCTCCCTCGCAAGGATGAAAAACACAGTATTGTGAATTTCTACGGAACTGAGGGGACGATGAACATCATCGACACCGGCTACCGCATCCTGAATCCCAAAGGGGAGGAAATCGCGAAGGGAAGTGGTACCGGCGGTGAGCAAGAACACATTCAAAACTTCCTTGATTCCATTCGGTCCGGTAATCCACTCAATTCTGAAATCGAAGAAGGGCAACGAAGTACCCTGATGTGTCATCTGGGGAATATCTCGTACAAACTGGGTCGGATGATCAAGTTCGATCCAGAAACGCGCACGATCGTCGGTGACAAAGACGCGACGGCACTCTGGGGTCGGGAATATCGAAAAGGTTGGGAACCGATCGTCTGACTGAAGGTTCAGACTCACAACCATAAGGAGAAACAACACGTGGATGAATGCCGATCGATTTGATCCGAACAGTGGGCAGACTCGTTCGTAATCGAGTAGGATCGTTATTCCCAACGAAAGGTACAGGGTCGCGAGACCCGGTGCCACCAAGCCAGGACGCCCTGTTTCACCAAGCCGTGTTGTTTTGGCGCTGATCAACCAGGAAATGCAGAATCATGGAACCGAACGAATTTGAAGGATCACCCAAAACATGGCCTCCGTTGGGAATGCCGACAGGTAGCGTCCGAGCCTTATTAGGTCTGCTTGTGGTCGCCGTCGTCATCACCAAGTTGGCACGCGGCGACGATTTCCAAACGGAGCACGACAAGCTTTGGATTGTCACGCTATTGATTTCGCTGACTCACTATTTCACTTCGCGTCGATTCGTGGCGTTGACGCCGGAAATCCGTCGCCAACTTGAAGACGATGGCGTGATCGACAGGGAGCGTCATCCCCTGTTCTTGCCTCGAAACTCGATCAGAGTCATCATCGTCGGTGCGTTTTGCTGGTTAGCCTATTACCTGTACATTAACGAACGACTGCAAGAACACCACGTCGTATCACTTCTGGGAATGATGGCAGCCTTTCTATTGGGAGCCATGGTTAGAGGGATCGGCCACTGGTGGAACGGATACCGAATTCAAAAATCTGCGGGGACTTGGGGTGATTTGAAAGCGCTCGCCGTACTCGGGGCGCTGACGCTGGTTGCGATCCCCGAATTTCTCGACAGACAAGACGTCGTCCCGGTGATATTTTACCGATTAGCACTTGGTTTTACGCTGTTCTACTTTGGTTCACGATAACCAGGCACCCTTGAATTGCCTCGAATTGTTTCTGATTGGGACCGACTGCACACCAGACTTGGCGTCATGAAACGGCGGCTTGGAACGAACGCCAGCAACAAGTTGAACACCGACAGGAACCAGATCAGAAAGACTCTATTTCATGCTACGTTTGATCATCGCGACGGCCTTCTGTCTCTGTTCGGCGTTTATGGCATCCATCGTCGGTGCAAATGAACCTGGTCAATCGGTTTCGGCAGTTAAACGATCGTCCAACAGCACGGATTGGCCGTGGTGGCGCGGGCCAGAACGAAACGGCGTTGCCTCGCCTGACCAGCAACCTCCGCTCAATTGGAGTGAAACTGAAAACGTCGTTTGGAAATCGCCCGTCCCAGGTCGTGGACACGGATCGCCAATCGTGGTGGGTGATCAAGTCTTTCTGTTGACGGCCGAACATGACCGAGAAGTGCAATCGGTCATCTGTTACAGCCGGAAATCGGGCGAACAATTGTGGCAAAAGGACCTTCATAAAGGGGGGCTCAACAACCTGAAGGGAAATTCGAAGAGCTCGCTCGCGAACTCGACAGTCGCCTGCGACGGTGATCGAGTCTTTACCAGCTTTCTGCACGACGGTGCCGTGTACGCCACCGCTCTTGGACTGGATGGACAGCAGATCTGGCAGACAAAAATTACCGATTACATCCTGCACCAGGGTTTCGGGTCTTCTCCGACGGTTTACGGTCCATTGGTCATCGTCTCTGCCGACAATAAAGGGACCGGCGCAATAGCTGGCCTTGATCGGACAAACGGAACGATTATCTGGAAACAAGATCGACCGAAGCTGCCAAACTATACGTCACCCATCATTCTGCAAGTGGCGGGAAAAGAACAACTGTTTTTCAGTGGCTGCAATCTCGTTACCAGTTTTGACCCGCTGACTGGAAACAAGCTTTGGGAAATCAAGGGGTCGACAGAAGAATGCGTGACTTCGACCGTCACTGACGGCAACTTGATTTATACAAGCGGTGGGTATCCAAGAAATCACCTGAGTGCGATTCACGCTGATGGCTCGGGAAAAGTTGCCTGGGAAAATGGGACCCGAGTCTATGTCCCCTCCATGTTGCTGAAAGATGGCTACCTTTACGCAGTGCTCGATGCAGGCGTCGCCATGTGCTGGAAATGTGATACGGGCGAAGAAAAATGGAAAGAGCGTCTTGGCGGAACGTTCAGCGCCTCGCCAGTTCTCGTCGGAGATCAGATTTTCGCGACGAATGAAACGGGAACGACCTGGATTTTCAAAGCGTCACCGACCGGCTTTGAAAAAATCGCCGAAAACAAACTCGCCGACGACGTCTTCGCCACGCCTACGATTTGTGGCAGCCGCATTTATATGCGAGCAGCAACAAAGACCGACGACAAGCGTCAGGAGTTCTTGTATTGCCTCGGTAAGAAATAATCACGGCGGACCCGATTTTAACGAAACCTCACCACCCCTGCGTGAGTCGTCAACGGGCCTTTTCCCTGGCCCAAATTACGTTAGCCCGACGCGCAAGCGAGGGAT
>CAIVEI010000159.1 GCA_903904835.1 uncultured Schlesneria sp. | reverse complement strand
GCAGGTGGGTCGAGTCATCGAGGCCCAGCGAGTTGTCGAAAAAAAGTTGGCCAAGTTGGACAAGTTCCCTTTTTCGTAGGCTTTGTCGCAGGTTCGAAGTTGGCCAAGTTGGCTGACTTCGCGGAGTCGGGCGTAATCTTCAGGCGGTCGAGGTTCCACTCGATCTGTCTTTTTATTCGCAGGATGCGACGAGTCATCGAGGCCCACCGAGTTATCGAAAAAAAGTTGGCCAAGTTGGTCAAGTTCCCTGTTTCGTAGGCTTTTCGCAGGTTCGAAGTTGGCCAACTTGGCCAACTTCGTTGTGCGAGCGGCCTCCCGACCCCGCACAAGTCACCGACCGAAGAACTCCTGTGGATTCTCTTCCCATCGTTCCCTTCGTGTCCTTCTGTTCAAAAATCATCTCTTCCATTCTGCTGTCATCACGTCACCGCAGAATCTGGTGTCAAAGTTCGATCAAGTTCGATCGACTTCGAATCCTGCCATTCCTCCCAAACGAGACGGACAGCATAACCCCCCCCCGGATTCTTCTTAAATTGTCTACTCTTGAGGAACTTGAAGTTTGGAGTGTCGCTAAAGTTGCTCGGGTTCATGGAGCGGTAGCTCCTGTCGAACCGCTTGTAGCGGCTTTCCACTCTCTCAAAACGTATCTCTCGACGCTTCGGCGCGGATTTCGCCATTTGCACGTTAATAAAAAATATAAAAACTTACAAAAAATGTCAATATAAAAATAAAAGACGATTCTTAATATTTGGAACATGCTCATGGAAAGCCTGCTTTCGTGGCTTTCACTTTCCCCACGCCGAGTCCTTGCAATAGACTAGATTCGTTACGAATTGTTGCCGCCTTATTCCGATCGTTGGAGACCTCTCATCATGGCGGTTCTTCAGTGTGAAAGTTTGACGACAACGCCCGGCCGTCATCTGCGCGTCATCGCGTGCGAATCGGTGCATGCTCCAGCGAGCATTGTGCCGATATCGTTGGCGACGGGTTTTGACTTTCCGTGTTGCGATTCAACAAGATGGTTGCTGACAACCTTAATTCCCCTGACTCGAATACAGCCCGCCCACAGGGTCAGCCGTGGGCACGCATTGTCTACTGGTCCAACGGCAGTGGCCTCTCCCGTTCGGCACGTATCGTGTCCGAGGGACTCACTTCTGCAGGCTGGTGGGTCGAGCTTGTCGAGGATGTCCGGTTTTCCACGTCCCGGTACCGCGTCGTGCGGGTGGCGCACCGGTGCCGACGGTGGCTGAGGCACGGACTTGAAAGAGGGGCCCGGGCAATAGCTGCTCGTGCTGGTTGGATCGAACAGGCCGACCTGAATATCTTTCTCGAAGAACTGGTTCCGTCTCAGTTCAGTCTTGCCAAACGGAACGTCTGGATTCCGAATCAGGAATGGATGCCTCTTCGCTGGAAGCCCTACCTCCCATCTCTTAAGGAACTTGACGTCGGAAGTATCAAGAGAGTTCCTCGGGTTCGCGGAGCGGGAGCTGCTGACAAGCCGCTTGCATCGGCTCTCGACGGAATCTGGGTCAAGACCCGATATGCGGAGCAACTTTTCAATCCCTACTCGCCACTTGTCACCTACGTGGGATTCAGTTCGTTTGACCGGTACGACCCATCGGTCGATAAGGAACCACATACATTTCTCCACCTTGCAGGCCAGAGCCTCCAGAAGGGGACACCCGCATTGCTCGAAGCCTGGCGTCGTCACCCGGAATGGCCGACACTCGTAATGATTCAGAATCCGAAAAGGGCACGGGTTGTCAAGATTCCTAACGTCGACTATCGGCCAATACGGATCGACGACGAGGAATTGCGTCTCCTGCAGAACAGATCCGAATTCCATCTGTATCCTTCGGAGGCCGAGGGATTCGGACATGTCCTCTGCGAATCAATGGGTCTCGGGGGAATTGTCCTGTCGACCGACGCGCCACCCATGAACGAGTTAGTCACCAACGACCGCGGGATCCTCGTCTCGTACGACCGTACGAGCCAACAGGGTCTGGGTACAACATGCTACGCGTCGGTTTCCTCAATCGAAGCGGCTGTTAATCGACTGCTGCAGTTGAGCGAAAATGAAAAGCAAACGCTTCGTGAACGTGCCCGGGCGTGGTTTCTCGATAATCACGCACGATTCACACAGGATATTGCAAAAGCGGCGGCTGCCGTCATGGAGAGAGGGAGGTCGTCATGAAGATCGAGATCGTTGGTGCCGGTGTGGTCGGTTCGGCGTTCGGCCGAGCTCTGATTTCTCAAGGGGCGAACATTCAGTGGGTTGATAGTAATCCCGATCGCGTCCAGGATCTCCGAAACCAGGGACTTCACGCGACCCTTCCCGTCGAGAATACCGATCCTTGCTCACTCTATTTCCTCTGCGTGCAGACACCGACCATCGGGGGTGAACAGGAGCGTACCGCTTTGAGAGAGTCTCTAGCACGAGTCGCAACATTGCTTCGACCGGAACTCTTGCCGACGGTTGTGATCCGTAGCACCATCCTGCCGGGAACGTCCCGCGATTGGGCAATCCCCTACATCGAGCAGGTGAGCGGACTACGACGAAATGAACACTTCAAATTCGTGTATTATCCTGAGTTTCTCCGCGAAAGGCATGCGACCGCCGACGCCTCAGCACCGCGAATCCATCTGCTTGGGGAGTGTGAACCCGGGCACGGAGATGTTGTCGCGAAAACGCTGGCCGACATCGGAGGCCCCGTTGTGCGGGTTTCTCTCGAAGGAGCGGAATTGCAAAAGTACATCCATAACAATTTCAATACGCTGAAAATCGGCTTTTTTAACGAAATGCGTCGTGTGGCAGAGCGACTCAATCTGACCGCAGAGGCCGAAACAATGTTTTCGGTGACATGTCAGAGTTCCGAAGGGATGTGGAATCCTGCTTACGGGACACGAGACTGGGGGCCCGTTTCAGGCAACTGCCTTCCCAAGGATCTTGACGCCTTTCTCGGCTGGATGCGGTCCTGTGATCTCGCATCGCCGCTGCTCGAGGGCCTCGCTGCGACGCAATCTGTGGAATCGACAAAACAGGACGCTTTCCCCAACCCGCTGAAAAGTAACACGAGCGATTGACCTCGATTGATCGCCGCTGAGTTCAATACGAGAATATTACAAACGTTCCTGACATCGCTTATTTCCTGATTCGGCAACAGCAAAAAATATGCATCCGATGGTTCAATAGTTCGTTGAAAAGCGTCCTCGGACGTATGGACTCCTTGCTCTGATCTCCGTATCGCTGTTGATGCTGGCAAGCCTGCACAATTTGCCGCTCATTTTTCCACTGGCGGCAATTGGCCCGTCCGCTGGATATGCGCCACATATGCGCTGCCGACCTGCGCTTGCTTCAGTTCAGGATTCAGTTCGAGAGCGATGGCGAACGCTTCCGCCGCCGTGCGTAATTCCTCGGGGCGAGGCACAATTCCGGTTTCCCGCCAGCGCTTGATCATCGCCCCGCCGAGCCACATCTGCCCCATCGGCGAGCGCGGATGTGCCGCCACCGTGGTGCGCCACGTGGTCTCTTCGTCGTGCCAATGACTGACGGTCAAGGCGGCCATTGCGGCAGAGGCCGCCAACAGGCCCAGTAGCGCGAAGCGACGGAAGTCGGTAAACTGCCCGAACACCGCTGCTAACAGGAAACAAATCCCCAGCGATGGCATATAGAGCGTCCGTTCCGCGACCAGCACCCCGGTCGGGACGAGATTTGCGACCGGCAGTAGCGTCAGCCCAAACCATAACACGCCGAACAGCGCGGACCATCCCCCCAGCCGCCCGACAAGCCAGACCAGTACCCCCATCGCAAAGACGATCCAGATCAGCTCATTGACCGGCCAGCCAAACACCGAGTCGCGGAGATGGCCGTAATAAAGCGTCTGCCCGCTCGGGACGCTGCAAAGGCGCAGTGCGTGGCCGACCGAGACGACAACCGCCTTGACCCGCTGACCCGGGGTGTAGTTCTGCGAAATGGTAGCGTCAGGGTGCGGCGCCAGGCTCCCCATTGCATCGTGACGCAGCAGCAGATAAGCCAACACCGGCAGCAGAAACAGTGCGTCCCAGCCCAGGCCCCGTTTGAACCGATGGGCGCGGCTGGCAAGATCGCCATCGCCGCTCATCCACACCGCGCGAACGAGCAGCAAAAGTGCCGGCAACATCAGAGCCGATTCCTTCGAGCAGGCCGCGGCGAACGCCAGTAAAATGGACAGCGCGAATGGCACGGGCTTCAGTGCGTCCTGACGAGCCCGTATGTAAAACCAGATCGCCGAGAGCGTGAACAAGGCCGCACAGAGCTCCAACTGGCCATAGACCATCCCCACCGCCTCGGCGTGGATCGGATGCACGGCGAACAGCAGGGCACACAGCCAGCCAACCCGCGCCCCGGCCAGCCGACCGACCACCGCCATCACCAGCAGGCTGACGGTAGCATGCAGCAGCAGACTGACCACATGATAAGCCGCCACAGGCGGTTTGCCACGCGCTTCCGCTCCATGAACCGAAGGATCTGTGCCGACAATTCCGCCGTCAAGTTGCTCACGAGGTGCCACAGATGTCCCGAACGCCAGCCGTTCCAGATAGATCAGCGACAAGGAGAGGGGGCGGTAGGTGTCGGGGAGACCGATCTTACCCCAGTACGGCTGCCGCCAGATATCAACCCAGCCACTGGTGTTTTCCGGGGCCAGTCTCTGCGCGAGCAATATCGAGTCGTCCCAAATCCAGGGGTTACCCAGGCATGCGAGATATGGCAGGCAGGCGGCCAATATCACCAGTGCAATGCGCACCGGCAAAGCAGCGACCTGCGGCGGCGGGTTGACGGTGACGGCAGGGGCTTCCAGCGACACAGAAGACTGAGAGGGAGATGGCTCGGGACTGGGTCGCATGAGGGAACACATCGTTTAGGGTTTATGCGGGGTGAACAGGCAGCGCAATCGTCGCTCGACGGTCCCGAAAAGTTGGTCACAAAAGAGCGTCCGACCTACATCACCTGTATATAAACGCAGACTTACAAAATCCATCGAAGAGACCAGCGCGGGCTTCGCCCGCAACTCAATCACGAGAAGAATCTGAACCACGAAACACACGAAAAAAACAGTCCAGGCGAGCCGGGGTGCGTCACCCCCCGGACCGGCCTGGCCGGTTCATTCGCGTCGCACGACGGGTCGAGAAAAGGGACATCAATCGCGCGTTGAACGAGGCGGTCCGGGGTGCGTCAGCCCCCGGACCGGCCTGGCCGGTTCATTCTCGTCGCACGACGGGTTGAGAAAAGGGACATCAATCGCGCGTTGAATGAGGCGAGCCGGGGTGCGTCAGCCCCCGGACTCTTTTTTCTTCGATTACGGACTGCCAGTCGTTTTGCGTATTGCATCCCCGCGTTTTCGTTGTTCATTCCGTCCTCGAACGCGCGGACGAAGAGT
>CAIVEI010000158.1 GCA_903904835.1 uncultured Schlesneria sp. | reverse complement strand
CGGCGGCTTCCAGCCGCCGATTCGTCGAAATCTTCCGCTACTTTGCCTTCGCCTTTGCCGCAGCGTCCCAGTCGCCGGCAACGGCGGTCAGGATTCGTTTGGGGTCAACATGTTTCCGGAACGCTTCCACGACCTTTTCGGGAGTCAATTCGACGATCCGCTGTTCCATTTTCGAATAATATTCCATCGTGCGGTCTGCCAGCAGCGTCGATTCCAGAACACTTGCAAGTCTTGAATCTTCCGTTCGCATGACCTCCTGGCCCTGCAGGAAGCCTTTACGAGCATCGTCGAGTTCTTTCTGCGTCACCCCTGACTCCAGGAATTTGTCGAGTTCTTCTTTAATGCAAGTCACAATTTTTTCGAGATTCGAGGGATTGTAAATCGCGTACATCGTCATGGTTGCTCGTGTATCGAGAGAACTTGCCACCAATGACGATCCGACGCCGTACGAAAGTCCTTCACGTTGCCGGATTCGATCTCCCAGACGTGATGAAAGGGCGCCAGCACCAAAGATGTAGTTGCCGATGATTAACGCTGGATAATCGGGGTGATCGTCCCGAATGGGGATGACTCCGCCCGCGAAGTAAAATGCATTGGCCTTGTCAGGAGTTGGAATCTTGACGAGGTCGGCCTTCACGCTGACGTCACCACTTCTAGGAATTCGCTCGTAAGGGAGTTTTGATTTCCAGCCTTTCAGGAACCCGGAAAGAGCAGCCATCGTCGTTTCTTCATCGAAGTCGCCGACGATAACCAGTTGACCTGCCTGCGAACCGAGGAAGTCCGAATACAATTTTTTAATCGCATTCACATCGACTTCGTCTGTCGATCGGATTTCTTCTTCGCCCGTCGGGTAGTAGCGGACATCGCCAGCGGGATAAGGATTCAGAACTCGCCGGACTGTTTTGAGCGCCAATTGCTGCGGATCGGTCAAACCTTGTTCGAGATCCGCTCGGTGCCCCTGCTTGAGGATATCGAGTTCCGTCGATGGAAAGACGGGTTCACGTAATACCTGTCGCAACAGGTCAATGACCGCAGTCAGCTTGTCTCGCTTGGTCTGGATGCTAAACGAGGCCTCGCCAGCCGATCCTGATGCGCCCAGTGTGGCGAGGTTCTTGTCCAATTGATCCTGAAGCTGTTGACGAGTCAGCAGTTTGGTCCCCTTGGTCATCATTGACGGCATGAACTCGGCAATCTTGCTCATTCCAAACAGCGATTTCTCGTCGCCGTAACGCAGATTGAGTTTCAGGACGACCGTGTTGCCGCGAGTCTTTTTCGGCAGCAGGGCGACCTTGATTCCTTCAATCGAGGTTCGCTTTGTCCGAGCCTCGATTTTGGATGGATTAACATCAAAGGCCTCACCCACTGACGTATCGCTTCGACCTTTGTATTCACCGATCATCTCTGACAGATTTGGTGACGCGGGAATCAATGTTCGCTGGGCTTCTTTGGTTGGATAGTAGACACCGACCGTTCGATTGCTTGGTTGCAGATAAGCCCGGGCGACTCGATTGACGTCTTTGGCGGTCACCTGTTCAAGCCGATCCCGATACATGAAATAAAGCCGCCAGTCTCCCTGAGCAGCCCATTCACTGAGATGGATTGCCAATTGCTGAGAATCAGACGCTTCCTGTTCGCGTTGTTTCAACAGGCGCTGTTTCGCGCGTTCGACTTCTTCGTCTTTAACCCCCTGGTCAATGACCGACTGAAGCGTGTCGAGAAGGCCATCGAGTACTGCTTCGGGTGTGTTGCCCGTGGCAACTTCAGCCATCAGGCGCAAGACGCCCGGATCGTGCAGCGCGTAAGCAGCACCAGAAACACTCGCTGCCTTTTTCTGTTCGACCAATGCTTTGTACAGCCGGCCCGACGGTGTCATCGTCAAGACGGATTCGAGGACGTCGATTGGAGCAAAATCGGGGTGACCTCCCGACGGAATGTGGTAGACGGCGCCGACCACGCTGACTTCGCCGACTCGGCGTAATGTCACCGTTCGCTCGCCGTCCTGGGCTGGTTCTTCAGTATACGTCAGATCCAGTTTTCGTTCTGGCTTCGGAATGGATCCAAAATACTTTCCGACAAACTCCAGTGCGGTTTTTTCTTCGAACCGACCTGCGATGACAACCATCGCGTTATCGGGCTGATAATACTTCCTGTAGAACTGACGCAGGTTTTCGACGGGAACTCGTTCGATGTCCGCCCTGTTACCGATTGTCGATTGGCCATAATTGTGCCAGTTGAAAGCGGCGCTCATGATCCGCTGGCCAAGAATCTGATGCGGATTATTTTCGCCCCGTTCGAATTCATTGCGAACGACGGTCATTTCTGAAGCCAGGTCTTCACCCTTCACATAGCTGTTCAGCATGCGATCGGCTTCGAGTCGAATGGCGAATTCCAGGTTGTCATCGTTGGCCGGCAGGGTCTCGTAATAGTTCGTACGATCGAGCCAGGTCGTGCCGTTGAACTGAGCCCCTCGTGCCTGTAGTGCTTTCGGAACCGAAGGATGATCAGGGGTCCCTTTAAACAACATGTGTTCCAGCAAGTGTGCCATCCCCGCCTCGCCGTACCCTTCGTGTCGCGAGCCGACAAATACCGTGAGGTTGACTGTCACCGTTGGCTTTGATGGATCTGGAAAGAGCAACACCTTCATGCCGTTTTCAAGACGATACTCAGTGATCCCTTCAATAGTGGTAATCTTCATAACTTTAGGCGTTTCCGCTGCGTGAAGTGTGAAACAAAGAAGTATTGGCAAGCAAGCCAAAATTCCTGTGACAAGACGTTTAAACATCGAGACGATTCCTCCCTGATACCGTTTCACAAGTGGCTTTTTAACTGTTTTTTCCGATCCGACGAAGCCCTTGAAGTTGGATTCGGCATGTTGAACTCCGCTTTGGGGTTTCGAGTCCCCGTCCGCCATGAAGTTGCGGGCGATGTCGCGATAATGGCGACAGGTCTCGCATTCCATTGCGGGCGACTGATCGTTAAGGATAGTAGCAAGCTGCCGAACCGAAGGAAACCAATTGACCATCGCGACACGTGTCGTCAGTCAGAATCGTTGAGGGTACAACGCGAGTCTCTCGGAAACGCCTTGAAAATTTGCCGTTTCGATCCAGGTGGTTGGCTGACGAGAGCTGAATCAGAGCGATTTCAAATAGTCGATTAACGCCGCAGTCTCAGCCTCATTGAGTGTTTCGCCTACCAGTTCTTCTGGTCGATGGAATTTTGTCAGAACCTGTTCCAGGCTTTTCGCCTTCCCAGTGTGAAGAAACCGTCTACGAGTGGAAACCCCTTTCAATGACGGTGGGTTATAGAGTTTGTTTTTGTCCTTTGGATCTTCGACCGCTCCGTCGAACGTCTCGACCGTGGTAAATGTGCTACCGGAATGGCACTTGGAACAGCCGGCCCTCCCCTCAAACAACTGTCGCCCCAGAACAACATTTGGCGAGGTGGAATTCGAGCGAGGATTCTTTCGATGTACGATCGTTTCCATATAGGCCGCGAGCGATTCCACGTCTTCGTCGGTAATCGGCTTTTCCGTATTCATGCTTTCGGTCAACGATGTTTTCATTGCGTTTTTCAAATCGGTTTGCCAACCATGCCAGGTCCACGGCCCGGTCTCGGCGACACCACGTAGAGAGGGAATCAATTTTGGTGTCCCGTAAGTTCGATCGTTCCGCGTGTCAAAGACCTGCCCGGAAGTATGTCCATCGGTATGGCATGTGTGACAACTGAACCAGGAATGCAGCGATCGATCAGCATCGTAGAATACAATTTCGCCTCGACGAATAATGCCTGGCTCATCAGGCCCACCCAATCGAACGGTGTCGGTCACCTGATCTGTTTCCAGATCGATAAACTGCACGGAATCGGACAGATAATTGGCCACGACGACCTGATGTTCTCCAACATATTGTACATCGACCGGACGACCACCAAGTTTAATTCTCCGGAATCGAGTTGCGTCTTTACGCAAGGCTTCCGGTAAAAAATCTCCAGGATCGCCAGACGGCCATGGGATTGAGGGGAAATCGAGCACGAGCAACTCGTGCGTCCCTCCACACGTGACAACGATTTTTCTTCCGTCCGGACTGAAGGCGACGGCGTTCGCATCGCCCACCGCTTTGCCCCGAATATCCAGACCGAGCTGCTTCTGGTCCGAGGGATCGCCGTCCGGCAATGGAAGCTTCGTCAGTCGGTTGTCGATCACCCAGCCGATATCAATCATTCCGGCCGTTACCGAGAAAGCGCGATTGACCGCACTCGGCAGGATAACCAATTGCGAGTCGCTCGTTACAGCAGGGACACCTGGATTAAACCCGCCATCGAAAACTTTTCGGGCGCTGATTTGTTTCATCGATGAAACGTCATGCACGAAGACTTCGCAGGGAACCGCACAACACGTCACAAGCCACTGGTCATCCGGCGAAATTGCCAGAGTCCGAGGAATTCCACCGACGGCAATCCGTTCAACGACAACCGTATCCTCAGTTTCATTCACCGAAACGAGCCGATCCAGGTCGAGTACGGCAACGCAGTCTTCGCCCCCCAGCGTGACAAAGGCACGGCGTCGGCTTGTCGAAACGGCCAGACCACCTGGTTCGTTACCCACAACGACCGATTTGAACAGCTTTAGCGTAGCTCCATCGCGTTTCACGACCGCAATTGAATCATCGTTCTGCAGGCTGACTAAAGCGGTCGATTCATCCAGCCATGCAACATCGGTCGGACCGCAACCGACACCAAGTTCCGCGAGGATTCGCCTTTCTTTCAGATCGACAAGAATGACGGTTCCTGCGGTATGATTTGCGCTCAGGCAGACCGTCTGGGAAGGTGAGACTGCCAGAGCGAGCGGACTACGATGCGGCTCATCGGCAGATCCACTTACCGAGAAACCAAACAAACACACCGCGACAACAGCCGACCAACCGGTCCAATTCATGAATCGTCTCGATCAGGAAATCAATTTGTAAAACAGCTTACGCATGTTAACGAGGCGGGCGTTCATCCGATCAGCCGACGTTTCGACCGCCGGAATCGAATGAATCAATCGTGATCTCTTCGAAAACTCTAACGCATCGCCTCACAAGCACAAGGTGAATCCGCCGTCTGGTATTACTCGGCAGCTTTCTTTGTTCCCTTCTTTGTGGCCTTTTTCGCCGCTTTCTTGGGAGCAGCAGCCTTCGGTGCGGCGGAAGCCGAGCGACCTCGTCCCTTCTTTGGAGCCGGCCCTCGCGCCTCACGTTCCTCAAGGATTGGTATCGCTTCTTCAAGGGTGAACGCCTGCGGGTCTGTCCCTTTTGGCAGCGTCGCGTTGATCTTACCGTGCTTGACGTAAGCACCATAACGGCCATCAAAGATCTGGACTGGCTCGTTGTCCTTCGGATGTGGTCCCAGTTCTTTCAGTGGAATGAGCACAGCCTTCGTCTTCGCCTGAGCCAGCAATTCAATGGCGCGGTCCATCGTCACTGTCAGTACGTCATCCATCTTGTCGAGCGATTTAAACGTCTTTTCGTGCTTAACATACGGGCCATACATGCCCACTCCTGCGTTGACCACATGTCCGGTGACCGGGTGCTTACCCAACTGACGCGGTAGCGCGAGATACTTCATCGCATCATCGAACGTGATCGTACTCGGATCTCGTGTCTTCGGCAGCGAAACCCGCTTGGGTTTCGTCCCATCTTCACCCATTTCACCGAGTTGGATATATGGTCCAAACGGGCCAACCATCAGGAACATCGGCAAGCCGGTTTCAGGGTGATCGCCCAGGGATTGCGGTCCTTTTTGCTTAAGATCAATCAGGTTGTCGGCAATCGCATTTGTGATGTCGGCCGGTGCCAGGCTATCCGGAATCGACGCCGTAACGGTCTCACCACCACGTTCGGTTTCAATGTAAGGACCAAATTTTCCGACGCGAATTCGCGAAGTTAAACCTTCAAAGTTCAAGGTACAGGCTAATCGAGGATCGATTGTCTCTTCGTTCGCTTTGACCTGAGCGTCAAGCCCCTCGGAGCCGTTATAAAACTGTTGAAGATAAGGAAGCCGATCTCCCTGGCCGCTGGCAATATCGTCCAGATCCTGCTCCATCTTGGCGGTGAATCCATAGTCGACCAGTTTTGGGAAATAGGTTTCCAGCAACTGATTGACGGCGAACGCAGTAAAAGTCGGAACTAATTGAGATCCGTTTTTGACCACGTAGTCACGATTGATAATCGTGTCGATAATCGTTGCGTACGTACTTGGCCGACCAATGCCATCGGCTTCCAACGCTTTAACCAGCGTCGCTTCGGTATATCGCGCAGGAGGCTTGGTTTCATGCCCGACAGGATCGAGCACCTGACACTTCAGACGGTCTCGTTCGGCCAACGGCGGCAATGAGGCTTCCTGATCGTCGAGTGCAGCCTCTGGATCGTCGACCCCTTCCACATAGGCACGGAAAAAGCCGGGAAATTCAACATGGCGTCCGGTTGCTTTGAATTCGGCGTCCTGAACGGTCACTGTCACGGTCTGAAACCGCAGTTGCGCTTCGGCCATTTGCGTGGCGACAGTTCGCTTCCAGATTAATGCATACAGCGCGGCTTCTCGCCCCGACAAACCCTGTTCTTCCGCCGTTTTCATCTCCGTTCCGGCAGGACGGATTGCCTCGTGTGCTTCCTGGGCGTTCTTGGTTTTGGTCGTGTATTGCCGCGGTTCGGGGCTGAGATATTCTTTCCCATATCGATCGAGAACCGACTTTCGGGCGGCATTCAGCGCTTCTTGCGAAAGGTTAACACTGTCTGTTCGCATGTAAGTGATATAGCCGTCTTCGTACAGGCTTTGAGCGATCCGCATGGTGTCACGAGCGGTCAAGCCAAGTTTACGATTGGATTCCTGCTGTAATGTACTGGTCGTAAACGGCGCGTAGGGCTTTCGCGTCTGCATCCGGGTTTCAACAGACGTCACATCCCACGGTTGATTCTGAAGCCGCGCTTGCAGCTTTCGAGCGGTCGCTTCGTCAAGCAGCAGGACCTTGGTATCGGCTTTGAGTTTTCCGGTGCTCTCGTCGAAGTCTTTTCCCGTTGCGACCCGCTCGCCACCGACTGTGGCCAGGGTTGCGTCAAACACGGAACCGTCTGCCGTCGCAAGCGTCGACTTCAAGTCCCAATAACTACCTGACTTAAACGCCAGGCGTTCGAGTTCGCGTCGGACCAGAACACGTACGGCGACAGATTGAACGCGACCGGCGGACAACTTTGGCTTGACCTTTTTCCACAGCAGTGGGCTAAGTCGATATCCGTACAGACGATCGATGATTCGTCGCGCTTCCTGGGCGGCGACGAGG
Organism: uncultured Schlesneria sp.; assembly: GCA_903904835.1. GTDB lineage: Bacteria > Planctomycetota > Planctomycetia > Planctomycetales > Planctomycetaceae > Schlesneria. The sequence continues at coordinate 15,854 of CAIVEI010000158.1, read as the reverse complement.
TTCATGTCAAGATCACGCGTGTGTGTCACCGCTTCGAGGATCGCCTCTTTGGTGATTTCGGAAAAAACCATCCTTTTGACAGGGACTTTAGGGGCAAGAACTTCAGCCAGATGCCATCCAATACTTTCTCCCTCGCGGTCTTCGTCGGTTGCGAGTAGCAGTTCACCAGCCCCTTTGAGGGCGTCCTTTAATTCTTTGACCAGTTTTTTTCGGCGATCACTGACGATGTAAAGCGGTTCGAAGCTGTTGTCGACATCGACGCCATACTTGGCGAGATTCGATTTTGTTTTCTTAATCTCCTCGGGAATATCCTTTGCACTTTCGGGCAAATCACGAACGTGACCCATGCTGGCCATGACCGTGTAATTGCTGCCGAGATACCCGCCGATTTTCTTGGCTTTGGCAGGAGATTCGACGATAACAAGGCGTTTCATTGACTTTTCTGTCACCGGAAAACTTTCCGTTTGCATTCACTAAATTGACAAAGGAACTAACCCAACTTCCCGAATCCGATGAGGCTCGTCCTTCATAACGACTACGACTTGCGCGGCGCAACTGCCGACAGCAGAATGCACTGGGTGATCGGGTGAGATCGGTAAATCCCTTGTGTGCCGAGCTTGTCTAGCTACAATGCCGACGACTGCACGGGGAATTCCAATAAGGAATCGTGACAGGGTCTGTCAAGCCTCGGGCTTGTCAGTCGCCTTGCCGCAGTCTGCGAATCACTCCGCCAAACAGGATAAAAGCAGGCCTCAATTGGCTTCATTTTCGAAGCCAATTGTTGGTTGCTTCAAGTCTTTTGTCCCAATAAAGCGGTCAGTTCGTGTGGGCAAGGCCGTAATCAGGAAAAGGATTCCGTTGATGAGCACCAAGTTCTTTCAGTCAATTCGTCGAAATCAACGTCAGTGGATGGTTGTCGTAACCGTTCTTTCGATGGTTTCGTTTCTATTTCTTGACGATTTTGGCCGAGGCAAAGGGCCGATGTCTCCTCTGGGTGGTGCGCTGATGATCGGCTGCCTGGTCGGGGCGGCGATGTGCATCATCGGATACCCGCGTCAAAAAACGACCGAATACGGTATTGGTGGATTGCTGGCGGGATTAATTGCCGGTTTTATCGGATTTAGCGCGATGAACCAGGCAAAGCCTGTTGTGAAAACCGCACTTGGCAGTTACACGCGGCAGGACCTCGACCGAATGGCACAGAAACGGCAGCGGACGAATATGTACTTCTCCGCAGCCTCTCGCAAGCTTACTGACGGGCGGCAGCTCGGGTTTGCTGGTTTTGGCGGGATTGACGACCAATCGCTGGTGCAACATCGCACCTGGTTGGCCGACGCCAAAAGACTGGGAATTCAAATTTCTGACGAAGGGGCAAATGATTTTCTCAAGAAAGTATTTAACGGTTTTCTGTCTAAGCAAGGTAGTCGCGCAAGCCTGAGCGAAGCAAAGCTGGGCGAACGTGAATTGTTAGACAGTTTGAAAGAGGAACTGGCGGCACAACTTGCAATGCGTTTGATGGTGCCACCGACCGTCGAGGTTCAAGTCCCACCCCAATTTGCTCAGTACACGCAGACACGCGAGCCACTGCGATACATGCAGCAGACGCCTCATCAACTGTGGGAATCGTATCGCATGATGAATCTGAAAGAATCGTTGCAGGCGGTGGCCATTCCCGTAAGTGACTTCGTCAGCGACATTAGTCAGCCATCGGACGCAGAGTTGAAGCAGTTCTTCGAGAAATACAAAAATTCTCGCTGGATCGATGAATCTCAGCCCGGTTTCATGGCGATGCCCAAGGTCCAACTGGCGTACCTGACGGCCGACTTTGAGAAGTTTGAGAAGAAAATTGAGCCAACGGATGAAGAAGTGCGCGAATACTACGAAAAAAATAAGGATCGCTATCGCGCCCCGGTAATGAAGGAATCAACGGCACCAAAACTTCCAGATGAAAAAGCCGAACCCAACGCGGCGGATGCGTTGAAACCGGAAGATCAAAAGAGCCCACAAACTGAAGAAAAGAAGCCGGCACCTGCGTCTGACGAGAAAAAACCTGATGAGGGAGATCAGAAAAAGGATGAAGAGCCCGGCGACAACAAAAATTCATCAGAATCGAAATCTGACTCGAAGTGTGGAGACGATGAGGCCTCTGCAAAACAGAAAATAGAGACGGAACCTGCAACAGAAACGAAGGACGAAGCGAAATCAGCAGAGTCAATCCCGGCACCCCCGGCGACTCCCACTTCTGACGAAGACGAGGGCAAGAAGAAAATTGCAGAACCGGGTGCTGCCGAAATTTCGCTCCCCAAACTGAGTAATTCCCCAGAATCATTGCCTAAACCAAAATTGCGAGAACTGAACGACGACTTAAAGCTCGAGATTCGGGAAACCATTGCGCGGGAGCGTGCCTTTGACATTATCGCTGCGGCTCTCGATCAGGCCAGCGAGTTCATGGTCCCTTTGGGTTTGGATTATGACACGACGATCGACCCGAAAGAGAAAGTCGAAAAGGTCAAGGTCATCGCGGATAAGTTGAAAAAGTACGCTGCCGATAACGACCTGGAATACAAAGAAACGCCAGAATGGGAATACGAAGAACTGTTGGCTCAGCCGATTGGAACAGCATTCGAGAACCAGAAACGTTCGCCAGTTGCCAGCGATGTCATGATGCGGGACGAAAGAGGCGAATCTCGAATGCCACTTTATTCGCCTCGGCGAGCTGATCTCAGGACACGACGAGGGTCTTTTGCCTATTGGAAAATTAGCGATACTCCTGCCCACCTCACGGAATTGAAGGACGAGGCTGTCCGTGAAAAAGCGGTTCGAGCCTGGAAGTTCGATCAGGCGCGACTGCTTGCCGAAAAACGAGCCAATGCCTTGGCCGAGCAAGCGAAACTGGCCAATAACAACCTTGTTGCAGCAGTCTCCGGCGAATCGTCGACTGGCCAGAGCAACGATCCCGCCTTGACCGTGATTGAAACGCCAGAGTTCACATGGCTTTCGTCGCCTCAAAGTGTTCCTTCTGCTCAGGGTGATCCATTGGTCACTGATATTCCGTTGATTCCGAACGTCGACAACGATTTTATGGAGGTGGTTTTCGAAGACCTGAAACAAGGCGAAATTGGTGTCGCCAGTAACCGCAGCAAATCAACCTACTATATCGTCAAGGTCCGTGATCGTGACTCCGCAAGGAACGACGGGGGTATAGAGCAAGAGGCAGAACGAAAGAGCTTCCTGGCCGAGCGTTTCACTGGCCTTTACCCGATTATCAAGTCTCCGTACGAATCGTTGGCTCAGTTGCCACTGAGAACCGTCTATCTTGGATGGCAAAAGAATTTGGAGAAACGACATAACGTCGAATGGGAAAAAGAGTCAGAAGCTCCGGTCCCCCGCCGGGTAAGATGAATTTCCATGAGAGTGCGCCCCGTGGATTTTACGTGAAGATTGACGTGAGTTCGCCAATCACGGTGAATCCATGTAAAATCCACAATCGAACAAGCCCAACAAACTCACCTGGAATTCGCATATGTCGACCGACACGCCCGACAGCCCTTCGACCAGCCCTTTTTCCAGGTTGTCACCCAACATTCAAGAAGATCTGAAGAAGCTGCAAGGGGCGTGGATCTGGTTTGTGGCCCTCGGCGTGGCGCTGATTGCTCTTGGGGTGTCAGCCCTGACGTATTCATCCCTTTACACCATCGCAACAGTTGAAGTAATTGGATTCTTCCTGATCCTGGGTGGTGCCACGTACATTGCAGGTTCGTTCTTCACGGGAAGTTGGGGCGGCTTTTTCCTGACGCTGTTCACTGGGGTGCTACAACTGGTAATGGGAGCGATTTGCGTTAAGCATCCCTCCGAGGCGGCTATTGTCTATACACTGCTGATGGCATCGTTCTTCATGGTGGGTGGGTTGTTCCGAATCGTTGCCGCAGTGTCAGGGCTGTTTCGAGGGCGAGGCTGGGTGCTGATCAATGGAATTATCACACTGGCGCTAGGAGTCATGATCTGGCAACAAATCCCGTTTTCTGGTCTGTGGGTCATCGGTACCTTTCTAGGTGTTGATCTCATTTTTAACGGCTGGCTCTATCTCCTGATCGGACTCAACGTTCGACGTCTTCCCGTCTGACTGGCCGATCGATTAACCAGAACTTCCCGCAAGTTCCTATCTGGCGATTGATGTCTCTCCAATTCTTTGCGACGATCCGCAGATATGAATTGTGGCGAATGGATTGGAACGCATGGCACAGGCTTATACTCCAGGATTGATGGTCTCGCGCGGTTGCCGCTGGCGGTGCCGCAGGCTTCTGCCGCTGACCGGCGATGTCCTGGTTCAGGTGGGCGATCGAGTCAGTGCGCAAGAAGTTGTTGCTCGAACTTTTCTTCCGGGAGACGCGGTTCCGATCAACCTCGCGAAACGATTGGGGATTTCCTCTTCGGATCTCTCACGCAGTATGTTGAGGACGATCGGTGAGACTGTCCATGCCGGTGACGCGTTGGCACGTACAAAAGGATTTTTCGGTTTCTTTAAAGCCGAGTTTCCTTCGCCATCGACCGGGACGATCGAAGCGATTTCCAAAATCACGGGTCAGGTGATATTGCGAGGTGCTCCGAATGCCGTGCAGACCGTCGCTTATCTTTCAGGAACGATCGTCGAGGTGATTCCGAATGAAGGGGTCGTTGTCGAAGCGGACGTGGCCTTGATTCAAGGGATTTTTGGAATTGGTGGCGAAGCGTTCGGCAAAATCCGTCTTGTGGCAAAGTCACCGGATGAAGACCTGACCGAAAAGGTCATTACTTCCGAACACGAAGGCTGTATTGTCATCGGCGGTCGTCGAATTACGGGAGCTGCCGTCCAAAAGGCAATTCAAGTCGGTGTGTCGGCCATCGTCGCGGGAGGGATCGACGATCACGATCTGCGAGAGATTCTTGGATATGATCTGGGCGTTGCGGTGACGGGGACTGAGAAGCTGGGAACGACAATCATCGTTACGGAAGGGTTCGGCGACATCGCCATGGCTCGCCGAACGTTCGATCTTCTCGCTTCGCATGCCGGTCGCGATGCCAGCGTTAATGGTGCGACGCAGATTCGCGCCGGAGTCATGCGGCCTGAGATTGTGATTCCATTGGCTGTCCCTCTTTCTGACGAAAACCGCGATGCCGGCCGGGTTGCGGGTGCACTCGATGTCGGTTCTTCGGTTCGTGTGATTCGCGAACCTTATTTCGGTGCTTTGGGCCAGGTGACTCGTTTACCTCACGAACAGGTCATGCTGGAATCAGAATCAATGGCGCGCGTCGTCGAAGTCACGCTGGCCAATGGGTCTCTGGTGACTGTCCCTCGTGCTAACGTCGAATTGATTGAGGGGTAACAAATGGACTTTCATTCCCGCTCGCCTGGCGATAAGAATCCGGGGGCTTACGCCGCCCGGCTCGCCTCGGCGGTTTTTTCTCATGTTTTTCGTGGTTCAGATTCTTCTCCTGATTGGATTGCAGGCAAAGCCCGTCCCAGGCGAGCAATGATGAAGACCTTGACGGTACTGTTTTTCTTACTGGCTATTCCCACTTTGTCATTTGCCGAAGAGATCCCCGGGGCAACCAAACAAATTGCCTGGTTCGATACTGGAAAAACTTCGTTTGCTCTGCTGACGATTGCGATTTGTGCCACGGTGATTATCTGCACGGAATTGGCCCGACGAGGAAAACCGTTTTATGTTCGACCAATTGCAGGTCTGCTGGCGATGGAGGAAGCAGTTGGGCGTGCGACCGAAATGGGGAAGCCGATCCTGTTTGTCCCCGGTATCGAAGACATTAGAGAGATTGATACTGTCGCGGGGCTGATGGTTCTATCGAGCGTGGCAAAAATGGCGGCAGAATATGACACTCCGCTTGAAGTCCCCACGTCGCGTGCCCTGGTGATGACGGCGGCACGAGAAGCGGTCCAGGCGGCGGCGCTCGCTGCGGGCCGCCCCGACTATTACAACGAAGATCGCATTCATTACATCACCGACGAACAATTTGGTTACGTCGCATCAGTTTGCGGTTGGATGTATCGCGAAAAACCAGCAGCCTGTTTTTTTCTCGGAAAATTCTTCGCCGAGTCCCTGTTCCTGGCTGAGGCGGGCAACGCTGTTGGTGCAATCCAGATAGCGGGAACGGCTGAGACAACGCAACTTCCGTTTTTCGTGGCTGCATGTGACTATACACTTCTCGGTGAAGAGCTTTTTGCTGCGTCAGCATATCTTTCCGGTGAACCGGCGCAGTTGGGGATGCTGAAAGGGCAAGACTTCGGCAAGTTAGCCGCAATCGTGCTCGTTATTCTCGGTTGCCTGTTGGCGACTTGGGATTCGATTTCGCCTCGCGGAAAAAGTGATGACGGTCAGAATTTGCCGCGTCGCTCGCAGTGGATCACCGATACCGTCTTGAAGGGTGGTTGATGTCAAAGACTGTTCCGGTACTGATTGCCAGCATCGTTGGCTGCATCATGATTGTGGCCAATTTTTCGCCCTTTTTGTTGCCGGCGCGACAAATCGCCGAAGATTGGTTCACGATTGTTGCCACGATCGCCATGATGCTTGGCGGTGCGAACCTCTGCGTTCACCATTTGAAAAACATTTCTGATCGAGAAGCAGGATGGGGCTTTTCGGCAGTGACTTTAATTTCGTTTTTCATCACGATCGCAGTCGGATTACTTAAGATTGGAGTCGTTCCAGAATCGGAACAGCAGGTGAAATTTGCCTGGTCCGGACCATTTCAACAGGAAGGAAGCGGATTCTGGTGGATTTACCAGTACCTCTTCAGTCCGATTGTTTCGACGATGTTTGCGCTGCTTGCGTTTTATGTCGCCTCAGCCGCTTTTCGAGCCTTTCGCGCAAAAAACCTCGAAGCAATTCTCTTATTGATCACGGCGTTAATCGTGCTGGTTGGACAGACACGTGATCGCGAAATCACGTCTCTGTTTCTGCCTCCTCCTGCCGAAGGGATGCCGCAGCATGTTCCGATTGCGGACCTGACTGAGTTTATCCGCAAGACATTCGTTACTGCGGGTCAACGAGCCATCATGATCGGGATCGCACTTGGCGTTGTTGCCACGTCGTTGCGAATTCTGTTGGGACTCGATCGATCTTACCTGGGAGGTGACGAGTGACTTCCCCACTACTCAATAAACTGAACGCCCTGGATCGCCGCTGGATCTTCCTGGCCATGGCACTCGCAGTTTTATCGCCAATTCTGTTGCAGATCGGTTCCGATGAAACTCCCTCGCCACCAACAATCAAACTTTTTGACGAAATCGAGCGGCTGCCTGAAGGCTCACGGATCTTGATGGCGATGGACTTCGATCCGACGTCGGCTGCCGAGCTTTATCCGATGGCACTCTCATTTACGAGACACTGCTGTCTGCGGCATCATAAACTCTATTTCGTCACAATCTGGCCGACGGGAAAGCCAATGATCGAATCGACGATCAAGGCGGTGATCGGGGCGGACTTTGGTTCTGGTGATCGGGCTTATCAGTACGGTGTCGACTACGTGAACCTGGGCTATCTTGCCGGTGACGCAGTGGCAATCAGCCAGATTTCTTCCGATATTCGCAAAGCCCGGCCCCAGGACGCCAGGGGAACCAGCTTGGACGAGCTTCCAATGATGTCGGGTGTCATCAGTGTCAAGGAAATGGACCTGATCGTGAACGCCTCAGCAGGCTTTCCCGGCGGCAAGGAGTGGGTTCAGTATGCGGCAACGCCGAAGAAGATTCCGATTGCCGTCGGCTGCACCGGGGTCCAGTCAACTCAACTTTTTCCGTATTATCCCGATCAGCTTCTGGGACTCGTTACCGGAATCCGCGGCGCGATCGAGTACGAAACGATGCTGGCGGCGAAATATCCTGATCCTTATGCCAACCGAAGTAAGCGGCCTGCCTTCTTGCGTGGCGGAGCACAGCGATGGGCACATCGGCTGATGATCGGGCTGATTGTCCTCGGAAACGGGATTCACCTGGCAAATCGATATCGAAGGACACCACATCCATGAATCGCGAAACACGGTTTTGGACCGTCATGTTCCTGGGCGGTTGCTTGTTCCTGGCATTCCAAAGTCTTGGAACTGCACGAGGAGTCGGTCAGCAATTTGTCGTACGAGTCGATGCCACGACCGGTAAGATTATTCCTCCGGCCACAGGTGCGTCCGACGCTTCTTCGGCAGTGAAAACGGTGATCTACGAACCAGCGTCGAAAGACGATCCTGAAGCTATTTGGAGTTTCTCTCGGACAGCAGGTATCTGGATCGCGGCGCTGCTGACTTTGTGCATTTTTTCATATCTTTATCGTGATAACGTCTGTTATAAGCTGGCGGAGTCGATTATCGTCGGCGTTTCAGCGGGTTACTGGATCGTCACCAACTTTTGGGAAGTTCTTGTCGCCAAGGTGCTAGTCAAGCTGGCACCGAATGTCGCACGATACTCGTTCTTGCCAGATACTCCAGTGGATGTGAAAGCAGACTATCTTTACATCGTTCCGGTCGTCCTCGGCTGCATGGTGTTTTGCCGTTTGATTCCGAAGATCGCCTGGATGGGTCGCTGGCCATTGGCCTTCGTTGTTGGCACGACAGCCGGTTTGAAATTAACCAGTTTTCTGGATGCCGATTTCGTGCGACAGGTCCGCAGCACGATCCTGCCTCTCGTCGTATTCTCAGCCAATGCGTCTGACGTCAGCACATTGGACTGGAAGCAGTCGATCCAGAATATCGTGATCGTAATCAGCGTCTTGTCGTGCGTTACATACTTCTACTTTTCAGTTGAACATAAAGGACTGGTCGGACGGATTTCCCGAGTCGGGATCTGGGTGCTGATGATCAGCTTCGGAGCCTCGTTTGCGCTGACAGTGATGGGCCGCATTACGCTGTTAACCATGCGACTGCAATTCCTCTTCGACGACTGGCTGGGACTTGTGAGAATCTAAAGCGAGATACTGTCATTCGATTTGAGTTAAACTCATGACTACCCCTTCTGGAAATCCGCCTGATCGACGTTTGCGGATAGGAATGATCGGATTAGGGATCGCGACGTTTTTCGTATTCAGCGCAAGTCCTTCGCTTCTGCTCGCCGGGCGACGCGGCGGACAAACGATCGTCGCCCTGGTGCTTGCGCTGCTTTTTGTCGCGGCCTGGGGTGTCGCGACAGGGGGCCGTCGCACACTGATCACAGGCGAAACCGAAGAACAATTCAAAACCAAACGGGTTGAGCGACGATTGTCTCTTGGCTGTGCCTCAATAGTCCTTGGGCCGATGGCATCAGGAGCAATCGGACTGGCGTTTGTATACTGCGGCAACGTCCTTCCGATTGATCGAATGGAGACCCTGTTTTTCTATGTGTTTGTCGGCTTCATTGGTGGTTGTGCAGTCACCGTTACGATGGCGCTTTCGTCAATATTTGAATAATCCAATGGTCAACAATTCTTTCAACCTGCCAAAAACGCCGATGAGTCAGGTTCCACCGGGAAATCAAAGACCACCGCTACAGTTGATTTTGTACCATTCAATTCATGTATTAATCATCATTGGCAGCATCATCGCGGTCGTCTGGTTCCCAGCCAATGTTGCGGTCGCCTGGTTTTTTTCGCTTGGGTTTTTGAATTGCGTTCTGATTCGATTGCCATCGAGGTGGTTTGGAGATTCTCCCGACGAAAAATAGTTTCAAAACCTGGAAGTTTTGACTTGCGCAAGCCTGACCAATTTCACCAGATTAGTTGGTTGATTGACAGTTGAACAACGGCGCGACACGATCCAAGGTCTTCAACGTCTGACGAAGACACAATGCAATCCAACTGGTTTCCCGTTTGATCCAGATATGATCGATTTTTCATAAAGGAAAAACCATGAACGTCCGCGAAGCACTCCAGATTTCAATTGACACTGGAAAAATGATTTCCGCCGGTTATCTCAGCGACCTGACCGATGAGGAAATGATGAAGCGGCCCTGCCCTGGCTGTAACCACATCACCTGGCAAGTCGGACACTTAATCGCATCCGAGCATAGTATGATCGAGAAAGTCGCGCCTGGCTCCATGCCTGAACTTCCAGCAGGGTTCGCCGAAAAGTACACGAAGGAAACCTCTCACAGCGACAATCCCGCCGATTTTCACACGAAGACCGAGTTAATGGCCGCATTCGAAGCAACGAACGCAGCGACGCTTGCCGCTTTGGCAAAAATGAGCGACGCTGATTTCGATAAGCCGACTGGCGTTGAATACGCTCCGACCGGGGCGTCCATGTTCGCCATGCAGGGATGTCATTGGCTGATGCACGCCGGACAATGGGCCGTTGTCCGCCGCCAGTGTGGCCGAGCACCAATGTTTTAATCACTTGAGGAACTTGAACTTTAAGGTATCGCCGAGGTTCCTTGGGTTCAAGAAGCGGAAGCACCTGGCAAACCGCGTGCGGCGGCTTAACGCGATCCCGGACGCCGATACCAGTCACTGACGAAGTTTGTTACTAGCAGGAAAGCGGCCTTTTCCTGGGGACCAGCCGTCTTTTCGACCGGGCTGGCCAGTGCTTCAAGTTGTTTTCGCACTTCGATTTCCGGTACGAGATGCAGCCTCGTTGCCAGGATTGTTGCTTCGAGCACGGCATGTTTGGCTCGGTTAAAGCCAAACATGTCGCGAAGCCGGCCAGTATGCACGACGGTCGTGTTGAAGGTCGTCCGCTCCGACGAATCATCAAAGCTGGCCACTTCAAATTCGTACCAGCGACAACAGTCGCTCAGCACGCGCCCGACAATCCGATCGGCAGTGAACGTGTCAGGAACCTTCTCCAGCCGGTCCAAGGCGGCCTGCGCAATCAACAGCACGTCGTCAACTACATGAAAAACGCCATACGGGCGCTCTTTGAGATTCCGGTACGTCGTTGATGACTGGAACGGACGAAACACGAATGACGTCATGCTTTCGTCGACAATCGGACCCATCGGAGCAATATTCAGTTCGTCGTCACGATTGAGCGTCGTCACGATTCCTTCGACAATCATGAAGAACCTGGAATTTCAGTAGGAAAACAAAACCGCCGTAATTTTACGGTGTGTTTAGGGATATCGCACGGGACAACTGCGAAGAAATCAGGATTTATCCGAGTAACTCTTCGCTCGTTCCTTGAAACTCTGGAAACGTTTGTTAGTCTCGGGTGGTTTTGCGCGATTCGGCCCTGGAGTGGAGTGGCCAGGGACTGAATCGCCTTGGCTCGCCCTGCCCGCCTCACGCTCCTATCAAGGTCCGCCGCCGTGCCCCGTCGCGACGACATTCATAAGATTCTGATTATCGGTTCTGGCCCTATTGTTATTGGCCAAGCTTGTGAGTTTGATTATTCAGGAACCCAAGCGTGTAAAGCCCTTCGCGAAGAGGGGTACGAAGTCGTGCTGGTCAATTCAAACCCAGCCACGATCATGACCGACCCCGAAATGGCTGATCGCACGTATATCGAGCCAATCACGTGGGAATACGTTGCGAAGATCATCGAAGTTGAACGGCCTGATGCGTTGCTGCCGACACTGGGCGGACAGACGGGCCTCAACACGGCGATGGACCTCGTTAAACACGGGGTACTCGAAAAGTTTGGCGTCGAAATGCTGGGTGCCAAAGTCGACGTGATCAAGAAGGCCGAAGAGCGTGATACATTCAAGCAGGCCATGATTAAAATCGGGCTGGATGTCTGCAACAGCCGAATCGTGCACAACATGGATGAGGCTCGTCTGGCTCTCGAAGAAATCGGCTTGCCGATGATTATCCGAGCCAGCTTCACGCTGGGTGGAGTCGGCGGCGGCATCGCCTATAACCGCGACGAATTCGAAGAAAAAGTTCGCAAGGGTCTGGAACTCTCTCCCATCAACGAAGTGCTGCTCGATGAGAGCATCATTGGTTGGAAAGAGTACGAGATGGAGGTCATGCGCGATAACGCGGATAATGTCGTCATTATCTGTGCGATCGAAAACTTTGATCCAATGGGCGTTCACACGGGCGACTCGATTACTGTCGCTCCTGCTCAGACGCTTTCCGACAAAGAATATCAGCGGATGCGCGACGCGACGATCGCCGTGATGCGAGAAATCGGCGTCGAAACGGGTGGTTCGAACGTCCAGTTTGCCATCAATCCGAGAAATGGTCGGATGGTGGTCATCGAAATGAATCCACGGGTTAGCCGATCAAGTGCGCTCGCGTCCAAGGCGACTGGTTTCCCGATCGCGAAAATCGCGGCGAAACTGGCTGTTGGATACCGGCTCGATGAAATCCAGAACGATATTACACGAGAAACACTTGCCTGTTTCGAACCGACGATCGACTATGTTGTCACCAAAATTCCTCGTTGGACCTTCGAAAAATTCCCTGACGCCGATCCCGAACTGACTGTTCAGATGAAATCCGTCGGCGAAACCATGGCAATCGGTCGTACGTTTCAAGAGTCGCTCCAGAAAGCGCTCCGAGGGCTTGAGATCGGCCATTTCGGGCTGGGTGGCGGGAAGAAGGATCTGTGGGGGACACCGAAGCAACCCACGATGGATGTTGTCGAAAGCATGCTGTCGAAACCGAATGAAAACCGGATGTTCTACATTCGTTACGCATTCAAAGCCGGAATGACGGTCGAACAAGTTTTTGAACTGACCAACATCGACCCATGGTTTCTCAATCAGATTCAGAATTTGATCTTCGTTGAAGACGAAATTCGGAAAGTCAATTCGCTGAAGCAGGCGACGCCCGATCTTGTCCGCAAAGCAAAAAAGCATGGCTACTCGGATCAGCAGCTCGCCTTCTGGTGGGATTCGACCGAGACCGAAGTTCGCGCAGCCCGCAAACAAATGGGGATTGTCGCCACGTTCAAACAGGTCGATACCTGTGCCGCCGAATTCGAAGCCTACACTCCCTATTACTACTCAACTTACGAATCCGAAGACGAAACGCCTTCAAAAGGTGACAAGAAACGAATCATTATTCTGGGTGGTGGTCCAAACCGGATCGGCCAGGGAATCGAATTTGATTACTGCTGCTGTCAGGCCTCGTTTGCGTTACGCGAACTGGGGATTGAAAGCATCATGGTCAATTCGAACCCGGAAACGGTTTCAACCGACTACGACACGTCGGATCTCTTGTTCTTCGAGCCATTAACTACGGAAGACGTGCTCAATATTTGCGACCGGATGCAGCCGGATGGCGTCATCGTGCAGTTCGGTGGTCAGACACCACTCAACCTGGCTCGCGGGCTGGAAGCTGCCGGTATCAATATCATCGGCACCAGCCCTGACATGATCGACGCGGCGGAAGATCGCAAACGATTCCAGGGAATTCTTGAAAAAATCGGCTTGCGCCAGCCTCCGAACGGAACAGCCTTTGATTCTCAGGGCGCAAGAGCGATCGCCAACGAAATCGGTTATCCGGTTTTGATCCGCCCTAGTTTCGTGCTGGGCGGACGTGCAATGGAAATTTGTTACGACGAAGATTCTGTCACGAAATACATGAACGAGGCGGTCAACGTTTCGCCCGATCGTCCCGTCCTGGTCGATAAATTCCTGGAAGACGCCGTCGAAGTCGACGTTGACGCGATTTCTGACGGGACGCTCACTCTGGTCGGTGGCGTGATGGAGCATATCGAAGAGGCCGGCGTCCACTCGGGTGACTCGGCCAGCGTACTGCCACCGTATTCTTTACCAGCATCGATTATTGAAGAGATCAAACAAGCGACCTATGCCCTTGCAAAGGAATTACAGGTTCGCGGGTTAATGAATATCCAGTTCGCGGTGAAACGATCCGGCGACGAAAAGGGAACTCCAGGAAGTGTGTCAAACGCGGCTGAATACCTGGTCTACATCCTGGAAGTGAATCCACGAGCCAGCCGGACGTCGCCGTTCGTCTCCAAGGCCACCAATGTTTCGCTCGCCAAGATTGCGGCCAAGATCATGGCTGGTGTCTCGTTAGCGGAACAAGGGGTTACAAAAGAAGTTGTCCCCGCGTACACATCGGTCAAAGAGAGCGTCTTCCCGTTCAATCGATTCCTAGGTGTCGACATCATCCTCGGACCCGAAATGAAGTCGACCGGCGAAGTGATGGGAATTTCCGATACGTTCCCGATCGCATTTGCAAAAAGCCAGATTGCGGCAGGTAACAAGTTGCCTCAATCGGGAACGGTCTTTATCAGTCTGGCTGGCCGCCACAAACACGCGATCATTCCACAAGTTCGCCGACTTCAGGAACTCGGTTTCAAGATCATGTGTACGAGTGGAACAGCCCGGATCTTCCGCGAGTATGGTCTGGAAGTTGAAACGGTCAAGAAGTTGCAGGAGGGTCGCCCCAACCTGCTTGACCACATGGCCAATAAACAGATTTCGCTGATCTTCAATACGCCCAGCGGTAAAGGTGCAAGGACGGACGAAGGACGCATTCGATCAGCATCAGTCGTCAACCGCATTCCGTGCGTCACAACTCTACCAGGCTGCATCGCTGTCGTTCATGCGATTGAAGCACTTCGCGAACATCCAGCTCCCGAAGTCAAAGCCATCCAGGATTGGGCACGCGAAGCAAACCCGAAAGTATCATGATCATCGCCCATGGATGGGTCGTCGCTCATGGGAATGGCTGCGGGTTGATCTTCCAACGTCCGTGATGTCGGAAAACAAAGGGGACAGGTCCAGTTGTTTTCATCGATTTGAGGTACTGACCTAGATCTGTGTTGGCCCTGATATCGGTTTCACAACTCGCGGTTTGATGAGTAGAACTGTCAAGCCAGCAGCGATCCATGCCATGATGATGCATGAAGCTGCGAGATGACATTGAAAAACATAGTCGGGGCCTGCCTCGACCAAAATTGCGGGACCTACGTACTCATCCCGTGTCTCCGAAACCGTTCCGTATGCGACAAAAAGGCAGACTGGGAAGACCGCGAAGTAGACGCGTCTTCCAGCTAGCGATAGCACGATTGAGAGTATGAACGTCACCGCTGAAGCCCATAAACAAAAAATCCAGATCTCGGCAATGATTGGTTCCTTGTCCATCACCTCTGCGATAACCGTAAGACCAATCATTTTCGTCGCCGTCCGTGGAAGAATTCGCCCATGATACGTCCTCAGATTTGTGTTGGTCGGTCAAACTCGCAACCAATTGTCATAGAAATACTTTGATGAATTCCGTCAGACCCGAGATATTTAATTGTTGTCTGCCGGTGTTTCCTGCTCGGTGATGATCCGGTGGCGGGAAGCAATTATGACCATCGCAAGGTCTGGATTGAAGAGCAATTACACCGTCTTGCGGCTTGTTTTGGGATTGATCTGCTTTGTTTCGCAATGCTCGGTCGGCTAAATAAACCGTCCTCGGTCGCCCCGAATGGGGCTTTTCTTTTTCATTTGGTTCGTATCCTGGGGAGGAAACCGCCCCAGGCTGAATTCGGTCGCCACGATGTGGCTTAAAAATTGTCTCGCATTTCTAGTTGTTCTCATGAACTCCTTCCAATCGTTAAGAAAGCATCTCGATTTTTCTATTGACGAGCGTGTTGTGTTGTTGTAGTTTTATGTCGTTGTGGTGTTGTGTCACTAGCGGCAGGCGTTTCGTCGTCGTTTAACCCGCAGCCAGCGGCGCAGGCAGATCGGCGTTCAGCCGATCTTTTGCGGACGTCGCTGGGATGGGAATTCGACGTCACGTATGCGAATGTGGGTTCGGGCTTCGTTCATCGCTCCAAATAACTCGCTTCTCTTCGAGGCGCGGTTAAACCCATTTTCCGCACCCTGGCACGCGACCTAAAAATGCGTTGAACAACGCGTCTTGAATCGGTCGGAGACCGATTTCATGTCGGTGGTCGAGGTAACAGTCGACTCAAGATCTGGGCCGGGGTTGGTAGGT
>CAIVEI010000157.1 GCA_903904835.1 uncultured Schlesneria sp. | reverse complement strand
CGCTAGCAGCGTCGCCCACGTGGCCGACGCTGCTAGCGTCGGCACCGAAAACGACACGCTAATGCAACGTCACACAGACATCATCGAAAAATCCGAATCGTCGACAGATTCTCTCTATTTCTCAATGACATAGATGTGCGTCTGGTAGTTCTTGAACTCATCACTCCATTTGCCTTCGACGGCAGCGATCGACCGATTTTCGTGAAAGACATTGACTTTGAAATTGTTGGTGCCTGGCATCTTAAAGCGAACGGTGGTTTCACCCTCACGCATGCTGGCAACAAACAGATAGGTTTTTCCCTCGTGCTGCTTGGTCATAAAGATCACCGGTATGTCGCTCCTGGAAGAAGCAACCGTGACGGCCTCGGTCACGTTAGGTTGATTTAAAACCGGGGCCAATTCTTTAATCTGACGATTGATGTCAGTCACTTCTTTCGCCATGTCTTGATCTGCCAACAGTCCCGCCTCGATGAACTTCGGTTTGAATTCGTGGGCGAAATAGATAATTCCTTTCGCCCCTTGAATTAATGCCATCCAAACTTCTGATCGAACCTGTTGCGGTGTCGGCTTGACTTCAGCGTTTGAGATGCGAGTCGTTTCGATACAAGTCCAGACGTCTTTCTTGCCCTCACTCCAGCGTCGAAGCCGTTCCACTCCTTTTGGCACGTACCAGAGTTTTCCGGCAACCTCTTTTTTTTCGTGCGAGGCAGGGTAGATGTCGAACGATGCGATATCGCAGCCCTTCACGTATTCGGCGTAATCCTCGGGATGGTTTGTCCGCACGCCGCGCCCAGGCCAGTTATCCCAGGCGACCCCCTGGCCCAGATTCAGAAACACCGGACGATCAGGATCGTTCATTCTGATCTGTTCGTAACTCTCGACGATTTTTTGGGGAGCGACCGGCGGACCGTAACCTTTCCCATTTCCGAGCAATTGGGCATTGTCAGGCTCATCGCCGTGCATCCAACCAACAATCGTTCGTCGATCCAGGAATTTCAATCCAATTTCATTTTGAGCACAGATCACAGGCATACCCGCTTGATCGAGCGCATTGAGCTGTGCTTCGGTCGGGCCGTTCCACAATCCGACGTACAGGTTGATTCCGATTGCCTGATAGCGTTTGGCATTTGTCGGTGTTTGAAGCCAAACCGCAACCGGAAAAAACTCAGGCGACTTGGGTAACCCTTTTGAATAAGAAGTCTCCGACTGAGCAAACGCGACATTCGCCAGACACAGCACGAGAGCAATGATTCGAGTGACTCGCATGAGTGTTCCAAGTTGGGCATGTACAATGTCGAACGGACGTCGCAGTTCGGCGAAGAACCAATCTTTTATCAGAAAAGAAGGGTCCGGCCAATTTGGACACAGGCTGAAGTCGATGCGATGTGCGAAAAACACGCTGCAAAAAATGCTTCATTGCGCCCGCCAGTAGCATGCCGACGCTAGCAGCGTCGGCCACGTGGGCGACGCTGCTAGCGTCGGCAAGGTTTCAGGACACGACAAAGCAACGTTACTCAGAAAAAACAAAGGGGACAGCACCAAGAGAACCAAACAAAAACGATACGACGCGTCGATCAGCTTCGACTTCGCCGTCAGAAGCGGAAATCAACAACCAGTTTCACGCGATTGTCGGAGACAAGGCTCGACGATTTCGAATTCGCATTTCTCGCGAAAAATGCGTTCGCGGATCACCGCCAAACGTTCCGCACTTCGGACATCGACATCTGAGGAGAAGGAACAGCCAGTCAGGAACGCGTGTGTGACGGCCTGGAATTCCTTTTCAATTGTGTGCTGCCTCGGTTTTTATGATGGCTGAATCCTCAGACGAATTGCAGGGAAGTTCATTGGAACCAGGTCCGTTTCCCTGCAAACAGAAACCAAATGGCCCACCTCGATCGACAATGATCTGGCAGTTTTTCAACGGAAATTTTGAACGAGGCAGCTCATATCGTTTCACTTGCCCTGAAGCCGCCAAGGTCCCCTGGCGTGCAACCCGGTTTCTTTTCCTAACACTCATACTCCAAAACCTGGCCCGTGCCGCGTGAATCATTTGCACCGGAACGCGCGAGTTATTGGAATTTTCCGTCCCTTACTGTCCTGGAATTTTCCCTCCGACAAACCACGTCTTGGACAGCGAATCCGTCTTGAAGTGAGTGAGCAGCAACCGGGCGACTTTCTCACGGCCGCTATTGCTGGGATGAGTGCCGTCGGCGGCGAAATCGTCACGCGTGTAGTTCAGGCCGTCGCTCTTTCGCGACGTCGTGCCGTCGGCCCACAAGTAGGCACCCCAGAGAAGCAGCGGCGACTTGACCTCACCCTGTTGAGGATCGAAGTTCAGATCGCGGCTCCCCTTGATCTGAGCCTGGATCAACCAACGGACGGCGAACGCCCCCTCATAGGCATACGGTTCGGGGTTCAGCCGCGCCGTCGCGTGGCCGGCGTAGATCCTGCTGTCGAGGTACGCAATGCGCAAATTCGGGAACTTCGTCTTGGCGTTCTGCAGCACGCGGGTGGTGTCGCTGACGAGTTTCCCACAGTGGTCCTTCAATTCGCCGGTCGGCGCGACGTTGGCCAGCTTGACCCAGGCCACCTGAACCTGCTCGGGCACAACGCCGGCTTGTTCGATGCGACTCATCGCAACCTGCCACGGGCGGGCATTCGGATCGGTCCACTGAGCCATCGCCTGACCACCCTGGGCACAATCGACAATCGTCAACAGCGGCGACTTCTGTGGGTCGGCGTCGGCAATTTGCTTGAAGCGAGAGAACTCTTGCGTGGCGTTGGACATGCTGATCGAAACGAGGACGATCTTGCCATTCGCGGCCGGCTTGCCGTTGGAGTCGACGGGGACGATCTTCGCCAGTTCTTTTTCAGCCGCCTCGCGATGCGCTGCCGGAGGTTCGTTCTTGCCACCCCCATACAAGCCACCCTCCTCTCCCTTGTACTGATCGGTGGCCGACATTTCGTTCAGCGGCTTGAATCCGACCGACGTCTTGCCGCTGATCTCGGGCGGGCCCTGCGGGCGACCGTTGCCGCCGCGATTGCCGAGCCGTAATGAATAGAGTACCGGCCCACCACCCCCCTGCTCGACGGTGATCGTCACCGCCGCCCCTTCCATGATCTCTTTGGCCGCGAGTCCGTCAGCCAATGGCTTCCCTTGCTCGTCCAGGAACTTGGCCTCCTTGGCAACCTTGAGGTTCCGGTCCTGCCCTCCGGCGAAGACGACGATTGCCCCCTTGTCGGCATCCACTTTCTTGACCTTCGCCTGAACCTCAAAACCCAGCAATACGCCGGGCAACATCACCAGCCCGAGCAGGGCCGAAAAAAGCCGGGACAACATCAGAAGGCTCCTTAGCTTGGTTTGGCAAGGATGGCAGAGACGCGCGTGATCATTTAAACCCCTACCGACTCGGAAAGTTCCGCATCCATTTCATACCATATTCGTGAGGATGTCGTTGCGAAAAACTCATGGCACAATTCGGGACACCTTTTCTTCAAAAGTGCGTTTGAGCGCGTCGGTCGATGTGACCGAGGCGCGCGGTCAGTACGACGGCCGATCCAAAGGCCCTTCGTCGCTGAGGAGCGGACAATATTCCGCCGCATGCAGGACGTGCCGAATATCTCGCGGCTGGTCGTTCACAATGACGGTGCGACGCACGAGCCTGATCCCGTGACTGTAATCGACGTATGTGTTGTGGTGGACGATCGTCAAAGGCTGAATCGGCACACCGTCGAGTTTGTGCCAGCCGTAGATCGCAACTCGGTTTGGTTTCTCGGTCAGACGGTTCGTCACCACGACATCTTTCTTAGTCCCGGCAACCAGCTCGCCGAGTTTCCGGCCAGTCCGCTGTTTCTCAACAATCGTATTGTGCTGCAGAGAGGTTTCAGTCGCCTCCCGGGCTTCAGTCAGCGGCATCGGGGCGAGTTTTACTGATGCCGCCTTGTAGATCTGGTCCACAATTTTCTGCGTCGGCAGGGCACAACCGAAGGCGTCCGCGATCCGCTGCGCCACCATCGGTGTCATCGGAACCCGCACGAAGTCGTCGTCCGATCCGACGGCCAGATAATCTGGCATCACTTCGATGATGATTGAATGAACTGCGGAGGGGGTGGCCGTAGAGATCTTGGATTTTGCAGGTTGACTGGCAGGAGCTTGCTCGCCCGGAAACGTGATAGGTCGAAATTTCCGCAGGAAGCCAGGGATGTTGCCGCGGAGGATTTCTCGCGTCATCATTTCCTCACGGTCAGCAGGTGATAATGAAGCAAGTTTCTGCAAGAGTTCTGACCCGCCTGCGGCGTCGGACGGTCGTGACGGGATGCCGGTGGCTGGCTGGATCATGTTTGTGTACGCACGCGGGCCACCGAACACGCCCCACTTCATCGTCGCATACGCCGTCGCTTCGAGAAGTCCATTCATGTCGCCGACGAGGGCGGTATGCAGAATCCGATTCTGCGGGTTCGAATGGACGTGGAACACAATCTGGTCGCCTGACCCTCGGTACGTCACGATGTCGGCAGCCTGCGATTCGGTGAGCGGTACGTCGCGGCCGAACCGGACCTTCATCCGCTCCGTCGCCCGGAACGTGCCGCCAACCGGACCGACCACCAACTTGCCGTCCAGCGTGATGTTGCGATCGTCGTATGCGATCACTGTCAGCCGCCGAGCGTTGTCACCGCCGAGCCAGGCCAGCAACTTGTCGCCGTGCTTCGTGTCGTCACTGTACGAGTAGTTTGCGTCGAGGAAGGCGAAGCTCTCGATGTCGTTCGGTACCTCGTCCACTAATTCAAGAAACCCGAACAGGAAGCTGCCGCCACCGCTGTGCCCGGCGAGCGTGATCCGGACCTCTTGCCCCGGCATCCAGCCACGGACCGTTTCCACGACACGTCCGATCCGGTTGCTTTCTCTCGGAATGGTCGGCGAAGTCGTGCCAGAGTCCGCAAATCGTTTCCGCCATGCTGGCCAACTCAGCCCTTCCGCCTCGCAACACGCAACCACAATATTGTCGGCGGGCGAAACCTCCCGCAATCGACGGATTTGGGCGGCAACGTGCTGGATGTTGAAATGCCAGTCCGTCCCGGTCGGGGTCGTTCTGCCAAGGGTCTGTTCGATCGTGTTTCCGTTGGGTGTGGCGTAGATGACCAGCCGCGTCGGTCGGGCCGGATCGTACCTGGCGGGCGCGTTAACGACCACACGCACCCCATCGGCAAGCCACTCTTCACGAACTTGTTCATCAAACCAGGGACTTCGATGAAATCCTGGCAACGTCGCAGGGGGTGTGGCGAACAAGATAAAGGCGACGACGGCGGTCAGCATCGATGATCTCATCACAGCTTTCGACAATTTGGCATCATGCGCCAACACTCTGAACCTTCTGCCACTTCGAGTCAATGTTGCCAGGCCCCTACAACGCAGGCTGGCCGACAGAATTTGCACCGGTCCGCGCGTGGATAATGGATCAGGGGACAGGTCCCTATGTATATGGACCTATCCGCTGATCTCTTTCGACGCGTATTTTTCCAAACAAAAAAGAGTTGTTCGCAAGGTCGGGTCTCATGTTCCCAAAGATGAAAGCGGAATGATCGGATAGTCGGGAAGACTCTTGATCAGCTTTTCGTCCGCAGTCAACATTTCGCAGCATTCAAGCTCGGCGGCAGCAACATACAAACAGTCATATATGCCCACTCGCATCTGCGACGAAATCGCCAAAGCGCGCGGCATCAGTGGAATTGACCGAATGAATTTCGGCGGGGTGGTCATGATGTCTGACCAAAGCACGAGACTTTGAGACTGAGTCAATCTGTTCTGTCGTTCGGCTCGTGTAAATGCGTGTCCAATTTCAATCGGAAGTATGTCAGGCGACAGAAGTTCATGAATTCCTTGCCGGAATTCGTCACGAAGTCTGTTTGCGAGATCAGACTCGGCTTCATTGAGTCCCCACTTAAATGCGACAGATGAATCCAGGATATATCGCATTTAACGATCACGGAATTCACGAATGGCCGAAACCCCAATGTTAACGACGCCTTGTTCGCGCGAAATCTCAAGGCGAACTCTCGCGGCCCGTTCCTGGATGCGACGGGCAATGACCGGATCAAGCACGGTTCCGCTTAACGCAGCCTCGATCGCCGCCTCGGCGTCCGAGAGAATCTTTGGATCAATTGTGACAGTTTCCGTACTCATTCCAAAATTCTCCCTTGATTCAAAGCTGCGGTCAACGGAAATCAGAAAAATACGTTCGACTTGCCCCCGGCCCCGCACGTCTGGCGCAAGCCCGTAGGCGGATTTGGTCGCCTGTTCTGGACTCCGGGG
>CAIVEI010000156.1 GCA_903904835.1 uncultured Schlesneria sp. | reverse complement strand
GCAAGCGAGGGATCTTAGTCCCGTAAAACGAAGAGAAGATCCCTCGCTTGCGCGTCGGGCTAACGTTTCACGGTGTTTTTTTTTGTGATTATGGTTTAGCTCTTCATCGTTAAGGATCTTGAGGCGAATCGCACAGAACTCGTGAATCATCCGGGATCGGGCAAAGGTCCGTTAACCACTGCCGCCCTTAGGATTCGGTCCAAACACACACTGGCGGCGGGGTTGCGTTGCCAGATACGGGGTCAACTTGCGCCGGCTGCAACCGTCCCCAGAGATGCCAGGTCGCGCACGGCCTGCTCTGTGTATAACGCGTAGTACTGTTTGCGGGCTTTGAGCAATTCCTGGTGTGTTCCGACTTCTTGAATCTGCCCTTGAGCGATGACAATGATCCGATCGGCCGCCTTGATCGTCGACAGGCGATGAGCGATCACAAAACTGGTGCGGCCCTTCAACAGGCGGCTGAGTCCCTGCTGGATCAAGCGTTCGGTTTCGGTATCGATTGAGGATGTCGCTTCGTCCATCACCAGTAGTCGAGGGCGTTTCAGGATCGCCCGTGCGAAGGAAACCAGTTGCTTTTGTCCGAGGCTAAGCTGATTCCCTCCTTCACCGACCTGTGTCTCGTATCCCTTTTCGAGATTCATGATGAAATCGTGCGCGCCGGCATCGCTGGAGGCGGCTTCGATTTCGGCCTGTGTGGCATCAAGTCGTCCGTAGCGGATGTTGTCGGCGATCGTACCGCTGAACAGATGCGGTTGTTGAAGCACGATTCCGAGGTTCGATTGCAGCCATTGTAAACTGCGATCGGTGTAATCGATGCCGTCGATCAGGATCTGACCTTCCGTCGGTTCATAAAACCGGCAAACCAGATTGACGATTGTTGATTTCCCACCTCCCGTAGCCCCGACGAGTGCAATGGTTTCGCCCGGTTCGACAATCAGCGAAAAATTCTGAATGATCTGGGGGCCGTTCCGATAGCGAAAGCCGACGTGTCGGAACTCGATCTTGCCGAGTTGATCGGGGTGTCCGTCATCACCTTTCTCGCGCAGGCGGGTGGCGACCGCGTCTGTATCGCGGACATCGGGAACGGCGTCGATCAGACCCATCACTCGTTCCGCCGATGCCTGAGCCATCTGCAATTCTGCAAACCAGGCCGAGATATCCTGGGCCGGCTGAAAGAATAGCTGCGCGTAATACATGAACATCACCATCTGGCCGATCGCCATGCCGCCAACAATCACCTGATGTCCGCCGACAACCAGTGCCGCCGAAATCGCCACGCTTCCCAGTGTGAGGACCAACGGAAGATAGATTGAGGAAAGAATCGCATTGCGGACCGAGTACTCGTACATCTGCATCGTCAGGCGATCGAAGTCATTCAGGTTTTCTTGTTCCCGCACGAAGACCTTCGTCGTTTTGACACCCATGATCCCTTCGTTGTAAACGCCGGTGATCAGCGAGTTCGTCTTTCGGACCAGCCGCGAAGTTCTCAGGATGCGCTTCTTGAAATAGACGCTGACCGCAAACAGCAGTGGCAGGACCAGAAGAACGGCGATGGCAATCTTCCAACTGTAATAAATCATCACGACACTGACGGAGGCCATCAGCATTGTTCCCCAGATCAGGTCCATCACACCCCAAGCGAGAATCACTGCCAGTCGCAGGCAATCGGAGGTCAACCGGGCCATCAGCCAGCCTGACGGCCTGGTGTCATAGAAACTGAATGAAAGCTGCTGTAACCGCTCGAATGCATCACGCCTGATGTCGTGGCTGACGTGTGTCCGGATTTTGCCGGCGCAGGTCACAAAGGCCCAGACCGACGCACTTAACGAGATCGCCAGTCCGCTGAAGGCCAGGGCATAGAACGTCAGGTTGACCTTCCCCTGATTGGTTTCGATATCGGTGATCAGTGTCCCGGTCAGCAAGGGAAAGCCCAGATCGCTGGCCGCGAGGCAGAACGACACGACGAAGAATGCGACTACAGTACCGCGGTAATGCAGCGTGTACCGGATCAGCGTTTTCCATAGGCGCAAATCAAGCTTCTGCTCTTTGAGGTCGTCCTCGTCGATCCAGCCTCCACTCATTGCGCCACCCCCGCCACAACTTCTTCGATTTCATCCTCCAGCATGCTTTGGATGTTCCAGAGTCTTTGGTAAGGACCTTCGATGGCCATCAGCTCTTCATGCGTTCCCTGCTGAATCAGTCGACCTTGTTCGAGCACGAAAATCCGATCGGCCAACCGAGTCGACGAGAGACGATGAGCAATCAAAATCGTCGTCTGCTTACCTCGCCGGTCAGCGAGCGTTTGCAGGATATGAGATTCTGTTTTCGTATCGACGGCACTCAGGCTGTCATCGAGGACCAGAATGGCCGGGTTCTTGAGGAGTGCGCGGGCAATCGCCAGTCGCTGTCGTTGTCCCCCCGACAGAGTCACACCTCGTTCACCCACGATGGTTTCATAACCCTCGGCGAACTCGACGATGTTTCCATGAATGGCAGCCGCTTGAGCACACTCTTCGACTTCATGGTGTGCGGCCTCGCTTCGGCCGATGACGACATTGTCACGGACACTTTTGGAATACAAAAAAGGGTCTTGCAGTACGACGCCGAAGACGCTGCGAACGCTCTTGCGGTTGAGTGTGTTAAGCTCCCGCCCGCCAATTCGAATCGATCCCGTTGTGTAGTCGTACAACCGGACCAGCAGGTGAACCAGCGTCGATTTTCCCGCGCCAGGCCGACCAAGAATCGCCACGGTTTCGCCCGCGGCAATCGTCAGTGACAAGTCCTGCAAAACCGGATCGCCCGTTTTGTAACTGAAGGTGAGGTTCTTGATTTCAATCGCGCCGTCGACCGGTTCAGCGGTGACAGGTTCATCACTTTCTTCTTTATCATGCAGGATTTCGTTGATGCGGCCAATTGACACGGCGGCGCGACTTGAATCGGCGACGATTCGTCCGATCTGTCGGACTGGCCAGATAATTGTCTGGACCATCCACCAGAAGAAGACCCAGGTTCCCAGTGAAAGCTGGCCTTGAATCACGAAATATCCACCGGAAATGAGGACTGCTCCCAGTTGCAGCAGAACGACAACATCCGAAAGCGACCAGAAGAGAGCCAACCCGCGAAACAGGTTCATTTCCAGGTCGCGGAAATCATCGTTCACCTTACGAAATTTTTCGATCTCGAAATCTTGCCTGGCGAACGCGCGCGAGACGCGAATACCGGTGAGGTTCTCCTGCAGGCATGTGCTGAGTCGGCCTTCCGCTTCGTCCACCTTTTCGAAGAGTTTGCGAATTCTCTGGTAGTGGAAAAACGTGAACCCAACCAGGACTGGAAACGAGACCAGCGAGATCAGACTCATCCTTGCGTTCTGCCAGAACATGATCGGAACGCCGACCAGTAGCAGCAGCATGACCTTGGCAATTTCCACGACCTGCCCAGCCATGAAGACTCGTACGGTCTCGACATCGGACGAGCAGCGTTGAACGATGTCACCTGTCTTCGTCTGATCGAAATAGGTACTGGGCAACTTTTCCATGTGGGCATAGAGACGATGACGCAGTTGCTGAACGATCCCTTCACTCGCCTCGGCCGCCCATTTGCCTCGGTAGTAAGTGAATACCCCATTCAAAGCATTCAGCCCGATGACCAATGCTGCGGCTGGGAGTAGCGTGCCGACAAGCGTTGCTTGATCATGACTAAGCCGATCCAGGGCGACTTTGAAGACGTAAGGGACAAGCAGTTGAAACAATGTCCCGACAGCCATCGAAGCGATCGCACAGGAATACCGAAATCGATGTCCCCTGGTGAGGTCAAATAGCGTATGGGTCGAATTCCGCACCACTCAGGCCCGATCCAAAGGGATAGCAAAACTGATCAGCAGGGGGACAGTCAAACTGAGGCCAAGGTTCGCACGTAGACGCGACGTCCGCATCTCAAGCACATCGGTTTGACGCCCCACACTAATTCAGTCGACGCAGTTCATGAGCAACCACTGAGGTCGCGACACAGTTTAGTGTCTGTATCCGATTTTGGAATGCGGTCGAGCGGACAATGGGGAAGGGACAACGACGTTAATCGTTCATCCACCAGTTTGGAGTAAAGGCAATTCGGAATACCGCAGGGACAAGAGAAAGTCACTCGACCGTTTTCTTAAATCCTTTCACCGCTTCCAGTGCTCGCTGAACGTGTTCGTTGGAAACAAATTGCGCTGAGAAAATCTGCCGGATTGTCCCTTCCTGATCAATGACGTAGGTGACTCGTCCTGGAATCAGCCCCATTGTCAGCGGAACGGCAAAAGTCTTTCGCAGCGTGCCGTCTTTGTCGCTGATCAGCGGAAACGAGAGTTTATGCTGACCGATGAAATCGCGATGACTTTCTTCGGTATCGCCACTGACTCCAATCACATCGACCCCTGCGTCGGTGAATTTCTCGTACGAATCGCGAAATGCACAGACTTCCTTCGTGCAAATCGCCGTCCCATCCTTCGGATAAAAGAACAGGACCAGGCCCCGCTTCCCTACGAAGTCAGAGAGTTGAACTCGTTTGCCATCCTGGGTCGTGGCGGTGAAGTCTGGTGCACGATCGCCAATTTTCAAGCTTGATGGTCTTTGTTTCATGGACGTGTCCGTACTGAGTGCCGACCATAACATGGCCAAGATTAATCCTCCGCGTAAACTCCAGGCGATCGTCCGCCACCAGTTGGTCCGTACCAGTCGCTGTTGAACTGCGGGATCGAATTCCCGGGATAGCACGTTATGAAGAGGGACCTGGACAAACGCTGTCGAGAACCAGATGACGAATAGTAATCCAGCCCCGATCCACAGTTGCCAGTCGGAAGCTGCCGCTGGCGGGAATAAAATCAGAAGCGCTGCGGTCAACCCTTCCAATAGCATCAGGGGCGCAACGAGCCACTTGATCAATCCTCGGTGGTGTCGTTCGTAAGCAGTAAACTCCGAATGACCCACGTAAGATAGCAGCGGGTAATGCACAAGCTGCACGAACCAGATCACTCCAACCATTAAAAACGTCACGGCCACATGGATGAGAAATAACAGCCGGATAGAGGAATCGTTCATTCAAGATCTTTCAGGGCGGGTTTCTCGATTTTTCGGCGAGAGAGTTCCCGTTTCATACGTGTTCTACTGGTTCTGGGGTATTCGCGGGTGGTTCAGACGTCCATTCTCCCGATTCAATCAATTGTCGCGTCGTCTCATGCCGGTAGACGAACATGGCATCAAGTTTCCGACGAATAAACCAGCCGCCTGCCCACAAACCGATCAAACCTAACGGAAGCGCATACTCGACGTCATCTTTTAAAACCGTTCCCCCCTGCCCGTCTTCGAAGAATCGATGACGATGATACCAATAAGCGAATGGTCCGGATTCCTGACGATCCGCGAAAAGGTGCGGGGGGTCAAATTCTGTATGAATCGCAATCCATTGCAGCGGCAGTGGTCCCAGACCGCCACGGAGGACAACCCGGCTTCCTGGCAGTATCGAACCGGAAGATTCGACAACCTTCATGTTCTCCCATGGTGGGATTAACAGAGTTAACGCATCGCGACTCTTGTGGAATTCGAAGACAACTTCTGGCGGGGCGTTGATGATTGTTTCTTTGACAAAGCGCTGGCGTATCGCCGTTCCAGAAAGGCCGCCATATTGTTGCCGGACAGCATCGATCAGAATCATGGTGAAGGGAACCCACCAGATCAGATCATTCGTCACAATCGTTAACCCAAACAGCGGTGGAAATGTCCCGCGCATCAGCGTCGACGCGAATCCAATCGGGCCAAAAATCTTACCGAGTAACCCGACAAGGACGATCGGCCAATGCGTCCGGGAATCGAATGCGGCGATCAGATAACCGATCCCGTAAACGCCAACAATCATTCCAACGCACTGCCAGATTTCGGGATAGTTGAGTCGCTGGGCACCCGTCAAGTCAAACAAAAGGTTGGGCCAGACGATCGTCACTGTCCCCCAAACCAGGTTGTAAACTCCGGCTGCGATCAGCCACCACTTGGCCCAGCGAGGTTGTTCGGTGAATCGATTTGAGGAGCTCATTCGAATTTCCATATTTGTCAGAACCCGGATGATTTGCACATCGTCCGGCCTTCGATGAATCGTTGGCAACGAGTGAACCGTTCTGACTTTCAGGAATTAACACAGAATCCATGTTGTGACTCCGCCCCTTTCGGATAAATCAGACGAGCCAATCGTCTTTCGCAGGGTGCAGTCGAGTCTACGAGGCCCGCCATCTTCCCCCGTTCTGCGGTCGGATAGATGACCGATGAGAATTTCATTCGGAAACATCCGATGTCGTCTGATTGGGCCTCGTTTCATCAGTTCATAGCAGTGATGAGCAATCATGAGTTGATCGACTCGTGGCGCTGCGGATGGTCGCTGGATAAAGACCGACTGACTACGGAGCCCGGTACGCTGGAAAGAATCCATCCGGACTGCTGGCGGTTTTGCCGGTACGGGCTTCCCATTGTTGACAGAGACGTTGATACGATTCCGGGTCGGAAATCAGACGCCAGGTGTAGAACGGTGCCCGCAGGTGTGAAAAACCGGCTTTGAACTGGAACAACGAGTCTTCCGATCCGCCGTAACCCCCGCCGAGATGCATCGTGTGATTACCCCGTTCCTTAGCCCAGGTGCGGACAGAATCAAGCATCACTTTTGTCGGGTACTGGCTGTGAAATTCTTCGATCGTACCACTGAGATGATACTGCACGATACCGCAAATTTCCGAAAAGAGAGCACCGCAGGTCACGGCACCGTCCTTATGACAGATCGCCAGATGTAATACGTCGCCGATTGCTTCGCGCAGTTCGGTGAAATATTCACGTGGGAAAAAATAGTGTTCGCTGGCACTGACACGACGCATCGTCTCGGTGTAGGCTCGAAAGAATTCGTCGAAGTCTTTCCAATCCGATTGGATCTCGACTGTGAACCCTTTCTTTCTGGCCCGGTTGATCTCACTGCGGTGACCCGCTCGCGTCTGATGCCATAATTCTTCCTGCGGTAACGTCAGATCGATGTTGATTGTCTGACCATGTTGGACGAGACAGCCTGCGGTTCGAAGCGGTTCCAGCGGAAACGGAATCGTCGGGTGCGACCGCAAAAATGCTCCGACAACCCCACGTTCGCGCAGACCTTCGCACAGTTTGGCAATTGCCTGTTCAAGAAATGGTTCGATCGGGCCTTCACCCTGATTGATGACAAGGGGCGCGGCATAGCCGTACGGCGTAATTGCATCAAATAACGGAGTAGCCGATTCACAGGTTTTTGGCAGGGGACGACCGATTAACGTCGTTAAGAACCGATGTCCGTGATCGTCTTCGGCATGAAACGCGAGAATGAATCCATCGGCGTCGGGAGCACAAAGTCGGTCGCGGGTGCTGAGTTCAACGTATTTTGGCAAGTGATAAAAGTCATGCGGAGAATCGGCAAGAAACCGTTCCCACAAGCTCGAATCAGGCCCAATAAACTCACAACGCATCCAGAAAAGCTCCGTAGTCAAAGCGCATCGATTTAGGAGAACACGTTGTGTAGTCGATGCCGCATGCTGCGC
Organism: uncultured Schlesneria sp.; assembly: GCA_903904835.1. GTDB lineage: Bacteria > Planctomycetota > Planctomycetia > Planctomycetales > Planctomycetaceae > Schlesneria. Next base: position 36,554 of record CAIVEI010000156.1, on the reverse strand, counting down.
GAAGACCGTTTCGCGATGTAAGTACCTTATCACAGACCAATTTTGGGTTGCATTGCGGCTCGTGTACGACTTTGCCCAAAACCGAATCTCAAGAAAAAACAAAGGAACTTAACCACGGATAACACCGATGGGCACGGATAAATACAAAAGATGGAACGGAAATTCCCTTCTTTTATCAGTGCCAATCAGTGTTATCCGTGGTTAAATCGCCTTTTTAACTTTGTCGCATTCAGTTGTTTTTAAGGCCAAAACGCAACGGCCACATTGGTTGTGGACACGACGACATCTTCAAACATCCCGCCTCCTTCTTCGAACGACGCGGGATGTTTCATCTCAGTTTTCAGCTCAGCTTGCGATCTTGAATCCATTCGGTATGGAACATCTGACCACGTGGCTTGTCGATTCTTTCGTAGGTGTGAGCTCCGAAGTAATCGCGTTGAGCCTGCAACAGATTGGCGGGAAGTCTGGCGGATCGATATCCGTCGAAGTAGTTGAGGGCGGCGCTGAAGACCGGTGTCGGTAGTCCCAGTTGGACTGCTGTGGAGAGGACTCGCCGCCAGCTTGGTTGCGCATTCTGGACGGCGTTTCGGAAGAAGTCGTCCAGAAGCAGGTTTTCCAGCGACGGATTCTTGTCGAACGCGGCCTTAATGTCACCCAGGAATCGCGAACGGATGATGCAGCCGCCACGCCACAACAGGGCGATATTGCCGTTGTTCAGCTTCCAACCAAATTCTTTGGCTGCGGCATCCAATTGGACGTAACCTTGGGCATAACTGCAAAGCTTCGACGCATAGAGTGCTTGTCGCACGTCTTCAATGAACTGCTTCTTGTCGCCGGTGAACTTCGCGTCCGTGGGGCCGTGCAGGATCTGGCTGGCTCGGACGCGTGCATCCTTTTGAGCCGACAGGCAGCGAGCGTAAACCGCTTCGGTAATCAGTGTCGTTGGAACGCCGAGATCGAGCGCATGCTGGCTCATCCACTTCCCGGTCCCCTTTTGTTGTGCCGTATCAAGAATCTTGTCGACGAGGTACTCGCCGGTTTCTTTGTCTTTCACGGTGAAGATGTCTCGGGTGATCTCGATCAGATAGCTTTCGAGTTCACCTTCGTTCCATGATTTGAAGACATGGTAAAGTTCGTCATTGGTCAAATTGAGGGCGTTTTTCAGGATGAGGTAGGCTTCGCAGATCAACTGCATGTCGCCGTATTCGATCCCGTTATGAACCATTTTCACGTAGTGGCCGGCACCGGCATCGCCGACCCAGTCACAACAGGGGATATCATTGTTTGGACCGACTTTGGCCGAAATCTTCTGGTAGATGTCTTTGACGAAAGGCCATGCGTCGTGATGACCACCTGGCATGATGCTGGGGCCTTTCAAGGCTCCTTCTTCACCACCCGAAACCCCGGTCCCGATAAACCGCAAGCCAGCGGCCCTGAGGTCTTTATCACGGCGGTTGGTATCGACAAAGTCCGAATTTCCGCCGTCGATGATGATGTCGCCCGGTGACAGCAGTGGCTTCAGTTGTTCGATAACAGCATCGACCGGTCCCCCGGCCTTGACCATGATCATCATTCGTCGCGGGGCTTTCAGGCTGGCAACGAACGACTCAAGCGTGTGATAGCCTTCGATCCGGCTGGCGGTACCCGCATGGACTTTATCAGCCGGTTCGTTTTTCAGCCCGCCGACGAATTCATCGGTGGTCCCGGTCGTGCGGTTATAGACCGCGACCGAAAATCCGTTATTGGCCATGTTAAGAACGAGATTCTGGCCCATCACGGCCAGGCCAATCAGACCGATATCGTGCTTTGACATTCTGCAAAAATCCAAATCCGCGGGGTGAAACGAGTCAACCGATCCAGACAAACGGAACGGACGAATTTCCGTCTCAAGAGTTATGCCCTGATTGTACGCGGATCAGGGTGAACTGAGCAAATCAATGGGGAACAGACGTTGCTCAAACTTGTTGCGGATTTTTTGAAGCACCGTTGCGAAGAGGTCCAGGTGGTCTGGACAAGTCATGGTCTTCGTGGGAACGTAATCCCCTTTATCGTGGCACGCGGAAGGCCTGAGTCGCGACGTTTTTCAATGATCGAATCACCTCAATCGTCACCGGGAGCGTTCGTTGGCCAGTCATTTCGATCGGAAGCCGTGGTATCGGGTTCTGTACGTACAGGTCTTGATCGCCGTCGTCGCGGGGATCGCGATTGGTTACTGCTTTCCTCAATTCGGTAAGTCACTGAAGCCACTCGGCGACGGTTTTGTGAAACTCGTCAAAATGATCATTGCCCCGATCATCTTTTGCACGGTGGTTCACGGGATCGCCTCAATGAGTGACGGCAAAAAGCTGGGGCGGTTGGGGATCAAGACGCTGATTTATTTCGAAGTTGTCTCGACATTTGCCCTGATCATTGGGCTGATCGTTGTCAATCTGTGGAAGCCGGGTGTCGGTTTTCATATCGACCCGCTGTCGCTTGACCCTTCCATTGGAAAGGGGTACGCCGCATCCGGTCAGTCTCATACATCGGTTGATTTTTTTTTAAACATCATTCCCAAGTCGTACTTCGACGCATTTGCCTCGGGGGACATTCTTCAGGTGTTGTTGATCTCGATCCTCACCGGGTTTGCACTTTCATTCATGGGAGATGCAGGGAAGCCCGTTCTCGAGGCTCTTTCGATCGGCGAAAAAATCTTCTTTGGGATCATGCACATGATCGTCAAAGTTGCGCCGCTGGCGGCACTCGGAGCCATGGCGTATACGGTCGGAAGTCATGGAATCAGTGCCCTTGGTCCGCTGGTTTCGCTGATGATCGGTTTTTACGTGACAGCAGCGGTCTTCGTAATTGGAGTGCTCGGTGCAATCTGCTGGGCTGCGGGATTTTCAATCTTCCGGTTTATTGGATATCTCAAGGAAGAAATCCTGCTGGTGCTGGGAACGAGTTCGTCCGAGACGGCGTTGCCCGGAATGCTTGAAAAGCTGAAGCGACTGGGGTGTGCGGAATCGACAGTCGGCTTTGTTGTTCCGACGGGATACAGCTTTAATCTCGACGGGACGAATATCTACATGACGATGGCCGCCGTGTTTCTGGCTCAGGCAACGGATACTCCATTGGATCTGGGTCAGCAGATCAGACTGCTGCTGGTTGCCATGGTTTCGTCAAAGGGAGCAACTGGCGTGACGGGAGCTGGATTCATCACTCTGGCAGCCACGCTGGCCGCAGTTCCGTCCATCCCGATTCAGTCGGTCGCCATTCTGATTGGCATTGATCGATTCATGAGTGAATGTCGAGCGATCACGAACTTGATTGGAAACGGCGTCGCAACGGTTGTGATCAGTCGGTCAGAAAATGAGATCACTGCGGCGGAGTTGAATGAAGCGTTGAAGAGAACACGACCGGACAGCAGCCAGTTGAGTGTGAATAAGTGAGGTAGGTCAAACGGTATTGATGGCGTTACGAATTGGGGTCGGGTGTTCAAATTTGAACGCCCGACCCCCTCCTCTAACGCCAGCCCCGTCTACTGACACAACCGCATCGCCAAAAGTAGATCACCAACAATCCATGCCGTGGCGGAGCTGGCGGCGACTGCGGCGGCGAATGTTGTGCTGCGACTCGGCACGCGATTTAGTTTCGCGAACAGCGAAGAGGCGTTCGCAATGAGAGTCATCAGCGAAAGAAGTGCGCCGATGATGACGACTCGATTCCCGAGGACCGCAGACTTCCAGGCGGGGTAAATTTCCGTGCGGACTTCTGGCGAGACTTCGATTTGTTGCCACAGACGACACATCGGCAACACGATCGAGCCGTGATCCTGTTCGATTCTTTCCAGGTATTGCCGTTTCACGGCAATGTTGGCTAATCGTTCGTCGCTCAAGAATCGGTGGCCTGGTCGATCGAATGGTCCTTTATGTCGTTCGGCAAAGTCAGTTCTCACCATCGATGCAGTACGCGGCAGAAGCTCGCGACTCGCTTCCGCTTCGGTTGCCCAAAGGCCACTCGACAGCACAATTCGCTTAACATCACCGGTTTGGTTGTTTCCCTCATCAATCCAACTCGGTCGATTGAGCGCTGGATCGGTTTCCGATCGTTGGTATGGGTTCTCGGTTTGAACCAGTGATTCTTGCGGTTCGACGGCAGCAGGTATGGTGACAAAGGGAGTGCGCAAAAACCAACGTTCTAATTCGTGGCCAAATTCACCGCTCAATGCGACAAAGACCGCCATCACGCCTGTTGGTGCGACCCAACAGCGTGCAACCTCGCGGAGCGTCGTCGTTCCATTGAATCTCGTTGTCGCTGGAATCGTTGGAACTCGCCGATAACGAGCAACAATTCGGTACGCAACGATCGCCGCAAGCCCGAAAAGCACCGATGCGATCAGAACAACGACGATCAAGGCGATTGGGACGAGCGACCAGGTGACGTGATTAACAGTGATTCGGTTCATCGTTTATTTCCCCTCAATCATCGGGGGTCGTGGTGTCCAGTTTGACGCGATCTGCACGGTGGTCGAAATGGTTCCCGCCCACAACATGGCGTAGACCTGCGGGAACTTAAACATCCATGACATCATGAAGGCCGTCGCGACGGCTGCGATGACGTTCCAGCTTCTGAAGCGTTCGCGGCGCATCGGGTCCATATCACGAGACCAGGGCCTCATGGCAAGCCATCCCGCGAAGAACCAGGCAAAACCCATCCATGTTGGATCGCCACCTTGAACGACCAACGGATGCGTACCCAACGACGAAAAAACCGATCTTACCGTATACGATGCGGGTGGGATGTTGACCATTAGAAACTCATCCATCGCATAAGCGAATGACCCGATCAGGGCACCCGTGGCAAGTCGTACAATCCATCGCTGCCGTCTGGTCCAATCTTTTCCGAGCGTCCCCGCATGACCAATCAGCAGCGACCAGGTACTGACGACGGACGTCGCAGCAAACAATGCCACATGCTCCATAGCCAGCATTATCGGAACAGGTCGAGATAGTCCCAGCGCGATTGAGAAACCCACCGCGAAGTAAATGCCCACTGACAACAAGGAAGCGATTAACGACGCCATGGCCAATGAATTTGCGAGTTCTGGCAATCGCTGTCTCAACGGCAGAACAACGACCTGTTGCTTGTTCGCGTACGTGTTACTCCGGGTTCCCGTCGGGGCCGATGCCGGCCTCGATTGCGGCCTGGTCGTGGGTGTCCTCGGTTCATTCGCGTATTCCGCCCATCGAGGAGAGGTCGGTATCGAAAACGGGTCCTGGTAAGCGGGTAATGAACGAGGTAATGATTTCATTGTCCCAAACGAACGCCACGGAGAGGAATTCTTGACGAGGGACATCCACTTGTTGGAATAGTTGATCAGCACCACGAATGCATAAGCGGCAATCACGACACCGAACATTCCCCCAATGCCTGAAATCCCGAAAAGCAACAAGATCACTGCGGTCACGATGTTGGAATTGTCGGACTGTGATTTCGATGCGGCGAGCTGGGGTAACGACCGTTCGACAGGAACCCCGTTCCAGGGATCAGCTCCAACTTTTGATTGTTTGTGAGAACCCGTTGGACGTTCGGGGAGAAAGGATGATTCGGGGATGACTAATGGCTCGGCCGAACCTTCGGTCGCCTGAAGAAAATCTCGTTCGAGTTCTTTGGCGGTCGGAGTTCGTTTGCGAGGATCCTTTTCGAGTGCCCGAGCGATCATGGGACGCAGGGAAGACGGGATCGGCATCAGATCGGGCTGAGCCGTCAGGTGCTTCATCAGGATTTCGGCAGTTGTTTCGCCGTTAAATGGCAGTTTGCCAGTGATCAGCTCGTATAACATTACGCCCAGGGAATAGACATCGACTTCAGGACCGTACTGACCACGGGCGACTTCAGGCGCCATGTAGTAGACCGTACCGACACTTTGCGTATGCTGCCCGCGACGATCGCTGTCGAGTCGTTTTGACAACCCGACATCTCCCACCTTCACGATGCCGTTCTCGCGATAGACATTTGCGGGTTTCAGATCGCGATGGACGATTCCCCGATCATGCAGATGAGAGACACCGGCGACAAGGCCAATCAGCCAATCCCGAACTTCAAACAGTGGTAACCCGTTGGGGAACGACGCCAGGACATCTTCAAGGCTTGATCCGGCGACATATTCCATCACGACCCAATGATCGCCATGGAGATCGGTCTTCAGGTCGAACAGATTAACCAGGTTCGGATGTTTCAGGTTCAGACACTGTGTCACCCCGCGAATCTCAACATCCTGATCCTGGTGATGCAACAGTTTCAGAGCGACTTCCTTACCACCGTCGCTATGTGCGAAATAAACCTCACCAAACCCGCCGCGATGAATTCCGCGCTGGATCGTGTAGCCCGCAAGAGGCTGTGCACCGGTCTGGTAAGTGAAACGCATAAAGTATTTACGTCAAAAGATGGATTCGGTTTTTTCGATGCGACGGTCTGCGTCATCCTGGGAGATACATCGAACTTGCTCGAACCAGTTCCGTCTGGGGCGGCAAAGAGAGCTTTTCACTCGATTTCGTGTAAAAGGCAAGTCCTTTATAGCTCGTTAAATAACGATACTCGGTGACGAAAAAGCCCCATTTCTGAATGACGACCAGAGGCTGGTCTTGTTTTTTCAGAATTGCCTGAAAATCCCTGGGCTCCAATGTCACTGTCGTACCAAAAACACGGGGGGCTTCAATCGTTTGTGCGTGCAGGACGCTATTATTATCGAAGTCGGTACTCACGCTTCACTCCTCCGCTACGGGGAAAGTCATCTGAACTCGACTGGCAGTGTAACGTAGCGGAGGGGAAATCAGATCATCGAAAAAACCATTACTTCACTGCGACAGCATCTTCTGGTGTCGATTGGCTGAAGTAAGCGTCAATCTGCTTATCGAGATCGACTGGTACCGAAGGAGCCACTGATTCAACCGGGATCAGGCCAACAAATTTCCCTTCGACATCGAGCATCTTCTGCTTGACGTCCAGTTGCTTATTCAATTCGATGATCAGTTTACGAGCATGGCTGAGGTTCGAATCATCAATCGCAAGCTGACTGACGGTTTCCGCCGCCTTGACGGTATGGACGCGGGCCTGAAGCTGTTCCAGCTTCACTTCCAGATCCTTCTTGGACTGCATCATGTTTTCGAGTTTATCGCGATTGGCAACGAGCGTCATTTCGCGAGCAGCAAGGATCTTACGGTCAGCCGCGAGCATTTCTTCCGCCGCTTTGAACCGCTCGAATCGCGTGGCGAGGTCTCGCTTTACGTCGGATGAAGTATACGAATGACGTGCGTACACGTAGGCAGTTTTGCCGGTCCCCAGATCGTTTCGCAGGGCCAGGATCGCGTCCTTCTGCTTCGAAATGTCCGATTCTTTCTGGGCGAGCGTTGTTTGAAGGTGTTCGATGTCAACTTGCTGCTCGGCGACAACATGCATGCATTGCCGGATATCGGGAACCAGTTGTTCAATCAGTGTTCGCGCACGTTCCATTTCGAATTCGATCGGAACTTCGGCTTTGACCGCGTTTCGCACGTTCTGGCAACCAGCTCGCAGATAGCTGACCGCTTCACGTCCAAAGACGAAAGTGCCAACGAGTACTGCCAAACTCAAACCCATCAAACTTTTCTTAAACATCGTCAATCCCCTGTTTTGAAAGCAAAAAAGATTTCACTCACGAACGTCACGCGATCAAGATTGACGTCGTATTGCTCTTTAATTCGCTGCTCAAAGGAAAATCTTGTGCAAAATCAGGGAAATTCTTCGGAACGATGAAAAAATGGTTAATCAGCAAAGGAATGGGCCATGACTGAAACCGAAAGTGACTACAATAGGTAAATTCATCGCCGATACATGATGCGAGTTTGGCGACAGGCTTCGTTTGAAGACGAACAGCGATAACGGGAAGAATTCATGCGACGATTTGGACTTTTTGCATTGTTGATAACTGGGGTTGTTGCCACTGCCCCGGCTGCCGAGAGCGTTCCAAAGCGACTGGGTCAAACCCTGTCTGATTTTTCGCTGAAAGATTTTCGCGGGAAAACACACACACTGGACGAGTACAAAGCGAGCAAGCTCGTCGTGATCGCCGTGTTAGGAACCGAATGTCCTTTGGCCAAGCAATACGCGGTGAAGCTGCAGAAACTTGCTGATGCTTACGCTGATCGTGGCGTTACGTTCCTCGGACTGGATGCAAATCGTCAGGATTCGCTGGCTGAGATTGCCGCGTTCGCCAGGACGAACTCGTTGTCATTGCCGATCCTCAAAGATCTGAATCAGGAAGTCGTCGAGAACTTGCAGGCAGTTCGGACACCCGAAGTCTTTCTGCTCGATTCTCAGCGTGTGGTGCGGTATCGAGGCCGTGTTGATGATCAATTCGCTGTGGGTGGTCGGACACGTCCAGCACCGACCCGTGAAGATCTGAAGGGAGCCATCGACGAATTGCTGGCAGGAAATCCGGTCAGCGTTCCTGAAACAACTGCGATCGGCTGTTTGATTGGTCGTTCACGTCCGACGAAACAGGATGCCACCGTCACGTATTCGAACCAGATTGCTCGGATTCTGCAAAAGAATTGTGTCGAATGTCATCGTCCCGGCGAGATTGCTCCGTTCAGCCTGACTGAATACCAGGAAGTCGCTGGCTGGGCAGACATGATCGTGGAAGTGACTCAGTCGCATCAAATGCCGCCGTGGCATGCCTCACCGGAATTCGGTCATTTCGTCAACGAGCGACGATTGTCGGCAGAAGACCTGAACCTGCTGGAGCAATGGGTTGCCGCCGGTGCACCGGAAGGAAATTCTGCCGATTTGCCGCCACCGAAAACCTATACGGAAGGCTGGCAGTTACCTCGTCAACCTGACCATATCGTCTGGATGTCCGACACACCGTACAAAGTGCCCGCCGAAGGAACGGTTCGTTATCAATATTTCACTGCCGATTCCCGTTTGACGGAAGACAAATGGTTGACCTCAGCTGAAGTGATTCCTGGCAATCGCGAAGTTGTGCATCACGTGATCGTGTTCATGACGACCGACGGAAAAGTTCAGGATTCCGAACGGCAGATGGTCACGGCATTCGTTCCAGGTCTGCGTATTACGCCATTTCCGAAAGGGATGGCCAAGAAAATTCCTGCGGGAGCGAAATTTGTCTTCCAAATGCATTACACGCCAAACGGAGTCGCTTGCGAGGATCGAACCCGGATCGGCCTGGTTTTCGCCGATCCCGCTGAAGTCACGCACGAAGTTCAAACCGCCACGACCATTAACAGGCGATTCAAGATTGAGCCTCAATTAGACAATCAGCCCTTCCAATCCCAGGTTGTGACGGCTCCCGCCGATCTGATATTGCTCTCAATGTCACCTCATATGCACTTGCGAGGCAAATCGTTCCGCTACGAATTGACGCTGCCTGACGGAACGCAAGAAACATTGCTCGATGTGCCGCATTACGATTTCAACTGGCAAACAGCCTATCGTCTGGCTGAACCGAGAATCATCCCTCGGGGATCGAAGCTGAAAACATATTCCACTTATGACAATTCACCAAATAATCTCGCAAATCCCGACCCATCGAAGACAGTAAGATGGGGTGATCAATCCTGGGATGAAATGCATCTCGGTTACTTCGATATCGCGATCCCTAAGGGTTCGGAAAATGTGGCTGACCAGGAACTTGCTAAAAAAATCTTTAGTATGTTCGACAAGAACAAAGACCGTCAGGTAACACGAGACGAAGTTGATCCTACCCAAAGGCCCATCTTTGATAAAATCGACGCAAATCAGGACGGGATCGTCACAGAAGAGGAGCTGATCCCACGCATTCCCGAGTTGCGCAAATTGCTTCGCCTGTAGATAGCGACATCAGCCGCTTCGCAATCCCGATCAAAAGCGCGCGAACGGTCATCGCATTCTAAACCCGTAGTGCGACGTGCATCAAACGGCTGTGCCGTCCGCTTCGAACTCCGGATCAACGCGAGAACGGTAATCCTATTCTAAACCCGTTGTGCGACGCGCATCAGCCGACTGTGTCGGTCACGGACCAGACATGAATCTTACGATCAAATCCTGCGGAGGCGAGTTGTTTTCCGTCGGGACTGAATGCCACGCCGTAAACGGTATTCTTATGTGCCGGGGTGGACAGCCGCATTCGAGAGCTGGCCGGTTCCCATACTCGCAGAATTCCATCGGCTCCACCTGAGACCAGCCATCTTCCGTCGGGGGAAAACACGACTGACTTTATGAGGCCGGAATTTGATTCCAGTGTTGATACGGATTCGCCTGACTTCGTCCATATTCGAATATTGCCATCGGCTGATGCAGATGCCAGTAACTTATCGTCAGGCGAAAACGCCAGTCCTTCGACTCCCTTGGAATGCCCGGTGATCGTCCTTGTCAATGATTTCGATTCGACGCTCCACAATCGGATTGAGAGATCATCGCCACCCGAGGCGACATGTTTACTGTCACCGCTGATCGCCACACACTGAGGGTTTCCATCATGACCGTTCAAAACGGCCACGGGTGCATTAGTCTGGGCGTCCCACAAACGAATGGTCTTATCGAACCCGCCGGATGCCAATAGTGTTCCTGTGCGAGCCGCTACGGCACACGACAGATAATCCTGATGACCACTGAACGTCGCCTGCACGGTTCCCCCGTCAGCAGGCCAGAGCTTCAAAGTCCGGTCCAGACTGGCCGTGACAATCCGACCATCTGCCAGATACCCGACGTATGCCACACCGTCGCCGTGTCCTTTGAGTGTCGCGAACAGTTCACCGTTTGACGCGTCCCACAGTCGGACAGTGTTGTCGAGACTGGCGGTCGCCAACTGCTTGCCGTCAGGAGAGAACGCGGTCCAGTAAACGGCATTACCGTGTGTCAACGTTCTGATTCGTTCCAACCGTAACATAAAACACTAGACCAGTTCCGGCAGCGGCTCATAAATGGGATCGACCAGGTATTGCGGGCGGCCCGAAACGTCGGGAAGCATTGTGCGGACAACATCAATTCCCAGGCTGCGGTACAGCGTGGCGAAGACTTCCTGAAAATGGACCGGGCGTTCCTTGGGATGTTCACCCAGACGATTTGTCGATCCGATCACCTGGCCCGTTCGCAAACCTCCTCCGGCGAGCATGGCACACGCAACCTGAGGCCAGTGGTCTCGACCGCCGTTCTTGTTGATGACAGGTGTGCGACCGAATTCTCCCCAGACAATCACCGTGACGTCTTTGTCTAAACCCTTATCTTTCAAATCATCCAACAGGGCGGACAGTCCTTGATCCAGAATCGGTAAATGGTCGCGGGCGTTTTCAAAATTCGTTCCATGCGGTCGACCGTGCCAGTCCCAGCGACCGTACGCCAGTGTCACGACGCGTGCACCTGCCTCGACCAGTCGCCGCGCTGCAAGCAGGTAATCGTTCATCAGCGGGCCCGCATCGCCATAACCTGCGTTCTCGGTCGCACCTCGTCCATACATGTCCCGGACGCGCGGGTCTTCCTGCTCAAGGTCGAGCGCGTCCACCAGTTTACTGGAGGTCAGAATTCCGAAAGCCGCCTGGTATTGAGATTCCAAACCGACCAGTGCACCACCGACTTCAGCCTCGCGTTTCAAGCGATCGATCTCGTTGAGCAGTTGTTTGCGATTCCGCAGGCTTTCGACGCTGATGCCAGCCAGTCCAAGTCGGGCCTGTTCTGCATTCGGCGCAAACGGTGCATGAGCTTGTCCGGCGAAGCCTGCCTGGCCGGGGTCACCCCAAGCGGCATTCTTCATGCGGGGAGACAACCCGATGAAAGGGAGCGTTCCTGGTTCAACCGGCCCCTGGATCTTGGAAACCGCAGCGCCAAACGACGGCCATCCACCTGCCGGTTGGCCATTCACACTATGTCCAGTCATACACTGGAACGCGGCATGACGCCCTTCGGAACCGACCAGTGAACGGATAATCGCCAGTCGGTCCATGCGCTGCGCAAGCAACGGAAGTAATTCACATATTTCGATGCCGGGAACTTTCGTGGCGATCGGCTGGAATTCACCACGGATTTCAACCGGGGCGTCCATTTTCAAGTCGACCATATCCTGGTGCGGTGGGCCGCCAGACAGAAACACCATGATCACCGACTTGTGCGATGTCCGCCCTGACGCTGCTTCCACACGCAAGAGTTCGGGCAGGCTGAGACCACCCATGGCCAAGCCACCGATCTTCAATAGCGACCGGCGACTCATCCCGTCACAAAATCGATGCCGTGTTCCCAGCAGACTAAGCATGACTCACCCTCGCAAACTTCGCATCAACATTCACCAAGATGATAGCGTACGGATAAAGCGGGATCGATGTCCATCCTGAAGTCTTTCAGTGAATTCTTCGTCACCTTGCGGTATTCCCAAGTTCCGAGGATGGACAGGGTCGGTTCATGCTGATGAATCGTGATCTGTCAGGCTATGGGTACTTTTCCAGCCAGGCCTGAAACATGAGGACATCCCACAGCAGATAACACCAGTCAATACGACCGTGAAGATGTTCGGCCCACTTTTGTCGGATCGGTTGGGGGTTAAAAAAGCCTTCTCTTTTCAGGCGAGCTTCATTGATCAGGTCTTCGGCCCAATCGCGAAGCGGTCCTCGTAGCCAGTCGCCGATCGGAACTCCGAAACCGACTTTCGGTCGTTCGAACAAGTCGCGAGGAACATACCTGGCCAGAACGTCTCGCAGGATTCGTTTTCCGCTACGTCCTTGAACCTTGAAAGCATGGGGTAGAGACCAGGCAAATTCAACAACACGATGATCGAGCAGCGGCGTTCTTGCTTCCAGCGACACTCCCATACTCGCACGATCAACCTTTGTGAGGATGTCACCAGGTAGATAATTCAAAGTGTCGTAAGCTTGCCAGCCTTGCTGGAATAATTCGGATGCCGCCACATTAGAAAAGTTCGTTGAAACCTCAGCCCGACGCGCAAGCGAGGGATCTTCATCCGTTAATATCGCCGCCCAATCGCGATCGGTATGCGACAACCCCACGACGACTTTGTCCAGATTTCGCCAATGTGACATATTTCGCAGATAACGATCATTCGGCCCTTTTTCATTCAAAACATCAGACGCCCGCGAAAACAGTGTCGCAAGACGACCAAGCGGAAGACGTCCCGCGACCTGGCAAGTTCGTCCGAACGATGTCCGAACGAAGGGAGGCATTGAATGCAATAAGCCGGCAATCCGCAGAAACGCGCTTCTCGTTGTCGAATCATTCGCTGAAAACGGATCGAGCGCTTCAAAGTAGCGCCGGTATCCGCAAAAGAGTTCGTCACCGCCGTCGCCGGATAATGCAACCGTGACGTGACGTCGTGCGAGATGACTGACAAGATACGTCGGGATCTCTGACGAATCCCCGAACGGTTCATCGAACAATTGCGGAAGCAACGGGATGACATCCCGAGCCTCGTTCGATGTGACGATGACCTCTGTATGGTCTGTTTTCAGATGATTGGCAACTTGCCTGGCAAACGGTGCTTCGTTGTAGGCTTCTTCCTCAAACCCGATCGTGAATGTTTTCACCGGACGGGATGACTGCTTCTGCATCAAGGCGACGACGAGCGACGAATCGATTCCTCCCGAAAGAAACGCTCCCAGTGGCACATCAGCCACCATCCGACGACCGACTGCGTCGGTCAGAAGTTGATCGAGACGTTCAACCGCTTCGTCATACGAACCAGTGAATTGCTGGATTTTTCGATTCGCGACAATTTGCCGAAAACTCCAGTACTCCTGTTCTCTGGGAATCGTTGACTCCGACCAGAACTGGTCGTCGTCCAGTTTGATTGTGATGGATGTCCCAGGTCGAACTGGCATGATATTTCGATAAATTGATTGGCTGGACAAATACGACTGTCGCAGGAATTCACCGATCGCTTCGCGATTAATTTCACCGCGAAATGCGGGATGAGCACGCAGGGCTTTTAATTCGGAAGCGAAAAGGACTGTCGGGCCAAACTTGGCAACATAAAGTGGCTTCTTGCCAAGCCGGTCACGAATCAGCGTCAGTTCTTGCCGGTGATTATCCCAGGCAGCGATCGCGAACATGCCGAGACAACGTTTGATCGTTGGTTCGATTCCCCATTCGGCGAATCCTTCGACGAGGACTTCCGTATCCGATCGGCCTCGAAACGGTCGACCGTCTGCGACCAGTTCGTCGCGCAGCTCATCGTGGTTGTAAATCTCACCATTAAAAGCAATCACAAAACGGCCGCAGGACGAGGTCATCGGCTGATGGCCTAATGGCGAGAGATCAAGGATCGACAATCGACGAAAACCGAGGGCAATTCCGGTTTCGGCGTTGCACCATGTTCCCATGTCATCGGGACCGCGATGCAGCAGTGTGTCAGCCATTCGACCGACGATCGAAAGCATCGCGTCAGCGGCCTGGTTCCGCGAGGCATTCAGGAATCCGGCCAAACCACACATGAATCAGACATCCCAAGGTTCCGAAGAGGGGGTCGGGTGTTCAAATTTCAAAATTGGCCCCAAAGATTCTATGAGCGTGAAAATCGCTCCACTGGCCAATTTTGAAATTTTGAACACCCGACCCCAAAACCAAATTCGCCAATCATTTGGTGGACCTCGAAGACTCGACGCCACCCTACAGCTTCTCCAGCTCAACTCAAAACCGTTGGTATCGATTGCCCCGGTCGATAAAGAACAAGTTTGCCATGCGGATCACCGATTCTTACAACGCAGTCGGACTCCCCGGCCGCTTGTCGTTCGAGAATCGCTTCGAGTGCTTGAACTGCCGCAACGGTTTGCCAGTCTGCGGAAAGATCGTTGTAAGCAAGCGACTGAATCTGTTCGTATCGCTTCAGTCGTTCACTGTCCGGTCCGCCAAACTTCACGTAGGCCAGTTCCCTGGCAAATCGTTCCAGAACTTCAACGCCGTATCCTCGTTGCGAACGTTCGCCCCAGGGTTCGAGGAACGTTCCGTTGTAGTGATTGTTCATGGTGATCTTGCGAGTGATCGGTGTTTCGCCTTCGACGGTACATTCGACCCCACGTTTGCGTGAATGGCCGTTCCAAATCCCATTGTCGAATCGGAACTGGACTTCTTGCTCGACGTAACCGGGGAAATTGTCGGGGGTGACCCATGAGGTATGAATATCAAAAGCCGCTTCGCGTCCGTCGTCGTATTCGTAGATCATCCGCAATTGGGTGCTGTCCCAAGTCGGGCCGTGCTTGGGGCCGACGATACCACGCTGACCCGTCGCCGTAACGGTTTTCAACCGGCCACCAAAAGTGAAATCGATCAACTTGATGTAATGCACTGCCACATAGGTGCCTGGATTACGACCGGTGATCCATTCCGAGAATTGGCTTCCCGAAATTACTTTCGGTTCGAGAAGTGAACAATAGCCATTGTTGACGTGACGCAGCACGTTATCCGCGACAAGGGTCCTCAGCTTCTTGTGATCAGGGTCCAACAACTTGTGGTAGACCACTTTTGCGAGTAATCCTTTTCGCCTGGCGAGTTCTGTCAGTTCTTCTAATTCTCGCAGAAAAAGAACGGAAGGCTTTTCGATCAGGACATGGATGCCCGCTTCGAGCAGTTTCTTTGCGGCTTCAAAATGACGATTGTCGGGAGTGGCCACGCAGGCGAAATCGATTCCTGCTCCAATCAATTGATCGACGGATTGATTGCCTGTAAAGCTGACAAACGGATGAATATTTGAACCCGCTTGTTTTCGATACGCGTCGGCCCGATGTCCGGTTCTGGAGGCAACGGCGGTCAACGGAACATCGATGGCCCCGAACCGGTGATCGTATAATCCTTCACGATGAATACGTTCGAAAAATGGTCGATAAGTCTCGTCAAAAATCATGCCCATGCCGACCATGCCAGCACGTAACGAGGGTCGAGTCGATGTCACCACAGGATTCCTGATTGATAAAGGGTGGTGCCACTGCATCGGAGCCTTCTCCGACACAGTGTCTTCGCCTTGTAAGCTCGCGATTCAAACAGACTGAGTGACCGAAGACGGTCATTCAGTGGCACAAGAAGTTTCATTCGCGTCGGATCTGGGTTGTCACCGAGTATTCCTGACCGTACGCGTTGAACTGAATCTCACCATAAAGGGCGACATGCCCCTCTGCCGGCTTGGGGATAGACGCAACGTAGGATCCATTCGTCGACTTGATGGGCTGCGACGTCCACTTCGATTCGCGGAAGTCTTTTGTGGCGGATGACGCGGTCCAAAGCCGGACCCCCGTTGGTGGAGTATTCGACTGGATTGTCAACTGAAATGAATCACCAACCGTCTCATGCTTCCATTCGACGGAAGGTCCCGGTTTTCCTTCTACGACATGCTGGAAGAAGACTGCCAAACTTGTGAGCGCACCCTCGCGGCCCCCTTGAAGATTATGACCTGCGTTGGGAACGTATCGAATGTATTTCACGCCGGAAAGATCATCCCAATAAAGATTCAGCGCATCGACCGTCCAATAACGATCGTTGGTCCCGTTGATAATCAGCTTGGGAAGTGTCAGATGGGCACGATAGAACCAGGGATCAACCCAGCGCCAAAGAGGAAAATCGGGATCTTCCTTCAGGTGCTTGATCAGACCTTTGCGTTCGTAATCCTCGATCTGTTCGCTGTAGCGACCCCATGTTTCTAATTGGTAATCCATCTGCTTGGGGAAGTTCAACGTATCGATCACGATCGGAGCGATACCGATGACGCGTTTGTCTGATGCACCTGTCAGCCAGGTCGTCCAACCTCGTTTGGATGCGCCGGTGACAACGAATCCTTTCACGGATGAACCCCATTCCTGCGTCGCCAGTTGTTCGATTGCGTCCATTGCCCTGACTGCGCTTTTTGTCATGGGAAACAACAGTGGCCAGCGTTTGTCCCCGGTCGCCAGTTGGAACAGAAAGGTGTCAGTGATCAGATCATCTTCGTTTCGTCCGCCCAGCAGCGGTTGATTCGGGACTTGATGTAACATCGCCACGCGAGCACCGCAAAGCCGGGCGAGCATCAGGCCCATGACCCGATCCCCTTCGTTGGGCTTATTCAGGTGTCCGCCCCCTGTAATGAACAGCAGGACGTGATCTTTGTGCTTCAATTCCGAGGGTTCATAGACCATCATGACGTGCTTCCACGTCATATCCATCCACGCCTGCGACGTCAGTTCGACGTCGTAGATCTTCCCCAGCGGGTTGTCGATTTTTTCATTGAGTTTCCAGCCGAATACCTTGTCAGGGATGTTAAGATAATCCTGCAATGGCGACGCGACCGGAGCGGGTTGAGCCTGGGCAAACGCGAAAGTTCCCCAACACAGGGCAACGCACAAAAATGAAATCGATCGTTTCAAGTTCATCTCGCAGCTTTTCTTAATAATTGGTTTTACTTTGAGCTTTTTGTCGACAATTCGATGACCCCAAGATCATTTGGTTCGCCGGCAACCACGGTCACTTTATACGTCGATTTAGATGGGTCGGCAAAGGCGCGATTCAATTTATCTTTTATCGGCAATCCGAATTCTTCCCACTTGAAAGTCAAACGGTATGTCCCTTCGGGAAGTCCGTCCCCTTTTTGATACATGCCAATCGAAAAACGGCCTTCGCTGTCAGTGTTCGCGATCACCGGGTGTTTGATCTCAGCGCCAGGTTCTGGATGGCATTCGACAGTCAGGTTTTCCGCCGCTTCGCCATCAACCTCAACCGTTCCAATGACTGGCGTCGTCGTCAGTCGCGGCCCACCTCTTTGCTTTTCCGTACAGCCAAAAGACAATACCGAACAGATCAAGAACGTCCTGAACACGAATCGCAACTGCATTGCTTTTCCTATCATAAATCAAAAACTCGTGTGCAGACCGAATGCTGCGCAAACGTTACTTTAAGCGACGCAGTCAAGGGCATTGAATTGAACGAAACCCAAACTCAGATGACGTTCGGTGATCTCGGTAAATAACGAAAGACGCGGGCCAAAAAGCCCGCATCTTTATATTATATTTGGAAACGACTCCGCGATTAATAATCGCCGATCACTTCACCCTGCCGTGCCGTGACGAGTCCAGCGATCGTCCGACCATCAATGTTTTGGCTGAGAAATCGGACCGATCCATCACACATTAAAACGCTTGCGCCACCAGTGTGCCACGAATACAGCCCTGCCGAATACTGTGTCGGGTCACCATATTTGACTCGTGCGTTTGAGCAATTAATCGTACAAGGGCCGACAGTATTCGACCCATCAAAATTGCGACCTGACAACTTCCATTGTCCGTTACCAGGATCAACCCAGGCGCCGCCCCCGAAAGCAGCCTGCCAGACCCCTTCAGTGTCGGTCGTAGCGGAAACCGTTACATTTCCGGTTCGATAAAGCACGTCACGCCCACTGAGTTCACCGATCATCATCGTGTTTGAGGTTCCGTCCATGATGTCTGCAATCCGGGCGCCTGTCGCCGTATTGAGCGTCACGCCGCCAACGGTGGTGCCTCCGACGCCCCAACCATCTAAACTTGAGGAACCAGACGTGTTATTGACCAGGTCGAGGAACGCACCTTGAACCTGAATCGTGGCAATATAATCGATCGCTCCAGCATTCGTCAGAACCCACGGTGCCGTCGACAGGCCGCCGGCAACAGCATATGGATTTACTTGATTGATCGACTTGCCCGTTCGCGGAGTTGACGGACACAGATATCCGTTGATTTGAGTCTGACCTGCCGAGGCGTTGACTGGTTCGTAGGCGGAATAATTTTGATTGTAAAGATTGTACGTCGGTGCCTGATCGATAAACGGCAAGATCCCCAGCGACCAGACTGTGGAACTCAACATCCCTCCGTAACCCGTGGCGTTTTTCATCGAGTACCACGCGGGGATTGGAAATCGCGAATTCGTGGACTCGTAGTTGAACATCGCCAGACCAATCTGCTTCAAATTGTTTTTGCACTGGGTTCGCCTGGCCGCTTCACGCGCCTGCTGCACTGCAGGCAACAGCAATGCAATCAGCACCGCGATGATCGCGATCACCACCAGCAATTCAATTAACGTGAATCCTGATTTTCGCTTCGAACCCGATTGATTAACCATTGAAACGACCCCAAAAACAAAACGATGACTGATAGACAACGAGCCAACGCAGGATCATGGCGATATTTACACAAAAGGCAACGAAGAAATTGTTAATGATCCATGAAGTTATCGTAAATAACAACGACTTCTCTCGTCTCAACGAAAAAGGGTTTTGCGTAATTTACTGGACAAAATTTCGATTTTCATTCCATGACGAACGAAATACGCCGCAATTTTGACGAACGCATTTCGGAAAAACGAACAATACCGAAGGTTGCAACAAGGAATTTGCCTCTGCAAAAAAGCGAGGAGACTTTTGAGCGAATGCCGCTTCCGTAGAAGCGGAATGTCCCCTTCTAGTTCGAGCAACATGTTTACGAATCGGTACTCAAAAGATCTCGTTACTTGCCGACTTTGGGGATGAGAACCGTCGATGCTCTGCGGTACGACATCGCGTGTTATGATTTTTCGCTTCCGAGCCAGAATGCTGGCCATCCGCTCCGCTAAAAACTCGATCAGCAACAATTCATCGAATGCAAAAACTTACGACCGTGAGTCCAGTAATACGACTCCAGCGGGCTCAGTTCCTATGAATTTCGACGACCAATCATTTTGTCGTCAATTCAATCTCATCCAGAATGAGCGGGTTTCCGTCTTCAACCTTGATCTTCACTAATGCATTCGGGACTTTCGAGTACTTCCCCTTCAGTCGATCGCTTTTTTCTTCTTCCGCCCTTGATTGTCGCTTTAGGGTCTCGGGCGGCCAAACGAATATCAGTGCGTATTCGGATGGTGGCACGCCATCCGCGATTTCATAAGTGCCCAGCGTGAAATTTCCGTCATCGTCAGTACGCCCGCCGAGAGCGTTCGTTAATTCACTCGGTTCAAACGTGCCAAGCGGGACACATCGGACGATGACACCAGCCTCAGGGTTACCGTTGACTTTGATTGTTCCCTGCACAGGTACGACAGGAACTTTCTTGATTTTAGGCCCTGATCGTCGCCCGCTGCATGAAGGCAAACAGAAGATTGCGCACAGCAATGATAGACAAAGAACCCGATGCAACATCATCAACCGACTCCTACGCCAACGATCTGCTCCACAGCAAGAGTTTGATCATCGGCAACGCAAATTGAAATCTATGACCGATACAGGCGAAGGGTTTGGGAGGGCGAGGCTCACTTCGAGCGGTGAAGTCGTAGCATTACTGACTGCGCGAACCGGGTGGAACCTCGCCTTCCTGAATTCCTTTTGCCAAAATCCAGCGAGAAAAATGCGTCACGAACAGTTTCATTGTTCGTGACGCATTGTATCTCGGGGAAAATTCGAGTCCAACAGACAATCTCGTTTGTCGATTAGAAGCTCCCAGCTGTGGTGGTTTCACCTCCAGCTGCTGTGCAGGCTGCGGCAAATGCGCCAGCATCGATATTCGCGCTGATAAAACGAACTGTTCCATCTCCAAAAAGTGCATGGCCGCCACCCGTATGGAAAGCGTAGATTCCTGACTCATTCGTGTTCGCACAATTGACGACACAGGTCCCGCCATTTCCGGCATCATATCCTTGAGGCAAGACGCCGGCCGCCCATTCATAATTAAAGAAATCACCCCAGCCGCCGCCGCCATTGATCGAATTGGCAACGATTTGTGCAGGAATTCCTGGAATTGTGCTGCTCATTTGCTGCATTTGACCATTCACCCAGACGTTGTTTCGTCCCGCCTTTTCATAGAGCGCAAACGTATTGGATAGTCCGTCCGTGACGTTCGCAGGTCGTGACGTCACATATTGACCGGCCAAAGCGGATCCAACCGCACCTGCCGTGATCGCGTCTGCGGGAGAAGCACCCGTGTCGTAAAACATCCCGCCGCGTGAACGGCCCGTTTCGTAGTTACTCAAAAAGTTTTCGCGACATCCATCGACCCAGATATAATCGGAGATTCCCGCCTTCCAGCTGATCGCCGCTTTTGTTCCTGGGAATCCAGTTTTTAGCACGGTACCGGACGGAATGTAGACCGAGTTAAAAGTGCCACTTGACGAAGGAGAACCACCAGCCGAAGGAGGCGTTCCAGAATTACCACCTGCACTGGATGGACAACGCCACGCAGGAAGATACGTCGTCAACAAGTTCCCATTGTTGGAACTGGTCGTATCCCACTGTGTTTGGCTCGCATTCCATTGTGAGTAGATCGGCATCTGATCGATATAGGGCAAAAGCGCGACACCACCGGACGTTGTCTGCGTGAAGGATAACCCACCTGATGCCAATGAGATCGTACAAAACGAGTTGACAGGGAACATCGAGAACGTACTCTCGTAATTGAAGAGAGCCAACCCGATTTGTTTCAGGTTGTTTTTGCATTGCGTCCGCCGAGCGGCCTCACGGGCCTGCTGCACGGCTGGCAACAGTAGTGCAATCAGCACCGCAATAATCGCGATCACGACCAGCAATTCGATCAGCGTAAATCCTCGCTTGCGCAGTGGACCACTTTGTTTGACCATCTCAAAAGTCTCCAGAAAAGGAATTGGGAATCAAAAACGAAACGAGAAATCCAAGATTTGGAACAGATTACGACTTAAATTCCGATGAACCGTTGATGAGAAATTAGAAATGAGTGGTCATCGCAAAAACATCATGCACAGAAAAATGGCTCGCGCCAAATCAAAAAACGCAAATTCGTAGAATTAATGTCGGTTAACCACAAAATCGGATGGCAAAGCTTCACGCACGCAACGAATCAAATGAACAGATCCCTGGTGGACCAATCCACATCAATTTGATTTGCTTAGTCCGGCTTTACGATGTGAACTTTGCCGCTACAAAAACGGCATGCGACTTTTGCACCGATGTATTTACTCGAGTAGCGCAATTGCTCCTGACAGTGGGGGCACTGCGAGTACGAATCGGCACCCATAACGGCGTTGCTGGTCGGGTCGAGCTTGAAATCTGCAGAACAGAATTTGCATTGCACCCGCTGGCCCAGATATTTCCGATTGATTTTCAGTTCCTGGTGGCAACTGGTGCATTCTACGAACAATCCCACCGGGGTAATTTCAACCACGCTTTCGACCTCCTGAAGCGGGAAAAAAGTCGGTACTTCGACACTGTCTTTCTCCAGCTCCAAATTCAGGAGCTGGCGACATGTGCGACAGTGAATCATATTTTGTGGCATATCGTCGCCACATTGCGGACATGGGCCGCCGGGCCAAGCGGGCATCTCTCAATTCCTTCATATTGTTTATTGTTTTGGGGAAATTGGAAAATTCGATTGTGTCATTCCGGGAGCGAAGATCGTAACGATGAAAGTCGGTGAAAGGACCTCAGGTACAGACGCCCGTTGGCCACGGCGGGAGTCGAGTAGCTGGGGTCTCCGATAGGATTTTCACCAAGCAGTCGATATTCCGATCCAGCATCCACCACGATCACTTTACCGGACTCTTCAATACAATACAGCTTGCCGTCCACACAGATTGGCGAACCGCTGAAATTTCCTCCAACCCGTTCCTGCCAACGAGTTTTCTGGGTTTTCGGATCAAGACAAATCACGACCCCGTTATCAGTCCAGAGAAATACGGAATCGTTGACTCCCACGGCGGCGGGCACATAGGGAAGATCCTTATCTCGCCGAAACTTGATATGAGTGGTCTCGATCTCCCCGCTTCCCGATGGATCAACTCCAATCATGCGAACCCCTTTTCCTCCCTCGCCGCAGATCGCATAGACCAGTCCAGACGTGTAAGTTGGCGACGCGACGGTTCGCTTGGGCAATTCCGCTGTCGACCAGTTCAACCCGCCAGACCAGGGATCGAGACTGCTCAAACCGGTCGCGCCGCTCAAACAGATCAACTGCGGTTTCTTTCCAGGAAGTTCAATTAACAGAGGAGTCGCATACGAAGCTTCCCGAGCGGCTCTGAGTGAACTCCAGACCAGCCGACCATCGCGACGATCATAGGCCACAATCGAACTTGGCCCGTCCTGATCGTTTGGAATGATGACCAGATCTTCAAAGACAATCGGTGAAGTCCCCTGGCCATGACGGCTGAGGAACGGGCCAAGCCAGTTCCGCCAGAGAAGGTTACCCTCGATATCATAGGCTGCCAGGCCGAACCGTTCCTCATCCGCGAAGGCGACGAAGACTCGTTCGCCATCGGTCGCGGGTGAGCTTGAAGCAAAACTGTTTTTGGCGTGTTTGGGGTTCGTGTTAAAGCCCGCCGCACGAGTCCATTTTATATTTCCCGTAACGGCGTCCAGACACATCAGATACCGAACACGCCCTTCATCGGTGGCAGACGTCACGAACAGATCCCGATCCCAGATCACAGGTGAGGAATGCCCTTCACCGGGCAGTTCGACGACCCACTCGTAATCCCCCTGACTCCACGACGTCGGAAACCCTTTGGCCTCCGATACTCCCGAACCATCAGCGCCACGATACCGAGGCCAGTTCTGGGCCGAAGTCAGCGAAGTGCCGAATACGACAATCGACAGCAGCAACAGGAATCGCATGATCGACACGGAGGCATCTCGAAACTGAGTTGGAATTCATCGAAGCGTGAAATGCAGGAATTGAAACGCATTAGATCATCATGCATCAGGCGTGTCGAGAATCTGCTGCAATCTCTCGGCCAATTCTTTTGGCAACTTCATCGGCCATGTCGAATCAATCAGCCCGACCCCGATCAAATCCCGCAGGTGAGTTCGATCTTTGTCCCGGTTCGACATCAGTTTCATCGTGACCAGCGATTCCAATGCGATGACGGGAAACTTTGCCGGATCATCCACGGTAGTAATCTGAGGAGCCGGCAAAAGATGTTCCGAACGAGTCTTTTCACCTGCGAACAAAAGATGAATCCCCTCGCTTGGCTTTCCATCAGGACCATCTCGGAAAAGTACGACGTCGTATACGATATCAAAAACAAAACCCGCTTGTTCCAGGGTCGTTTTGATTGAATCTAGATCGCTTCGACGGACCAATAGGTCAATGTCGCGAGTGTTTCGGACAGCCCCTTCGTCAACCGTTGCCACCCACGAGGCAACCGCGTTCCCACCGCAGACCGCAAACGGGATTCCGGCATGATTGAGCGCCGATGTCGCTCGCAGTAGCCGTTCGCGCACATTAGCCACGGCAGACTCCATTCGATCAAGAACGGCGGAACTGAAGCCGACAGTGCGATCCGTCCAAGTCTTTGAAGGTTCAGAAGCAGGAATGATCGGCAAGATCAGAGCCTCAGATAGAGTTCAGACAAACGGGATGTCGTTACGAACCGAATTCGATTGTTAAATCAGACACCGTTGTGGAAGTCAAGGACGTGCTCGTCTCTCACGCCAGCACCGGACGGATCAACTCGCCATGCACGTCGGTCAGACGATAGTGGCGGCCCTGGAACTTGAACGTCAGACGATGATGGTCAATCCCCAGGCAATGCAGAATCGTGGCGTTCAGGTCATGCACATGGACGGGATCGCGAGCAATGTTGTAGCTGTAGTCGTCAGTCTCTCCGTGTGTCATTCCCCCACGAATTCCCCCGCCCGCCATCCAGATTGTGAAACAGCGCGGATGATGGTCACGCCCATAATTCGTAGCACTGAGGTTTCCCTGGCAGTAGACGGTCCGTCCGAACTCGCCGCTCCACACAACCAGCGTGTCTTCGAGCAGTCCTCGTTGTTTCAGGTCGCGGATCAGCGCTGCACAAGGTTGGTCGATATCGCGGGCCTGGTTCGGAAGTTGAGCCGGCAAATTCGTATGCTGGTCCCAACCCATGTGGAACAATTGGATGAACCGGACACCTCGCTCCGCCAGTCGACGTGCCAATAGACAATTGGCGGCAAAAGTGCCCGGCTTGCGCGAATCTGGTCCGTACAGATCGAACGTGTGTGCCGATTCGTTGGAGACATCGGCAAGTTCCGGCACCGATGTCTGCATCCGATATGCCAGCTCATACTGCTTGATTCGTGTTTCAATCTCGGGGTCACCGACTCGCTCAAGCTGAATTCGATTAAGTGCAGCCTGGTCGTCGAGCATGCCGCGACGCAGAGAAGGATCGATCCCTGGTGGATTCGACAGGTACAACACGGGATCACCACCGCTTCGCAGTTTGACACCCTGGTGTTGCGACGGAAGAAAACCGGAGCCCCACAACCGATCGTACAGTGGCTGATCATTCGGGCGACCCGTCCCGCGCGAAAGCATTACGACAAACGCAGGCAGATCTTTATTCTCGGAACCAAGTCCGTACGATAGCCACGAACCCAGACTCGGCCGACCTGCCAATTGTGCGCCTGTCGTCAGAAATGTCACCGCCGGATCGTGATTGATCGCTTCGGTATACAGCGACTTAATAAAACAGATGTCGTCGGACACATTGGCGATATGCGGCAGCAATTCGCTGACGGTCGCGCCGCTTTGCCCGTGCTGAGCGAACTTGTACATGGATGGGACGACGGGAAACTTGTCCTGACCCGCTGTCATATTCGTCAGTCGTTGTCCTCGCCTGATCGATTCAGGTAAGTCTTCGCCCCGTCTCTTCACCAGTTCCGGCTTGTGATCGAACAGTTCGATTTGCGATGGTGCCCCCGATTGAAATAGAAAGATCACTCGCTTGGCCCGAGGGATCGCATGCACCAGGTCGTTTGCCACGGGGGCAATCTGTTCGCCGCTTCTTTCAGCGACCTGACTTTCATCCGCCAGCAATGAACTCAACGCAGTCAGACCAAGCGAACATCCTGCGCCGCCGAGAAACGCTCGCCGGGAACTTTGCAGAATCGAATTGTTGAGCGATGCACGCATCGGAAATCTTTCGGTTGAAACAGGACAATTCTTATGGTTTCACAACTGCCTCGTCGGTGTTAAAGATCACGCTCATCGTGGCCGTGTAGGCAGCCAATTCTGTTGGGTCAATCGATTGATCTCTCGGGGTCTCGCCAAGCGCCAGGAATTGTTCGACCTGTTGCGGATGTTCCTGATACGCCTTACGTCGTCGTTCATACCCTTCAACAAGCACAGGCAGTTCGCGATCACTGGGACTACGTGAGAGTATCCGACGGACGGCCCATTCGAGGCGGGATGGAGCGGAAGCCCCCCCGAGTTTGATTGCCCGTTCGGCGAGGACTCGGGCGGCTTCGATAAAGGCCACGTCGTTCATCAGGTTAAGAGCCTGCAATGGTGTGTTGGTACGAGGCAAGCTGACTCGACAGGCTTCACGAGGCGAGGAATCAAAGATCGCCAGAGCCGGGGGCGGTGCCGTTCGTCTGCGGAACGTATACACGCCGCGCCGATACAAATTGGCTCCGTGATCCTGCACGTAAATCGAGAACGGACCGGGTACTGTATCAGCACTCAGTTCTTCCCAAAGTCCCGGCGGCTGATACGGCTTCACACTGGGTCCGCCCAACGATTCAACCAAAAGTCCGCTAGTTGCGAGGGCCGCATCCCGAATCATTTCCGCAGGCAATCGAAACCGAGGCCCTCGCGCCAGCCAGCGGTTGTCTGGATCGCGTTGACCTAATTCTTCTGGAAATTGGGACGATTGTCGGTATGTTGCCGATGTGACCATTTGCCGAAGAATGTGCTTGAGGTTCCAGGTGGATGGAATCTTTTCGGATTTCGAATGACCGACGATCGGCTGGTGCTTGGGCGGATCGTTCTCGATTTTCGTCCCCTCTTGGTTCCGTCCGTTGAACTCCACAGCCAGCCAATCAAGAAGTTCAGGATGTGTCGGTGTTTCACCCTGGGTTCCGAAATCTTCCGCAGTCTTCACCAGGCCAACACCAAATAGAGATTGCCAAAGTCGGTTCACAGTGACACGAGAAGTGAGTGGATTGCCGGGAGTAACAAGCCAGCGAGCAAGATCCAATCGATCAAGTCGGCTGACTTCGCCAGCGTCAGTGGTTTTTGAGGGGGGCGGCAACAACGAGCTCGGAATTGCCGCTTCGACAAGGTCACCCGGCTTGTCGTATTCACCTCGCTTCAGCATGCGAGTTTCGCGAGGGTTTGCCTGGTCTGCCATGACCATTGTCGTCGGGATCGTGGCCAGATACGCCAGGTAACGGGATCTCGCATCGTAAAGATTCTGCCGTGCGCGGCGTTCATTCTCCAGGGCATGTTCTGCCAGATAGAACTCGCTGAACTTTTCGATCGACGATCTTCGGTTTTGATTTTCAACTGGCCGGGCAGCGATCTCTGAAATCGAATCCCCTTCTGCCAGCGAGATCGCAGCTTCTGTCGTCAACTGACCACGGTAACATCGAAGTTCGTCGATTTGTCCTACGAACGGCTTCGCGCTCCCTCCACCTCCGATACACAGCGGCGGTTTTACCTTGATCGGGTTACTGAGCAGATCGATCAGGACCGTCAGCTTTGCCGCTGTTCCATTAACCCGAACGCCAACACCTCGTGCGGCACTTGATCCATCGTAGGAAACAAAGATGTGCGACCATTGATCGGCGGGGAGAACCTCTTCCGTTTCGACGCGGATAAGATCGTCGAGGATGCGGCCCGAGAACAGGACTTGAAGACGGCCGTTCGCTTCACGACGTAATTCATAGCCGCGCGATGCATTGTCGTGATCCATTTTGGCGAGGATGGTCATCGCACCGGATTCTTTTGGTTTGACCCAGCACGAAATCGCAAACGATTCGTCATCGCCGAAGTCCGCGATTTCAGGCGCTTCGATCCATCGCTGACCGTCAAGATTTGCCGCTTGTCCAATTCGTCCTTTGGCAAAGTCCGGTGCAGCACCTCGCCAGACGCAAGCAAGTTTCTCGTCGACACGTGCATAGGCCGATGTGGTTTGCGACTCAACATTCTTTACCGGAACCGGTTTTAACGGAACGACGGGTCGTTCGATCTGGTTGTTTCCATCCAGCGCGACGTGCGATTCGAGTCCTTTGCGGAGACTCCAATCGATTTGTTCACCTTGTTCACGGATCTTCGCGGCAAGTGAATTCATCCCGGCCCGGACCGCCGGCTGCATCAAATTCCATGTCGATTCTGCCGCCGTCGATTCCTGCTGAAGAGTTTCCAGCCGTCGCTGCTGATCCATAGTCGGAGCCGGAAGATACGGCATGGAGTTACCGTTGCGGATGTATTTTCCCGGTTCAGGCACCTGATTGAAAAAGGCAAACAACTGGTAGAACTCGCGCTGATTGATTGGATCGTACTTGTGGTCGTGGCAGCGGGCGCAGCCGATGGTGAGCCCAAGCCAGACGGTGGAGGTGGTCTCAACTCGATCAACGACATATTCGATGCGGAACTCTTCGGGGATAATCCCCCCTTCTGCATTTCCCCGGTGATTGCGGTTGAATCCTGTGGCGATCATCCGAGCATTCGCGGTCGCCGGATCATGAAGCGACGATGTCGCGCCGCTCACGTCACGTGTCGCATGCTGCGATCTTGCTTCGATCAGGTCTCCGGCAAGCTGGTCGATGCTAAATTCATCGAACGGCTGATTCTGATTAAACGCGTCAATCACCCAGTCTCGCCAGCGCCACATGAATCGTGGCCCGTCTGTCTGGTATCCGTTCGTATCCGCATAGCGAGCAGCGTCGAGCCAATTTGCTGCCATCCGTTCCCCGTACCGTGGTGAAGCCAACAGGCGATCAACGAGTCTTTCGTAAGCATCCTCGGTTACATCAGCAACGAACTCTTCAACTTCAGCCGAGGACGGCGGCAGGCCGATCAGATCAAAGCTGACTCGTCGAATCAGTGTGGTTTTTTCCGCGTCAGTCGCGGCATGAAAGCCTTCTCGATCAAGCCGTGTGCGGATAAAGCTGTCGATCGGATTACGAGATCCAGCCGATTGACGTGTAATCGGTGGCACAACTCCCTTCGGCGGAATAAACGACCAGTGCGGCTGATATTCCGCACCCTGATCGATCCATCGCTTCAGAACTTCAATCTCGGCAAGGGACAGTTTCAGACTGGAAGTCGGCGGTGGCATTTGTTCGTCGGGGTCGGTCGAGTTGATGCGGCGGTAAACCTCGCTTTTCGAAGAATTGTGAGGAACGATCGCCCGGGCGCCATCACGTTTCGCCGTCGCCGCATCACGCTGATCCAAACGAAGTCCCGCCGCCCGTTTGGCGGAATCGGGACCATGACAGATAAAGCATTTGTCTGATAAAATCGGCCGGATATCGCGATTGAATTCCAGCTTTGTCGGAACAGTCTTAGCGGCGATCAAGAAATGACCACTCACGATGGCAATCGGCGCAATGGCGGCGAAAGAAAGCCAACGCAACCGGATTGAAATTGGCAAACGTCGCGCCATCGAACTCATCCGTTCGGAGCAAGGTGAGGATTCTTCTGAGTCCCAGGATTGTACTCGCCAGCAGTACAAGTTTGATATAAGAATTGCCGCCGAAATACGAGCGGCAGTGATTTGTGCTCAATCAATTGTTGTGTATTGTCATCGGCGGGCTATTCTAAAGTGGTGGAGGAATTGCCTGTCGGATCGACGGGACTCTCGTCTGCCAGAAAATTGAAGTGACTTAAGTGCGTGTCGCAATTATGCTCGGTGGCGACTTCCTTTTGCGATGCCGTTAATCGTTCGATAAAGCCTTTGACTTCGTCAACTTAAATCGGTTCCAATTTCCATGTCGCCACCCAAAAATCGGACCCTGAATCCACGACATATTAAGATTCCTGATCCCGACGTGATTGCGATGATGAAGTTGAAGACCCCTGCCGAGCGACTGGAGATGGCATTTGCCAGCCATCGTCTTGTTCGATTGAGGCTTGCCGGTCATTTTCCGACGTTACACCCGGAATGGACCGAAGTGGATGTTCAAAGGGCGATCGCCGGAAGATTCCTGAGTGGGACAAGCTGAACTCGTACTCTATGCGACAGAATTGCTTGAAAATCTTAACGTCAAGGACATGCTTGTCGGATCGAATGTAATTATCGGAAAACTACTTTACTACGCCGAAGGAGGATCGGAGAAACATATTCGTGATATTGTTGGAATGCTTCAGGTCAGCGAGCATTTGATTGATCGGGATGATGTCACGGCGTGGGCCACGAAACTCAATGTCAATCAGATCTGGGTTGAGATTCTGAAACACGTCGACTGATGATTCGATTTAGAATGTGGAGCGAACGGGCTGAGCACGCTCGCGGGAATACGCTGAAATGACCGAGCGGACGGCCCTTCCCTCAATCCAAACGCATTTCTCCACCGCAACGAAATACGTAAAGCGTTAATAAAAAACGACTTGCGCTGTTTTCCGGAAGATTCTGAAAAACTTCCACTACTTTCGCAACGAACTTTTTTTCGCTGGATGTTGTTAATATTTCAGGGGATACTTCTTAACTTGGTTTTTTCGATAGCAAAACGAGTTGCGAATGGGATCTTCTTCGGCTTTCGAGTTGTACAGGAGTGGCAGGTCATGGTACTCGGAATGACAATAATGAATTTGACTGGCTGGCGGGTCTTACAGTCCCGGTTTTGTCGGCAGGCGATCACTTCCGGGGGAATTACCTCGTTAGTCGTCGCTGCGACAATGGCTCTGACTGTTGTTAACGTCGGTGCGAGTGAAACATTCACCACCGGTTCGTCGGACGTCATCATTCAAGAGATCAATTCTCAGATTCGCCAGACTTGGAAGGACAACGAAGTTGAGCCTTCTCCTGTGGCTGACGATGCGGAATGGATGCGACGGGTTTATCTCGACATTGTTGGTCACATTCCCGCCGTGGAAGACGTCGAAAAATTTCTGAGCGACAAGGACAAAGCAAAGCGAACGAAGTTGATCGAGCGACTGCTTGACGACCCGGGTTATACGCGGAACTGGACCACGATCTGGACCAATCTGTGTATTGGACAGCAGACACCTCGTCGCGTCAGTCGCGAAGGGATGCAGAAATTCTTCCGTGAGGCGTTCGGCAAAAACCGTCCCTGGAAGGATGTCGTGTCGGATCTTGTGACGGCTGAAGGTCATTACGAAGAAAACGGTGCGACCAATTTTTTGCTGGCTCAGATGCAGGATCAGGACGACGGCGCTCAGATGACGGCCAAGACAACTCGGCTGTTCATGGGGATGCAGGTTCAATGCACTCAATGCCACGATCATCCGTTCAATGACTGGAAGCAGGATCAGTTCTGGCAGTTCAACAGTTTCTTTCGACAGACTGCCAAAGTTGATCATCGTCGGTTTGATCAAAAGACCGGTCGAATGGTGGACGACTACTCGGAAATCGTCGAAAGGAATTTCTCGGGACCTGTCTACTTTGAAAAACGAAGTGGTCTGATGAAGGTTGCGTATCCCGCCTATTTCGGGACCGAAGTGAATCCTGACGAGTCGACCGATCGTCGCAAAGAACTGGCTCGTTTGATGACGGCTGGCGATCGACCGATGATCGCCGTGGCCTATATCAATCGCTTATGGGCTCATTTTTTCGGATTCGGGTTCACTAACCCCATCGACGATATCAGTACTCACATTCCTGTGACGCACCCTGCCCTGTTTGATCGTCTCGGCGAAGAATTTGTAAAGAGCGGATACGATTGCAAGCAGGCCATGAGATGGATTGCCAACAGCGAGCCGTACAATCTGACCAGCCGCACGACGAAGAAAAACGCTCGGGATAATCCCGCCATCGGTGAAGCAGCGTTGTTCACACATGTCTATGTCAAACCGATGACGGCCGAGCAACTGTATGATTCGCTGATCATTGCGACGAACGCTCACAAATCGGGCCGATCGGGCTGGGAGCAGGCTGAAGCTCAACGTCATACCTGGCTTCAGAAGTTCGTGCAGACGTTCGGTACGGACGATGGTGGCGAATCAAGCTCCTTCGACGGAACGATTCCTCAGGCCCTGATGATGATGAACGGGCCGCTGGTTCAGGACGCAGTCAGCGTCAAAGCAGGAAGTCACCTGCACGAACTGTTGACGGGTAAGGGGAGCGAAAATCAGAAGATTCAGCGACTTTATATGACCGCATTGGGTCGGATGCCAACAAGGCCCGAACTGGGTGCTGCTCAAAAATTCCTGAATAACAGTCACGATCCGCTGACCGTCTATCAGGATCTGTTTTGGGCTTTGTTGAATTCGAACGAGTTTATTATCAATCACTGACCGCCGCTGGCAGTCAATTCTTCCACTTGTGTTGGTCTAAAACATTGGAGCGAGTTATGAGTCTTGTTACACCATCGGGTATGTCTCGGCGTCATTTCATGGGACATCTGGCAGCCGGCGCTGCGACGCTGCCAGCGCTCGATTTTATTTCCCATGTGAAAGCCAACGCGGCAGATCTCAAGCGACGCCAGAAGGCGTGTATACTGATGTGGATGAGCGGTGGTCCTCCGTCAATCGACATCTGGGACTTGAAGCCCGATTCCAAGAATGGCGGTGAATTCAAGCCGATCAACACCAAGGGTGATCTGCAGATCAGCGAGCACATGCCGAAGACGGCTCAGGTGATGGACAACTTGTCGGTGATTCGTGCGATGAGTACTCGCGAAGCCGATCACGGTCGTGGTCGCTATTACATGCACACCTCGTATGTTCCCACCCCGACCGTGGTTCACCCTGCGTTTGGCTCGGTCGTCAGCTATGAAGTGGGATCAAAGAGAAAAGACCTTGAGATCCCGGCGTTCATCTCGATCGGTGGAGGTGGTTCAAGTCCTGGTTTCCTCGGGATGACGCATTCCCCATTTCTGGTCAATGGCACCGGCCAGATCGAAAATTCCGATTTGGGCGGTCTTGGCCTAGACCGTTTGGATCAACGGCTGCGGATGCTGGGAACGGTCGAAGACAACTTCATCCATTCACAGCGAGGTGAATCAGGTCAGGCTCACAAAGACGTCTACGTCAAAGCGGTCAACCTGATGAAGTCGAAGCAGATGGATGCTTTCAAGATTAACGACGAGAAGAAGGAAGTTCTCGACGCTTATTCAGGCGCACCGGCTCAGGGTGGGATGATGGGTGGCGGAGGACAGTTTGGTCGCAGCTTGTTGATGGCTCGTCGTCTGGTCGAAGCGGGTGTTCCGTTCGTCGAAGTCGACTTCGGCGGCTGGGACTTACACGCGAACGTCTTCCAGACGTTGAAGACTCAGCGTCTGCCCGCACTGGACGCGGGGATTGCTGCCTTGACCTCTGAC
Organism: uncultured Schlesneria sp.; assembly: GCA_903904835.1. Lineage (GTDB taxonomy): Bacteria > Planctomycetota > Planctomycetia > Planctomycetales > Planctomycetaceae > Schlesneria. The sequence continues at coordinate 3,409 of CAIVEI010000156.1, read as the reverse complement.
TTGAAGCAACGGGGTATGCTGAACGACGTGGTTCTGGTCTGGATGGGCGAATTCGCTCGTACACCTCGCATCAATCAGGATGTCGGTCGCGATCACTGGGCGAACAGCTGGTCCGTGATGATCGGTGGTGGTGGACTGAAGGGTGGAATGGCCATCGGAGAAACCGACAAGGACGGGATTTCGGTTTCGAGCTCCAAGAGCTATCAGCCTGGTGACGTTTGGGCGACGGTTGCTCACGCATTGGGAATTCCGCTGGACACCGTCCACAAGTCAAAGAACGGTCGCCCGATGAAGCTGGCAAACGGTGGGACCGCAATTCAGGAATTGATCGGCTGATTTCTGCGGAATCGAACTGAAAGTAAGATCGCGGGGGACCAGCAATGGTCCCCCGCTGTCACGAACCCACTGATGTTCCTGTAGAACTAACCCTCGGTTCCTTCGCGTGCCACGAGGATTATCCACGGGAGGGCGAGGCTCCCGCCGAGCCCCGAATTAGGTAAACACATCGACTCAACGGCTCGGCAGAAGCCTAGCCCTCCCATGTTAACCCCCGGTGATTTTCGTGTCTGACAACGCTGCTAATGAAAAGCGAATTGAGACCTCGCCCAATGGTGAGTTCGTTCAATTGTTTACTCATCATCAGCGACGTCTGTTTCTTTACATCTTGTCACAAGTTCACAACCCGGTGGATGCCGAGGAGATTCTGCAAGAAACGAATGTCGTCATCTGGAGTAAATGTTCTAAATTCCAACCTGGAACGAACTTTCTGGCATGGGTCAGTCAGATCGCTAATTTCGAGGTGATGAAATACCGAACGCGAAAGCGTCGAGAAAAGCTGGTATTCAGTGACGAGTTTCTAGAGACGGTGGCTCAGGCAAGTCTTGAGCGATCAGAGGAACTGGAAACACGTCGTGCGGCACTGGCCGATTGCTTGAATAAGTTACGCCCAAAAGACCGCGAGTTGATTCAACAACGTTATGCACCAGGAGAACGAGGTAAGCATCTGGCCGAGCAGATCGGGCGACCGGCGAATTCTGTGTACCAGTCATTGGGGCGGATTCGCAGGTCATTACTCGACTGCATTCAACAGCGATTGACTGCCGAGGCTCCATCATGAGCAACGTTCAACAAACCCCGACCGAGCTTCAACTGCTGCTTGAGGGATTATGCGAAGATCGATTGACGCCAGATCAGATGTCTCGGCTGGAGCATCTGGTTTTGACATCAGCCGATGCTCGGTGGCAGTACCTGACTTACATGGATCTCCACGGTACTCTTTATTGGGATGCCGCCGGGGCAGGATCACCTGAGCCGCTTTCGTCTCATGAAATGCCCGTTTACGTCGCTCCAGCGGAAATCACGCCAGCCGTTCGTTCTGTGTCAAAAAAGCAGTCACGTCGCCGAATGCCTCTGGTGATTGGCGCCATGACGGCCTGCCTGGCAATCATGCTTTTCGCGGTCTGGCAACGGCCGACTCACATCAATCGACCCGTGGTTATTGTTGCAGACACTGTGTCGAAAAACATTGCGACTGCTGCGTCGACGGAAAGGATTCGCTCGACAATCCCGCGCAAGCACGGACCACCGATTTCGATTGACGAACCGGTCGCTGAGCCTGAGTTGGTCACTTCCGATGAACCGTTGTTGGCGCACGAGTCCATAATGACTCAAGAACTGCAACCCGAGATTTCCAAGAACGAAGCGCCATCGTATCCACCTGTCTCTAGTGAAACAGTGATTGCTCAGATTGGTGAAGAACTTCGGACGCGATGGACGGCACTCGGGTTGCAGCCGTCAGCGAGAGCCGACGATTCGGAATGGTTGCGTCGAGTCTATCTCGACATCATGGGACGGGTTCCCACCGTTCACGAAGCGCAAACGTTTCTGGCTGATAGACGAGAACAGAAGCGAGGAACGCTGGTCGATGAATTGCTGAACGATTCAGGGTACGCTCGGAACTTTACAACGAAGTGGACGAATTTGCTGATTGGGCGATCATCAAATCCTCAGGTCAACCGTGAAGCCTTCGAAAAATTTCTTCGGGTCAGTTTTACCGGGAATCGACCCTGGAATCAGATTGTGGCTGACCTGATTTCCGCAGAAGGGAATAACGCAGAAAACGGAGCGACCAATTTTCTGATTGCTCATCTGAATAACGATGCGACACCCGCGACTGCGGTCTGTTCCAAGCTGTTTCTCGGCCGCCAGGTGCATTGCAATCAATGCCATAACAACCCGTTTGACAAGACAAAACAACTTGCGTTCTGGGAATTGAACAGTTTTTTTCAGCAGACAACCAGCGTTTATCGTCAACGGCGTGATCCCAATACAGGACGCTTGTTGTCGGGGTTTACCGAACTCGTGACACAAGACGCGGGGGGGCCGACCTACTTTGAGACTCAAACCGGGCTGATGCAGGTTGCCTACCCTCGCTACAACGGCAACGATGTCGATGCCAGTCCAGAGACAAACCGTCGGGTCGAACTGGCTCGATTGATGACAACCGGCGAACAGCCCCAGCTTGCCGCCGCTTTCATCAACCGAATGTGGGAACACTTTTTCGGGATCGGGTTTACTCGTAGCGTAGACGATATGGGTCCACATGACCCTGCCAGTCATCCCGAGTTACTCGCGTCACTGTCAGAGCAGTTCATGCGAAGCGGTTATGACGTGAAGCAGTTGATTCGCTGGATCTGCCTTTCGGAACCGTATCAACTCAGCAGTCGGTTTTCAGACTCGAACCAGAACGACGACCCGACACTGGGTGAATTGCCAGCCTTCAGTCGCATGTATGTGAAGTCGATGACGGCCGAGCAGACATACGATTCTTTTCTCACCGCGACCAAGGCACATCAGGTGGGTGCTGTCGACTGGACACAAGCCGAACGAAATCGTCAGCAGTGGTTGCGTCAGTTCGTCGTCGCGTTCCACACGGATGAAAACGACGAAAAGATGGCGTTCGAAGGATCGGTTGGCAATGCCCTGTCGTTAATGAACGGCCCTCTGATCAGTAAAGCTCTTGATACTTCGGCGGGAAGTTTTCTAGGCGAGATCGTTCGACAAAAGTCGCCGGACACTGAAAAGATCCGGTTGTTGTGTCTGGCAACGTTGTCGAGAACACCCAGCCCCAGCGAGTTTTCTTCGATGAAGAAAATGCTGCGCGAGTCGTCGGTGCCCGTTGATGGCAGGCTGCGTGTGAACGAAGCCTATCAGGATCTGTTCTGGGCGCTACTCAATTCGAATGAGTTCGCATCGGTTCACTAACAAGCCGTAGCATGGGCTTCAGCCCTTGTCTTTACCCTCGTTTTGGGTCGATCATGTTCTGGCGAGTTCCATTCCTTGAATGATAAGTTGTAGTTTTTTGAATCCGCGCCAGATCGTTTGCCAACCCGGTTCGCCGTCGTGTTTG
>CAIVEI010000155.1 GCA_903904835.1 uncultured Schlesneria sp. | reverse complement strand
GGTTGAGCAACACTGGGCGCGGTTGAGCAACACTGGGCGCGGTTGAGCAACACTGGGCGCGGTTGAGCAACACTGGGCGCGGTTGAGCAACACTGGGCGCGGTTGAGCAACACTGGGCGCGGTTGAGCAAATCGTACCACACTATACTGTACTATCTTGTCGAGTCAAAACATCGAAAAAAACAAATAACGAACCGCCACGGATCGCCCGCCGCCTCATATTGGACGGAACAATGACGGCACTGGCCCAGGTTTCGAAGTCCCCATGCGACTTTTTGTCCTCCAACGGACGACGGGGTGACCCGTATTAAATTCTTTCCATGATGTCAAAGATCAAAATCGCGGTAGTACGTCACAAAACCGGGGCTCACATTCAACGCCGAAAGCAGGCAAGATCAAGAAAAGAAATCGATTCATCAATCTTTCGACTTTCTACTCGCGAATGACGACTAACGATCCGCTTCGGCTCCTCAGACAAGTCGGACGAGCGGGCGGTATCAACACACGGATTCGTTCTCTTTCTGCTCTCTCTACCCGCTCGCGACAACCTCCTCGGCGTCCGCTCACGCCGCCGCCAAACAACACAACAAGCGACATGAATGTTACAAAATACGTTTAGCAAGTAAAGAGAAACATGAAGATTTCTTCTTAATGTTTGGAACGTGCTCATGAAATGGCGAAAAAGGTTATCTTAATCAAGTCGCCTTCCGAGAAAGGGCTTCCGGCTGAGCCGGGTTGTTATACAGTCGATAATTCTGCTTATTTCAGCTTCGGGGTTAGACGATGGACGACGGTCAGCACGAAATCACTGGAAATGACACCAAAGCCAAGAGGGTCGACTATGGCGCCAAGAAGCGGCGAATCATTCTGATGCTTCTTGCCTACTCGACCTTTCTTGGGATCGTCGAAGGCATATTTCCCGATACAGATGCTCCGACAAATTTTGTCGTTAGCCTGCCTCTGCTGATTCTGGGGGTTTCGTGGTGCTTCACGGATGCTGCCGAACGCAATTTCCGGGTGGGGCGCGTGACGTCACTTCTTTTGATCCTGTTTCTCGCCCTTGGACTTCCAATCTACCTTTTGCGGACACGTGGCTTCGGTGCGTTCAAAACACTGGCACTGACTCTTTGTCTCATCGGAGTGATGCTTGCCTGTACGGTCGTCGCGGCTTTCGTGACTGCTTATGCTGGTAATGCCGTGGGCCTGTTGAACCCCGTTTCTTGACTCCCTTATTGCAACTGTCCAAGTGGTCGCTTGGATGTGGAAACGTCATGATGTCAAAGCACCGAATTTATACGACGAGTGTCGCAAGTGTTTATCCTCACTATCTCGCAAAGGCCGAGAAAAAGGGGCGTACCAAAGCAGAAGTCGATGAAATCATTTGCTGGCTCACAGGCTACACGCAAAAAGAATTCGAAGGACAACTCAGTCATCAAACCGACTTTGAAACATTTTTTGCAAATGCCCCGAGGCTGAATCCTTCGCGGACATTGGTCAAGGGAGTGATTTGCGGTGTCCGAATCGAAGAGATCGAAGAACCGACAATGCGTGAGATTCGCTATCTCGATAAATTGATCGACGAGCTGGCGAAGGGAAAGACGATGGACAAGATCCTGCGGAAACCAGCGGACGAGTGACACGACATAGAAAATCACTCGTCGCGATCGGGTGATTGCCGACGTTCAGCAGCAGGAGAAGGCACTGATGGTGACAGTTTCAACGGCAAACCTCGATCTAGTGCTCCAGACGCCGGATGAAGTACTCACCTGGATCGATTCACTGCCCCCAGAAATTCGAGCCGAAGTCTCCGCCGACTGGATCGCTCGAGTTCGTTCGACGGCGGCGGGCGATCCGTGGTCGCTGACGTTCAATACGGTCGAACGTTCGAGCGGATCGGTCGTCGGCAATTGCGCATTCAAAGGACCTCCCGACGCCGAGGGCATTGTCGAGTTGTCTTATTACACCGACCCGAACTATTGCGGCCGTGGGTTCGCCACCGAGGCGGCTGGCGGGCTGACCGAGTTCGCGTTCGCCAGCGGCCAGGTCCGGCTCGTCCGTGCCCACACAAAGTCGGACAACAACGCTTCGGCGCGGGTACTTACGAAATGCGGCTTTCGCCTGATTGGCGAGGTCATGGACCCCGAGGATGGGTTGGTCTGGCGTTGGGAGCGAAACGTAGCTGAAACTGACACAACGGCAGAAAGTGGTGCATGAGGCGTCGTTTAAAGTTGTTGTCACCTGGTAACTGTCTTAAAGCCGCAGAGCGGCGACCGAATAGAGCCTGGGGCAGCTTCTGCCCCAGGTTTCGTTTCTCACATCGACAATGCCAAGCGGCACCGCACGTTTGATCCTATCAGTCCTGGATCGGCTGATCGGAAATCGAGACGTCATCGAGATAAAGAGTCGCGGTTTTCTGTTTCTCGTTATACGCACTGATCCCGACTTCGAAGCTGTTGTAAATCGTCTTTGCCAATACCAGTGTCTGTCCGTGCGTGTCGATGATTTTCTGGCCGTCCTGCCAGAGTTCAATCACGCCATCGGGTTGTTCTGTGAGCTGTAGATGGGCCTTGAGATGCACCCATCGTCCCTTGGGAAACTCCACTTCCTGACCTTTTGGTTGCCGATAATACGGATGTTCGAATGCCTTGAGCTGAAAACAGGCGTGTTTGCCGTCCTCAATGACGATTCGCATTCCTGGATGCTGGTTGATCCATGTTGTCTCGAGGTCAAGAACGGTGAACGGCATGCCGCTGGCCGCAGGAACGTAACACCAGAGCGACATCCAGACATCGTCTCCCTTTACGAAATGCACTAATTCCGTGGAAAGAGACGATTTGGCGGTGACCATTCCCGGGCTGGGTGGCACGGAAACGAACTTCAGTGCCGTCGTTCCTTGATGGACATTCTCGGCACTCGGCTCAATGCGGTTGTCGAGAAAGTCTGCTTCACGCTTCATGATCCGATTTCGAAGCTGCACATAGTCTTTGACCGCTGGCGCCCTGGGGGATTGCAGTTCAAAGGCGGTCCAGCCGCGTTGCAAGTCGATTAATTCCCGAAGGTGCGTTACCCCCTCAAAATCGTCCGAGAAACTCCGCTTGACCGGTACGGGTTCGCCGTTTGGTGCCTTGCGGAAGATGGCACCATCGCGTTCGATGTAATTCTTTGCGTAGAAATCGGGATCGTAGACCTGTTGCGCGAACTCCCATTTTTTAGATTGCGGATTCACCCGATAGAGACGGCCGTTGTGGAGCTTGTAGGTGCTCCCTTTTTCGGTGACGGTTCGCTCCACTTCGGATTCCGGCAACGGGTCGATCTCCCCGCGTTTTTTAAAGACGGTCCACACTGTGCCCAACAACATGAAGAGCGATACGACGGCAATGGTCGCGATGAGAAGCCGTTTCATGATTCGCATGCGCGCATGTATCCAATTCATGAAGTGTTGCACGACCTCGGAACGACTGGAAATGAAGTTGATTGACGGCCAGCCGTTGCCCCATGATGGCTGATGCGGAAACTCGTATCAATGAAATTCAAAATGAATTCAGCCACAGATGCACACGGAACCACATAGATAACAAGGAACAAATTCCATGAAACACCATTAAAACACCTCCAGACGACGACGCCCGCGTTAACTCTCAGTTTAATCGAAGAATTGATCGAGATGAAGATTCTGTCGTCCGTGTGCTCCGCGCTTATACTCGATTCAAAGACGGCTCGATGGACGAAGCAAAACTGACGACCGAAGACGAATGTTGCCTCGTGGTTTCCGCAGGAATCGGTGGTGTCACGGTGCTTTACCCGGGCGAGTTCTTCGGCTGTGACGATGCCGCCATTTTTCTGTCGAAGGTACTCGAAAAACCGGTATTCTCCTTTCACATCCATGATGGCGACTTGTGGATGTACGTGCTTTACGAGAATGGCGAGGCCGTTGATCAATTCAATCCGATGCCGGACTATTGGCAAGAACTCGATGACGACGAGAGACAGACTTGGAAGGGCAACGCCACTGAAATCGCATGCAGAATCCCCGGACTGGCCCCGGAACAGATCGCGAGATACCTCAACCAATGGGGCGACGACGTATTTGAAGCAGAAGAGCGAAAGAAGGCCTATCCCACGGACGAATTCTTTTATGGAGACGACTGGCAACTTGTCGACTTCATGCGCAAACTTGGTTTCGACTTTCCCATCGATGATCATGGTACTCCACGCGGCGTGACATTTCAGTTTAATTGCAATTCAAATTGAATTGACTGGACTCCCCTGTAGAAATGATCCAGATTCAACCGGACTTAAAATTCTCAAGCGTGCTGATTCAGGGCGAAAGCTAGCCCCGAGCTTTATTTTGTGCCGCTTTGCGGCTTCATTTCGCGAGAATTCGACAAAACATCGGATGCCAATCCGGCTCGTGACACCGATCCGAAATGCATCCTTATGTCATCACTTCCGCAATCGGGACGCCACCTTGGGAAATCTCGACGGGGCGATTGGTGTGATCAGGGACACGTAGCTCTGGATCAATCCCCAGACTGCGATAGACCGTCGCGACCAGATCGGCGGGACGAACGGGTTTTTCTTTGACGTAGGCCGCTTGTGAGTCGGAGGAGCCGTAAACGGTCCCTCCCTTAATCCCAGCACCGGCCAGCAACGAACCGTAACAGTTCGTCCAATGATCGCGGCCTGCGTTCCCATTTATTCGCGGAGTGCGGCCCATTTCACTCGTGACGACGATCAGCGTCTCATCCAGCATCCCACGTGTTTCCAGGTCGCACATGAGGGCCGACATGGTCTGATCAAAACCCGGCAGCTTGTTCTGCTTCAGAATTTTGAAATTCTGCACATGAGTGTCCCAGGCGTCGTAATCGACGTTGACCGGGCCCCAGAACAAATCCCATGTGACGTTGACAAATCGGACTCCCGCTTCGATCAACCGACGTGCAATCAATGTCGAATTGCCAAACAGTGTCTGACCGTATCGCTGAACCACCTTCGGGTCTTCCTGCGACAGATCAAAGGCGCGCCTCATTTTGGATGATGTCAGGATATCGAACGCCTGCTGCTGATTTCGCTGAAAGGACGAGACCGGCAGCAGCAGTTCGGCTCGACGACGCTCATCGTCAATCTGTTGAAGCAGCGAACGCCGGGAATTCAAACGATCGACCGTCATGCCGTCCTGAAGCGAAGTGCTGGGCAATAGCGGGGCACCTCGAACGATCTGCGGATTACCTGCCGATGGTGCAAAAGAATCCTTGTCGTAATACGGCTGGCATTCGGTCGCCAGAGCGTCATAACGTTTGCCAAGAAAACCTCCGTACGGACCCGCTCGACGAAAGGCCTGGCCCCAGCCCAGCCAGTTTGGCATATAAACATACTGCGGCAAATCGACCTTGGGATGACTCAAGTATTGAAGAACCGAACCGATACTGGGCGGATCGGTATCGCGCGGATGCTGGTCGGGTGGAGTCAGATCGTAACCCGTATAACAGGGCAGACAGTTATGGCAACCCGCCTTGTGATTGACCGAGCGGATAAAGGCGAACCGGTGTGCCCATTGAGCGAACTGAGGCAGGTGTTCGCAGACATCAATCCCGGGGACAGAAGTCGGGATCGATTTGAATTCACCGCGAACTTCAGCCGGAGCCTCAGGCTTCATGTCATACATGTCCTGTGTCGCCGCTCCACCCAGCAGAAACACAAAGATGACATTTTTTGCTTTGGCCCCGTGGACAGAACCAGCTTGTTCTGCTGCCAGCATCTGCGGCAACCCAAACCCGCCCAGAGCAGACAAGGCCCCTGCCTTCAACGTTTCGCGTCGAGTGATCCCATCACAACACCGTCGTGGACTGCCAAGCATTGTCAGCATCGTGAGAAATCTTTCGTCTTAAGCCGCTAATCAGCCACACACATCAACTAGTGTTTATTCTAGTTTCTACAATTTGCCGTAGCCAGCGTGATTTCAAGGTCTGTGTTCTGGGGTCGGGTGTCAAAATTTCAAAGTTGGCCACTGAAGCTGTTTTTTGAAAATGGTAGTCTGTCGGCGAATTTTGAAATTTGTACGCCCGACCCCCGGCTGCGAAAACCGAAATGAATTACTATCCTATGGGAACTTACTAGCCCCGACTTTCCACAAATTGACATTCAGGAACCAGATCATGAGTTACACGTACTCCGACATGGCCAAGATGATCGATCATTCGCTGCTCAATCCGACGCTCACCGAGTCGGACCTTGACGCGGGCTGTCGCCTGGCCTTGGCTTACGACGTGGCCAGCGTCTGCATCCTGCCGTACGCACTCAAACGATGTGCCGACCTCTTGAAGGGGAGTACGGTGAAGGCCAGTACGACGATCGGGTTTCCTCATGGTGGTCACACGACAGCGATTAAGCGAGCGGAAGCCGAACGCGCGATTGCCGACGGCTGTGAAGAACTCGATATGGTCGTCAACATCAGCCAGGTCCTGAGCGGAAATTGGGATTACGTTCGGGCCGATATCAAAGCGGTCATTGACGTGGCTCATGCCGCCGGTCAAAAGGTAAAAGTGATCTTTGAAAACTGTTATCTGAAAGACGAACACAAAATCCGTCTTTGTCAGATTTGCTCTGAACTCAATGCCGATTGGGTCAAGACCTCCACCGGTTATGGAACTGGCGGAGCGACTCACGACGACCTGAGACTGATGCGAGCGAACTCGGCACCCCACGTCCAGGTGAAAGCCGCAGGCGGGGTCCGCGACCTGGATGGTCTATTGGCGGTGCGCGACCTGGGCGTCAGCCGTTGCGGAGCCAGCCGAACCAAAGACATGCTCGACGAATGTCGTCGCCGACTTAGCCTTCCTGCCATCACCACGCCTACGGCATCAAATTCGGCAGGTTATTGAGTGACGAATCAAGTTCGTCTCGATCAAACGAGATTGAGAACGCTTGAGTCAATTGCTTTCTGTTTACCTCATCGAAAAACAAAATGGATACGACCGTTTTGAAATCGTCGACAAGGCTGGGGAAATGTTGTGTGCCGGGGCCGCATCTCGGTTGAATGAGCAGTTTCAACAAGGCTCTGGGTAATTCATTTCGACACGGGCCTGAATCTCACGCCCGAGCATCATGATGGGCCCGCTTTTTACTCCGACCGTCACAGACCCCGTTACAAAGAGCTCCACTTATGTCAGGCACCGAAAATCAGGAACTCGAAGTTGACCATCCGTCATATATGACGGTCCTCGGGTTATTGCCGCCGTACGAACTTGAGGACATCAAGGTCGCCTACCGCGACAAGGCAAAACTCGCTCATCCTGACCATGGAGGTGATCCGGCGGAGTTTATGCGTCTCAAAGAGGCGTATGACCAGGCCGTGGAATACTACGAGTACCGCGGGAGCCGACGCGCATGGATTGCTGCGCAGGTGGAACAGTACATCCGACAGGAAGAAGTGATCACGGAAGTTCTGCGACGTGGAGGACGCGTTGAGATCGAGCGACTTGAATGGATCGAAAAATCGTGGGGTGAGGGTTTTTCGTATCTGGCCGATCGATTGCGGCACATTTATTTACGCAACATGACTGACGGTGACACTTTCATCAAATTCCTGTCAGACCAGAAACTTGCGTATCTTGCGGGACTCGATATTTCTGGAAGTAAAGCCTCCAACCAAAGCCTGCTACTGATTGCCGATTTCGAGGTTCTGCGGTGGCTTGATGTCAGTGGCACGGGCATCAAGCGGCGGACATTACAAACGATCGTGAATAAACTGCAATCTCTCGAATGGCTCAATGTGAGGAACACTCGCATGGGCTGGATAGGACGCTTGCTGTTCCGGCCTCCAAGTACTTGCAAGGTCGTGACCGAAGTATCGCCAATCATCGAGCCAGGGAGTCAGACAATCGAATTCCAGGATTTGCCATGGCATGAATAACGGAGCCGATGATCGAATTACTGCGACGGGTTGCCAGTCATGCTGGAAGGCGAGAATCGCGGAATTGGCCCGCTGTCGACCTTTTGAGGATGCCAGATTGGATGAGATCTTCTCATTTTACTTGAGCGAGTACATCTGAAAGAACTCCCAGATCAGATCGTTCGCAGAGATATTTCTTGCCGATCTACCGAGAAAACTAATCGGAAGTTGCCGTCCCGGCCAGGTATGTCCACCACCTTCGATGGCAACTAAGACCACGTCCGTTCCGTCCTTGCTGCCACTGTATGTTCGTCGCGTCACCTTCATTTTATCGCCATCTTTCGACAGCGTCTCGGACAGAGCGTTCTCGTCACATCCATTCGACTTCACCCAGGTCAGCACCGAGTCTTCAACCCCTTTCAGGCTGGCAAACGACGGAGCCGGCCCGAATGGCGGCCCGTAAGGAACGATCTCGTCTTTTGTCCCGTGAAAATGCATCACCGGGACAGAATGTTTTGGTTCACCGATATCCGTGGCCATCGTTCCCCCAACGGGGGCAATCGCGGCAATTCGGTCTGATAACTCGACCGCCAATCGGTAGCTCATCATGCCACCGTTACTCATACCACATGCGTAAACTCGTTTTGCATCGACGTTGACCAGTGTCGCGAGTTCGTCAAGAAGCATTCTGATGAAGTCGACATCGTCGACGCGTTCGTCTTTGAACCGTCCGATCAAACCACCGGCGTTCCAGGTGAGGAACGAACCCGGACCGGTCCCGCTGGGGTAAACAACGATGAAGCCTTTGGCATCGGAAGTTTTATTCAATCCGGTAAACCAGACCATCATCGATCCGTTCATCCCGGCTCCGTGCAATGCGAGAACGACCGGAGTCGGTTTTTTGGCATCGTACCCCTCAGGGACATGCACGATGTAAGTCCTCTTACGTTCGCCGATGACGATATGACGAACGTGATCACCGGCAGTCAGTGCCGCATGACCCGGGTCGACAGTCGCATCGACGGCGGGCTTGTCCTGGCCGAATGCAAGGGGATCTGAAAGTCCAATGATCAACATCAGGTGCCAGAACATTTTACTACGACGATGCAGTGTTCGAGTTTGAATCGACTCGAAGTTCTGGGACATTTCAGGAGCCCCTGGACGACTCAAAGATGTATCTCCCATGATTTATGGCTCTTAATGGTGTGTTGAAATGTCGTGGCACATGACGCAAAGGAATCAACCGTCAGGGTCGTCGATTAACTGCTGCAGTTTTGCCGCATGCTCCGGCAATAAACGGGTAAGCCACGATATCCTTTTCTAGGAAAAATCCTGAAGAACTACCGTCATCCGATACCTCTTTTGACTGAATTGCCCGCGTTAACTTTCACGCCATATTATCGCGAACAACTCGAAATGATATCACGCCAGTAAATCCTTGATGATTTTCGGACCTTCGACCCCGGTCAGTCGCTGATCGAGTCCCTGGAATTTCACGGTGAACTTTTCGTGATCGATTCCCAGACAGTGCAGCATGGTGGCATTCAGGTCATTGATGTGGACGGGATTCTTGACCACGTTGTAACTGAAGTCGTCAGTCTCGCCGTAGACTTGGCCACCCTTGATGCCGCCCCCTGCCAACCACATGCAGAAGTTGCGAGGGTGATGATCACGACCGTAATTCTCTTTTGTCAGTGTCCCCTGAGAATAGATCGTTCTTCCGAATTCACCACCCCAGACGACAAGTGTTTTATCGAGCATTCCTCGTTGCTTCAGATCAGTGAGCAATGCGCCAATCGGCTGGTCGGTGTCTTCACACTGCGAACGCAAATCACGAGGCAAGTTCCCATGCTGATCCCAGCCACGATGCAAAAGCTGGACAATGCGGACGCCGCGTTCGACAAGTCGCCGAGCCAGTAATGCGCTGGCTGCGAACGTGCCTGGCTTGGTGACATCGGGTCCATACATTTCCAGCGTCGCCGCAGTTTCCTGTTTGAGATCTGTCAAATCAGGCACGCTTGTCTGCATGCGAAACGCCATCTCGTACTGAGCCATACGAGTCAACGTTTCCGGGTCACCTAATTGTTCAAGCGTACGACGATTCAGTTCACTCAGCGTATCCAGCATCGCGCGACGGTTTTGTGAACTGACACCAGGCGGGTTCTGAACGTAAAGAACCGGATCGCCGACATGCCTGAGTGCGACTCCGGTATACTTACTGGACAGGAAGCCGCTCGACCACATTCGAGTGAACAGGGCTTGAGCCGCAGCACCAGACTTCCACGTTGGCGTCAGTACGACAAAACCGGGTAAATCATTGCTTGCACTTCCGAGTCCGTAAGACAGCCACGAACCAAGGCTCGGCTTACCAGGGACTTCACTTCCCGTCATGACGAACGTACAAGCCGGGTCGTGATTGATCGCATTTGTTTGGACCGTCTTGACGACCGCAATATCATCAACGCACTTAGCCGTATGCGGCAGCAACTCGCTGACCCACGTCCCGCATTGACCATGCTGGCTGAACTTGAACATCGATGGCGCGACCGGCAACCGGGTCTGCCCGCTGGTCATCGTTGTGATCCGCTGTCCCATGCGGATCGAATCGGGTAAGTCTTTATCGTAATATTCGGCCAGTTTTGGTTTATGATCCCACAGATCGACCTGAGCGGGTCCACCGTTCATATGCAAATAAATCACGTTCAAGGCTTTAGGTGCAAAGTTCGGAAACCCCGGCAATGGCGGGTGCATCCGCGCTGGATCGGCAGCATCTTGCGCCAAAAGCGACGAGGCAGCATTCATTCCCAGGGCGACGCCACCCAGGCGAATCCCCGTTGAACCAAAAAATTGACGCCGGTTCAAAGCCAACTGGTGATCGAAGATGGGATTCATGTTTAGTTCCGGTTCAGAGTTTCATCGGTGTTAAGAACCAAATTGGCCAGCATGGTCCAGGTCGCTGTTTCGATATCCGTGGCGACGTTTTTCGGCTTGGACTCACCGAAATTGACGACCTTTTTCGCGGCATCAGGATCTGCCGTGAATATCGAGGCCTGCTTTTCCAGGGACGCTGTGAGCAACAAAGTCTCGTCTGCTGTCGGCAGGCGAGACAATACTGTGCGGTACAGATATGACAGTCTCTCGTCCGTGGTTTTGCCACCGTCAGCCAAAATACGTTCAGCCAAGGCCCGGGCTGCCTCGAAGTGTTGCACGTCGTTCATTAATTGAAGGGCCTGCAGCGGCGTGTTACTTCGTTCGCGAACAGTACAGACTTGTTCCCGATTCGGCGCGTCAAAGTTCGACATGAATGGCGGTGGCGCTGTCCGTTTCAAAAACGCATAGACACTTCGCCGATAGAGCGATGAACCATGATCCTGCATGTAGAACCGCGTATTACTGTCGGAGTAACCAACCGGTTCCCAGATATTGGCTGGTTGATATGACTTTACGCCACGTCCACCCATTGTCAGATCGATCAGCCCGGAAGTAAACAGAGCATTGTCACGGACCTGTTCGGCATCCAGTCGAATGCGAGGGCCTCGCGCATAAAGACGGTTATGCGGGTCAGCAATTTTGACATCGGGCATTAATCTTCCCTGACGGCGGAAGGCGTCTGACGTCAGCAGAAGCTTGAGTAGTTTTTTGGTATCCCAGCCACTTTCGCGATACTGATTTGCCAGCCAATCGAGCAGTTCCGGATGGCTGGGGTTTTCTCCCTGTGTACCAAAATCAAAACTTGTTTTGACTAACCCTGTCCCAAAGATCTGCTGCCAGAAGCGATTGACGGTCACACGAGCGGTTAGTGGATTTTCGGATGTAACCAGCCATTTAGCGAGATCGAGTCGGTTCAGTCTGGCGTCTGGAGTACTCTTTGCAATTGCAGGGAGAACTGCGGGAACAGCCGGTTCAACCGGGTCACCTTTTTTGTCGTATTGGCCCCGGACCATGATGAATGATTCACGCGGTTTATCGGTGTCTTTGAAAATGAATGTTCCAGGTGCAGTCTCTTCGGCAATGATGCGTGCGATACGAGATGTTTCCCATGCAACACGGGCCGATGCGATTTCGTCGTTCACAGGCCGAGCGATAATCGCGAGATAGAACCGTCGTAGCTTTGCCGTTTCTTCGGCCGACAAAACCTCTTCAGGCCCTCCCTGGATCAAACTATTCAACTCACCTGGAAGCTCTGGTGGGATCGTTGTTCCGAGACTTTTCCGCCAGACGGTTAGAGATTCAAGTGGGTCCGTGGCCGGATCGGATTGGCCCGACAAAAAGACAGCGTCCCAGTACGCGATACCCCCGGTCTGGCTGAGCTTGATTCCGTTTAATCGTTGGCCGGGATTCAAGCCGAGATCTGCTGCAAAGACAGTCAGCTTATTCCATTGGCCCGGCACGATGACCCATGGATTGGTGCCATCACGGACAAGACCTTGATCGGTCTTTCTCCATGTGACGGTCTTTCCATTCGTTGCCCCAAAGGCAACTGACGTCGGAATATCGATCGCGTCGACTCGTACGTTAACCTCGAACGTCGCGTCTTGTGGGATAACGACCGGCCTCAGTTTAAAATCGACTTCGTCGTTGTACGATGATGCAAAGGCTTGCCGAATCGAACGTCGGCCGGACGCCGCTTTAAACGCCGGGTCTGTCATCCAATCGATCGGATTACGTGATGAACTTTTTGAAGTCGCTCCGATTGGATATCCATCATCCACAAGCACGTCGCGAATTGGCTTCCGAGCTAACGGCGATTTGGATTCAGCCGGGTCAGAATAAGTGGCATCCGTACTGATGGTCTCGAGCCATTCACGAGCATCGCGTTCGACTTTGGACGCCCCACTCGCTGCCGCGATCTGCTTGGGTTCAGGAAGTTTCAAGAATGGTGCAGTGATATTTGTATTGCCATCCATCGCAGGGTCAGCCGCGTTATTGAAGAACGCATACAACGAGTAAAACTCTTTCGTCGTCAACGGGTCATACTTGTGATCGTGACAGACCGCACAACCGGCTGTCAGACCAAGCCAGGCTTGCGAGACCGCTGTCGTTCGCTCAACCGCATATCGATAAACGAACTCTTCGGGAATTGAACCCCCTTCACTGGTGGTCACGTTACAACGATTGAAGCCCGTCGCAACAAGCTGGTCACGTGTCGGATTTGGCAGCAGATCGCCAGCCACTTGCCAGACAGTAAACTGGTCGAACGGGAGATTATCGTTGAACGCGCGGATGACCCAGTCGCGATACGCCCACATCTGGCGCTCGTTATCAAGATGCAGTCCATGTGTGTCGGCGTATCTGGCGACGTCGAGCCAATGTTTGGCCATCTCTTCACCATAGCGAGGCGAAGCGAGATACCGATCAATCATCCGTTCGTACGCACCTGCGGCCTGATCTGCCAAATACTCATCAATTTCCTTAATCGTCGGTGTCAGGCCGGTTAGTGTAAAAGCAACACGCCGGATCAAAGTCTCGCGGTTCGCTTCTGGCTGGGGCGTTAATCCGAGTTGTTGTAATCGCGAATTCAGAAACTGGTCGATGGGATGAGTGACCCCGGCGACTTGAGCGGCTGCAGCCTTGCTGATCGGCTCAAACGCCCAATGCTTCTGATACTTCGCTCCCTGCTCAACCCATCGTTTTAAGGTTTCCTTCTGCGCGGCCGTCAGAGTTTTGTTCGAATCATGAGGCGGCATGACTTCAGACTCGTCCGCCGAATAGATCCGCTTGATTAAGGAGCTTTCGTCCGGCTTACCCGGAACAACGACCGGGGTTTTTCCTTGAAAGACGCCGTCCGCCGTATCTAATCGCAAATCCGCTTTTCGCGTCTCGGCGGCTGGCCCATGACAGTGAAAACACTTATCAGCAAGGATCGGCCGCACGTCCCGATTGAACGAGACCTCGGGATCGGCAGCTTGAACCCCTGACACTAACGTGATGCTCAGGCTGCAGCAGGCGAAGATTATTCCGGGCGCGGTCAAAGCAAATGTTTTTCTTCGCCTGTTAAAAATCTGCGTCATCTTTGCGCCTCTATTTTGTTTATGTCTTACGATGGCTACGTCTATGTTTACGAAATTTGTTTTGCGGGAGAGACTCATCAGTACAATTTGATTTTACGTTCGTGGCCGCCCCATTGTCGATTATGTCGTATCGCGTCGACCGTTTTAGCCGGCTTTGTCACCGTAGTCGCGTGCCGCATTGATTTCTGAGGTTTTCTGCTGAAAAGCTGGCTCATGACCTTAAAATCAAGGGTGAAATCGCAAACCTCGATTCTCGAAATTCGGAATCATGATTGTCGGATATGCTGCCTCGCTAAGACACGTGGAGACAGTTTTTTTTCAAGATTTGGACCTATAAGTCCCATAAGACCGTTCTGACCGATTTTTGAAAAAAGATTGACTCCGAACGGAACTGTCCGCACGGATGCAGTACCTCCAGGAGCTGTCGCTGTTCGGGTGCCCAGGCCTGAAAGGCCTCAACATAACAGCCCAGTGGCTGTTGCCGGATCGCTCTGCCCTTGGCTGGTTTGTTTCGGCGTTTCAGGCCACAGGCCGGCGCACGAAAGACGGTTTCTTGAGTGTTACGGCGCGCCAGGTTTCCACATCGTTGGGTATTGGTCAGACTCATCTTGACCGAATGGCCAACTCTGCGTACTCTCCGCGCCACTACCCAATTCACATTTCAATCTCGACAGACTTCCGTGTTCGCTTTCGGCTGCACGACGTTTTTCTACGCAATTTCAAAATACATCCATTCCATTCAGCAATTTATTCCGTCCGGAAAGAATAACCCAACTGAGAATGAACTGGCGGAGCCCGTTTATTCCCAGGGCTTTGGTCCAGGTCGACCGACCGTGGTCGGTTGATCTATGCGAAAGGAATCGCATTCCATGAACGAATCACAATCTTCTGGCTTTTCTCGGCGACTCTGGCTGCAATCTGCAGCACTCGCCGCATCGTTACCAGTTGCTGCCTGGGGACGCACTCCTCCGCCCGAGACCGACGAGGATGACGAAGATGACAACGACAAGAAATATCAAACAAAAATTGAGACAAATTTAATTGGTGATCATACTCTTTTCGCCGGTCTTGAACCCGTCGTACTCGAAGGGGTCGGGCTGGTTCGAGGATTGGCCGGGACGGGAGGCGATCCATCACCGTCGCATTACCGGTCACTTTTGATGGAAGATTTGAAAAAGGCCGGGTTTCGAAATCCGAATGCAATTCTGGAATCACCCAACACGGCCCTCGTGATCGTGACTGCTTATTTGCATCCTTGGATTAAGAAGGGTGATCGACTCGACGTCGAAGTTCGCATCCCGGAAAGCGCAAATGCGACCAGCCTGGTCGGGGGCGAACTGATGGAAGTTCGACTCTCTGATAAAGCCGTCGTGAATGGTGATTTGAAAAAAGGCTGGGAATACGCGATCGCGCGTGGTCCCGTTCTGACTGCGGGACTTGCTGCAGCAACGACGACCGAGCCTGCATTACTAAGACGGGGTCGCGTATTGAGTGGTGCTGGTGTCAAGAAAGAGCGCGAACTCTCGCTGTTTCTGAAAAATGATTTCCGTAGCGTCCGAAACGCACAGCGAATTGAAAAAGCGATTGGTCGACGATTCCACCATTTCGACGAACACGGGATCAAGAAGCCTCTTGCCACTGCCAAAACGGATCAACGTCTCGTGGTGACGGTTCATCCGCGATATAAAGACAATCTGCCACGTTATGTGCAGGTAATCCGGCACCTCGCTTTCCGCGAAGAACCGGTGCAATTACGCGTGCGAATGACGCGGCTGCAGCATGACCTTTTGGTTCCGGAAACATCACACTCCAGCGCCCTCCAACTGGAAGCGATTGGCAACGAAGCGATTCCGATTCTGAAGAAAGGGATCGTCGCACCAACGTTGGAATGTCGCTTTCATTCGGCGGTATCGCTAGCCTATCTGGGAGATTCATCAGGACTTCCCGCGCTGCTTGAATCCGCTCGAAAAGAACGTGCGTTCCGGGTCTTCGCTCTCGCTGCGATGTCGACTCTTGATGATGCGGAAGTTCATCTGGCCTTACGCGAACTGATGGACGATCCGCACGACGAAACTCGATACGGTGCGTTTCGTGCTCTTTGGACACTCGACCGGAATGATCGGTTTATTCGAGGTGAACGGCTTGGTATTCGCGAAAACGCCGAGAACCAGGACAATGAATACAAAATTCACGTTGTCCACTCCAGTGGTCCACCGCTGGTTCATGTGACACTGAGAACGCGACCCGAGATTGTCATCTTCGGAGCCGATCAGGAATTTCTCGCTCCCATGTATGTTTCGGCCGGAAAAAATATCATGGTCACGGCACAGCCAGGCGGGACGAGCGTTTCACTCGCTCGATTCGAAGTTGGCAAGCACGATCAGCGAAAAGAAGTTTCGTTGCGCGTTGCCGATGTGATTCGTGCTGCAAATGAACTTGGTGCGACTTACCCAGACGTTTTACAGCTACTCGCTGACGCATCAAAACAAAAGAATTTACCGACTGCACTTGCCGTCGACAAACTTCCGGCAGCCGGTCGGGTTTATTACCGACCAGTCAGTAGCGCGACACCGGGTAGCAAGCGAGCCGTCAAGATCGGTCGCGACCGCGCCGCGCCAGGCAGTTTCCCTGAGATCGACGATCCCGAAGAAGCTGCACGACGCAAAGAAGAGTCTGAGCGCGATCAAAAGAGCGAACCATCCGAAGCGACAATGGCCAATGTTCCAATCGAATCGCCGCAAAACGAATCGGATTCGGAGAACGATTCGAAACCCACAACAAAGAAAAGCAGCAAAAAAGGGGACAAATCTAAAAGTTCGTGGTCTTGGCTCGGTGGAAAAAAATGATCGAACCACGACATTAGCTTCAAGAAGTCTTAACGGAATGGTCGCGAAAACGGACCAGCAGGAATGACTCATTCCATAACGCGACACTAAAAAATGCTCAAGTCACTCGAACTGTTCGGCTTCAAGAGTTTCGCCGACCGAACTCGATTCGATTTCTCGACAGGTATCAACTGCGTTGTCGGGCCGAACGGGAGCGGAAAGAGCAACGTCGTCGACGCAATGAAATGGATTCTGGGCGATCAGTCGGCAAAAAGTTTGCGCGGCAAAGAAATGACGGACGTCATTTTCAATGGCTCGTCCAGCCGGAAAGCGAGCGCATTCGCTGAAGCGACGCTGACGTTCGATAATTCGCAAGGACAATTGCCGCTGGATATGCCGGAAATCCAGATCGGTCGCCGGATCTGGCGTAACGGCGACGCCGAATATCTACTCAATCGAGCCCCTGCCCGCCTGAAAGACATCAAGGATCTGTTTCTGGGAACGGGTGCAGGATCAGCGGCCTACAGTATCATCGAACAGGGCCGGGTCGATCAGATACTCCAAGGTAATTCGGCGAGTCGGCGTGCCGTCTTTGAAGAGGCGGCCGGGATCAGCCGTTTCAAAGCGAGAAAGGTTGAAGCTCAACGGAAGCTCGAACGAGTCGGGCAGAACTTGGAGCGATTAACTGACATCGTCGACGAAGTTGAAGCTCAGTTGAATTCAACCCGCAGTCAGGCGGCAAAAGCAGCCAAGTATCATGATATCTCGACGGCGCTTAAAAAGTGGTGGCTCGGTCTGGCGGCGGACGATTACCGACATTTGACGCGGGAAATTTCTGAGCTGGAAAAACATCTGACCGAATCAAGCGGCCGATTGGACGTTTTAAACGAGAGGCAAAAGGGACTCGAAGCGAGAGAAGCCGCCTTCGATGCCGAGTTGGCCAAACTGGACGATCAGATTCGGGAAGTCGAGCGTCGAAACTCAGGCGGACGCGAAGCCATTGCGGGGCATGAGGCAACAATCCAGTTCCAATCGGCGCGATTGCACGAGCTTGAATCGGAACTCACGCGTTTACAAAAGCAAAAGTTGACGCTCGCTCGTCGAGTTCAAGAAACAATGCTGGAGATCGATCTCGAACAGCAGCGTATTGCTGAATTCGAATCGGACTACGCGGCAAATCTTCAACGTGTGACAGCGCACGATGAACGCTTACAGATTGCAGCCAGCGAACTGATTGAAAAACGTAATCAGATCGAACGTGATCGTACGCAACGGCTCGAACTGACCAAAGCATCTTCGGATACAGCGAACGCCGTTGCGACGCTAAGAACAACCATCCAAAGTTTGCAGTCGGAACGGCAAAGGATTGTTTCACAAAGTAATTCGCTGGACGGAACTCTCGCGGAGCGGGAACTTGAGCGCGCGCGCGCTTTACAGCGAGCGAAAGAGGCAACACAAATTCAGGCTGCGGCTGTTCAAAGTCTTCGAGCGACTCAGGCGCACCGAACAGAGTTGGTCGGCGTGCAGGAAAGTGCGAAGCAGACACTGGCGGAAATGCGCGAGAAACGAAGTGCAGCGCAAGCCCGTAAAAGTCTGCTCGAAGATCTGGAATTGCGTCAGGAAGGTGTCGGCATCGGTGTCAAAGATATCCTTAGTCGAGCCCGAACATCCCCTTATGCCCCCTGGAATTCGATCGTCGGTTGTGTCGCCGATCTGCTGGATGTCGATCTCGAACGCGCTGCATTGCTCGAGGTGGCACTGGGATCGCGAGCGCAATTGATCGTCCTGAAGGAATATCAGGCTCTGCTGGATTATCTGAATCAAGGAACAGTCCAACTGACCAGTCGGGTGGGATTCGTTGCGATTCCTGACCGATCAGTCGGGGAATCGGTTTCGCCGATCAAGCAAGACAATCGTTTTGTTCACCTTCAACTCGATCCCGCATCACTCGCCGACTTGTCGAAGGAGCCGGGAGTGGTGATGCGAGCCGATGAGCTTGTCGCGTCCGATCGAGGTATCACTGGACTGGCCTCATCCATCCTGGCCGACACGTGGATCGTTCAGTCGATGGACGTCGCCGTCGGGCTTGCGATGGGACAAGGGACTGGTCTTCGGTTCGTCACACTGCAGGGTGAACTACTGGAATCCAACGGGACGCTCTTTGTCGGAACGATTAGAAGCGAAACGTCGCTTCTTTCGCGGAAGAGCGAATTGCGACGCCTGAAGAACGACTTGTCGTTACTCGATCGCGACATTGCATCAGCCGAGTTTGCCTTGCAGACGATGTATCAGTCGCTTACGGGAGCCGACACCGAATTAGAAGCGGCTGCGGCAGAACTCGATTATGCCAATCAACGACTCGCCGATCTGAGGGCTGAGCTTTCCGCGATGGATCAAACCGTGGAACGTCTTAACGGCGAACGTGAACTCCTTTCTCAACAACTTCTGACATGTGACCAGAATCTGAGTCAGCAAGAGATTGATTTATCGAATGCTGAACTGCACGCGTCTGTGACCGAGCGAGAGCTTAATCAGTTAGCAGCGCATCTCGAAGAGGCGAGCGAAGAGCTGCTTGCCTGCGAACGCCTCCATCGAGAGATCGAGCAACAACGAGCAGATGACCAGCTTGATCGCGTCAAACAGCGCGAACGGCTGGAAAACATGAAAACGCAGTTCGTTCGCCTGGGTGACGAACTGCAATCCCGAATCGTTCAACATGAAGAGGCCGAGCGTCGCTTTGTGACGTCGATTCATAAGAAATCGCAAATTCTCTTGCAAATTCTTAATACCCGGGCGACGCGGGATGAGCTCGTTCTGAAAGCGGAACAAATTCAAACCGATGCATTGGTTCTCGAACGGGAAAAGCTTGAGCTCAGGAGGGAACGAAGCCAGATCGTCGAACAAGAACTAGGAATTCGCAAGGAACGCCGTGAAGTCGCCGATCGTCATCACGTCGATGAAATCCGCGTTCGAGATATGAATCATGGATTGTCCAATCTCAGTGAACGACTTGAAGAAGAGTTTCAACTCAAGTTGACCGATGTCGTCGATTCAGGAGTCTCGTCGTTCACACTGTTCCTTGAAGAGCGAAGTGGTGCGCGTTCGCCCGGCACGGATACGAACGTGCGCGGCAGCGGCAATGCTGAATCGACGACTTCAAATTTGGAACCGCAACAGCAGAATGTCGACGGGACAGCCAATTCCACCCGGAATCCAGCGGAAGAACTATCGGGTTCGGATTTGACAGAGTTGCAATTCGAAGACATCCGCCCCGAAATTGAATCGCGTGTTAATCGATTACGAAAACAACTGAAACTGATGGGCGCGGTCAACACCGACAGTCTTCGCGATCTGGACATGCTGGAGAATCGATTCACGCAATTATCCGCTCAACTTCAGGATCTGGTCGAAGCCAGGCAGACATTGGAAGACATTATCCGCAAGATCAACTCGGAAAGTCGTCGACTGTTTTCGGAAACTTTTGAAACAATCCGGAAGAATTTTCAGGAACTGTTTCGACAGGTGTTTGGAGGTGGCGAAGGTGACATCATCCTGGAAGACCCCGATGACGTACTTGACTGCGGAATTGATATTGCGGCCCGTCCACCGGGAAAAGAACTTCGAAGCATCTCGCTACTAAGCGGCGGAGAAAAAACCATGACAGCGATCGCACTGATCATGGCGATCTTCAAGAGCAAACCCAGCCCGTTTTGTATTCTTGACGAAGTTGACGCTGCGCTGGACGAAGCAAATGTGGAACGATTTACAGCAGTCGTCAAAGCATTTCAACAGACGACTCAGTTCATCATGATCACGCACCACAAGCGGTCTATGACGGTTGCGGATGTGCTATACGGAGTGACGATGGAGGAATCGGGAATCTCCAAACGAATGAGCGTCCGTTTTGAAGACGTCAGCGACGACGGAAACTTCAAAGCACCACCCCAGACATCCGCTGCGTAGACGCAAAAAGACCACTGTAGCATGCCGTTGAAACGACCCGCTGGTTTGACTGAAGCGCAGTACCTTGTGTCACGTTAGCCCGACGCGCAAGTAAGGGAGGCCTAATCAAGACGCTCGCTTGATCGTCGGGCGAATGAATAATCCAGTCTGGCGAACTCGGAAAAATCACAATAGTCTCGCGTCGTCCACTTAAATTTCAGTCGGCGAAAATTCATTTCGCTTGCGGAGATTCCGGGCTAACGCAACTACGAAAATCCCCAATCCGGAAACCAGGAGTGTCGATGGTTCAGGAACGGCGGAGGCCCCGGAAACGGTGAGTAGATCCGAGATCCCATACATCTGATACGAAACCGTATTCAATTGCAGGCCGTTTGAATTACCGAGGGATACCCAGTCAGAGGGATAGACGACCGAATTCATGCTGCCCACTTCGATGTGATTGTCGAAGCCAGGATAAGAGACGGACGAACCCAAACCCCAGTACTTCATGACACCACCACCGACGTCTGTATAATACTCAGTACCGACACCACTCGTACCGGTCCAAGCCAATCCAGTGTATGGGTTCCCAGCAAGATCCGTAGTGGGTTGATTGATCAGGTTGTTGCCAGACCACAATCCAGAAGTGCTGTCTGAGGATGCCACTTCAGTTAAATTAGTTCCGTTTGTTCCACTGACCGTATACACGGCCGCGCCCGTGACCCCAATGTGCGCGCTAGCACCTACGGAGTCAGTCGATCCGATTGCCGACCAATGAATCATTTGTCCGTTGTAGGTCGCGCCTGCGGCTTGTTGGTTGACGAAGGTATCGTACGTGCTGATGTCTGAGGATGTGGCATTGGTTGTGCCTGGCGTGACAAAAATGATCCGGAACTGACTACCGGCTTGAAGTCCAGTCGGGGTCGAAATGTCGATGGGACCGGCAAATGCGTGGCCTTGCCAGAACCCATGAATTACCAAGGTGACCGCCGAAAAAAACGCCACTTTAAGCATTATGTTATGTCGAGTCATTAAGTTCACCGAAGTCGCTTTCACAATATTCGTTACATATTTCCCGAAAAATCAAGTTGCCAAATGCACTCGCGTGTCTAAAACTTAGCTTCTCGAAGATGCGAAGCCAGGGTTGGTTAGCCCGAGATCAAAGCACCAAATGGATTTACGCACATTCCATACCGGGTTCCATCTCTGCTGAACCCCGTGTTCACTTTGTTGTTCGGTGTTCGATATATGCCCGAAAAATGGCTGGAAAATTAATATTGTTGACAAATGTCCTCCCGACGTGATGTCGGTGGAGGTGGCGATTTTCGTTCTATTGGCAAAACAAAATCCTGCGGTCGCTTTTGTGTCGATGCCGTCGATGGCATTATTCTTAAAGAGGTTGGCGCTGCGGTTGATGACGCAAATGCCGATCGATCCACGGTTGCCGTCAAAGTGTTTCCGCTGACAATTCATTTCAGCAGATCGCTTACGACAAATGATCAATGACCCTTGGGGCGCGATTTGCAGAGAGAAATCGAGAATCTGAAAACGTATAAACGTCCGACTTGAAGGACTCAGTGAAGACGAAAGCTTCAAGGCACCAATCCAGGGGTCAGCGCACTGGCAAGCGAAGACGCACGCCAGTGATACCCGACCCGGGTATCGATATGTTGGTACGTTTGGCCTGGCTTCTGCCTTTGTCCCAGAGCGACGTCAGTAATTAGTCGGTGGTTGAACAGAGCGACACTATCTGATAGGGCGACCGAAATGGACTTGAATCCTGGAGAGATTCAAGAAAACGATGTTTGGCCGGTATCAATTCTCGGAATGCAGAAGTACCTGAACAATGCTTCGGTGATTTTTCCAGGATGACATTTCCAACACCAAACCTGATGCGGTGGTGTCGCTGGCGCTTAACCGCCGGCTCATGGCTTTAGTTCTTCCGGGACACACAAAATCTTTGCGCAGAAAATCGCTGCCGGTGTTGTGTGGCACACCGAGTTTTGTCCGCTGTTCCGCACACAAGGTTAAACGCCATACTGAATTCGCAGTTGGCCGTTTCAACAGACCACGTTGGACGATCTGCTACGTAGGCGCAAAAAAAGTCACAGAAGCGTGCGGTCGGAAGGACTCGCTTCTGTGACTGAATTATGCATACCACCGAGGTTTGAGAAACGTCTCATTACCGCCGCAGCGGTCTCACTTTCGATCAGCGAAATTCAATTTCGCTTGCGGTTTCTCTGGGCCAACCCGACCATGAGAATCCCCAATCCGGAAATCATTAATGATGATGGTTCGGGGACGACGGTGAAAACTTGCGAAATACCATAAACCTGATAAGTGTTCGTCTTCAATTGAAGGCCGGCCGCAAATCCCCGGGATAACCACTCATAAGTAGTGTTGGACGACAAGTCGCCCACTTCGACGTGATTGTCATAATTAACAGGAGGATTCACACCATTATCCGTGAATATAGCCGAGGAGCCCGCCCCCCAATAGACGCTACCTGTTGGCGTATTTGTATAGTACTCAACGCCGTTACCACTCGAACCCGTCCAGACATAGCCTGTTGAATAGGAAGTCCCACTAAGATCCTCAACGGGATGAACGCTAAGTGGGTCACCATAAAACAAACCACCAGCGGCATTTTTGGTCGAAGCCGCGACTTCCTGGCCGTCAGCCCTATACACGGCCACGTTATCCACGCCACCAACGTTAACGTTCGTGATGGCATTTACTCCATTTACTCCGTTCGTTGAAACGATGGCTTGTGCGGTAAGTGCTGTTCCGTTGTAGGAAAATCCTTGAGCATAGTTATTAACGAGAGTATTGTAGTCGCTGATCGCGGATGACGTTGCATCGATTGTGGCTGAGGTTGGAGTCACAAAAATGAAACGGAATTGATCACCGGCATGAAGTCCCGTCGGGGTCGCAATATCACCGGCAAAGGCCTGACCCTGGCACGTCCCATGAAGTAACAGGACGACCGCTGATAAAAAAGCCAACTTACAACTGTTGAACCGAGGCCCTAAGATCATCGAAATCCCTCTCAAAAAAACAGGTGAAATTTTCCGAAAAACCAAGTTGCCAAATGCGCTCTCATGTCTATAGTCTGGCCTGACGTTAAGCTTTTATCTTGTCCATGCACCGTGCGAGGACTTAACTGCTATTGCGTCGTCTTGATTTCCGCCTGTGTAATGTCTCCGTTCCGATGAAGAGCCGAACGAAATCAAAAGACATGACATCGATGGCTCATCACAAACTGTCAACAACTATGAAATACCAACACAGAAGCGCTCAGCCTAAGCAGAATACTTCTGTGTTTAAAATCAATCATTCACTAACGAACCGAAAAATAACGGAAAACCAACACTGGAGTTATCGTTCGGTCGGCGAAATCCCATTTCGCTTCCGGAATTTTTGGGCAAGCCCAACCATACAAATGCCCAATCCTGAGATCAGGAATGAAGATGGTTCAGGAACGACAGTCAGAACGTCCGAAATAGCATAAATGTGAAGCGGTGTGGTATTTAACGTTACGTTGCCCGTAGAAACCCAGGAATAACCACCGCCGCCGATATTACCCACTTCGACTTGATTGCTGTAGTTGGTGCCGTTGACCGTCACATTCGTAGTGTTCCCTGCTCCCCAAGAAACAAGCACTTTCGTGTTAGTACCATCAGGCTGGGCTGTCGTGACGTATTCGACGCCGATACCGCACGTGCCAGTCCAGATATTTCCTGAGTAGGTATTGCCAGTCAGATCCTGCACCGGATCAGCCATAAGAGGATTACCCCACCACAATCCACCTGGAGCTGCTTTTGCCGAGGATGCTACTTCGGTTCCATTAGCCATGTATATACCACTGCTCGTGAGGCCGATATTGTCTCTGGCATTCGTTGTGTCCGTTGAGACGATTGCTGACCAGTGAACCGCAACTCCATTGTAGGTTGCGCCTGCGGCCTGACTGTTGACGAAGTTGTTATAAGTGTTGATGTCCGAGGATGTTGCTTGGATTGTTCCCGGCGTGACAAAAATGATCCGAAACTGATCAGAGCCTTGGAGCCCCACGGGTGTTTGAATTACAACTCCACCAGCGAGCGCAACATCTTGAAAAGACCCATACGTTAACATGGCGATAGCTAAGAAAAACGCCATGTGAGCGAATCGGTTGAATCGGGGACCGAAGTTCATCGAAGTCACTTTCAAAAACAAGTAAGGCATTTTTTTCAAAAAACACGTTGCCAGTTGAACGCACGCGTCTATAACTTGGCACGTCGGTCGGTTTTTTCTTTTCAATCCTATTCCCAGAACTGCGGGCTTATTCGCAGTTTGAGTCCCGAATCTTAAACTCTCGCGATTTTCGAGGTCACGAGAGCTACGATTACAACGGCCCGTATACCTGACTTTTCCGAGTAAACCGTCAACATTTTTTAAATGTAAGATTGTAATACGAACAAGGCAGCGAGCATCCAGCTCGCGTCGCCAGCGTTCACTCGCCGACCATCGCTGTCTGACGGACCAAGCCGTCAATCCAATCTGGCTAGTAAAGTACGAAAGAACTGAGAGCCCGTCTTGATTGCTTCAAGTTCTCAGGCTTTGCATTCTCACGCACTATCCGTGCCAATTTCTTTCGTACTCGCGCAACGACTGACATCTTTGCGCAGTCTTCCTTCTATAACTAAACGCTGCGGAGAAATCAATGACCCCACACAAAGTCCTCCCTCTGATGCATCAATCGAAGCGGTGATCTTTGTTTTGTGTTCCAAAAAAAGCATCAGCGCTCATTGCGATACCCCTGAGGTCAATCGTGTAAACCGTTTCCGTCAATTCAATTGCAAGCTATTGAGCGACTCGTGCACTGTAAGTCGTCCTGTCTCCACTTGCGCCAGCAAAACCAACGTCGCATGGAATTTTCGATGCCGTCGTGAAGACCTTGATGGTCGTGACGAAAAAATCAAAAAGACAGGCTGTAGATTTGATTCCGATTACTAGTTCACGTGAGCTTGCGTCTGCCCATTTCACAGTCGACTGGCCTACAATCGAAGCAAGCGCGGGCCAATCCCGCCAAAAAACCAGAAAACGCAAGACTCGAAACTGCATTTCAGACTTCTTTGCGGTTGTGAACACAGCAATTCAGCAAGATGTACACGCTGTCTTCCGATCGGCGTCGCTAATTGTTCTCCAATTTCCAAACCGACTGTTCATGGAAAACATCCGGTGGTTAGTGGAAACAATCGTCGTCGAATTCCATCGAGCGGGCCCGCATCAGCATTGTCACAATTCAATACCGGTTAGCAAGAGTTTTACCCCAACTTGAACGCAGGAAGTCGCCCTTTACGCTGAATGGCGTAATCCAAATCGGAAATGTTCAGGGCTTGGTTCCGACGCACAGAATGTCGGCGTAGGGATGCAAATCTCTGTCTCTGCACGAAACGACAGCATTTGTCGCGTCATTCTTTTCGACAAGGCTAATCTTAAACATCGATTTCGAGACAAGTCAGGCAACGGAATTGATCAGGATCTTTTTCAATCGGCTGAGCAAGCAACTTCGGATCTTTACTCGCGAAAATTCCCGACTTGTTCAAGAATCTCCGTGTTTGGCTGTTCCCACGGCGAAAATTCGCTAGAATCATTGGCCCGCGAAGTTGTGGAGCGATGGTTTAAAATCGGCTCGATGTTCCAAGGTTGAAATGTTTTTGTTTGAAGGTCGAATTTGATGTCCAAATCAGAATTAAAAAAAATTGACGTAAAGGTTGCCTTGGCAGAGAAATACGAGCGTCTTGCTTCGGTTGCGGGTAGCAAGCCAAAGCGTCAAACCTGGATGTTTCACGCAAATCATTTTCGCAATCAGGTCAAGGCGATGCGCGATAAGCTTGGCTTGAAATAAGTACGGCGACACGGGATCTGCTATTCGATTCAGATTCTGCGAAGCATCGTAAAAAACAAGAATCACAAAAAAACAAGAATCACAAAAACAAACAGCCCCGTCAGTCATGACGGGGCTGTTTGTTTTGGCTAACGGATCGACGTTATTCGTCGTCGTCATCTTCCTCTTCTTCCTCTTCCTCGTCCTCTTCGTCTTCATCATCTTCTTCGGACATGATTTTCTTGGTCGCTTTCACGTCCTCTTCTTCAATTTCGGCAGTCACGAGCTTTGCCGTTCCTGGAGCTTCTCCGATCACTTCTTTCAGTGGTTGAATAAAGTAAAGCTTTTTGGATTTTTGACGCAGCAGTTCGATTCTCTCTTCTGCGGCATCACGCTGGTCATAGGCGAATCGACCTTCTTCTTTCATGCTTCCATTGTAGACCACCCAAATCAGACGTTTGCGGGCCTGGACCTTTTCCTTGACACGTTTCGTCTTGGTTCCGGCTGCTTTTTTTGTCTTTTTAGGCGCATCGACTGATCCACCGCGGGCTTCGACAGCCTCCGCCTGCTTTCTCAATTCCAGGAGTTTCTTGCTTGCCATTGCGAATGAAGCCTCTTTCGTTCCGATCTTCAGCGAATAAAACCCGGGTGAGGCGTTCACCCGGCAATTTTTGCGGATTTTAGTATAACGCATCGAGATTCAGATCGCCAACTGATTGTCGTTTGGCAAAAAATGCCGAGGCTGCCGTGGATGTCGACCTCATGTTTTCCGAGGTTCTCGCTTCTCATTGTTACGTCAGTCGGAACCGTTACAAAAGATTCCATCGAATTAATCAGAATAATTTGTGCAATCGGGTGTTCCCAACCGATGAATAGACTGCGGGGAGCCAGCGCACCTCGCGGGCGGAGTTTTTTCGCCTGCCAGTGACGGATGAGACCAAGCCCGGGGTGAACCCCGGTCTGGCGTTCGGAAATCAAGTCCAGCGACACACAATGCCATTCGGGTGCCGCCCTTGCGAACGATTCCGCTCACCAGCCTCAGAGATGCCAGGGAGGATTTGGAAGGAGAACGTTCCATGCGAAAGTACGGGAAGTGGGTGTTAACGCTCAGCTTGCTGGCGGCAACCCCCGGATTGACCTTCGCGGCGAGTGAAAAATCGAAGGATGCAAAACCTTCGACGGGCACTCGTGCGTCGCGAACAGACAATCAGCGAGTGGCTGAGGACATTGCTAACGCTTTGCGGGGCAAGGTTCAGGGTGAAATCAGCATCGAATACAAAGACGGCACGGCCGTTCTAAGTGGTTCGGTTCTGGACCCCAAATATCGAGACAAGGCGACGGAGCTTGTCAAAAAGGTTTCCGGTGTATCGAAAGTCGAAAACCGGATCACCGTCGCCGAAAAGAAGCGTGGCTTGACCGAACGACTTAGCGGAGGTGGGTCTAACGCCCCTGCGAAAGTCACTCAGGCTGGGCATGCTGCTGACACAGCAAAACAAAGCCGAGTTCAACAGGTCAATTCCGAGTTTCCTGAAGGAGCAGCACCCACCCAAGGCGGTGACAGTGTTGCAACAAGAAACCAGGAAATCGCCCAGCAAATCGGTGACGTGCTAACATCAGCACAACTCGACGGTTATGACATTCAGATTCGATTCCAGAACGGGGTCGCGATGCTGGATGGTAGCGTCGGAACGCAGGCTGAACGTGCAGCAGCCCAACGAGCGGCCGCTTCCGTTCCAGGTGTCCGTTCGGTCGCCAATCGGCTGCGTTGTACTGACGACGCAAACGCTGCTGGAAGAGGACCTTACGGGCCGCCTCCTGGTGGAGTTCAGGGCGCGGGATACATGCAGGGTGCCCCAGCACAGTATGCCGGTCTTCAGCAGTACCCAGGACAGCAGATGTCCGCACAGAATATTCCCGCGCCTCCAATGCCTGGTCAGGGTTATCCTGGCGGGTACCAAGGAGGACCTGGCGGATATCAAGGTGGGCCAGCGGGCGGGGCAGCATACGCACCTCCGTACCCCCCTTCCTATGGAAACCCAGGGATGGGCGGTGGATCACCAGCGGTCTACAACAGCCCGAACATGCCGGACCATTCGTGGCCCTCGTATGCTCAGTATCCGAACTCCGCTGCGGTAACGTATCCGCAACAATACAGTGCCAGTGCGTGGCCTTACATCGGTCCATTCTATCCCTATCCGCAAGTACCGCTTGGTTGGCGAGATGCCACTTTGCGGTGGGATGATGGTCAATGGAATTTGATGTTCAAGCCGCGTACAGATCGTTGGTGGTGGTTCCTGAACCCCCACAATTGGTGATCTTGGGATGTCTGGGTGTCTTAGGCTGCCATAGAGCCTTTCTATGGCCGTCCATCCAGCCTTCTCGCAATCTCTCTGCTTCGGCGGAGAAAACGGTACCCGAATGGCTAAACGTCTGTGGTGGCACTGCTGCTGCAGACGTTTCTTTATTACTGATCGAAGTGACGAGCTTCGGCCAGGGGTACAGGGGAATCGCCATGCCTGGAGGCCTCGAATTTTTGAGGCGTTTATGCAGATTCTCGCAAGATGACGATTACAACCCGCAAAATCAGAAAATTCTCGCAAGTCTTCAGCCGGAACATTCGATACATAAGCTACACACGGTCCCATGATCGCCATTTCAGCGGATTCGGGAACTGCCGGAGAGAAATGATGACGAAGCCTGGCTCGGTTACGAAACGATTGACTCTTCTCGCTGCCATCGGACTCATGACGATGAGCAACAGTGGATGCATCCTGTTCGGCAGATTGCTGACCATGGCCTTCACGTTGAGCGCGTTCTACGGTACGACGCCGCTGATTCCGGTCAGCCCGTACTACAGCGAGATGATTGAAGACGCGTACATCAGGGAAGAACGTTACGACAAGGTACCGATTCTTGATCCTGTGGAAGGGGAGCATGCCCCAATCTTCTGCCAAGACCCGCCGAGTGCGGACGAAGTGATGCGAACCCTGCCGAATGAAACATCCGGCGGCTGGCCGTTCTTCGCTGAAACAGCTCGAAATAACGTGAAAATCGTGACTGAACCGATCGTCGATCGGATGGATGACTGCCGGTTCTTCCCGCTCGCTGGACCTGCTCGCCTGCACCACTGTCACTACAAGTGCACTGTCTACTACGACTTGATCAAACGATCTGACTGGCCGGTTCCGTTCCGTCACCTGGATGAATCGATTCAGGTTGTCTACATCGACCATGATCATCTGATTCGCTGTGCCGGTCCTCAAACAAATCAATAAGCCAAGAGATAAACAGAAACACCACATTTGCCAGTCGGCAGGTGTGGTGTTTTTTGTTTTCAGTCGGTGGTTTTAACGTGCCATCATGATGCAAGTTGAGCGACTCGGGCAAGCACAACAGGCCCGTTACAAGCAAACATCAAGTGTATTTAAGGCTGAATGTGGCTTAACAACAACAGCAGCCAAAAACACAGAAACAGCCAAAAACACAGAGATTCTTAGTGTTTCTCGATTGGTGGACCCATTGGATCTTTGCGTTCAGTGATCCCTGGGCAGTTCAGTGCCATCTCGGCATTCAATGCCGTGTAGTCGGCCCATTCAGCAGGCAGATTGTCCTGATGGAAGATTGCAGCCGGTGGACATTCCGGGACGCAGGCTTCGCAATCAATACATTCTTCTGGATGAATAAATAACATGGCTTCGCCTTCGTAGAAACATTCTACGGGGCAAACGGTCACACAATCGGTGTATTTGCAGTTAAAACAGGGTTCTGCCACCACATGCGTCATTGAAAGCTCACTTTCCCTGAAAAATTTCGATGTTGCGAATTTTGTGTGACGAAGGTCACGAAGTCGGCTCTTTTTACGAAACTTTTTCCGAAAAAAGAAGTCCATGAATTCGTGGAATCTTAGCGCGGGCGAAATTGAGCGTCAAGAAGCGCCATCAGGGAATTCTCTGCCTCAAGAATCCGCTCTTTTACTCGCCAGCAAATTCTGATAACCATTTCAATGTGACATGAGAATTGCCGTGGCTGGCATGGAGTTTCGCCCCCCAGCCAAGCCGGCAGAAAATTGAAGGGAGTCGAAACTGATCGGAAGACGTTGTATTCCGATAGCTGGCCGAAGGAAGGGAATACCGTGCGATCGCGCCTGTGGTCTCTCATTTTACGGGAATTGCCATACCCACTGCGTTGGTTCGCGCTTGAGGTGATTCGCGTTCTCAACTGGCTCGATCACTCTGCTGCACAAATTGCAAAAGGGTTTCGAGAATCTCCCGCCTGGTATTTCGTCACGCTCGTCGGATTGTTTGCAGTTCTGTTGACCATTGCCATGTTCATTTCGCTGGTCAACGAAACTTCCGGGAATCGTCCGAAAACTGTCGCGTCGCAGTCGAAAGCAAACCTCAGTCGTCGTGATCTTGAATTAATGCATGAATGGACGGTGCAGGACCATTGGCGAGTTGCTCACTTGTTCGTTCCCGAACAGACAACTCCGATGACTCAAGACATTCAGCTTGATAGTCGCCTTTTTGCTTCCAGAAAAACGTCATCCAGAAACCTTCAGAGCAAAAAGGATTCTGACCAAAATTTATTGGTTCAGCGTTCAGATGTTGTGGGAAACCTCGACGTCCGCCTCGATCTCAGTCGTCCTAAAAAGGCTCAGCAAGATCGTCGGACGATTACGGGAACTGTACTCAACCCAGACACTGACCCCGCCTATCAACGTTCCTACCCTCGAATTCAAAAGCGTGACTCGCGACTGCTTGTCCAAGCCGCCTGGGAATTCGGCTCTGACTGCAACCGGTACGATCATGTTTCCGTACCAGCGCGTCGTTCAATTCCAGTCCCCGAACCAGAACTTCCCAGCGTACCGGTTCGCCGAACTCAGCCCGATCTTGCGTTCGAAATGGCGATGGAACGCCATTTCACAGCGGCGGGACGGTTTCCACCCGGTTCACATCTGGTTCGTCAATCAGAACTCAGCGTGTTTCCAGAGAGTTTTCATCGCTTCCCCAGTGCACTTGTTTCTCACGAAGAGGGGCCTTGGAAATGGCGCTCGTATCATCCGTCGTCCCACTCGCATTTTTCCAAAGTAAAACCATACGAACGAGTTGGATCATTCACTCGATCTGAGCACCAAGATTCTTCGACCGACGAATACGACGAGACGTTACGAGCCGTTGCAGACATCGCGTTACGCGTCGAACTGCTTGCGCCGAGATCCGTCTCGTCCGGTGAACCACATCGATCGGCTCTGCTGATCAGCAACGAAGGGCCTGATTCTGTATCCCAAATCGAAGTGAAGGAATTTCTTTCTGATCGTCAGACCGTGATCGACGCATCCCCGGATGCCAACTGCGAATCTGCAGTGGAATCCAACACAGGTTTCCCTGAAACGATGTGGCATCGCCAATTCCATGAGCTTTCGCCAGGCGCGGAACAGGAACTCACTTTAAAATGGGTTCCTGAAGGAAGCCATCGGCTGATCCAACGAGCGTTAGTTATCGCCCGAGCCGAGATCTCGACGTACACCGAGGTCAGTCGGCCACCTGAGCTTCAACAGATGCCTTCGATCCCGCCTGAACGGATCGAATATCACCCCGCACTTGCGTGTGACATTCAATATCTCGATCGTGTCCACGTCGGGGATGATGTCGAAATGGAAATCACGGTTCGTAACACGGGTGATGTTACGCTGCATAACGTCAAATTTGAGATCGAATTTCCTAGCCAATTCTCTCACCCAGAAGGTCAAACGGTCGTGTTCGACGCGGGAAGCCTGACGGTCAAGGGACAAAAGGAAACCGTTCTCAGATTTTCGGCGGTCGAAGCTGGCGAGGCCGTGAACCTGATCCGCCTCACTTCGTCAGAGCAGGTGCACGCGAGTGGAAGCAATACGATCAAGGTTGCAGAACGACGCCCGGAAATTAAATCTGTTGCGCCATTACCGGAACCTGTCCCCGCCAAGCCTTCAACCGATTGGAAGCTTACGAACCCCGCGACTTCTCAGAGACAATCATCCGACGCCAAAAGTTGTTGCTGTCAGAAGCCGCAGGTCTCGCGACTTGAACCGTTTGCCCAGTTTCCCTGATACATTATCGCGATTCATCGGGTCCCTTGTTTGATCGGTTCCGTCGATATCTCGACATCTTTTCCGAGTAGATGCTTATCAAAGAATTGCTTCATGCGTTGAGAAGCATCGGGAGTTGCAAAGTTTCCATGTCCGCCGTCGGTCACTGGTACCAATAACGCCTCAATCCCGACTTTCTTGAGCGCCGCTGCCAGCAGCTCCGATTGATTGAATGGCACTACTGGGTCGCTCGTACCATGAATCAGCATGAATGGCGGATCAGTCTTTGAAACATAGGTGATCGGCGACGCCTTACGGGCGGCGTCTTTATTCTCTTGAATTGCTCCCCCGCCGACCAGCCGTGATTCCGGCGAATTCGGGTTATTGTGAGAACCACCCATCGCCAGTAAGTCAGTCGGACCGTACTGATCGACGACACAAGAGACTCGACTGCTCTCTTTCACATGTTCACCGAGTGCCCCTTCAAGATCTGGTACATCACCACTCGTCCCCAGCATGGCAACGAGATGCCCCCCAGCCGAGTTTCCCGTCACTCCGATGCGGTCAGGATCAAGGTTGTACTTTCCAGCATTTCCCCGCAACCAACGGATTGCTGCTTTACAATCATGAATCTGGGCGGGCCAGATCGCTTCACCTGTCAGTCGGTATCCGACAGAGACCCCCACGTACTCACCCGTCATCACCAGCGGACGGACAGTGCCAAATCCGCCCCGCTTATCTCCCGCTTGCCAGCCTCCCCCGTGGATGAAGACAACAACGGGCAGTGGCTTATCGCCCTTGGGAGTTTTGGGCACGTAAAGGTCGAGTCGCTGTCGAGGATTGTCCGTACCCGCATAGGGGATATCGAGTTCCGCTTTGATCGCTTCAGGAATTCTTTGCGGTTGACCCGGACCTGCGACCTGACGCTTGGCGAACGCTCGATCTTCCTCTGCGGTGATGATGCCATCCTTGTCAGTATCGATCTGATCAAACAACGGAGCTCTGAATTCGTCCTTGGTCAGCTTGCCATCCTGATTTCGATCCAGCCGGCGGAATTGCTCGCTGGCTTCCTGAGCGATAAGGGGCGAAGCGACAAGTATCGCGACGGCAAGACTTCGGTATAGCATAGTTGCCCTACATTTTCTGTTTGGACGGTGACACTGGCTATTTCGTTCCGGTCGGCTGCTGTTTAAGGCTGTCGAGATAGGCGATGATATCGGCGAAATCTTCCAATGTCAGGCCGTCCTTCAGGCCGTTGGGCATGAGCGACACTGGGCTGCGAGATTTCTCGTCGAGATCTGATGCGGCAATTTTGTGGAGATCCCCTTTGCCATCCAGCAGTTCGACACCTTCCGGACTATCCGACTTCAGCAACCCGTTAAACACCACGCCGCTGTTCGTGACCACGACGTAGACATCGTAGCCGTTCGCAATTCGGTTCGATGGCTCCAGGACGGATCGGATCAGTTCTTCGCGAGGGTACTTTGCTGCGATTCCAATCAAATCGGGACCGATCTTTCCGCCGATGCCGCCGACCGCATGACATTTCGCACAGGCGACCCCCTTCGGATCTTCAAAGATCACTTTTCCTCGGGCGGCATTTCCAGTGTTCTTCGTAGCGAATTCCGAGTAAGCACCGATATCGAGTTTAGGCGCGACATTTTCGTACAGGAACGAGTACCTTGCTTCTCTGGTCCGGACCGCCAGACTGAATTCCCAGCCACCACCGGTATTGCCGGTCTTGAACCAGACGTGATTGGTCCCTTTCTTCAGTTCCACAGAGATTGTCCCCTGCTCCGCTCCCCAACCCCGATTTCCGAGGAATTCGTAGACCTGTTGACCATTCACAAACAACACCGCCTGATCATCACTTCCGAGAACCAGCGACCGTTGTCCGTCACTGTCCGCTTCAACGGCGGCGTAGGCCATCGCCCACATGTCGCCGCTGCTTCCGAGCAAATTTCCTGCATTGAAACGGCCTTGTTTGTCGGTGGTTGAAACCTCTTTCCATTTCAGTCTCTGGTCACCGACGGCAAATTCCTGCTGCAAGTCCGCAGCCTGACTGACGTCGAACTTGGGAAATTCACCCTCCTTCGGAAACGGGCCGGCCAATTGCCATTTTTGAATGGGTGCCGGGGCAGAAAAGACAGCCTGAAGCGGTCCTCTCGCTCCATTCGGCAGTTCGTTTAACTCGTGCAATTTAATGATGTCAGGACCAACAACATTGCGCAAGGCAGCCAATGCATCCAGTGATGTTTTCCTCAGGTCATTGTTCGGACTGACCAATCCATCGAGATACAACGGCAACGCCCGTCGATCAGGCATCATTGCCAAGGCCTGCTGCGCTTCGAATTTCAAAGCGGGATTGGATGCCGCAAGGATCATGGCGGGAACGGCTTCGGGCGACTTAATCTGACCGAGCGTCGCCAGAACAATCTTCGACACCGCAATATCGGGATCGTTTAATAACGGCGCCAGACGCGCTACTGCGCCTGACCCTTGAATCGCTCCAAGAGCCTTGGCCGCAGCCGAACGGACACTTGCGCGAGGATCGGAAAGCCGTCGCTCAGTGACGGCGATCGCATTCTCAGGTTTGAGCGTCGCTAACGACTCGAATGCCAACCCGGTCAATTGTTCGGAACTGGCATCGGCAGCGACAATCTTAATGAGCTGCTGTACCGCCTCGGGAGATCCGATGGCTGTAATCCCCTTGACCGCCTCCTGTCGCAGCGCATCTTCGGATGTAGAGTCACCCGCGATATTCGCGAACAAGCTAATCGAATCTTTATCCTTCAGCGTGGCGAGCGTAGCAACCGCCTCACGTCGAATCCGTTGATCGCTGCCCGGCGCTGCAAGTATTCGCAGGATCGGTAATGCAGCGGGATCGCTGACGTTTTGCCACGCTTTGATCGCCGCGATCTTCACGGCCGGATTCAACGAACCGGCAGCATCTCGCAATGTTGCCAGCACTTGGGCAGTCCCCGACCAGTCATTCTTCCGAGGTCGAGCCGGTTGACCTTTGGCGGGCTGAGTTCCCCACCAGCCTTTGGTATAGGGATCAGATCTGCGATGGACTTCCGCGACCGCCTCAACCGCTTTGGCTAGTTCGTCTGCCGATGCAGGACCAGCGGCACCAAGCACGAAATCTCGCATCACGGCGACCGCTGCTTCGTCGAATGATCCCGTCAATGCTAACAGCGTTCCCTGTCGTATCCTGAGGCTTTCACTTCGTAACGATTTCGGCGCGTCGCTCCAGTTGTTGACCGTTCTCAGCGACTGAATCACAACGTGCCGAACATAATCGTCCTCATCTCCCAATGCTTCGAACAACGTGTTTGAAATGCCCGTGTCGCCGGTCCCTAAAGGAGCCATCGTGGTTTCGTCAATTCGTGGCAGGATGACTCCACGTTGGCCTGAATCGACACTCAACCACTTGGTATCTGGAGTCGGATTGCCGATTCGGCCGAGCGCAATCGCCGCCTGAAGCCGAACGGTTGGTTCAGGATCATTCTTCAACAATCTTGACAGCGATTGCACGGCCTGGCTGGCACGGCGCAGACCAAGTGCTCGTACGGCCTGGGCACGGACATCGGGTTCAGCGTCCGATACGGCCTGCAACCAATCGTTTACGGGCGAATACGAAGCATTTTCCGGCCGCGATGCCAATTGTTCTGCCAGCCAGATCGCATGAATCTTCGCAGCTTTCGGTGCTTCGACGCTGGGCTTAAACGCCATCGTGACCGCTTCCTTCGGCTGGTCGCCGCCCCATGCTGACAGGGCAAACATCGCTCGCATCCGCTCCGCATGAGACGGATGCCCAAGTGACTTAACATAGCTTTCAAACGGCCCAGCCTGCGGTGCTCGTGCCGGTTCTGGTGCGACATCAGTTCCCACATAGGTCACGCGGAAGAGACGGCCCGCCTGTTTTTTGTTTGTCCAGCCACCATAGTTCCAGTCGGCGACGTACATATGCCGACCATCGGGACTGAAACAAAGGTCAAGCGGTCGGAATTCTTCCGTCCCTTCCTTCACCATGAAGTCTTCGATCTCTGCCTCAAACGATGCCCCCTTTTTCTTCAGCTTGAAGAATTGGATCTTCCCTCTACCCCATTCGCAGAAGAAAGGGGTGTCAACGTACTTTTTCGGCCAAGCCGCCTCGCGATAACAGGCTCCACCGACAGGTGAACCTCCGCCGTGTTCGCTGATCCGAGGAAGATGCCGATCCGTCCGCGTGTGGTAATCGTAGGGATACCCGTAATAGCCACTCGGCACATGGAGCGTGAACCGAGTCCACCAACCCAGGCCATCATCGGTGTTGTCGTAAGTAAAGATGTTGTCCAGCGAGTCCATCGCAACATCAAGATGATTGCGAGTCCCACTGGTAACAATTTCCAATTGCCGCCCATCAAGTGTCATGCGGACCACGCCACCACCTTCCAGCGTGATCGACGATCCATCGTTGCCGGTCGCTTTTTGAATCCCTGTATCACCTACCGAGACGTAAACACGACCATCCAATCCCATCCGGGTTCCCGTCACCACATGGTCGTTAAATCCATGAATTCCCGGAGTAGGACCAAACCCATCAGCCAGATCTTTACGAACATCAGCCACACCATCGCCGTCGGTATCCTTAAACATCGTGTAATGCGGGGCATGCATTACGTAGAGCGCACCCTCATGCCAGATCAGTCCGAACACCGCGGAAAGGTTTTCACAGAAGACAGTCTTGCGAACCGGTTTCCCATCCTGATCGAACACAATGTAAAGAACGCGATCAAATTCCTTGTTCGTCGGCCCCCGCATATCCATTGGATCTTCGCCAACGAACAGATTCCCGACATCATCACAAGTCACAACCGAAGGGTGCTCGATCTCAGGCACGCCATACAGCAATTCTGCCCTGAACCCCTCAGGAACCTTCTGAGCCAACGCAACGTTGTGACCGACAAAACAGGTCGCAACGATCAACAACACAAACAAACGGCAGGATAATCGCATTCGAAGAAATCCGGTGGCAGGGATAAAGTCGGCGGGAGGGAGATATTGATAATCTCGGCTGGAGACAAGAAGCAAGCGATTCTGTCGAATTTGGCGAACCGCCTACGATAGGACTTTCGAATGAACGACTTTTTTACGAGAAAACATCAAGAATGATCTTCGACCGCCTTTGGCGTACGGTCAAAAACCGCAACAACATTGCCCGATCGAAACGGGCTTCCCTTCGACTGCCGGATTGGTCAGCCAAGTTCTTTGAGCAGCGATTGATGATTTTTTCTGACAATGCTTGAATTCGGATGGTCATTACCAAGGCGATTTACAAAGATTGCCAGTGCTCGACGCATGAGTGGCTCGGCTTCGGTCAGACGGTTCGTTGCCTGCAGTAACTCTGCCAGATTGTTGAGTCGGATCGCGACAGTAGGATGCTCGGCGCCGTAACACTTTTCATCAATCACGAGTGCGTGACGCATGAGCGGCTCGGCCTCGGTCAGCCGGTTCGTCGCTTGGAGCAATGCGGCCAGATTGTTGAGGTCGATGGCAACTCTCGGGTGCTCGGCCCCGTAAGCTTGTTCGTCAATCGCCCGAGCCCGACGCATTAACGGCTCGGCCTCCGACAACCGGTTCGTTTCCTTCAGCAATGCAGCCAGGTTATTCAGGGCGATCGCGACCGCCGGGTGGTCGTCTCCGTAGGCTTGCTCTTCAATCGCTAGTGCACGGCGCATCAGCGGTTCTGCCTCCGTCGGACGGTTCGTGTCCTGCAGCAACTGAGCCAGATTGTTCAGGGCGGAGGCAACATCCGGGTGGTCGGCTCCATAAGACTGCTCGTCGATTGCCAGCGCCCGACGCATTAACGGCTCGGCCTCTGTCAGTCGGTTAGCCATCTTGAGCAACGCAGCCAGGTTGCTCAGGTCGATCGCGACGTCCGGGTGGTCGGCACCGTAAGTCTGCTCGTCGATTGCCAACGCACGACGCATCAATGGCTCGGCGTCCGTCAGGCGATTCATCGCCTTCAGTAATGCACCCAGATTGTTCAGGTCAATGGCCACGTCGGCGTGGTCCGCACCGTACGCCTGTTCGTCGATCGCCAGTGCACGGCGCATCAGTGGTTCAGCCTCTGTCAAACGATTGGTCGCCTGGAGCAACAAAGCCAGGTTGTTCAAGGCGACAGCAACATCCGGGTGATCCGCTCCGTACGACTGTTCGTCGATAGCCAGTGCACGGCGCATCAACGGCTCGGCCTCTGTCAGGCGGTTCTCATCCTGAAGCAACTGAGCCAAGTTGTTGAGATCGCGAGCA
Organism: uncultured Schlesneria sp.; assembly: GCA_903904835.1. GTDB lineage: Bacteria > Planctomycetota > Planctomycetia > Planctomycetales > Planctomycetaceae > Schlesneria. The sequence continues at coordinate 133,625 of CAIVEI010000155.1, read as the reverse complement.
ACATTCGGGTGCTCTGCCCCATAAGCCTGCTCGTCAATTGCCAACGCACGACGCATCAACGGCTCAGCCTCTGTCAGTCGGTTCTCGTCCTGTAGCAGTTGAGCCAAATCATTGAGACTGCGGGCGACATTCGGGTGTTCAGCCCCATAAGTCTGCTCGTCGATCTCCAGAGATCGCCGCATCGATGTCTCGTCCTCCGTCCCAAGATCCGTATGAGCTTGAACCGATGCGATCGGCAGATTCAATACGCTGTTGGAATCGGCTATCGATTTCGACTCATTGGAGTCCATGAAAATCCTCATCGGTGGCAGCCCAAGTTTTGCGAAATACTAAACTTGATCGTACCGAGATTTCCCATTCAGACGGAAGTCGGATTCTCTTTCACCTGCAACGCGGCGAATTTGAAAACAGATTTTTTCAGATATCATTCTGCGGAAGCAACGCCTCAAGATCGCGAGATTGTTCGCGGTTGTTTTCGCCTAACGATGACAAGAGCCTGCGAATCAGTTGTTCTGCTTCGGTTCTTTCGATCAGCCAGCGGTCTCGGGCGGCGAGCCAGTTTGTGTGTTGCGAGGAGGACTCGGCGGCGGAAATCCGTAGGCGTTCCTCGCCTTGGCGCAACTCTTCATCGCGGGCGGCGAACCATTGGGTCAGCTTTTGACGTTCTTCGGCGAACTCGGTTCGCTGGCGTTCGAATTTCGCTTGAGCCTCGAATTGGTCGTGGCGTTGTTCGTTGAGTGTTTCGTGTAGCTGCTGGTAATTGTCCATCAAGGCTTTTCGAGCCTGTTCGACTCGTTCTCGGGCGTCTTCCTGATCGGTCGCTGTGGTGACCTGTGCCCAGGCTTCTTCGACCGCTAATCGCATTTCGAGCGTCGCTCGATGTGTTTCTTCGAGTTCAGCACGTAACTTATCCAGGCGGACACGGCGGCTTTCCAGGCTTTCGGTCCGTTCGGCGACCGCTTCCTGCTGGCGACGCAATTCGGTTTGCTGGTACTCGCGTTCCTGATCCCAGGCTTGTCGTTCAGCCTGAATGTTCATTCGATCCAGTTCGACCGTACTTGTGATCGCCTCTCGCATCTGATGAAACACTTCGTGTTCGCGATCAAGTGATTTCTCACGTTCATCGATCGAGGCGCGATATTGGTCGATCTGTCGTAAACGGCGAATGATCTGCATTCCAGCTTCTTCAAGTCGCTGCCGTTCAACCTGTCGCTCGCGACGATGTTCGTTCTGTACCTGCTCGAATTCGTACCGGGACTTATCCAGATGATCCTGCTGGAATCGAATTCGGCTTTCAATCAAGGTCCGCTCCCGCGACAACTCACTCTGCAGCGCGGACAGTGCGTCTTTTTCGCGAGTAAGATTTTGTTCCCATTCACGACGTTCCGCCCGCAGAGCTTCAGCCTCTTCTTCGCGCTGAGCGATCAATTGGCGGTCGAGCGTTTCTCGCGCAGCGATAGACTCGGCCTCGTCACGTTTGCGTGTTTCTTCCCAAGCCTCGCGTTCGGTCTGCAGTGCGAGTTCGTGTGCTTCGCGTGCGATTTGAATTTCGCGTTCGCACTCCTGACGCGCGGCTCGCAGTTCGGCTTGTTCAAGCTCGCGAGTCTGCTTCCATTCGTTTTGCTCGGCCTCAAGTTGCCGCTTATGCTGTTCACGTAGTTCAGCCAGTTCGATCGCCAGAGCTTCACGAGTCGTAACGAATTCCGCGTTGGCGCTGGTGACCGTCGACTCAAAAAAGGCCTTTTCGCGATCGAGTTCTGCTTTTTCCGAATCACGAAGCTTCTGCCATGCTTGCTGATCCTGCTGGAACTCAACATGACGCTGCTCCCATTCCGTGGTCAGTGCATGCCATAGCTTTTCACGTTCGGATTCAAGAATTCGGCCATTTTCAACGGCAAGCTCGGCCAGCCTCTTTTGCAGCGTCGCTTCGAGAAGTTTGACTCGTTCCTGCTCGACGTCAAATGCGATCTTAGTGCGAGCGAATGCATCACGTTCCGTCTTTAGTTCTTCAATGACTTCTTGTCGAAACGATTGCTTTCGTTGTTCGAGTTCATCGAGTTGGCGACTGAACTGTACTCGTTCAGCCTCAAATGCTCGCGATTGCATTTCGAAAGAGGCATATCGCTCGGCAAATGTCTTTTCGTTCGCTTCGAGACGAATCGTCAGGGCTTCCAATAACGATCGCTCGGACGCAACCGACTGGACTGATCGCAGTCTTTCGTTCTCAAACGCGGATTTGAGTTCCTGGAACGCTCGTTCACGAACATCCAACTCATCCTTTTGCGATTGAATCTGCAGGTGCAATCTGTGAGCGATCTGGCTCACTTCATGAAGGAAGTGGGTGTCCAGTTGGGGGACGTCAGAAGCGGTTCGCGTTCCGGAAGATTCCAGCGAGCGTCCCGAATTCCGGTTCTGCTGGTCGCGAGAAGAAGTTTCCGTCTGGCCAGAGTGTCCAGCGAAATTGTGAGCGGAATCAATCCGAAGTCCGATTCCAGCGGAATCGGATTTTTGCGATTCACCTGGCAGCGCGTTCGTCGGTCGAACGGTCAGGCGGCCCAGATCATCGGTGACTTGCTCTTTCATACGGGAATCCTTTCCCTGCGTTCCCCCCCACCACTTTGAAAGTGGCGCAACTTCAACAGCCAAAACTTATTCGGCCAAATTGTTGAAGCCCAACCTTTCGGTTGGATGTCCGGGGGAAAATTATCCGTCAAAAAAACAACGAACACGGACGGTAAGTCCGTGCTCAGAAAAGGCTTGCAATATTCATCAGCACGCGGCCAGATGTCCGATCCGTCGAATCTCTGACGTGTCGAAACTAGAGATTTGCTTCAACGTGCTTCGTTAATTCTGCCGGGGAAACATTTCCAATACAACTGGCGACTCTTTTTCCGCCTTTGAAAAACAGAACGGTCGGAATCGAGCTGATTCCAAACTGACCTGCATAATCCTGATTTTCATCAATATTCATTTTTCCGACCTTGATACGTCCTGCGTAGGTTTCGGCCAGCGCTTGAATCTTTGGGGCCAGCAACTTACAGGGACCGCACCAGGGTGCCCAGAAGTCAACAACCACAAGTTCATTGCTATCAAGGACATCTTGCTTAAAAGCACCGTCGGTAAAATCCACCAAATCGCCTGCCATGATTTCTTCTCTCGGAAAGTTAAACGACCTGATCGCATAAACCGCGATTTTTTCGTGATCCATGTCTTGCAGGCGATTATAGGGAAAAGCCTGTCGCGGTCAATTTGGATAGTTCTGAACCATGAGCTATCCGCAGGTCAATCCAGTTTTTCATGATCTGAAAAGGAGGGTGCCACGATCATGGAGTCTTCGACATGGTCGGGTGACCTGAGTGTCCGCAGCGCCGATCACACGGCTTTGTCGAAGACTCCAAAACCGTGGTAGCCCAGTTTTATTCACGATTCAGACGCCAGATCATTCGTCTGTGACACACCCTTCGGATGCGCTTTTAACGTTCTTGATGTATTTGTACAGTGTCCCGCGAGTCGACTTCAATTCGGGGGCTATCCAAGCCTTGCGTCGCTGCGAAAGCTCGGCGTCCGACAGATCCAGGTCGATGCGATTGATTTCCGCATTAATCGTGATTTTGTCGCCGTCTTTCAACAGGGCAATTGCCCCACCTTCCTGAGCCTCTGGTGTCACATGTCCCACAAGGAACCCGTGCGATCCACCTGAGAATCGGCCATCGGTGATCAACGCCACGTCCGCACCAAGGCCAGCTCCCATAATCGCCGACGTCGGCGTTAACATTTCTGGCATGCCTGGACCACCCTTCGGACCTTCGTAGCGGATGACGATCACGTCACCCTTATGAATCAGCCCGTCTTCGAGCCCCTTCAGCATCAGTTCTTCCGAATCGAAGACCCGAGCCGGTCCCGAGAAAATCAGACCTTCTTTCCCTGTAATCTTGGCGACCGCTCCGTCCGGACAGAAGTTACCACGCATAATGCGGATATGGCCCGATTCTTTTAGCGGCTTTTCAATGGGCTGAATGATCCGCTGACCTTCCGCGAGGCCAGCCAATTCCTTCAGGTTCTCGGCCACGGACTTGCCTGTCACCGTCATGCAGCTCCCGTCAAGCAGTCCTTTTTCGAGCAGATACTTCATCACAGCAGGAGTACCGCCAACGTGATGCAGGTCTTCCATCACGTATTTTCCGCTTGGCTTCAGATCAGCAATGTAAGGGATACGATCGCTGACGGATTGGAAGTCATCGATGGTCAGCGGCACGTTGACTGCTCGTGCCATGGCGATCAAGTGCAGCACCGCGTTCGTCGATCCGCCGGTCGCCATGATCAAGACCATTGCGTTCTCGAATGCGGCACGGGTCATGATATCGCGTGGTTTCAGGTCGAGTTCCAGCAGTTTGCGGATCGCTTTGCCCGCGGCGATACATTCACCCAGCTTGAGTGGGTCTTCGGCGGGAATCGAAGAACTGTACGGAAGCGACATCCCCATCGCTTCGATCGCTGACGCCATCGTGTTGGCAGTGTACATCCCGCCGCACGCCCCGGCTCCTGGGCAACTATGTTCGACGATCGCCTGACGTTCTTCGTCCGTGATCTTGCCAGTAATGTATTCACCGTAGCACTGGAACGCCGAAACGATGTCGAGCTTGGGATGCAAGTCGATACACCCGGCCTTGATTGTTCCGCCGTAAATCATCAGCGACGGGCGGTTCAGACGTCCCATCGCCATGATGCAGCCTGGCATATTCTTATCGCAGCCCGGGATCGAAATGTTGGCGTCATACCATTGGGCCGACATCACGGTTTCGATGCTGTCGGCAATGATGTCTCGCGATTGGAGTGAGTACGACATCCCGTCGGTCCCCATCGAGATCCCGTCGCTGACGCCGATGGTGTTGAATCGCATTCCATACAATCCCGCCGCATTGACCCCTTCTTTCACTTTTTCGGAAAGCTTGTTGAGGTGCATATTGCAGGGATTGCCGTCGTACCAGACGGCCGAAATACCAACTTGTGCCTTATCCATGTCTTCGCGGGTCATCCCGGTGGCGTAGAGCATGGCCTGCGAAGCCCCTTGGGAACGGGGCTGAGTGATTCGTGAACTGTATTTGTTGATCTGAGTCATGGTGAGATTAGCCGTCAAAAAAAGTGATGAGATTTCGGTGCGACTGAATGAGTGGTTGGACACTCTTTTCCGCTACTGTTCCGCCATTACGGAAATAATTTCGTCGGTAATATCAAGATTGTTTTCGTATAAGACTTGCATGCCGTTCAACGTCGGCAACACCGTCGCAGGATTGCTGTCTTCAAAATTGTTTCGATGAAAACGGGTCACGAGATCGATTTTATGTGCCTGGGCATAGTTGGCGATTTCCTTGGCTGCAATGCGATAAGCCCTTAAGTAAGCCTCTGATTCTTCTTTAGAAAACCTGCGAATCCCTTCCTGTCTGAACTCTTCGAATTCCTTTGTTTTCCGTTGCAGGCGAAATTCTAAATCCTTGTATTCTTCCGAACCTTTATCCAGTCCCATCAATTTCTGGGTTAACTGTTGAATCTCCGCCACCTTCTTTTTGCCGGCTTCTTCTCCCTCAGAGACATTATGCTTAAGCTTGTTCAGTGATTGCTGGAGAGACTTTGATTTGTTCAATACGAGATTCAGATCGACCACGGCGATCTTTGTTTTTTCGGACTTGCCATCATTGACCGACTGTTGAGCCGTTGAGCCGGTTGCCGCGGGAACACTAAAAACTGAAAACAGAAGACACGACGTACAGACGCCAACGATCAGCGCAGAAATGGAATTCTTCATGTTCGAATCCTTTCATTGAGTTCAAGCTTTCTTTCCAGTTAAACTCGCTATTCAACCAACGTTGATGGGTGAGGAACACGATCAACGCGTGGCAAGACTTTCGGAACATAGATTGTCGTGTAGGCCAATGCCTTTCGATGAGCATCAATCGCGGCCTGATCGGACCAGTGTTCGTTCAGCAGAAAGACTTTAGGGTCCGTGTTGGAATGATAAACTTCAAATCGGAAACAGCCCGGCTCCTGTCGTGACAGCCGACCTTGCTCTGACAGCAGGCTCTGAATCTCGGCGATGTCATTCGCATCTTTGACCGTTAAGACAACATTGATGTAGTTCACGTGATTTCCTTCAAATCAGAACTGCTGCAGGAAACGAATGTCATTCTGATAAAAGTGCCGGATATTCTTGATTCCATGTCGCATCATGCAGAACCGGGCAATCCCCAGGCCGAAGGCAAAGCCGCTTACCTCGTCAGGGTCGTAACCGACCGCCTTTAAGACGTTAGGGTCGACCATACCGGCGCCACCCAATTCCAGCCAGCTATCACCACGCTGCACGTCGAATTCAACGCTCGGTTCGGTAAACGGGAAAAACGAGGGACGGAACCGTACGTGAACATCTTCCCCCAGATAGGCCGTCGCGAACAAACGTAGCACCGTCTTCAGCGAAGCCATCGTCACATCCTTGCCGACCATCAAACCTTCCATCTGATGGAACATGATGTGATGAGTGTCGTCAATCTCGTCTGGACGATAGACGCGTCCCACCGAAACAATTCGAATCGGGGGCTTCCGATTTTCCATGACTCGGATCTGAATCGTTGATGTCTGACTACGAAGTAACCGAGGCCCGCCACCCGCCACTCCGGCGGTTGCCAGATAGAAATTGTCCAGCGGATCGCGTGCAGGGTGGTCTTCCGGGATATTGAGCGCGACAAAGTTATGCCACTCGTCTTCGATTTCTGGGCCGTCTTCCACCTCGAAACCAAACCGAGCCATGATGTCTTGAAACTCGATGATCGTTTGTGTCAGCGGATGCCGTTTGCCGATGACCGGGCGGACACCCGGTAAAGTCACATCAATGGCGGTTGCCGCGACTTTCGTCTTACTCAGCTCTTTTTCCCGTTCTTCCCAGGCCTTTGTAACGGCGTCTTTGACTTCATTGAAACGCTTGCCCACTTCAGGCCGCTGTTCGGGTGGAACTTTCGCAAGATTCGCCTGGAGGTCTTTTAATTTCCCCTGTTTCTTACCCAGGAATTCAATTCGAGCCTGTTCCAGTGATTCCGCATTGTGTGCCGACGAAATCGCCGTCATCGCTTCTTGCTGGAATGCGGCAAAGATCTGGCTGAGTTCCATCATATTTCCTGGCGGTTAAATAAAAAGACACCACCCCTTAATCAGCTTGGGGCAGTGTCTTGCTCAAATCACATCTCGCGAACAATCCGGCCTAAACCGCTTGGTTTGCCTTTTTCAGCCCCTCACGCACCAGATTCGTTACTTCGTCGAAGACTTCCGGGCTGTGAATCGCCATCTCGCTGAGAACCTTGCGGTTCAGCTTGATATCAGCCAGCGTAAGTCCATAGATGAATCGGGAATACGACAAACCGCGCATTTCAGCGGCCGCCTTGATTCGGATGATCCACAGAGCGCGGAATTCGCGCTTACGATTCCGACGATCGCGGTAGGCAAAAACACGGTTTCGTACGACGGTCTCTTTGACCAGTCGCAACAGATTCTTTCGACCGCCGTAGCTGCCCTTAACTTCACGAAACAGTCGCTTGTGGGACTTACGACGAGCGACGCTAAAACAAATTCTCATGATGACATTCGCTGATTAGAACACGAACCGGACGACGGACAAGAAACCAAAACACAGATTCGATTAATGACCTGCTGATCGCAAAGCGTCGCAAATCATTTTTGCATCAGCCTTTACGAGAACAACGTCATTTCGATTCTGGCGTTTTCTTTTGCTGGATTTATGGCTTAGCAAATGGCCTCGGTAAGCGCTGCGGCACTTTGCCTTGCCCGAAGCGGTCACTTTGAACCGCTTCTTCATCCCTTTGTGAGTTTTTTGCTTCGGCATGGCCGTAATTCCTTGATTTCCATAACTGCAATGCAGGTGGTTAAACCGACGCCACCGCATTCCCCTGACATCGGGGGGGAGGAGTATATCCGATTCGCCACAAAAGTTTCCAGTGACTTTTTTAACGATTGGCAATCACCGAGGCAACCATCACGCTTTTGGAGAAAGCACGGCCGTCATATTCCGGCCCCCTTCCATTGAAGGCGTTTTTTCGACTTTGCTGACGTCCTGAAGCTGCTCGATGATACTTGCGAGCATTTCACGACCGCGGTCATGGTGGGCGTTCTCACGTCCCTTGAACTGAACGTTGAATTTGACTTTGTCCTTATGGACCAGAAACTCGCGAGCCTGCTTCACCTTGAAATCAATGTCGTGCTCGCCCGTTTTTGGGCGAAGCCGAATCTCTTTGAGCTGAACCTGATGTTGCTTGGCAGAGTTTGCTGCTTTACGCTTCTGCTCGTACTTGAACTTGCCGTAGTCCATGATTCGGCAGACGGGCGGACGTTCATTCGGGGCTACTTCAACCAGATCCAGACCCGCATCCATTGCGGTCCTCATCGCTTCCGACGTGGGGATCACCCCCAACATTTTTCCTTCTTGATCCACGACGCGAATCGGCGAGAGACGAATCTGGTCGTTAATTCGATGCGTTGTTTCGATTGCTGCGTTCTCCTGAAATGGAATGGGAATTGTCCGGCGGCATTCCGGACATCAGACAAACTTGGACGTATAGTATTATCCCCGCGCTCGTCAACCGTCAATCACTGACTTTTCAATCTGTCAGTTTTCAATCGGTTTTCCCGGAGAGAGAGGGGCTCGAGACAAGAAATACCTTCTGGTTGCGACATTGACCGGGCGTTCCACGAAAGATCTCTCGTCCATCGACCTCTAAACTGATTTCAGCCGAAGAATTCGTGTCTGTTAACAGGACATCGCCCGGTTTCAGTTGAGCAAAATCACGGGCCGCCAGTTTCAAACGTGCTAACCGGGCAGTTACGACCACCGGAACTTTCGCAGCGGATTGTCGCATCCGTTCGATACCACCTTTTTCTGCAATTTTTTCTCGCTGCGTATTTGGCGCAGCCTCTTTCCACGGTACACAAAGTTGAAAAAGGCCCTGACAAGGTGGGCAGAGAATCTCAAAACTGACCAGGACAACCGCCTCATTGGATGTCGATTCGACGACTAAAGAGGCATCGCTGGCGAGATCCGTCATCTCCAGTGAACCCGTCCGCAAGACATCGCTGGAAAGCTCACGCAAAACTGTCTTTAAAGTCTTGTCGATCAATCGAACTTCCACATCCGTGAATGGCCGATCCAGAGCCAGTCCAGAGACTGTTCCACCCAGTAGACAATCCACAAACGCAAACGCCAGCGAACGACTGACGTCAAGCAGCCACGCTGCTGGCGAGGTGTCCGACTTGAACGATGCCAGGCAGGCAGGGTTCTCGCAGGCGGCGAGGTAGTCTCGATACGTCGATTGCTCCACCGCCAGAAAGTTGACAACTACAGGAGTGCGTAACAGGCAATTTAATTCCGTCTGGATTTGTTGACCTGCCGAAGCCGAGGCGAGCCGTAACGAATCAAGTTGAGACTTCTGAAGAGGTAACGGATGCTCGAAATCGTAAAGATTGACCGAAGCGGCGGGCTCGGACCCGACTGCCTCCTTCGTCGAATCGCCCGTCGACGAAAAATCCAGCGACGAAAGGACCATTTCGATTTCAGACTGGCTCAAGATTTTGCCCATCCGTGGACCCTTTTTCCGTTTATTTGCGAATCTGGCCTGAACCGTGTGCGACCCATTTATAACTGGTCAGCTCGCGCAGGCCGCAGGGACCTCGAGCGTGAAACTTGTCCGTTGAAATTCCGATTTCCGCACCTAAACCAAATTCGCCCCCATCGTTGAATCGGGTGCTCGCATTGACCATGACCGCTGCGGAATCGACTTCCTGAGTGAACCGATTGGCTGCGGAGAGATCATTCGTCACAATCGTTTCCGTATGATGAGAGCTGAATTCGTCGATGTGATTGATCGCGTCCGAAACGCTGTCAACCACTTTGACTGACAGAATCAGATCCAGATATTCCGTGTGATAGTCCTGATTCGTAGCCGTTTTGGCTGATGGCATCCAGCGACGCGTTCGGTCACAACCGCGCACCTCGACCTTTTCAGCCTGCAGCATCGCAGCCGCTTTAGGAAGAAAACTGTCGGCAATCTCGGCGTGAACGAGCAATGTCTCGGCGGCATTACAGACACCGGGTCGCTGACACTTGCTGTTTTTCAGAATCGCCAGTGCCATCTCATGGTCTGCCGACTTGTCGACGAAGACATGACAGATGCCATCAAAGTGCTTGATCACAGGCATTCGAGCCTCTTTGGCGACGCGTTCAATCAGCGATTTTCCTCCACGGGGAATCGTCACGTCGATTCGATCGCCCCGCTTCAACAGTTCGCCAACAATCTCGCGCTCGGTCGACTGGACGAGTTGCACGGCGTGTTCCGGCAAGCCTGTCTCAACGAGTGCGTCCCGAAGGATTTTATGTAAGGCCAGATTGCTATGAAGAGCTTCTTTGCCACCCCTCAGGATGACCGCGTTACCACTCTTCACGCAAAGCGATGCGGCATCCATTGTTACGTTGGGACGTGATTCATAGATAAAAAAGACAACACCCAAAGGGACTCGGACTCGCGTGACAAGCAATCCATTCGGACGAACATTCGAATCGAGTAATTCACCGATCGGATCAGGCAAGGACGCGACTTCGCGAAGTGCGGAGGCGATGGATTCCAGTCTCTGCGGAGTCAACTTTAATCGATCGATCGCAGCGGCATTCAATCCGTAATCGGGAGCCGCTTTTAAATCGAGTGCATTCGCGGCAACGATCTCGTCCGCCCGAGCCATCAAAAGCTCGGCCGATCGATGTAGCCAACGCTGCTTTTGTTCACCACTGACGATCGCTAACTCCCGCGAGGCTCGTCGAGCCTGCTTTGTCAACTGATCGGCATATTCTGTCCACTCTGACATCACTTTCCCCTTGTAAGCCAACAAGTATCGTAGGGACCAGGGGAAGCGTCAATCTCATGTGTCGCTTTGACAATCTCAATCCATTGAAACAGACTATTCGTGTCAGGGACTTTTAGAGCTCTGGCTGAAACAGCCCCGAGATCTGTAGAGTTAATCGAATTAAAGACGGACTGCGATGCTTATTCACGGCGGTTTTCAGACAAGCTGTTGATCCCGAATGTCCGGATCTCTCGGAACGACGTTGAAAAAAGGCCAAAGGTGAATCAAGCGATGAGTGATATCAACCCAAAGTCAGTCGAGATCTATCGGGCAAGAAACCTTCCCGAAGCCTATGTGATCCGCGCGGCTTTGGACGAAGTTGGCGTGAAATCGCGCGTTGAAAACGAATTTCTTCAGGGAGCAGTTGGAGAATTGCCCGCGGGATGGATCACTTGTCCGCGAATCCATGTCGACGAATCGCAAGCAAACCTGGCCATGGAAATCATTAACCAAGCTCAACGGAACCACCTTAACAGATCGGAAACTGACGAAGACAATCGATTTACGCGTTGCCTCTCGTGCGGCTCCATCCTGGGACAAAGCGATGCCCGTTGTTCGTCTTGTGGTTGGACGTACCTGGGTGATGAATAACGAAATGGATACGAAAGTTCTGAAAAACGAGAGCGTCGTCTGCGTTTATTGCGCTTCCAGCCAAGCATGTGACCCTGCTTATCATGCAGCCGCGTTTCGACTGGGTGAACTGCTGGCCGAGGGAGGCTGTTCGATCATCTACGGCGGGGGTGCGATCGGATCAATGGGCGCGCTGGCCAATGGAGCACTCAGCAAACACGGACGCGTTGTGGGAGTCATCCCTGACTTCATGGTGGAATTGGAATGGGAACATCCGGGCATTACTGAGCTTCGACGTGTGGAAGACATGCGCACTCGAAAGCATCTGATGCTGTCGGAAAGCCACGCGGTCGTGGCATTGCCAGGCGGAACAGGAACGTTGGAAGAACTTTTTGAAGCGATCACGCTCAAGAAACTCGGGCTGTACCTTCATCCCATTGTTCTGGTCAACACCCGTGGATTCTTCAATTCCCTGATCCAGCTTCTTTCATCGATGATCACCGAACGATTTATGGGTCAGCAGCACGGCTCAATGTGGCAGGTCGTGGATGAACCGGAAGAAGTGCTGCCAGCAATTTCATCGGCACCGGACTGGCCAGCGAACGCGATCAAGTTTGCGGCTCAAAATTGAAGTTCAATGAAAGTGGGACATCACTTCTTCGTAGTTCACGAAATTGAGTCGCACTGGCCCGGATTATTCACGCGCCCTGTGCGATTCGATGCAAGGCTATTGTCGGTCAAGTGTCAAGCTGTGAATCACAATAAGCGCTGTGAAACGTCAGCCCGACGCGCAAGCGAGGGATCTATTTCCTGCTAAAACGAAGAGAAGATCCTGCTAAAACGAAGAGAAGATCCCTCGCTTGCGCGTCGGGCTAACGAATAATCCGGGCTAGAGTTCATGTCGGGGCAGAACAAAAATCATTCGGCGGTCACAGAGTAATAAGTGGTTTCAGGCTGGAGCGGAAATCCTCCTCCCGACAATTTGACCGACTGAGACGCAGTGGGCTCACCGTATTGATCGAGAGGGGTCACTTTCAAAGCACTTGCATCAGAACGATGAAACTTCACTTGTCCTTCGATTTTCTTTACCAGCCAGGGTGATTCGCCGATCGACAGGATGCGATTGCGTCTCCCTTCGATCGGTTCAGAGCGGAATCCCGTCGCCTTTTCTTCCGTCATCACTTGCAGCAGCATCTTCTTCGATTTGGCAATCGGTTGACCGTCGAGACTGACGACGATCGCGTGAGCCACATCGCGCGGAATGGAGATCATCACATCAGCCAATTTGATCTCACCGGCACCAGCCAGGTTCCCGCTGGCTCCCTGCGCCGACGGAGCGTTGATCGTCAACAGGCCTTTGCCCCAGTCGAGTTTCAGTTGGCTGGTACTGCTTGTCACTGTTTTCGCTTTGTGGTCGATAAATTTTGCCAGCGGTTTCAACTTCGTGTAACTTCGTTGTGCTTTGGAGGTTGGTGTCGTGAATGTAACGTGGGTTTTACCGACATAGTGAATCAATGGATCAATCCGCTGGCCCTGTTTTACTGTCGTTCCCGTCGGAACATCCTTCAGGCGGAGTTCATCAAACGCCGCATCCTGGGGAAGCGGCGTCCCTTGCAGCTTCAGCAGGTCTTCGTAGTGGAGTGTCAACTGGGCCATGTCATCTCCCGTCTGAATCAGCCCCTGACGATAAATCAATGCGGCGGCAGGAAACTGGCCGAATTGAGTCGGTGCCGTCAACGTCCAGGGCTGCATGAAATAGCCTGGCTTGACTGACCATTCCACGGCATCCTTCGCAAAATGGACGATACAATCGCTGTCCTGTAATGCGCCGTAGGTCGCCAGATACAATGGTGCTTCGCCACGGTGTCGATTTGGCCGATTCCAGGTGGTTTCGGAAATCATTGAGGGCTTGTCATCGTAATGCGGGTCCATTGCAGGATGAACAAACGAAGCTGGCTTGCCCGGTTCCTCACTATCGAACTTGAGCGCACTACGATCGACATACGTGTGCCCGTCACGAAGAGACCATTCAGCACCGTCGCCACCGTTCGCACACCCAAAGTATCCATGCCGATCAATAAAATCGCCGGGAATATTCGTGTACTTCTCCAGCGGCCCCAGAACTTCGGGGCTGGCAGTGACCCAGTTCGAGGCGGTCACTAACCCTTTGAAACCGAGTCCTTTGATAAACTTGGTCGATTCCTCGTAGAAGCGGCGCTGGGTTTCGGTCAAGAACCGAGCCGTATCCTGATCGCGGGGCGTTCGTTCGTTGGCAATGTTCCAGAGGGGTCGAAATCCGATTCGCCCTTCGGCGGGAACATCACGGGGAACTTTTTGATCCTTCCACGCTGTGAATGCCTTTTCGTAACTTCCGTACTTGGCTTTCACCCACTCGCCGAATTGCCGTTCCATCTCGCGCAGCGGAACATCCGGAATCTGCTTGTCGTTGAACGTCCAAAAAAACAAAGAATCTTCGTTGATGAGTTCCACTCCGAACACGGCCGGTTCTTCAATCAGTGGTTTTCCCGTCGTCGGACTGGGGGTTGTCAGCAACGCTTTGAACCAGCCTCGATATTTCTCCTGGAACTTGGCATTGAAATATGGAGTCGCAAACGAATGAGTCTTGCCGTCGTAACCGGGCAACCAATCGAGATCTGCAGGCGGATCGAACCAGAGCGGAAAATAGATCGAAAAGTGGGTATAGATCCCTTCTTCCTTCATCGTTTCGACAACATCAAACGCTCGCTGAATTTTCTCAGGATCGACCTCGCCCCGTTTATCGAACATGGGGCCGTGCAGTCGCACCATGTTGACGCCATATTTGGCAAGTTGTCTGGCTTCCAGTTTCAGTTCGTCCCGAGTCTTCGCGGCCGCGCCATTCACAGCCCAGAACCGCACCGGCTTGTGCGATTTACCGTGAACGAACCGGCCGTCATTCCTGGCGATGAATCCATTCTCTCCTGCCTGCTTTTCATTGAGGAACCGCAGGTCGATCACCGACGTCGTCTGAAACTTGTCGGCAGAAGGATTAAAAGCGAACCAGCCTGCTTCCGTGGAACCAGAATCTTTGGCTGTCTCACCCGGTTTCAGAAGTCCACGTGGAGTGAAGGGCTCGGTCGAAAGGACAAAACAATCCAAGCCGCCGTGGTTGCTGTTCTCGCTGTTCATGCGGAACCGGAGCAGGTTCGTCCCCTTCTTCAAGTCGACGAAGCCAACTTTGACCCAGGCGATAAACCGCAGATCCAGTTTCCCATCGGCGGCGATATTGACTGCCTCCTTCGACGATTTTTCGAAGTCGATCGGGCTCCATTCTTTGTTGTCATTCAGTCGGAAGGACATCATTGTCAAAGTCGGGTTGGCCCGAATCCAGAATTCGTACTTGCCACCTACGTTGGCCGTAATCGAATATTCCGCCTCGCCGATTTGTTTTGGTTCGAAGTTGCTGATCCAGTCTCCACCGGAAAGATGTTCTTTCTTGACCTGATCATACCACCACGGATGCCGATTCATTGTCGATTTCGCAGGCTTTTCACCTTCAATCCAGATCGACTCGGCCTGAAGATTCTGGACCAACAGCAATATCAGCGGGACGATCAAAGCAATCGTTCTCATGGTGAACTCGCAAGAGGTGTCATCGTAGGGTGGGTCGAGTCTTCGAGGCCCACCATTCTTCTACCAGCGATGTTTTGGTGGGCCTCGAAGACTCGACCCACCCTACAACTTAATTCAAGGTCTGGCTTGTTACGCCAGAATATCCCTGAGCACTCGACCTTCTTCGGTTGGTCCGACCAGGCGTTGGTCGAGTCCCTGATATGTGTAATGGAACTGGTACGGATCAAGTCCTAGCACGTGCAGAATCGTCGCTTGCAGGTCTCGAATGCTGACTTTATTTTCGACCGGATAGTATCCAAACTCGTCGGTTTGGCCGTAGGCAAGCCCCCCCTTGATGCCGCCTCCCGCCATCCACATCGTGAAGGCAAACGGGTGATGGTCCCGCCCGATGTAACCTTTTTTCAATTCTGATCGAACGTTGTTCTGCATCATCGGCGTTCGGCCAAACTCGCCGCCCCAAACGATCAGTGTTTCGTCGAGTAGCCCTCGCTGTTTAAGGTCGGTGATCAGCCCCGCGATCGCCCGGTCAGTCTGCTGGCATTTGATCGGCAGCGTTTCATCAATGCTTTCGCCGAGCGACGATCCGTGATGATCCCATCCCCAGTCATAAAGCTGGACATAACGCACACCGTTTTCGATCAGGCGTCGAGCCAGCAGACAATTGTTGGCGAACGTCGGATCGTCACCTTTATAAAGCTGTCGAGGATCGTCGGCACTTTCGGCTTGAGAGACAAAACCGGGCTTTGCTCCGTACAGATCAAGTACTTGCTGCGGCTCTTTGGAAATGTCCATCACCTCCGGTACCGAAACCTGCATGCGGCAGGCCAGTTCGTACTGAGCGATCCGCGTGATTGTTTCCGCATCACCGCTCCGCTGGAATTCCGCCTGATTCATTTCGGCCAGTGTATCCAGCATCCGTCGACGCAGGTCCCGGTCCATCCCCGGTGGATCGCCCAGGTAAAGCACCGGATCACCCGTGGTTCGACATTGCACCCCCTGATAAACGCTCGGCAGGAATCCTGATCCCCACAGCGATTTTCCCGCATCGGGTGTCTTGCCGCCTGAAAGGAGTACCACAAAACCTGGCAGGTCCTGATTAACGCTCCCCAGTCCATACGTCACCCACGAACCGATCGATGCCCCGCCAAGACGTGGCGAACCGGTGTGCGTGAAAAGCTGCGACGGTGCATGATTGAACTGGTCAGTCGTCACGGTGCGAATGACACAAATCTGATCGATCACTTTTGATAAGTTTGGCAGCAGTTCGCTGACGACCTGGCCGCTTTGGCCGTGGCGAGCAAACTGGAATTGCCCCGCCAGAATCTTGGGGACGCCACGGATGAAAGCGAACCGTTTTCCTTCCAGAAAGGATGCTGGAGCATCCTGCATGTGCAGCTTCTTCAGTTCGGGCTTGTCATCAAACAGTTCTAATTGCGACGGCGAGCCTGCCATGTGCAGATAGATCACTCGCTTGGCTCGCGGCGCCATCATCGGCTGTTTCGGGATCAGCGGATTCGCCGCAGGAGAGCCTGCTGCAAGTCCGTCCCTGGCCAGCAGCGACTGAAGGGCCATGGCACCTAATCCCAGCCCGCTGGACTGAAAGAAATGTCGGCGCGTTCCGATTCGAATCTGATGGAGAGCAGGCGTGATCAATTCTGTCATGATTTATTTCCGAGTTAAAAACTCATCCAGGTTCAGGATGGCATTGGCCGTTACGATCCACGACGCGAATTCGGCCGAATTCATCTCACCCGGATTTCCGCGGCACGTTTTGATGATCGCAGCGGCCTGATCTGGTGACTCTGCAAACTTGCTTTGCACTTCGCGTTGAAGTCGGACCAGTGGTTCCGTTTCACCTTGATAAAGCGGACGTATTAAGGCCAGGCGCAAGCCATAGGCCACGCGATATTCTGCGTTAACAGTTTGATTAACCATCCGCTTTGCCAGTGCCGCAGCCGCTTCAAGGTAAACCGGGTCATTCAATGTGACCAGAGCTTGTAGAGGTGTATTCGTGCGGATACGCCGAATCTGACAGACCTCGCCACTTCCCGCGTCGAACATTGTGAGTGACGGGTAAGGGGTGGTCCGCTTCAGATACGTGTAAAGACTGCGACGGAATCGATCTTCCCCTTCCGCATCGACCCATGTCTTGCCATTGTAGGTTGATCGCCACAGGCCTGCCGGCTGAGGCGGCATGACCGATGGACCTCCAACTTTCAATGACAACAAGCCGGCGACGGCCAGAGCCTGATCACGCACGACTTCGGCACCCAGTCGAAATCGCCCGCCGCGTGATGGTATCACGTTGCGCGGATCGAGTTCCTGCAACGCAGCAGAAATTTCTGACGATTGCCGATAGGTATCGCTCAAAACGATCGTTTTCAAAATCTTCTTGAGTGACCAGCCGCCGTCACGATACTCGGCTGCTAACCAGTCGAGCAGCTCCGGGTTCGATGGTGCGGCACCCAGGGCACCAAAATCTTCCTCGGTTTCCACGATCCCGATCCCGAACAGTCGTCCCCAGATTCTGTTGGCCCAGACGCGAGGGGTCAGTGGGTTTTCTGGATTCACCAGCCATTTCGCTACGGACAAACGATTCACTGGCTCGCTGGCTTTTGTGGGACCGAAACCAGTCAGCAAGGCCGACTGGACAGGATCGCCTTGATCCAGGAAGTTGCCCCGCTTGTGGATCTTGGTCACTCGCTTCTTGTCGGGCGATAGCTCGCGCATGACGGGAACCAGTGCGACTTCCGAGTTGAAGTCATTCAGTGACTTTTTCGCAGCGGCAAGTTCATCTCGCAGCTTACGACATTCGGGTGCGTCTTGAGGCAGGATCAAACTGGCCAGATCGGCCGAGCTGGTACTCAAGCGGAAGTTGGCCAGCGTCAGTCGATTGCCGTACGCCTGAGTCAACGTGACTCGCAACATTGTTTCCGCATCCAGTTTCAGCGGTTCTGCAAAATCAAAGAACGCAACGTGTCGTTCACGGGACCGAGGACTGACGGCCCAGCCCGTTTTTGTATCACCATCGATTGCCGCTGCGACGGGCCACCCATCCTGCGAAAAATCCGATCGAGGGTTTTTCAACTTCAACGCGCGAGCGGCGTCGGACTCGACCCGTTCAACGACGATTTCAGACACGACGAAATTCGGATCGGCAGGATTTCGGCCAACTCCGAATTGACCATCGGCGAATTTCGTCGGAATTGCTTCAAGTCGTATCGCGGTGTAATTTCCTGCACTCAGCGAAATCGAAAGCGTGTAAATGTCGTCGACTTCCGATTTGCCACTGACAAGAATCGTCTGTTCAGGCGTCGAAGTCAGCGTTGCCCCATTGGCGGACTTGGCTTCAGTGACTTGAGCTGGCGCCCAAAGTGCATTTTTGGATTCGCCGAAGTTCTCCGCCGCGTGTTCCGCTGCTTTCAAATCGGCCTCAAGTTGAGCGATTCGCTTTTTGAATGTTTCTCGCTGCGACTTTTGTTCTGCCGTCAGCACCTCAAAACGAGGAGCATCATCGTATCGATCGGCGTCTTCGGTTTGATTGAAGATTGCGTAGAATCGATAGTAGTCATCATTAGAAATGGGATCGTATTTGTGCGAGTGGCATTTCGCGCACCCCATCGTCAATCCCATCCAGACTTGAATGGTCGTGTCGATGCGATCTTTGACTGCGGCGACTCGAAACTCTTCGTCATCGGTTCCACCTTCATCGTTTGCCATCGTATTGCGATGGAAGGCGGTCGCGATGATCTGCTGTTGAGTCGCGTTTGGCAGCAGATCACCCGCCAGTTGTTCGGCCGTAAATTGGTCGAGCGGCATGTCGGCGTTGAGGGCCTCAACAACCCAGTCCCGGTAAGGCCACATCGATCGCCCCAGGTCTTTTTCATAACCTTTGGTGTCGGCATAACGAGCCAGATCAAGCCACATCCGTGCCCAGTGTTCACCGAATTGCGGCGACTTGAGCAGTTCATCAACGTAACGCTCGTATGTCTCAGGAGAAAAGGTGTTCGCAAACTTGTAGGCCGTCTCGGGTGTCGGTGGCAGACCAATCAAATCGAGTGACAACCTTCTGGCCAATGCGTAAGGAGACGCGGCAGGACGAAAAGTCAATCCACGTTTCTTCAGTGCATTGGCGACGATCTCATCGATCGAGCCCGACGGTTTGACGACAGGTTCAAACGACCAATGCCGCTCCCATTTTGCTCCTTCCGCGATCCAGCGACGGATCGCGTCGATCTGTTCGGGAGTCACTTTCTTACGCGACTTGGGAGGGGGCATCACCAGATCAGGATCAGTGCTGGTCATGCGAGCGATGATCAGACTTTGATCAGGCTGGCCCGGCATGATCGCAGCCTGATCCTTACGCAACTTTTTGGCATCGGCCTGGACGTCGAGACGCAACTCCCCCTGTCGTTCATGTTCGTCGGGACCATGACACGCAAAACAATTTGCCGACAGCACTGGCAAGACATCGCGAGCAAAATGGACAGGCTCTGCGGCACTCGCCGTGAGCGTAAAGAACAGTATCAGCAAAACAAAAAATGAAAAGAATTTCATCAATGGCACTCCGCCTCGACTCGTTGTTCCAATTCCGAAAGATTAATCATAGGGCACGCCGAGCCGCGCGTCATCGCTTCGAGAGACGTCGGATCTTTAAAAGCGGAACCGCTGATGATGCAGACAATATTGGCGTTCGGGTCAAGCTGACCCGCTCGAGCTGCCTGCAATACTCCGGCCACGGCAGACGAACCAGCCGGTTCGGCGAAGAGACCCTCTTCCCTGGCTAGTCTCGACTGGACTTCGAATACAGATTCATCTGAAACGAGGTGCCCGGTTCCACCACTTTCCCGACACGCCTTGATCACTTCATTGGCATCAATGACCTGAGGAACCTGAAGTCCGCTGATCCGGGTCGTGCAGTCGACATTCCGACCAATTATCGCCCCCGACTTCAGTGGTCCTGCAATGGTGTCGTTCCCCTCGGGCTGAACGCATTCCACGCGAGGAAGTCGTTCGATCTTTCCTGCGTTCAGCAGTTGATTGAATCCGCGAGCAATCGCCAGCACGAACCCCCCGCCCCCCGCCATACAGAAAACATGATCGATCGGTTCCGTGATTTGTTCAATCAATTCATGCGAAATTCCGCAGACCCCCGACATGCCTACCGGCGAATAAGCAAAGGCACTGATCTGCATTTGAGCCTGCGGCCGAGCGCTAAGCTGCTTTAAACACTCCACGACACGATCAGAAGTCCGACTGTCGACCCCGAAATTACGAATGCGATACAGCTTCGCACCATACGCCAGCATCTGTCGCAGCTTTCCTTCAGGGGCTTTCTCGACAATCGCAATCTCGCACGTGATTCCCGCCAGGGCACAATAAGCGGCAAGTGCAGCGCCGGTGTTGCCGCTGGATGTGGCAATACATTCGGTCTTGCCATTCGCCACCATGTCCGAAATCGCCGCACAAGCGAATCGATCCTTGTAAGAACCGGTCGGATTCGTGAACTCCAGCTTAAAGAAAAGATTCTTCAGCCCGACGCTCGGTCCCAACCGTCGAGACCGAACTAGCGGCGTCCCCCCTTCACCAAGCGTCAGTCGCGCCGAGGGACGGATCGGGTCAATCCATTCCGCAAACTGCCAGATTCCTTGATTCATGTCGGTTTCCTCTTATCGATCGTTATCTAAGCGTCATTGCCTGAAAGTAGGAAATCTTCAGTCGCGAACAGTGCAGGGATGTTTATACATGATCACCAGGTCGATCGTGCAGGGTTGCGCCCTGTTCGAGAAGTCTTCGTGTCATATAAGGCCGTTCAGCATTTGGCGGTTGTCTGTCGTTGGTCGGAGGGTGATGTTTTACGGTGATGTTTTTAACAATCTGTTGTTCGCAGCATCCATTCACGTGGGAATACTTCAGAGAAATGGGGCGAATATGGCACATCCGACGAAAGAGACCATTGAAAATGGTCCCAACGATCCCATTCCTCGCATAAGTCCCGTGAAGAACAACACCTGCGGAAAAACGAACCTCAAACCGAATTGCCGTCACCAATGCCGCTGTCTTTGTTAAGAAACTGCTTAAACGGGTGACCATCGCTTGATTTCGGTCTGGCAGTACGACAAGAATACCCTTCCCGTACAATATTTCGGTATCTGTTGTCGGTTGGCCAAATGGAACGTCATCAAGTCTGCGGTCGATCGACAGTTCACCAAAGCCTTTTCATTTCAGGGAATTGACGAGTTATGAAATTTCTTGCAGGCCACACGGTCGGTATCGATTTGGGAACAACATACTCGGCGATTGCACAGCTTACTAAAGACGGCAAGCCCGTTTCCCTGTTGAACGCCGACGGACGAAATATCACTCCGTCAGTCGTTCTGCTGGGTGCAGACGGACAAGTTGTTGTGGGGCCAACCTTCGAACGAATTTCGCAAGAATCGCCCGATCACATCGTGGAAGCGATCAAGCGACAGATGGGTAACAAAGACTTCTTCGTGATCTATCAAAACAAGAAGCTGACCGCAGAATTTCTTTCGGCCCTGATTCTGAAAAAACTGAAGCAGGATGCCGAAAAGCAGATTGGACCGATCGCCAACGCCGTCATCACGGTCCCTTACTACTTCAACGACGTCCGCCGTAAAGCAACTCAGGACGCCGGCCGCATTGCCGGGCTGAACGTTGTCGACATCATCAATGAACCAACCGCCGCGACCCTGGCTTATGCCTGGATGAAGGGTGAGCTGGGCCGATCGGACCTGAAACAGGATTCGAAAACGATTCTCGTTTACGACCTCGGGGGTGGGACGTTCGACGTGACGGTTGTTCGGTACACTCCAACTCAGTTCAAAGTGCTGGCGACAGACGGTGACGTGATGCTGGGGGGGATCGACTGGACGAAGCGAATTACCGACCACGTCGCCGAGCAATTCTTCCGCAAGTTTAACGATGATCCTCGAACCGACGCGGAAGCCATGCGTAACTTTACAGTGGAATGCGAAGACGCCAAGCGTGCCCTCAGTAAACAGACTCAAGTCCCGCTTTCGGTCTACTTCCACGGCAAGACGTTGACGTTGCAATTCACTCGAAAAGATTTCGAGCGAATGACATCCGACTTGTTGCAACGGACACGTGATACAACGGAACTGGTGCTCCAACAGGCAGGGGTCCAACCAGGCGTTCTGGACGAAGTCGTTCTGGTCGGCGGATCGACGTATATGCCCGCTGTGGAATTGATGCTGACAGAGATCTGTCAGCGAACGCCTTCTCGCGAACTACGTCCTGAAGAAGCTGTGGCTCAAGGGGCTGCAATTCACGCCGCAATTCTGGAAGCTCGCGAAAGCCGTGGTATCGAAGGTCTCAGCGAACTCGTCACCGCTCGACTGCGTTCGGTGCAGACAAGCGATGTGAATTCTCACTCGCTGGGTGTTAAGGTTTCGAGCCCCGAGGATCGGACTCGCAAGATCAACCACATCATGATCCCGCGAAACTCGCAGATTCCTTATAACATCAGCCAGAAATTCGTGACGAATTCTGCCAATCAGAAGACGATTCACGTCTATATTCTTGAAGGTGATGCAACCGATCCAGAAGCTTGCACGCAGATTGGTGATTTCCAGATCGTCGGACTGCCAGCGAACTTGCCAGCGGGTTCTCCCGTTGAAGTCACTTACAGTTACGATGCAAACGGGCGCATCAGCGCTGTCGCTAAGGAGCTGACGGGTAATCGAGTCGCCACGACCGAAATCGTTCGCGCTTCGGGATTGTCCGATCAGGGTGTCAATAACTTCGAGTTGCTCGCCAAGGACTATCAAGTCGAGTAGCACCAAAAACAGGAGGTTTTCCCGGTGGCAATCGACGTTTACAAAGAGTGGCTGGGTATCCCGGAAGATCAGCGTCCGCCGAATCATTATCAACTTCTCAGGCTCGTTCAGTTCGAGGACGATGTTGATAAGATTCGGAAGTACTACAAAAAGTTGAATACTCACGTGCGCAAGTTTGCGTCCGGGACGTATTCCAACGAGTCACAGACGTTGCTCAACGAACTCGCCAAAGCGATGTTGTGTCTCACGGACGAAGAGTTAAAGCAGGATTACGATCGAAGTCTTGGTCGCGTGATCGACGACCGGGACGAATCTGGTCGTCGACCGATGACGTCGTACCTTCAGGACGAAAAAGTCATTACGTCAGACCAGGCAAAAGAGGCGAAAGCTCATGCCGATCGGACGGGTCTTTCCGTTCGTGATGCGATTGTGCAGCTCAAGTATGTGGATCAGGAGGTTGCGGCACGAGCATACGCCAACGAACTCGGTCGATCGTACGTTGATCTGGCTGATATCGTTCCGGAAAACGACGCGATGGACATGTTGCCGAAAAACGTCGTGCGGCGACACAACTGTCTTCCACTGTTTGTCGATGAAAATGCGGTCGTCGTCGCCTGTGCTGATGAACCCGATTCCGAACTGGAAGACGAGATTCGGCTCAGGTTCCACAAACCAATTCGTCCCGTGATTGCTTCGGGTAAATCGATTAATCAGGCGATTGCTGCCAATTACGCCGAGGGGATGCGGAAAGAAGTCACTGCACCGGCAAAAGGTTCCAGCAAAGCCGGTGGCAAGAAAGCCGGCACGGAACAAAAAGCAGAAGCAGTCGTCAAGCTGAGCGACGCCGAAAAGGCTCAGCGAAAACAGCTCGGTATGATCTTCATGTGCTGGGCATTCGCGATCCCGGTTGCACTGGATAACCTTGTCTTATGGGACATGGTTTATCGGAAGTTTATGCCACGAGTCTTCCAGTATTTCCCCTATTTCACCACCATCTTGATCGGCATTCCGTTATTGATCCTGTTCTACAATACGCACGTCAAAGAAAAGAAATGACTTGTGCCACTGCTTGACCCTACTCGGTCAAGCAGTGCATCTTCAATGATGCGTCCACTAGCAAAACAGACTGCGTCAGAGAAGACCCCGAAGCAGCGGCACATTGGCCGGTAACGTTTTTAAATGTCATCGCCGGATCGGGTCAGTTGACCGGCCAATCCCAGAGTGCGATTGGACAGTCGCGCCGGCGGACCATCACTGCTGCCGCATGATTTTCACTGACTTTCAATGATTCCGTCGTCCATTCGGTTGGCTCATCCGGTTGGTCATCGACATGGCAAAGCGATGCGGGTTGATCGGGATCGATGGCAACGCAGAAGCTGGACAGCGAGAGTGACAATCCGTCTCCTTTGGCTTTGATATAGGCTTCTTTACAGGTCCAGCCGCGATAGAAACCGTTCAACTGCTTCTCGGGTTGCAGGCTCTTCAGTTCGGTCGCTTCGGTCGGTGCAAAAAATCGTTCAGCCAGTTGCAGGAATTTAACGTCGGGACTCATTTGTTCGACATCAACTCCGATGGATGCCCCGGTAGCAATCGCGATAAGTCCGATTGTTCCGGAATGCGATACGTTGAATTCAATTTGCGGAACAGACGACGTCAACTCTTGAAACAAAAGCTCAGGTTTGCCGCAGCTTCCATAATGAAATGAAACTGCTTCAGGTACCACACCGTATAACGTGCCCAGCAGTTGTCTTAACGTCGCTCGACAAATAACGAACTGTCGCCGTGGTTCATCGAAACGAAACCGGGTGGCACGGGCACGTTCTTCGTCGGAGAGCAGCCCGATCAACGGCGACCATTGCTCATGCGCAAGGTTCAGGTTCAAGCGAATGACGTGCGCAATGTCGGGCGATAATTCGAGTCGATGATGAATTGGCTGCCAGGTTGAAAATATCAATTCCGCACCGCAATCGTCATAAATCCATCGGAAGTTTTCATACTGCTCGACATTATGGTGTCGCGTACGCTCGGCACCAGAGTTCGAACGTCAAAAGCGAGTGAATCCGTGCCGAATGATTTTTGCCCGCCGCATGTTCGGACAATAGGCGTTCGACAGCAGGCCGCTGGAAATAACGAGGAAGTGACACGGAATCGTCAATCAAACAGCTTTGGACCCAGGATTTGAGGTCGGATCGAAACCAGCGATCAATCGGCATTGAGAAGCCCTTCTTGCGTCGATTGATAATCTCATCAGGAAGATACCGTTTGGCGATTTCTCGCAGAGCGACCTTTGTCGTCTTGGGTGTCGCCTTCAGTTCAAGGGGTAACGTTCCGGCGATTGCAGCAAGTTGATGGTCAAGCAAAGGGGCGCGCGATTCCAGGCCATAAGCCATCGTGGCGTAATCACCTTTCAGCAGTAGTCGATCTGCGAGAACCGTTCCCTGGTCCCGCTTGAGAGCCTCATTCAACGGAGACAGTGTTTGTTCTGTGGGGTCGTCAGAATGATGAAGTATCCCAACTTGATTGACGACCATTTGTGAGAAGTCGGGTTGGTAAAGCGAGAATCGTTCCCAGCCTTCCCAGCTTTGACGCTGGTATTCGCTGCGACACTGCGGTGCAATGGCCATCGCCAGACGCGTTTGAATCTTTCTCAGGCCAATTGGATCAGGACAACACGCCGCCAACTGATGCATGGGAAAAAGTTGAGAACTGATTCGTGACAACCATTGAAAACGGCCTGGGATGCTGGTCATCCGCTTGTACTTGCGATAGCCCGCAAATAATTCGTCACCGCCATCCCCGGTCAGCACGACTTTGACGTATTCAGAGGCCGCCCGACTCAATGACATCAGCGGAAGGACAGCCATGTCCGCCAGCGGCTGATCAAACAATGTGGCTGCTGACGTAAGAACCTGCCGCATGTCCCCTGGTTCGAAAGGGAATTCACGGTGTTTGGTTCCGAGGGAAGCGGCCACCGATCTTGCGAACGGCGCTTCGTCATGTTCGCTGCCGGGAAACGAAATCGAGAAAGTTTGTAACGGCTCGGGGTTGAACTTGACCGCCAGCGCCGTGATCAGGCTTGAATCGATTCCGCCGCTTAGAAATACGCCTACAGGTACATCGGCAACCATGTGGCTTTCGACAGCATCGATCAACCCGCCTTCAACTCGCGCCAGATGCTCCGAAGTCGAAATTGCGTTATCCGGCGCGAACGTTGGATTCCAGTATCTCTGGATCACAAGCAACGCGCGACCGGAATGGGACCGAGACGTTTCCGAATGGTCCGTTGCTCCGTTTGAAGGACTTTCATGAACGTTGTCGTTGCTCGTCTGAACCGAGTTTTCAACGAAAGAACTCTTTTCGTCGGCGGATAATAGTTTTATTTCAAAGCAGCAGCCCGCAGCCAATTTCTTGACACCGGCAAACAGCGTGCGGGGCTGAGGGATGAACTGGTGAAATAAGAACTGATCAAGTCCCAGCGGGTCGAGTTCCCGCGAGACCTCTGGCAAGACAAGCAAACCTTTAATCTCTGACGCAAATGCAATTCGGTTCGGGCCCTCATAATAGAACAAAGGTTTTTGCCCGAAACGGTCTCGTGCTCCAAACACGATCCCCTTTCGCCGATCATGTAAAATGAATGTAAACATTCCGCGAAGCTGATCAAGCATCTTCGGTCCCGACTCTTCCCACAGGTGGGTCAGGACTTCGCAATCGCTTCCGGTTCGAAACTTGTGGCCGGCACGGACGAGCTTGTCCGTCAGTTCACGGTAGTTATAAATCTCGCCGTTGCAGACTACTGCGATGGAGTGGTCTTCATTAAAGAGCGGCTGATGTCCGCCCGCCAGGTCAATGATTGATAAGCGGGCGTGTCCCAAACCGACTTGTCCATCAAGATGCACGGTTTGAGCGTCTGGCCCACGGTGCTTGAGTGCGGTCACCATTCGTTCGATTGGTTCTCGCTCAATTGGCGAGCCGTCCCGACTGATGTATCCAGCGATGCCGCACATGGAAACTCACCGTTTATCTCGAAAGGGTTTTGCGGCCGTCGGCCATCGGTGGCAGTTCGCTCGGTAACCCGTCACGTGGCACGAATTTATACGAATCAATGTATTCCATGGTGACGAGACGTCGATCGTTCTTGGCAAGCCGAGGAAATGGAATGCTTTCATGGGCAACAAGTTCATATTGTTGCCTCATTTCCGCCAGCCAGGACTCGAATTTCGCTTGATCGAGTTCGTACCTTGCATCGCGATAGAGCACACATCTGAGCGGCCTGGTCGCCGTAACACGCGAAAGGTCTGCGGATCGAAGATGCGAGCGACCGACTTCAATCGCGTGATTACAAAGGAAGTGAGCTGACCAGCTCAACTCACGATGCTGTTCAGGGACGAAGTCCTGCCCCCAGTCACTTTTCAGACACGCGACCTCTTCGGCAAAGTGCGTTCCGAGCCAGAATGACCTGGCAAAGGCCCTGGCACGATCATCCGACCGAGTCTTATAGGGATTGATCAGATCGCGAGCGACCCCGCCGAGTCCAATGATGAGAAGTATTGAACATGCCCACACGAAGCTGTGTTTCATCGAATAACCGTACCGTGACCGCCAATCGAGTAATTGCACAATACCGACGGCGATCAGACAGCAAATCATCGGAGCGGCATACTGAGAAAACTTGACGTGTCCCCCGTACGGGTATTTCTGAAGTGCAGCCGCCAGAAAATGCAGACCCACAGGGCCAAGCAACAAACCGAGCCACAGAAATCGTTTCTGAGCGACGAGTCGCCGCAATCCTGCAAGACAAAGGCAAAGGGTCAACGTGCTGGCCCAATTGGGTCCACCAAGCGGATAGGCGAGAAAATCGCTGGCGTGAGTTTTTAGCAGCCAGTAAGGCAATAACCAGGGCTGGCGAACAGGTGGGAAGTTCTGTTTCCAGTACTCGCCCATGAATTCCCCTTCGGCCCCGCTCTGAACACGACCGACGAGACCGAACCAGACCACAAAACTGATGACCAGCATCACGTTCCAGACGGTCCAGGCTCGCCATTCAATGGCGGTTCCTTTTTGACGTAAAAGGACCGATCCGGCGACAAGACTCAGCCCCCCTGCGGCGAAGACGGCGGGATAAGATACACCAAGAGCGAATGGCATCAGCAATGCCAGGCCAATCAAAAATCGGGGATTGCGGCATTGATACCATTCGACAATCAGTGACAACATGACCAGGGACAGAAACATGTCTGTGCCATACGGTTTTGCTTCGGCAGCGTATCGAATCTGAGGATACGATACGGCGAAGACAGCGACGGCGAACAGCAGGGCGGGGCCTGACAAAAGTTGCTGGGCAACTCGACGAAACAGAAATAGACTGACGATCGAACAAACGAACGGGATCAAACGCAACGAATATTCGGAAAACCCAAATACCTTGACCGTCGCTCGCTCGATCCAAAGGAACAGGATAGGAGCGACCTGATGAAAATCGAGCGGCTGCAATAACTGAGCGAAACTCCGATCAATGAAATTGACGCAAAGAAAACTTTCGTCGTCCCAGAGCGGAAAACAAAGGTAGTACCGGATCGCTCGCGCCAGTACTCCGAACAGAACGAAAAGCCCCAGTAAGCGATTCAGGCTCAGTTGATTAGGAATCGAGACCGTCGCCGTTTCGCCTGTATCTCCTGAGAGACAGGCGTATGGCGTTTTCAATTCGGTCGTTGTCGACTGTTCACCAGCCAACCAATGCCGCCAGTATTTCATCGGCGCGTCCTTTCGCCGTGTATCAGATCGTCCGTCAAGAATCTCCCGAATATCGGCTTTTAGTCGAAGTTGTCCATTGAGACAACATCTTTAACGTTCTTCCAACGCGCAAGCGACAACACGGCAAGACTGCATCGGGCCAACGAATAAACGGCGTGAACAGCAGACGATTCGTCTATCAGAACTTGCCATCGTTTCCTAAAATGGATTTCCGCCGACGATGACAGACGAATTGATGAGCGACTGCCGGAAGATGAGACGCAGATGATTTTTGTGCTACATATTAGTCGATTGGCGAAATTCATCGGGCTGATGGCCTTATTATTCATGGCGTGCCAAGCCTCCTGTTTCGCTCAATCACCAAAGGGGCGAAATTCTCTTCAAATCGTGCAGGAACGGCATAAAGAACGATTCCGCGAATTCTCGACTCAGATTGAAAAACTCGCCCAGTTCTGCGATGAGAAGTCGTTAAATGAGGCCGCCGCCGAGATTCGTTCGCGGGTCATTTTTCCCGAACCACAGTCACTTCGGGTCGACAAACTACCATCAGAGCTTCACCCGGAAATTCTGCCAGGCGTGACAGGTGATGAACGCTACTGGCAAACCCAACTCCGGAATCTTGATACCGAATACGCCAAAGATCTCTATATGCAGTCTCGTGCTGCATTGAATCAAGGATATCCCAGCTACGCCTACAATCTTGTCCGCGAGGCCGCCATTCACGATTCTGACCACCCTCAAGTGCGCAGAATTCTCGGTTTCGTCCGCATGGGAAACGAATGGGTGACTCCTTTCGCGTTCTCGCAAACCAAGCTGAAGGGCAATATCTGGCACGAAGAATTCGGCTGGCTCCCAAGATCCCACGTCGAGCGATACATCGCCGGTGAGCGAAACTTTCAGGGTCGCTGGATTTCGGCTGAGAAAGAAAAGGAACGACGACGCGACTTTGCCTCGGCCTGGGAAGTTCGAACCGACCATTACCTGATCAAGACGAATGTCAGTCTTGAAAAAGGGGTCGAGATGGGAAAGGCTCTGGAGGACTTCTACGTCGTCTTTCAAGAGACTTTCGCTGGCTTCTTTAACACTCCCGAACAACTGAAAAAGTTGTTCGATGGAACAAGTAAAACCGTGCGAGCTGACGCCAAGCCCTATATCGTTCACTTCTACCGATCACGTGACGAATATGTGAGTCGATTAAAGAAAGTATTTCCGTCGATTGATCAGACAAACGGCGTGTATATGATCAATGACCGGACTGCTCACTTCTACTTCGATCCCGCCAACGAACATGAAGGGACGTTGTTTCACGAGGCGACTCATCAGTTGTTCTTTGAAAGTCACCACGCGAATCGATCCATCGGTGAGAACAACCATTTCTGGATTATCGAAGGGATTGCAGGTTATATGGAGTCATTTCATCGCAGAAATGGCTCGTTCTCACTCGGCGATGCGAATTACATTCGATTTGTCGGGGCCAGACAAAACCTGTTGGATAAGAACTATTACATCCCGTTGCGAGAGTTCTCGGGGTATGGAATGCTGGAGTTCCAACGATCGCCAGAACTTTCCAAAAACTACACTCAAGCAGCCGGTTTGGCTCGATTCTTCATGCATTATGACAAGGGCCGCTATCGCGAGGCACTGGTCAAGCATCTGTCGCAACTCTACAGCAGTGACGAACGGACTCGCGAACGAGCCGACAGCCTCGAAGAACTGACCGGCGTCGATTTCTCGGACCTCGACAAACAATACGCCGAAGACTCTCGCAAGACCGAAGAAAAGGTTTCTGCCCGCTGAGCAGCGGGTTTTACCCTGCTGCGGTTTCTCGATAGCGGGACTCCGAAGTTTTATTCTGTGAATCGATCCGATGCTTTGGAAAAAAGCGTCGGACTTGGCAGTATGGGATGATCGTCCGTTTCCAGCGGCCATGAATACAGAACTGAGCCTCTTTTCAGATTAAGAGAAATAACATGAGAACAGACAGACGTCAGTTTCTTTCCGGATCAGCTTCGGCAGTCATTGGTCTCGCCGGTTTATCCACCGTCAATGCGGATGAACCTCGTGACGCAGTGTCAAAGACGTTGGTCAGCAAGCCGGGCACTTGGAATGGAAACCGAATTGCAGTCTCAACGTACTCTTTTTGGCAATTCAAGAATGAATCGCTGCGTAGCATTGAAAACTGCATTGATCTCGCCGCCGATATGGGATTTGACGGAGTTGAAATCCTTCATCGGCAGATGGAAGACGAATCCAATGGCTATCTTCAAAAACTCAAGCAGCGAGCATCTCGACGTGGTCTCGATCTGTGCGGATTCTCAACTCATCAAACGTTTGTCTCGCCCGATAAAGAAGTGCGACAGAAAAACGTCGAACACACAATCCATTGCATTGAACTCGCTTATCGTCTTGGCATTCCCACGATCCGAGTCAATACGGGTCGCTGGGGAACGTCCAAGGATTTCGACGAACTCATGGCGAATAAAGGGATTGAACCTCGATTGCCTGGAGTCAGCGACGATACGGGTTACGGCTGGGTGATTGATGGTTTGAGTCAATGTCTGCCGAAAGCGGAAGAGTGCGGCGTGGTACTCGGGCTGGAAAACCATTGGGGGCTTGGGCGAACCGCCGCAGGTGTCAACCGAGTCGTCGATGCTATCAAGTCACCGTGGTTGCAGATCACACTCGATACGGGAAATTTCCTGGAAGACATGTACGAACAGATGGAAGCGATTGCGCCTCGCGCTGTGCTCGTGCAGGCCAAGACCTATGACGGCGGCGGAACATGGTACACGCTTGATCTGGACTATCCTCGCATCGCCGCGATTCTGCGGAAGCACAATTACCAGGGTTACGTGTCACTAGAATTTGAAGGAAACGAAGGTGCATTGACGGCAGTCCCGAAAAGCCTGAAGCGATTGCGACAAGCATTTCAAGGATCGACGAAAGCCGAGTGATTCGCCTTGACCGTCGAAATTAGGATTAAGTTCCATTGCCTCGGAGTCTTCAGAGAAGGAGCGTTTTCTTCTTGAACCGGTCGAAGAGCACTGCTTGACCGCAGACGGTCAAGCAGTGTTACGTTAATTCAAAATATTGACGAAGCGTTAGAGCGATTCGACATTCGGGTCCATGGTTTCCAAATGAGCTTCGGCCGCAGTCCTGGCTGCATCGCGAAGATGAAGTTCGGTTTCAATCTCTTGTCGTTGCCTGGCGACTGCTGCGTCGAATTGGCTGAGAACATCCAGAGCCTTGTCTTTCGAAGTGACCAGTCCAATTAACAAATACTGGGCAATGGCGATTCCATAACAGACCCAGCCTTCCGTGCCGGAAAGTAACACGGAAAGGATCGCCAGAACTGGCGACGAACGATTCAGATGCTGGCAGATGAGACCTTTGATGAGCTTGGGAAAATACTGACCAAGACTACGAAAGAAATAGCCCTTTTCGATATCGGGCTTTTGCGGACCGGGGTGAATCAGGGCAAACAGGGCCTGATCGGGCATTCCCTCGATCACTCCAATCGCCAAAAGTAACCTTCCTGCCATAAAGTAGAGGCTTAAACGCGCGGATTCGTTAACACCCGGGAAGAGATATTCCTCCATATTTCGCGTGGCAGCGAGAAGCAGCAACGATCCTCGAAACCATTGTTCGAGGTCCTTCTCCAATTCTTCGTCAATTTCTTTGCTGCGTACAACCTTTCGCATTAACAATCGGAAAATTGGAATGGCGATAAAGCCAAGAAAAAGCCGAGTGACCGGCTTCAATATCGGGCGAAGGATCTGACTCGTTAGTGATTGAAACACAATTGACTCAGGCAAAATAATTCACTACGCACGAATTGAAGGAAGTTCTTCGTTGCCAGTCTTATCGGATGGTCTTCGAGAGCGTCAACGCGGCGGACAGCGTTGTGGATCATTCAGCAAGGATAATTAATGAACAAATAAGGGGTTTAGCAGCCCGAAGTCGGTTCACCCAGCATCTTCAGCATTTGATCTCCGACAGAATCTTCAGTCGGTTCAGCAGGTGGCAGGTTTAATTGGCGAAGAAGAGCTTCCGCCTTTTCGAAAGGACAGTATCGTTCCCAGTGCGCGACCAATTGCTGAAAATCTTCGTTTCTCAACGCGTCGGCCATCGTGAAATGCCGTTTCACCTGATGTGACGGGTTGGCCGTTAATAACCGTTGACGGCAACAGGCGGCGACATCCGGCCAGCCGGCGCGACAGGCTTCGACTCCCGCGAGCAATAGAAACCGGTCACGGACTTGCGGCTGCTGCTTCTGGTCTGAAATGGCGGCCAGTCGAACGTAAACTTGCATCGCCGTTTCGTGGTCTCGCATGATTTCGTACCCCCTGAATCGACGCCGCAAGTTTCGTATTGCGTTTCAATAAGGAATCCGCAATGAATCATAGGAAAGTTCGACGCCTGGTGGGAGACGAGCGTTCGTTGATTTGTAGTCGAGATAGTGCGAAACATGCGTCAGGTAAGCCTGCTTCGGCTTGACCCGAGCGATGGCTTCGAGTGCCTGAGGGATACCGAAATGGGTCGCATGAGGGGTATCTCGCAAGGCGTCTATGACCAGCACGTCCAGCCCCTCCAGCAACGGCCAGCTTTCATCGGGAATGAAACTGACGTCCGTACAAAATGCGACATCAGCAATGCGAAAGCCGAGAACAGGCAAGCGTCCGTGCATCAAACGAATCGGCTGGATTTTCTGTCCCAGAACTTCGAAAGGCTCAAGTCCGATCCTGCGAAACTCTAAAAGCGGAATGGCACCATGGTGCAAGTCGGCGGGTGACTTTTCAAAGGCGTACGAAAATGCGGAACGGATCTGCTGTTCCACGATTTCTTCACAGTAAAGCGGAATCGCGTGCTCCAGCCGATAACCGAACAAACGCAGATCGTCGAGACCGAAAAGATGGTCCGCGTGACCATGCGTATAAACGACCGCTTCAACCAGATCGATCTTTTCTCGAATCAATTGCAGCCGCATTTCGGGTGACGTGTCGATCAGGAACGTCCCCTGTTTGGTCCGAACGGCAACGCCTGTACGAGTTCGCTTGTTCTTTGGATCGTCCGATTCACATACTTCGCAATGGCAACCGATCACCGGAACACCGTGACTCGTCCCGGTCCCCAGCAAAATCAATTCTTGGTCCGACTGAAAGGGCATGAGCTGATTATCTCGTACAGATTGGCAGTGAAAGTTTTCCAAGAGTGTATCAGACCTGATGCCGTCGGAAAGTGTCGACGAAGCGTTTGCCCTGGCTGAAAACTTCATGTGCCACGGCTTGACCCTCGTCGGTCAAGCAGTGCCCTTTTGGCCGACCATTAAGAGTGGCTCCTTTGGCAGAAACCCTGAAACTTGACTCAAGTTTCAAACTCGAAAAAATCGGATGGCGTAACGCAGAATTCTCATTTGGACGCTTGGCCAAGCTCCTCAATTGGTATGTACGCATTTCGAAATTCGATCGATCGAGTATGATCTGGTATGTGTTAAGGACCACGAATGTCAGAACCTGCCTCGAACCGCCGCGATTTTTTGACGGGACGTGCCGCACGTACGGCGATCGAAAGCGCGGGCAGCCAACTTGCCGATGAGATTGTTCGCACGGATCGTCCGTCTCGTGGACCAACTTTGATGCTCCGCACGACCGCGATGGCGTGCGACTTCGACGTCATGGTCAATGCCGATGGACCCACGACTCAACTCGAAGCGGCATCGACAGCATTGGGCCTTGTTCAAGAACTCGAACAACAACTTTCCGTTTACCGTGACGACAGTGAACTGAGCCAACTGAATCGAAGGGCCTTCGATGAACCAGTCACTGTCGAAGCCGGGCTGTTTGATCTGCTTGAACGGGCACGCTCAATCAGTGAGCAGACTGGCGGCGCATTTGATCCGGCTTCTGGTGCATTAATCCGCCTATGGCAACGTTGTCGAAGCGAAGATCGCATTCCAACCACCGATGAAATCGAAAAGACGCTCGCCATCAGCGGTGTTTCGAACGTGAGTTTTCACAAAAACACGAACGAGATTACTTTCAGTCGACGCGGCATTGAATTCAATCTCGGCGCAATCGGAAAGGGATACGCCGTTGAGAGGGCGGGGGAAACCTTGCTGGCACATGGTGTTTCAAACTGGCTGGTTCATGGCGGACGAAGCAGTATCCGAGCCGCCGGAACTCATGCAGGTCACGATGGGTGGCCTGTCGGGCTGCAAAACCCGTTAATTCCTGACAAACCATTCGCAACGATTTTACTCAAGAATGCGGCTCTGGCGACGAGCGGGACCGCCGTTCAGTGGTTTCGGCATCAGGGACGGCGATATGGGCATATTCTTGACGTTCGATCGGGATGGCCCGTCGAAACACTCCTTTCCGTCAGCGTAATCGCACCCGATTCGGCGATGGCTGACGCGCTTTCGACAGCTTTTTTTGTGTTGGGAGTCGAAAAGAGTCTCCAGTGTTGTGATAATCTTCCCGAATCAGTGGGGGCGATCTTTTTCCCCCTGCCGAAACATGGCCAGACGCTGGAACCGATTCTCCACAACGTCTCTCCCGAAATTTGGTTTCCTGGTTGAACAGAGTTTTCTCTGTTTTTCTTTGTCATTGATGTGAAAGAGATTCCGAGTGCCTTCAGATTTGCGTCGAATTTCCTGGCTCGCGGTCGCCCTGTTGGTTGTGCTGCGGATTTCTATTGGTTGGCACCTCTTTTACGAGGGCCTGTGGAAGCTGAGTACACGAAACACCGCTTCTCCCTGGACGGCCGAGGGTTACCTCAAGAATGCGACCGGTCCGTTGCGGACGACATTTCGCAAGATGACGGGCGATCCGAACGACTTGAAATGGCTCGACTACGACACAATGTCCGCAAAATGGGACGCATGGCGTGGTCGTTTTGTTGCCCACTACGGTGCCGACGAAAAGCAGCTTAACCGTTTACTGGATGGCCCCGACGCGGGATTCAGCGTTCCACTGGCAGAGCTCCCTTCCGGCATGGATTTTAACGAAGTCGCCAAAGGAGCCGGCGTCGTGAAAGATGCCATTAAATACGACAGCAAATCAAAGAAACTGATCGTTGACGGGAAACTTCACCTGTTGCCGACGGAACAAGCCAAGCTTCTGGACGCGGTCAATCAGTTGAAAACTCCAGAACTGGAAGCCCAATTCAACGCATTGTCAAAAGCCATCAACGATGTTGCGAAACAATCGTCGAAACTCTCTTTCCGCGAACGTCTGGCCGCGATGCTGAAGGGTGACCCCGAACGCGTCGGTATCGTTCAGAAGGCGAAAAAAGAAGGAGATGCTGACCAGGTCGTCGTCGTAGGTGAAGTCAAGTACTACAAAGACCTGATCGACCGATATGAAACCAACTATGAAAAGGCAAAAACCAAGTTCCAGTGGGACCACCTCGAACGCCAATGGAGCGACCTGCAAAAAACCAGACGAAATCTGGTTGGACCAGTCCAGGCACTTGAAAAAGACCTGTTTGAAGAGGCAAACAAGCTGTTGTCCACGGAGCAACTCGCCGCAGGACCGGTACCTCCCGCCGTGACTGAAATGAGCCAAATCAATGCAAGAACAATGTGGGGTCTGACAATCTTCGGTTTCTTGCTGATGATTGGCCTGTTTACGCGATTGTCTTCGTTAGGAGGAGCGGCGCTTTTAATGCTGTTTTACATGGCAATGCCTCCTTGGCCCGGAGTCCAGGAAATTCCCAGTATTGAACACAATTTGATCGTGAACAAAGTCCTCGTCGAAGCGTTGGCACTGTTGGCATTGGCCTCATTGCCGACAGGGAAATGGTTCGGTCTCGATGCCGCAATTTCAGCTTTGCTGCTTCGCCGCAAAGTTGCAGAAAAATCCTGAGACCGCAAGTTTTCCGTTGCGATAAAGCCAATAAAGCTACAATTCCAATACGTACTATCGAATACTTTTTTAAGAGGAGCAGACCAGTATGCAATTGACTCCAGAACAAGAACGGCTCGGCAAGGATAATTTTCACGAAGCGGTGGCGTTTACGAGACGTGGGTTTCTCGTCGGTGCTGCTGCGGCAGCACCGACATTGGGTGCCGCCTACTTTGGCTACGAAGCATTGAAGGGAGACCCCATCAAGGTTGGTTTCATCGGATCAGGTGACGAGGGTTCGGTCCTGCTGACCCAGCATCCGCCAGAATATATGGAAATTGTCGGTGTTGCCGATTTAAGGGCGAAGAATCGCGTCCGAGCCTTACAGGGTGACGGCGACGAAATCCGCTGGGGTCTGATTCGAAAGCTCGGCGCTCCTAAAGCTCAGAAGGTCAATCTCTATCGCGACCATAAAGAACTGCTCAAAGCGCACCCCGAGATCGAAGCGGTCGTGATCGCCGTTCCTCTCTGTCAGCATGCGGCGGTCGCAATTGACTGTCTCAAGGCAGGAAAGCACGTCCTGACCGAGAAGCTGATGGCTCATACCGTCATGCAGTGCAAAGAGATGATTCGAGTCGCCAAGCAGGAAAATAAACTGCTCGCGGTTGGGCACCAACGGCACTACAACGTTCTTTACGATAATGCGAATGCCTTAATCCAGAACGGGATGCTGGGTGAATTGAAGTTCATCCGTGCCCAGTGGCATCGCAATAACAGCTTCCCCGGCAGCGATAGCTGGCGACCAGGCGGTTACACCGCCGAATCCTTCGGCAAAAAGTTCAAACAGGACATTGACGGCCTGAAAGACTATGCGAAAGAAAAGGGGATCGAAAACCTCGACCAGTTCCTCACCAGCGAATTCGGGTATCCCTCAATGGAACGCCTGGTGAACTGGCGGCTTTACAATAATACCGGCGGTGGTTTGATGGCCGAACTTGGCAGCCATCAACTTGACGCTGCCAGTATATTCCTCAACAAAGTTCAGCCAATCGCCTGCTTCGGCTACGGTGGCAAAAACTATTACGGCGTCAAGGGGATCGGCTCGCCGGAACAGCAAGCTGATGATCGTGACATCGACGATCACGTCTACATGACGTTCGAATTCCCAGGCAAGCGATATGCTGAAGACAAGAACGATGTCTGCATCGTGACCTACTCATCGATCAGCACCAACCGCAGTGAACCCTACGGCGAAACCGTATTTGGAAGCCGTGGTACGCTGATCATGAAGCAGGAACTCGAAGCAATCCTCTACAAGGAAGCGACGGGCTCTTCCAAGGGTGGTATCGATCAACGCCTGTATGCGATCGAAGGGAGCGACGGACAACCAGCTCTCGCCGCCAGTGCCAGCCTCGGCCCCACCAAGGCCGCAGCAGTCGCCGACGTCGGGAAGGTCAGCCGAGGCTACACCGAAGAAATGGAACATTTCGCATTCTGCATCCGCAACTTCGGCACAAATCCTTCAGAAGCTCCGCTCCGTTGCCCCGGTAAGCAAGGGATGAAAGACGCCATCATGGCCCTGACATCAAACCTCGCGATGAAACACAAGAAGCGGATCGTCTTTAAAGAAGAATGGTTTGATCCAGCGAGTGACCTTGTTCCAGAAGAAGACAAGGAAATTATCGGCTGATTTCCCGATGCTATCTCTACCAAAACAAGCCATCAAAAAATCGTTTTTGATGGCTTGTTTTTTGTTCAAACTCGGCGAAGTCGAATTTCGTCTGATCGGCCAGTTACAACAACAGAAAAGCCTGGTCGTGCATGGACAGTCTTTGATTCCATCACACGAATTTGAATCTGCCAATTTGGTGAAATGACCGAGCTTCGGTTAGAATTCATCCGATATTGGCGTCCAGGCCTCAAGCGAGTCCGGTGAAGTGATTCTGCAATTCAGTGATGTCGGTGATCTTCCGCCTGGCGACATTAACAAGATTGAAAAGAAAGTGAGCGAATCCCTGCCATGATTCGAACAAAGCGACTGGAGAAAAAACTCGAAGAACTTGAAGAAGACGAACAGGTCATCCGAGATTCGAAGGTTTCAGTCGCTTGCTTTGACCTGGAGGAACTCATCCGTGATCGAATTGCGCTGTTCCAAGACATCGTGCGATTGGATCAACACGTTTGCATGGAATCTTTCAGAGACCCCGCGATTTATCATCACGATGTCGAATCACAGATTCGAACGCTTTTCAGTCGATGGTGTGAAGGGACTGGTCATGTTTTAGATCTGTTTTCCAAGTTCCGTGAATCTTACGTGGCGAGTGGCTTCGCAATGGCACATGTCGATGAACTCGAATCACATTTCAAAACATGCTCCGCACTCTTGGACCCGTCGAACGTCGAAACGGATCTGGCGGACGAAGCAATCGATCAGCACCGAAAAGGCCAGACCATTCCAATGTAGGCGGGCTGAATCATTGATCCCAATGCAAAAAAGCGTCAGCCCAATGTCAGGACCGTCGCCTACAAGGAGCTTCTCAGCAAGCATCCCGAAGAAGTTCAATATCTCGCTGAAAAAGCTTTTCAACTTTTTGAGGTAAATCCTCGCCATCCCGCTCTTCGATGGCACGAGTTGGAAAAGAATCATCGGGGATCGCATCGAGATGGCAGTTACTCCGTGAGCGTCACGATGATGTATCGGGCGATTTACGTTCGCGATCGCGATCAAAACATCTGGCATTGGATCGGAACTCACGCAGATTACAACGGGTTAACAGGTCGGAAATAGAGCGACCGTGATAAGTACCGGGGCGTCGTCGAGTCATTTTGTTCGGCGTCGAAAGGAGCGATGTTGAGTGTGGATGGGCTTGGACGAATTGTCAGATTGGAGTTGCGAAATCTATGGCCAAGTCATTCGACGAACTCGTCAAGCGAACGACCTCAAAGAGAACGCAGGCCAAGGCGGCACTTCGCACGCAGGGACTGCTCGGAGAATTGCTATTGAGCGAAGTCCGGCAATTGATGGGCAAGAGCCAACAACAGGTTGCCGACGCACTTGGCATCAAACAGCCGAGCCTGTCAAAGCTGGAAAATCAGGCTGACATGCATATTTCCACGCTGCAGAAAATCGTTGCGGCTCTGGGTGGCGAGTTGGAGGTTCTGGCAAAATTCCCAACAGTAACCGTAAGAATCGACCAGTTCAATACGCCTCACTGTCGGGTTCGGCGCCCTAAGGCGGGCGATAAATAAATCGTGTGATTCGCCACGTTGTTCAAAATTGTTTGAGCAAGAGGTGATGTTTTGCTGTGGGGATCCACAAAGCAGCTTAAAAATTGAACGCGGAAACAAAAAAGGCTTAAAGCGAATTGCTTTAAGCCTTTACGTCAAATGTGCCCAGGACAGGAATCGAACCTGCACGAGATTACTCCCACTAGGTCCTGAACCTAGCGCGTCTGCCAGTTCCGCCACCTGGGCTGCGGGGACAACAAGAATACGAATTCGTCTCGCGTGAGGCAAGGAACCACATCGGCATTTATCCAACCTAAATCGGAATCATTTTTGCGACACGGCGCTTGCGAATTGAAAACAAATCGCTATCATTCTCTCCCTCGCGGTTAGGCCGCCCGCTGCGCCGCTAGCGTAGCTCAACGGCAGAGTACCGGTTTTGTAAACCGGTGGTTGTGGGTTCAAATCCCACCGCTAGCTTTTTGCGAGGAGGCTTTTCGGCGGGATACCCGAGTGGCCAAAGGGGCCAGACTGTAAATCTGGTGGCTCTGCCTTCGCAGGTTCGAATCCTGCTCCCGCCATGATTTTCGTAGGTTAGGATGTTTGAGACAGTGGTTGCAGTCCGGTTTTAGCGGTTTTGGTTTGTTGGTGAGCGAGATTGCGGGCAAAGAGATTGCGGGTGTAGCTCAATGGTAGAGCTCCAGCCTTCCAAGCTGGTGGTGTGGGTTCGATTCCCATCACCCGCTCTTCGGTTGACATGTTGACACAAACATACCATTGTGTGTGTTGCGATTTGGTAGGCTGGCTGGCGTTGCTGCTGTAGCTCAGCTGGTAGAGTGCGTCCTTGGTAAGGACGAGGTCAAGGGTTCGATTCCCTTCAGCAGCTCTGGGTTTGGGTTTTTATGGCCTTCGCCATTGGCGGCGGGGCTGGGTTCTTGTGGAATGTCCGCTCGCCCTGAAGGGGTGCGGCGGGACGGATAGAGAAAGAGGACTGCGAGCAAAATGGCGAAGGAAAATTTTCAACGCACGAAGCCACACGTGAACGTTGGCACGATTGGCCACATCGATCACGGCAAGACAACAACGACGGCCGCCATTCTCGCCGTTCAAACTGCAAAGGGTCTGGCGAAGTTCAAGAGCTATGCCGATATCGCCAAGGGCGGTACGGTTCGTGACGACACCAAGACCGTGACCATTGCGGTGAGTCACGTTGAGTACGAGACCCCCAATCGCCACTACGCTCATATCGATTGCCCGGGTCACGCAGATTATATTAAGAACATGATCACCGGTGCCGCTCAGATGGACGGCGCGATTCTGGTTGTTTCGGCCGCCGACGGTCCGATGCCACAGACTCGCGAGCACATTCTGCTGGCCAAGCAGGTGAACGTGCCGGCTCTGGTCTGTTTCCTCAACAAGTGCGATCTTGTCGACGACGAAGAGCTGCTTGAGCTCGTCGAGATGGAAATTCGCGATCTGCTGAATAAGTACGAATTCCCAGGCGATGACATCACTATCGTCCGCGGTAACGCAAAGGGTGCGTTGGATAATCCTGCTGACGAGAAGTACAGCGCTTGTATTACGAAGCTGATGGAAGCTTTGGACAAAGACGTTCCTGAGCCAGCTCGTGAAGTTGACAAGCCGATGCTCATGGCGATCGAAGACGTGTTCTCGATCGAAGGTCGCGGTACTGTCGTGACCGGTCGTATTGAGCAAGGCGTTCTCAAAGTTGGTGACAAGGTTCAGTTGCTCGGTTTGGCTGATCCTCAAGAAACCGTTTGTACTGGCGTCGAAATGTTCCAGAAGACTCTGGATCAAGGGATGGCCGGGGATAACGTTGGTGTTCTTCTTCGTGGTATTCGTAAAGAAGACGTTCAGCGAGGTCAGGTTCTGGCCAAGCCAGGTTCGATCAAGCCACACTCCAAGTTTGAGTGTCAGGTTTACGTGTTGAGCAAAGAAGAAGGTGGTCGACACACTCCGTTCTTCAGCGGATACCGACCTCAGTTCTACTTCAGAACAACCGACGTCACCGGCGAGTCATCACTCCTCGGCGGTGCAGAAATGTGCATGCCAGGTGATAACGTCAATATGCAAGTGACGCTCGGCAAGCCAATCGCGATGGTTGAAAACGTTCGTTTCGCTATCCGTGAGGGTGGTAAGACGGTCGGTTCGGGCGTTGTGACAAAGATTCTTGAGTAGTCGTTGACGATCTCGTCGCCAGGCGATGTTCGGTGCGTTTGTGAGGTTAGTAAGTTTTTGCCATCAGAGACGAGTGCGTCTCTGGTGGCATTTGAGTCGAGGAACAGCAAGTGGCACGTGAATTCGTTTGGCTGGAGTGCACGGAAACCGGATTGCGGAACTACCGAATCTCGAAAGAGACGAAGGGAACTGAACGGTTAGAGCTGAAGAAGTACAACAAGAAGCTTCGACGGCATACAGTTCACAAAGAATCCCGCAAGAAATAGTCCTGTTCGTGTCAAACGGGCGTAGCTCAATTGGCAGAGCACTGGATTCCAAATCCAGGTGTTGGGGGTTCAAGTCCCTCCGCCCGTGTTCTGGGCAGGGGAGTTTCGTGTTGTTGAATGCGACTCCCGTTTTGGATGCGAATTGGAGACATGGAAGCATTTATGGCAAAGGTACAGCGTGAGACGCTGCTGAAAAGCGTGTTGAGTACAGATTTGTATCAGCGAAAGCAGGGGAAGATCATCCGTCGATGTACGGCGGGTGCGATCGTTCTTGCTTGTGTTCTGGCGAGCCAGGCGCTGTATCACACTGTGCTGCTCGATCTCGGCACGTCGACAGCGTATGCAGTGCTGGCAGTCATTAATGTCGTGGGGGCATGGTTGGCGTTTCGGGCAATCAATTATCCCGTGTTTGCGGATTTCCTGATCGACGTTGAGGCAGAGATGACGAAGGTCACCTGGCCGTCGTGGGTTGAGCTGCAGCGGGCGACGATTGTTGTTCTGGCGACCATGTTTCTGTTCAGTGCATTGTTATTTGGATATGATGTCGCGTGGCAAAAGTTTTTGGAGATGACGGGTGTTTTGCGGCTATCGCAATAGCTGAATCCCGTAGTTGTTTGTCTGGGGCGGTTATGCATTGGTCACTCTCCAAAGGACTCAAATTATGACATCGGAATCCGTGCCTGAGGGTTCCCAAGACGGTCAGATGAACTGGTATGTTTTGAAGATTCAAAGCAACCGCGAGAAGACAATACGGGAATCGCTTCTTCGAAAGATTCGTCAAGAAGCGTTGCAAGACTTTTTCGGCGAGATCGTCATACCGGTTGAAAAGATTGTCGAAAACCGGAACGGCAAGAAGCGGGTGATCGAGCAGAAGAAGTTTCCCGGTTACTTGATGATACAAATGGTTTTGAACGACGATACGTGGTATCTCGTGCGAAGTACAAGTGGGGTTGGTGACTTTACGGGTTCGTCCGGTAAGCCATCTCCGATGCCGATGCACGAAGTGCATGCGATGTTAGGGTCCAGTAAGACGGTTGCTGAAGAACCAGCAAAAATCAAGCACGATCTGAAGTCGGGTGATCGGGTCAAGATTATCGAAGGTGTGTTTGCATCGTTCGATGGTACGGTTGGAAGTGTTGATGCCAGCAGTGGCAAGTTGACGGTCATGATCGAGATTTTCGGTCGCAGCACGCCCGTGGATGTGGAAGCGTGGCAGGTTGAGCGGGTGTAGTCGGTTCGTGCGTGGCGGCTTAGCGGAGATGTCAGGTGGCGAAGAAAGAAGCGAAAATCAAGGCTCAGGTCAAGGTGCAAATTGCCGGTGGCAAGGCGACACCTGCACCTCCAGTCGGAACTGCACTTGGTCCGCACGGGATCAATCTGGGCCAGTTCGTAATGCAGTTCAACGAAAAGACTCGTGAATTGAACGGGATGATTGTCCCTGTTGTGATCACGATTTTCGAAGATCGGTCATTCACGTTCGTGCTGAAAAGTCCGCCCGCGTCAGTGTTGCTGAAGCAGGCTGCAAAGATCGCGACCGGTGCTCACAACGCTCGTACGGAAAAAGTTGGCTCGGTGACTCAGGCTCAATTGCTCG
The DNA here is from genome assembly GCA_903904835.1 of uncultured Schlesneria sp. Taxonomy (GTDB): domain Bacteria; phylum Planctomycetota; class Planctomycetia; order Planctomycetales; family Planctomycetaceae; genus Schlesneria. The sequence goes on along the minus strand of CAIVEI010000155.1, from coordinate 89,794 downwards.
AGATCGCAAAAGCCAAGTTCGAAGATTTGAATTCTTCGAGTGTTGAGCAGGCGGCCAAGATGATTGCCGGTACAGCTCGCAGCATGGGAATTGAAGTCATTTGAATCGCGCAGTCCGTGGAGCGACTGAGTGTCGTCCGGGGCTTTGTCGCGTTATTATAACTCGCGGTGTCATTCTCAAAGTGGTTTAGGTTTAGACATGGCTCAACAGTCAAAGCGTATCCGTCACCTGACGAAAGTTCTCGAAGCGACTCCTTCGGCAGATTTGCCGACGGCCGTTGAGATTTTGAAGAAGGTTGAAAGCACACTGCCGGAACAGATCCGGAAGTGTCGGTTCGATCAAACCGTCGCGATCTCGGTTCGTCTTGGTGTCGATCCAAAGCAGGCTGATCAGATCGTGCGAGGTTCAATCGTTCTGCCACACGGTATCGGAAAATCGCAGCGAGTTTTGGTGTTCACACAAGGTGATAACACCGCAGTCGCGACGGCCGCTGGTGCTGATTTCGTTGGTGGGAAAGACCTTGCCGACAAGATTCGTGCTGGTTTTATGGATTTCGATGTTGCGATCGCTACACCGGACATGATGGGTGTCGTCGGTCCGTTAGGTAAAATCCTCGGTCCTCGCGGATTGATGCCTTCACCACGAGCGGGAACTGTGACTCAGGATGTTGCGTCAGCCGTTCGCGAATATAAGGCTGGTAAGGTCGAGTTTCGCGTTGATGCAGGTGGTAATGTCCACTGCGTTGTTGGCCGGCTGTCGTTCGACCATCAAAAACTGGTTGAGAACACAGAAGCCTTGCTGAAATATATTCGGTCTCTGAAGCCATCGACTTCGAAGGGTCAATATATCCGGAACGTTGCGATCGGCGCTACGATGACCCCCAGTATTACCGTCGCCGTTTAGTCGACATTTGAATTCCTCTCGGTTGGTTTGATTTCCATGAGCAAGTACGTCAAAGATTTAATGATCGATGGCATTCAAAAAGTCGTCGGTAACTGCCGTGAGGTCGTCGTTCTCGACGTCTCAAAGGTCGATGCTGTCACCGCCAATAAGCTGCGACTCGCCCTGCGACAGAAGAATATTCGTTTATTAGGCGTGAAGAACGCTGTGGCTCGACGGGCGCTTGGGCAGATCGGTCTGTCGGGTGTCGGTCCAGCTCTGGCTGGTCCGTCTACGTTGGCATTTGGCGGTGAAGACATCGTCGCATTGTCGCGTGAGTTGACGGAATGGGCCAAGAAGATCAAGGTGTTAGAAATCAAGGGTGGTGGGCTGGGCGAAACGCCGCTTACTGCACCTGATGTGGAAACTCTCAGTAAGAGCCCTGGACGCAAGGAAATGCTGTCGCAATTGGTGGGCCTGATATTGTCGCCGGGAGCACGTCTCAACGGTGCAATTTTGGGTGCTGGTGGTAAGCTGGCCGGTCAGGTGAAGACCCTGAGTGATCGTGCGGAGTAGTCGAACAAGTGTGTCGCTCGGATGGTTTGGGCGGTTTGGATTTCGACTGGAAACATTTTTGTTTTTGAGCAATTAAGAAAGGCTGATTGTTATGACCGAAGCGACGTATGACGCTCAGATTGTTGATCTTGGCGAAAAGATTGTGGGACTCACCCTGTTGCAGGCCAAGTCTCTGTCAGATTATTTGAAAAACAAGCACGGCATCGAGCCTGCTGGTGGCGGCGTGATGGTTGCTGCTGCTGGCGGTGGCGGTGGCGGAGCTGCTGCGGCTGTTGTAGAAGCCAAGACCGAGTTCGACGTTATTCTGACTGGTTTTGGCGATGCCAAGATCAACGTCATTAAGATCGTTCGCGCTGCTACGGGTCTGGGCTTGAAAGAAGCGAAGGATCTGGTTGAAGGCGTGCCAAAGCCTTTGAAGACCGGCATTTCGGAAGACGATGCAAAGAAGATGAAAGCCGAAATCGAAGCAGCTGGCGGTACTTGCGAAATCAAGTAACTCTGTTTTCTTCGTTTCCTGCTGCCCAAACCATATTGTGACGAACTGTACTTTTTGAATTTGGTGTCTCGATTGGCCCGGAGAGAAGCCTCGCTCTTTCCGGGCTGATCGCTCTTGTACTTAAAGCACACGAACCGCATAAAGGTAGGTTGATGCAACAGAAAACGATCATGAGTTCTCGATAAGCCGATGCCCGTAATGTGATTCGGTTGCTCTTGACGATTTTTGCGATATCCAAATGTCTGCGACGTTTTGACCAGGTAGCGTGAAGTGATGAACGGCTTAATCCAGCGATGACGCAAGGGGTTGAACTTTATCACGGAATGCTGATTTGCGCTAGATGTCCTGAAGGGATTTTGTTCGATGCCGATTCCTGCCACTCGTATTATTCAAACCAATTCCGTTCGCAATTTCGGGACAATTCAAGGGACGTTCGAGATCTCGGATCTGACGAAAATTCAGACTGACTCATACGTTCGTTTTCTGCAGTTGGAAGCGGATGCCCGCGAGCGAAAAGACGAAGGACTCGAAGCGATCCTGCGAGAAGTCTTTCCGATCGAAAGCTACGACGGCAAGTATCGTCTCGAATACATTAAATACGAACTTGGAAAACCACGCTATACCCAGTTGGAATGTCGCCAGCTTCGACTGACTTTTGGCCGTCCGTTTCGAATCTGGCTGCGACTCGTTAAAGAGCAGCCGATCGAAGAAGAAGTCTATCTTGGCGATATGCCGATCATGATCGGCGGCGGTGAATTCATCATCAACGGTGCTGAACGCGTTGTCGTCAGCCAGTTGCACCGTTCTCCGGGTGTCGACTTCGTTCAAGGAGCCGAACCTGGCGAACGTAAACAGTTTTCATGCCGTGTTATTCCGGAACGCGGAAGCTGGATTGAAATCGTCATCAGCAAGCGTGATACGCTGGGTGTGCGAATCGATCAGAGTGGCAAGTTCTCGGCGATGACGTTCTTGCGCGCCATGAACCCGGATTACGGGACCAGTGCGAATCTCGTCAAATTGTTCTACAAAACCGAGACGGTAAAGGTTAACAGGGAAGACCTCGTTACGCACCTCACAGGTAAGTACGCCGCTGACGAGATTATCTATCCAGCGAAGCACGAAAAGTGTGGCGAGATCATTGTCGAACTCGGCCACATGATTACAAAATCAACGGCGGAAGAGATTCGCACTTCCACGCTGAAAACCGTCGAAATCATCGAAACGATGGACGATCTTCTGGCTTTGTCCAGTATTCTTGAAGATCCAACCATTACACACGAAGATGCGTTGCTGCGGATTTATCAGCGATTGCGTCCAGGTAATCCGCCTCAGCTTGAAAAAGCGATTGAGCTGTTCAATGAAAAGTTCTTTGACGCAAATCGTTATCGTCTTGGTCGAGTCGGTCGGTTCCGAATCAATCGAAAGTTTGATCAGGATATTCCCGATACCGAAATGACCTTGAAGGCCGAAGATATCGTTAATTCGATCCGCTACGTGATCAAGTTGCGCATCGGTGATTCGGTTGCGCACGTTGACGATATTGATAATCTCGGTAATCGCCGCTTGCGGACGATCGACGAATTGGCGGCCGAAGAAATTCGAAAAGGCTTCCTCAAGCTTCGTCGAACCGTTCAAGAACGTATGCAGATGAAGGACGTCGAAGAGATGTCACCGCGTACGCTCGTCAATCCAAAAAGCGTGTCAGCGGCAATCGAGTACTTCTTCGGACGAGGGGAACTGTCGCAGGTCGTCGACCAGACAAATCCTTTGGCGACGCTGACCCACGAACGACGACTAAGTGCCCTTGGACCTGGTGGTTTGAATCGTAAGCGAGCGGGCTTCGAAGTTCGCGATGTTCATATTTCGCACTACGGTCGAATCTGTCCGATTGAGACCCCTGAAGGTACCAACATCGGTCTGATTTCGAGTCTTAGTATCTTCGCGAAGGTCGACGACTACGGCTTCTTGATCACGCCTTATCGTTCCGTCGTTGGCCGGAAGGTCAGCGATGAAGTGAAGTGGTTGCGAGCGGACGAAGAATCGCGAGTCTTCATTGCACCGGCAGACACTCGTGTTCAAGACGGTAAAATTGCGGAAGATCGCGTGATGGCACGATTCCACAATGATGTGGTCTGGATCGCGGGGACCGACGTCCACTATATCGACGTTTCGCCTTGTCAGATGGTTGGGGTTTCGGCAGGACTGATTCCGTTCCTCGAACACGACGACGCCAACCGGGCACTGATGGGTTCGAACATGCAGCGGCAAGGGGTCCCTTTGCTTGTTGCCGAATCTCCGCTTGTCGGAACCGGACTTGAGTCGGCGGTTGCCGAAAGTTCCGGGATGGTTCTGCGAGCCGAGCGGTCGGGCAAGATCACATACGTCGACGCTGATCGAATTGAATTGGAAGGCAAATCGTTCCCGTTGCGTAAGTACACGGGGCTTAACGAGCGGACCTGTTTGAATCAGCGGCCAATCGTCAAAGTTGGCCAGAAGGTCAAGAAGGGCGAAATCCTTTGCGACAGTGCCGCGACGTCCAAGGGTGAACTTGCACTGGGGCGAAACGTGCTGGTTGCCTTCATGTCGTTCGAAGGTTTCAACTTTGAAGACGCCATTATTCTTTCCGAACGCCTCGTGAAAGAAGATGTTTACACGTCGATTCACATCGACGAGTTTGACGTCGAAGTTCGTGAAACCAAGTTGGGTCGAGAAGAATTTACGCGTGACATTCCGAATGTCAGTGAGAAAGCTCTACGACATCTCGACGAAATCGGGATTGTTCAGATTGGTACCTATGTCGAGCCAGGTGATATCCTTGTCGGCAAGGTGTCACCAAAGGCCAAGACAGAACTGACCCCGGAAGAAAAACTTCTGCACGCCATTTTCGGTCGTGCAGGCGAAGACGTGAAGAACGAATCACTGGAAGTGCCAAGCGGTACTGAGGGGATCGTCATTCACACGGAAAAATTCTCTCGACGGATGAGCCTTTCCGAAGGGGATCGCAAGAAGTTTGAAACCGACCTGAAAAAGGTGGAAGATACCGGGAATGAAACGATCGCTGCCGCGTTCCGCGAGTTCCTGAAGGAATTCGAGAAAGCCCTGGAAAAGAAGCTGACAGACGACGACAGCCGTGATATTCGTTCGATCGCTGACGATAAGTTTATCGCCACATATGCGGAGGGATTCCTTGGCAAGTTTGAGAATCTTGAAATCAAGAGTCCTCAAAAGCGATCGGAATGCAAGAAAGTCATCAAAGAACACTGGGGACCTGTTGAAGAAGCGATCGACGTTCGTGACCGCAAACTCAATACGATGAAGCGTGGTGACGAACTCCCGTCCGGTGTTCTTCAGATGGTCAAGGTCTATGTGGCGTCGAAACGTCAGATTTCTGTCGGCGATAAAATGGCAGGTCGCCACGGGAACAAAGGGGTTATTTCCAAGATCCTGCCCGAAGAAGACATGCCGTTCCTGGCCGATGGAACTCCGATGGACATCATCTTGAATCCACTGGGCGTTCCCAGCCGTATGAACGTCGGTCAGATTCTGGAAACCCACCTGGGTTGGGCTGCCGCCAAACTCGGCTTCAAAGTTCGAAGCCCTGTGTTTGACAGTCCATCAGAAGAAACAATTCGATCGCTGCTGGTCGAAGCGGGTCTTCCAGAAGATGGCAAAGCTCAACTGCATGACGGACGAACCGGTGAACCGTTTGAACAAAAGACGACGGTCGGTTACCTCTACATGCTGAAACTGCACCACCTGGTCGAAGACAAGGTTCACGCACGAGCCACTGGTCCGTACTCGTTGATCACGCAACAGCCGCTGGGTGGAAAAGCCCGGTTCGGCGGTCAGCGATTCGGTGAGATGGAAGTGTGGGCACTGGAAGCCTATGGTGCGGCATACATTCTTCAAGAACTGCTCACAGTGAAGAGCGACGACGTGGAAGGACGTACTAAAATCTACGAATCAATGGTGAAGGGCGAGAACACGCTCGAAGCTGGTACCCCGGCAAGCTTTGAAGTTCTGAACAACGAAATTCGCGGGCTTTGCTTGAACATGCAGCTCGAAAAGAGCCCTACCTAATCTGTGTTTGAAGTTCCCAGACATCGACCGATCGCTGTCATCGTGCAGGATTGGTCGATTGGTCTGAGAACCATTCAACTTCCGCTACATTCGACTTTCCGCCTGCCATATTAAGGAGCACGCCGTGAGCGTCGGTGAAACCACATACGATCGCGTTAACGAGTATTCAGCAATCAAGATTGGCCTCGCCAGTCCACAAGATATTCGCGGCTGGTCATTCGGCGAAGTCAAAAAGCCTGAGACCATCAATTACCGTACGTACCGCCCAGAGCGAGACGGACTTTTCTGCGAACGGATTTTCGGACCTGAAAAGGATTGGGAATGCGCGTGCGGTAAGTACCGTGGCATGAAGTACAAGGGGATGATCTGCGACCGATGCGGTGTCAAAGTGACCCACAGTCGTGTCCGCCGGAAGCGAATGGGGCATATTGAACTTGCTGCTCCCGTCGTACACATCTGGTTCTTTAAGTCGATGCCCAGCCGATTGGGTGCATTGCTGAACGTCAAGACCACGGCGCTCGAAAAAGTCGTTTACTTTCAGGACTATATCGTTCTTGATCCGGGCGATACACCGCTGCGGAAAGGTCAACTTTTGACCGAAGAAGAAGCGCGACAGGCCCGAGCGAAGTACGGTGAAACGACCTTCGAGATCGAAATGGGTGCGGACGCGGTGAAGAAGCTCTTGATGAGCTTGAATCTCGTCGAATTGTCCGCTCAGTTGCGCGTCGAACTGAAAAAGACGACTAGTCAGCAGAAGAAGAAAGAGCTGATCAAGCGACTGAAGATCGCAGAAGCGTTGCGCGACAGCGATAACAAGCCCGAATGGATGGTGCTGGATTGCGTCCCGGTAATTCCACCAGATTTGCGTCCTCTCGTGCTGCTTGATTCCGGCAATTTTGCCACCAGTGACTTGAACGACCTCTACCGTCGTATCATCAATCGAAACAATCGATTGAAGAAGCTGGTTGATCTGAACGCACCTGAAGTGATCGTCCGTAATGAAAAGCGGATGCTGCAGCAATCGGTCGATGCGCTCTTCGACAACAATCGGTGTAAACGTCCGGTGCTTGGTTCTTCGAACCGACCATTGAAGTCGTTGACTGACATGATCAAGGGTAAGCAAGGTCGTTTCCGTGAGAATCTGCTCGGTAAGCGAGTCGACTATTCAGCACGAAGCGTGATTGTCGTCGGACCGAACCTGGAACTGCATCAGTGCGGTCTTCCCAAGAAGATCGCTCTGGAACTTTACCAGCCATTTATCATCCGTCGCCTGAAGGAACTCGGTCACGCTGATACCATCAAGAGCGCGAAGCGTATGCTGGAACGCCGTGATGAAGAGGTCTGGGATATTCTCGAAGAGGTGATTACGAATCACCCAGTGCTTCTGAACCGTGCTCCGACTCTGCACCGAATGGGTATTCAGGCGTTTGAACCGATCCTGGTGGAAGGAAACGCAATCCGTATCCATCCGCTGGTTTGTAAGGGTTTCAACGCTGACTTCGACGGCGACCAGATGGCTGTCCACTTGCCGCTGTCGATCGAAGCTCAAGTCGAAGCGACGACCCTGATGATGTCGACGAATAACATCTTCAGTCCGTCCAACGGTGCACCGATCATTAGTCCGTCACAAGACATCGTGATGGGTTGCTACTATGTGACATTGAAGAAGGTCGATCGACCTGGTCATGGAATGATCTTTGCCTCGACACAAGAAGTTCACACGGCTTTCTTGTTGCACAAGGTGACGTTGCATACCACGATCAAGGTGCGGATGCCGAAGGACAAGCGGGTCAAGGGAGAAGGTTCTGATGATTACACACTCGGTGGAATCGTCGAAACGAGCGTTGGACGAATCATGTTCAACGACATTCTTCCTGCGAAAATGGCATTTTATAACCATACGATGAAGAACAAGGATCTGGCAAACGTCATTTCCGACTGTTATCTCGAACTTGGTCGGCGACAAACGATTAAGCTTCTTGACCGAATGAAAGAAGTCGGCTTCCGCGAGTCGACCCGCAGTGGATTGTCATTCGCTGCAAGCGATCTCAAGACTCCGGATAACAAAGAGAAAGTCATCACTGCCGCAGAAACGATGGTGTTGAAGAAGCAGAAGCTTTATGAAAAGGGCGTGATCACCGCCAAGGAACGTTACGAACAGGTACTTGATACTTGGACGCACGCTTCCGATCTGATCAAGATCGCGATGATGGACGCGTTCAAGAACGACACCCGTGACAACGGACATTACGTTAATCCTGTGTATCTGATGGCCGACTCGGGTGCTCGAGGGGGTCAGGAACAGATTCGTCAGTTGGCTGGTATGCGTGGTTTGATGGCAAAGCCGAGCGGCGAAATCATCGAAACCCCGATCAAGGCGAACTTCCGCGAAGGTCTTTCGGTGCTGGAATACTTCAGCTCCACGCACGGTGCTCGTAAGGGTCTGGCTGATACGGCATTGAAGACGGCAGACAGCGGTTATTTGACCCGTAAGCTGGCCGATATTTGTCAGAACATGGTCGTGACGACTCATGACTGCGAGACGACCAAGGGAATTACCCGCGGTGTTGTCTATCGTGGTGAAAAGGTCGAAGTCAGTCTGGCAGATGCAATTCGCGGTCGTGTCAGCCGACAGAACATCGTGAATCCGATCACCGACGAAGTGATCGTTCGTGAGAACGAGATGATCACGGTCGATATTTCACGCAAGATCGAGGAAATGGGTCTGGAGAAAATCCAGGTCCGCAGCCCGATGACGTGTGAATCGGATCTGGGAATGTGCCGTCTGTGTTACGGGATGGACTTGTCGACCGGCTCGCTTGTCGAAGAGGGTCTGGCCGTTGGGATCATCGCTGCTCAAAGTATCGGTGAACCCGGTACGCAGTTGACGATGCGTACGTTCCACATCGGTGGTGTCGCGATCAAGGACATCCAAGAGAGCGAAATCAAGTCACGTCGTCAGGGACACGTTCGACTGGCTCGTATCCGTAGCGTTGTGAACGCAGACGGTAAGAGTGTCGTGCTCGGTCGAAACGGCGAACTGCTCGTTGTGGACTCGAAGGACCGGGAACTGGAACGTTACACGGTGCCGACCGGTGCTGTGCTGCAAGTCGGCGAGAACGACAACGTCGAAATCGGTCAGGTGTTGTGTACCTGGGACCAACACTCGATTCCGATCCTTTGCGAAGTCGGTGGTAAGGTTCGTTTCGAAGACCTGGTCGAAGGCCAGTCGATTCGATCTGAAAAAGACCCAAGCGGAAACATCCGTAAGACGGTTATCGAGCACAAGGGGGAACTCCACCCGCAAATCGTGCTCGAAGACTCTACTGGAAAGATTCTCGACTTCTACTATCTGCCTGAACGGGCCAGTATCGAAGTGGTTGAAGGCCAGCAGATCTCGGCAGGTACAGTACTCGCTAAGAACCCCCGTGAAACGTCCGGTACTCAGGACATCACCGGTGGTTTGCCACGAGTCACCGAACTGTTCGAAGCTCGTAAGCCGAAAGAGCCTGCGATCATCGCAGAAATCGACGGTGAGATTGAGCTCGTTGCCGAAAAGAAGCGTGGTAAGCGAATCATCATCGTACGCGGCGTAGACGGCACCGAACGTGAGCACATCATTCCGCATGGTAAGCAATTGCTCGTCCATGCGAAGGATATGGTTCGTGCTGGTGACGCCCTTGTCCGTGGTCCGCTTGTTCCGCACGACATTCTGCGAGTCAGCGGTGAAGAAGCCGTTCAGCAATACCTGCTGCACGAGATTCAAACCGTTTATCGTTCACAACGCGTGGTCATCGACGATAAGCACATTGAAATCGTGCTGTCACAGATGTTACGCAAGCTGAAGGTAGAAGAAGTCGGCGATACGGTCATGTTGCCTGGAGTTCTTGTGGACCGCTTTGAGTTCCGCAAGATCAATCAGAAACTGCAGACCAGCGCCCGCATCACCGATCCAGGCGATTCGGAATTCCAGGAAGGTGATGTCGTCCCACTGGAAACGATCGAGCAGGTTAATCGTGAAATTGAAGCTTCGGGTGGCAGCCTGGTGAAATCGGCGAAACCGAGACCGGCAAATGCCAGTACGCAATTGCTTGGTATCACCAAGGCAGCAGTCCAGAGCGACAGCTTCATCTCGGCAGCAAGCTTCCAGGAAACGACGAAGGTGCTGACCGAAGCGGCGATTGCTGGAAAGATCGACAACCTGGTTGGCCTGAAAGAAAACGTGATTCTGGGTCACTTGATCCCAGCAGGAACGGGTTTCCAGTTGCATCAACAATCGGAAGTAAAGATCAAGCCAGAAGCCCTGGCCGAGATCTACGCCGAACGAGATCGCATCATGGCTCAACGAGCCAACCTGCTGAACGAACCCGATTTGTCGAACAGTTCGGCTGATAGCAAATAGGTTTCAACAAGTCCGTCGCGATTCGTTAGATAGGATTTGATACCAAAGGACTGTATGGCCCGCTCGGGGCATACAGTCCTTTGTCTTTTTACCTTGAACCGCACCGCCATGAAGAATTCTTCTGCAAGAAAACAGGGTAATCGCGGAACGCATCGATAGAAAATGCTCTCCACCGTACGTATGAGTTTGGAGCCCATTGTGACGAATAAAACCAGGTGTTGTTTGCCGGTTACTCGTGATAAGATCACTGGACGCAGGCGGCGGATCATGGAGCTGTTCGCCGGCCTCGCTCTAAAGGGGGTAGGTTTTGTAAATGAGAGGTAAGACACGCGCCGTAGCATGGGCTTTAGCCCGTGCACTACAGAAGTTTGTGCTTGCTGTAATCCCACATTACATAAAAACCGAAACCGCTCCGTAACCTAAGAAGATCCAGCCACTCGAGACTTTTGGTGAAATTCGAATGATCGTAACCATTGACGGCCCGGCAGGAACGGGCAAAAGCAGTGTTGCTCGGATGCTTGCCGACCGCCTGGGATTCGAGTTTTTGAATACAGGTGCAATGTATCGCGCAGTTGCCTACGCGTGCCTGCAACGGCAACTCGATTTAGCCAGCGAACAAGCCGTCGGAGACGTGGCCCATTCTCTTGAAATCTTCTTTTCTAACAATCGATTGCTGTTGGGAAATGAAGATGTCACCGAGGCGATTCGTGGTCAGGAAGTGACTCAGTCAGCATCAATTGTCGCGGCGAATCCCGTCGTTCGCAAAAGGCTCGTAGAATTGCAGCGGATCGTTGGTCAAGGGACAAATCTGGTGACCGAAGGTCGAGATCAAGGAACAATCGTGTTTCCCAATGCAGAATGCAAGTTCTTCCTGACTGCCTCCCCCGAAGAACGGGCTCGCCGTCGCCAGCGGGAATTGCTGCAAAAAGGGGAACAGATTTCGCTTGAGGAACTGCTTGAGCAGCAGAAACTTCGGGATCTTCGCGACGAAACACGTGCCTGCTCGCCACTGAAACCGGCACCGAATGCCGTTGTTATCGATACGACTCAGATGACGCTGGTGCATGTTGCCAGTCATCTGGAACAACTGGTTCAACAAGCCTGTCCGGCTGCTTTGCCACGATAGCCTACTTTGGTCCAAAGTGACGCCTCGCCGGAAATTCTGTTGCTATGATGGGGTTCTCGTCAATTGGTCCATCTTTGAATCATGCTTGACCGCACATGTCTCTGCATTGCAGCGACCAGTCAGCCGTAGCCGATTCTTCGCGAAAAGGACATAGCCGAGATCCAAACCCTGCGAAATGACTGGTAATCGGCTGAGGAACACAAGCGGTCCAAACCCAACCGCAGTGTAAAGCCGACGAAAAACCTCTACACCGCTAATCCACGTTCCATCGGGAAGCCGACCATATATCTGCTTCATCAAATCGTCATAGGACTTACCGACTTCCGCGGCATTAAAGTCTTTCGCGTCGATGTCAGTGAACCGAATTTTCCTACGACGATCCCAGCGCTTAAGCATCCCAATTTCGCGAACACAAAGCGGGCAGCCTCCATCATAGAAAACTTCAAATTCATAAGGTGTTGCGTCATTCGTTGACATGATTCACTGGCCTTTTTTCGATCCAACCGTCCTTGCGGCCAAGAAAATACCTCCAAATCATCAACAAACGCTTCATTTGAAAGTATTTTTCAACCACATCCGAATGAGCAAATTAGCTCGTTCATCGAAAAGAACCGTTTTTAGCCACGAGTATTAACCAGTGAATTCGAAAAAAGGTTTCAATCGTTCAGTGGCTGCGAACTTCTCAGGTACGCGAACAGATTCCGCAACTGGTCGTCGGACAAATCCTTTAACTGGCCTTCGGGCATCAGGGATTTTCGAGATTTATTGAGTTCGTCCAAACTCGATCGTTCTAAAGACACGGTTTGGCCGTCTGGACTGCGAAGCGTCACGGTTTGTTGATCTTGTTCGACAAGAAAACCTGTCACAACCCGCCCGTCGTTGAGAACCGCAATTTGCGTCTCGAATCCCTCACGGATTTCTGCACTCGGATTCACGATATGGATCAGCATTTGGCGAACATCGTCTCGTTTGTATGTCGTCAAATCCGGCCCGATTTTGCCTCCGATTGCGTGGAGCGTATGACATTTTCCACACATCTGCATATAGAGTTTTTTTCCCGGATACGGATCGCCAGTTCCGGCAAGAACCGTTTTGTATCGTTCAATAAGCCCTTGCATCTCGGTACTGGTCGCCCCTTCGACTTGGCCCCAGTGTTTCTGAATAAGATTCGCAAGGTGTTCGTCGCGATGAATCGTCATGCGGCGAACCGTATCGAGTGGAAGCGACGACGCGGCAATTTCGCCTCGATCGACCGCGTTCACCAGGTCGATCGCCCAGGACTTACGGCTGATGAGCAGCGATTGGGCAACGCTTCGAACGTCTTCATTGAAATCGCGGTATTGGGCCAGTACGGCCTTTGCGATATCGGCGTCACCATACGCCTGAAGCGCCGTCAGGATCGACGCCTTTAATCCATCATCGCTCGTCTTCGAAAGTGTGGCGAGCAGTGCCGGTACCGATTTTTGCTGTTTCACTTCACCGAACAAACTGGCATATTCGGCTCTCTTTCCCGCTGGTGTTTTCTCGTCCTGGATCGCCAGTAATGCTTCATCAACTGCACTCTCGTCCCCCTGTCGAATTTTCAGAGACAAAGAACCTCCACCGGCAGCAGAAAGAGCCGCCACCAGTTCAGAGGGAACATTGCTAAGAGACCGACCTTGAAAGGCTTCTTCGAAACCCTGCATTAATGCCTTCGTTGTTTCCGGCGAAGGAGATTCCTTTAAAAGCTTCGCACAAACCGCCAGATCGGCCCGCTGGCCTGTCGAAGCAAATCGACGCATCAATCGCGGCAGGATTTCTTTCATTACGACCGGCCGAGACCAAAGTGTCTTATCATTGAAAAGCTTCAACACGGCCAACTCATTGGCCGTTTGCTCTGACGTCGCTGAGATTGATGGTCCCGATGTGACGGCGATCGCCGCTTCCAATGCCCACCAGATCATCAACGGCTGGCGAGGGTCAGCCAGATCTTCGTCATGAAGAAGTAGATTCTTGACGATTGGTAACGACTGTTCGTGGGGCAAACGCTTGGCGGAAGCAGCCAATTGGGTGCGAACTTCAACGTTTGTTTCGGTGGTTGCAAGACGAGCGACACGATTGGCGAAATCAGACGGCAATGAATGTTCGTCAGCGAGCAGGCGAACAACCCATAAGCGGACTTGTGGCTCTGTATGATCGAGCGCCTTGAGCGCCGTCGCTTCATCCAGTCCGCGTGAAAGATAAAGCGACCAAAGATATTCCAGCGATAACTGTCCTGTTGCTTCAAACAGTTTTTTTCGAAGCTCCGGTACGACAGAAGCATCCTTTCGATCGGCGAGAATTCTTCGGGCTGTTTCACGATGCCACCGGTCGGGGCTGGCGAGTACACCGATCAATTCAGCGGATGCCATGTGTCCAAGCGATTGCATTGGCAGGCCTGGAATGTGGGTGCCAGGCTTTGAGGATGTCTTGGAACGGATTCGATAAATGCGTCCATTCTCACGATCCAGGCCACCCTGGTAGTTCGCAGTGTGAGCCAACTGCCCGTCATACCAGTCGGCAACATAGACCGCTCCATCGGGACCATCCTTTACATCGACCGGACGAAACCAGGTATCGGAAGAATCGATTGCGTATCCAATGTCTTTCGTCTTGAACGTCGAACCAATCCGCTCGACATCGCTGATCACGACATGGTTCAGAATCGCTGCTGCCCCGAACAATTTTCCGTGATAGGCATCCGGCAAACCAAACGGACCGCCGCTTCCTTCATAGATGATGAATTCGTGCGTGAACCGAGGAACGTTGTGATGCTCCATTGCCGGAAAGTAGCCAAACGAATAGGGGTTTGAGAGTGGCCCATGCTTGGTAAATCCTTTCTGCAGGTAAGCTCCCTGCATGTAGTGAAAGCCACGGGTGTTTCCGCCATTGTGGCCGGAGAAGGCCCGGCCGGCCGAATCAAATTCAAGCCCAAACGCGTTGCCTCCCCCTTCCGAAAAGATTTCGTAACGACGTGTTTCCGGGTGATAACGCCAGATGTTCTGTCCCTGTGAATGTACTGCCAGCGATGACGTTTTGGGCTCGTCTTTGTGTGGATATCCAACCCTGACCGAGGCTGAGACTGTGCTCCCCTGCGCGGCGTACAACCAACCGTCTGGTCCCCACCGCAGGCTGCTGATGACCGAATGCGTATCTTCAATGCCAAACCCTGACAGATGAACTTCAGGATCACCGTCGGGAATATCGTTTCCGTCCCTGTCAGGATAAAACAGCAAGTACGGCGGATTAAGAACCCAAAGCCCGCCGCGTCCCTGGACGAACGCGGTCGCGATGTTCAGTCCGTCCAGGAAAGTTTTGTGCTTGTCGTAGACGCCGTCCCCATCGGTGTCCTCGTGGATCGTGATTTTATCTTTACCCTTGACGCCGTGCGGAGGCGGTTCAGGGACTTTGTCATAGACGGCTCGCCACCACTGGTCCTTGCTGAGCAACTTTAACCCAGCGGGTTCGGGGTACTGCAGGTATTGCATGACCCACAATCGGCCACGATCGTCAAAGTTTATGAAGAGCGGTTGTGATACAATCGGCTCGGCCAGCACGAGATCGACAGCCAGGTCACTGGGGATTTTAAAATGATCCATCGATTGCTGGGGAGAAAGTGGCGTCTGCTGAACCTCGCGCCGAATGACTGTGGCAAACCGGCTGACTTCGGGTGCAGTGACAACTTTCGAAAACGGCTTCAGGCCGAGCCAGGCGAAATTGGCTTCCGGGACGTTAACCCAATCGAGATCGTCGCCGGCTCGGAAGAGCCATGAACCGCTTAAGATGATCGCTTGATTACCCGCGATAATTTGTGGCGCCTCACCCGTAAAGCCTCCGGCGCCCCCTTCGTCGAAAACCCGGATCGAAACCGTATTGACTTCACCGGGTTTCAATATCTTGTCGGGAATGACGTATCGGTGAAGGTTTTCGACGCCGGCGACATATTTGGGAGGCAATCCACCACTGACACCGATTTTGACACCGTTGACGAAACTCTCACAGGCACTGTCAACTTTCTCAAGATATAAAAACGCACCGCGACCTTTCCAGGTTTCTGGAATCGTTACCTGACAGGTATACCAGGCGAAACCATCGTATTTTACGAAGTTCTTGTGCGATTCCCAAGTCCCCGGGACGGGCAGTGTTGTCCAGTCAGTCCGTCCCTCGTCTCCAGGAAAACGGGGCAGTATCGCTCCGATTTGAATATCAGCGGCAGGGACGGGAAGTCCTGCGGCCCAAAAGATGCCATTGAGCAACAGCCGCTGAAACGCAGGTCGTTGAAAGTCGTCTTTGTGACCGAGCGACGTATAAAATGTGCGGCCTCCATCTTGACGAGTAAACGTCCAGGCGACCGGTTCCTGCTGGTCGTTTCCATCGACGCGACCTCGCATAAGTTCGGTCGCTTTCGGGTTGAGTGGAGTGTTGAGGTACAGCGTTCCGCCACTCGTGAATTCCTCGACCGGAACTCCCGTCAGAATAGGATGAGTGACGCCAGGAAGAACTCGAATCAACCCTTTGGTGGCACCTTCGGTGTGACCTCGGTAATTACCGCCAATCACGTCACGGTCGATTTCCGGCCAGTCAGCCAGACCCGCTGGTGGCGGTGCGTTGCGTAGAGAAAAAGCGTGACTCGCCGTGCGGATTCCGACAACAGGCTTACTCGCCGCCACGTGCTTTCTGATGATATCGAGCTGAGCTTCGGGGAGCGGACGACGCCGGGCACTAATCAGCAGCACATCAGCGTCGCTCACGACTTCGACGCCCGGCAGATCATACTTTTTGGCTGGGTTTTCAAACACAAAGCTGACTTTGAAATCCCGTCCGAGATGCTTTGCCGCAAAATCGGGAAGCGTCACCTCAGTCCGGTATTCATCTTCGGCTGAAAGAATCACCACGTGAGGACGTTTGTCCTCGCGAAATCGAAAAGGCTTACCGCCTAGAAAGTCGCTGCTGGTGATCGTCGGACACCAGTATTTTTCGATGTGCTCAATTATCAGATCGTTTCCCGTGAAATGACTGACGAACGGCTTCATCGTCGGGTTGTACATTGTGTCGGTCATGTCGCGCATCAGAGCGACATTCATTCCCTGATAGACCAGTTGACGGATCGAAAAGGGGCGACCGAGAACGCACATATTAGTATGCACTCCCATTACGATCACGTTTTCGATGCCTCTGCTTTTCATCAATCGATAGGCTTCGTCCGATTCGGTGATCGCGTCCCCCTTGTGAATTTCGATGTCTGCAATCTGACGCGACCAGGCCCGATAATTCTTGACCGGTTCAGCACAATCACATCCACCGTCTGTGTCATCGATTGGCAGCAGCGATTCCTTTGTGAGGTCAATCCGGCACCAACGTTCGAGCGGTCGTTTGGTTTCTACAACCGGTGCGGATTGAGCCAGCTTTCGCTGCGGAGTGTCCTTGTAAAAATCCATGGTGTCGCTGGGACAATGAATAATGAACGCACCGCGAGAGCGAGCCGCTTTCACGACTTCGTTCATTCGCGGTGCCATTTCGGCCACTCTTAACGTCGAATTCGGACACCAATGCTTATCCCACATATCACAAATGACAATAGCCGTCTTTTGAGGGTCCCATTCCGCCGGAGTCGTGATTGTATGCCATCGTTTTGCTTCGGGAGCAACTTCTGCCCGGGTTCGAAAATTCAACTTCAAAGGGGTCGTTTCGGCGGCCAGCGACAGTGGCAAGTCGCTTGCCATCAAGCAGCAATTTAAAAGGCCGGCAATCGCGAGAAGATTCAAACGCATAGCAATCTCCGAGATTTGAAAAAGCGAAGTATCGGAGCAGTTTGATAGGACGGCTACTGAATTGCCAGTGAATGATGAGTTGACTTCGGAAGAATCCGTTGTACTGCCCTCGGGAAAAAGCAGCTTCGCGAAGACCCCTCGCGGTATAATACGGATTCACGTCCAGCGCCATCGTCGAAATTCATGGTACGCTACGACTTCGCCTTAATATCTTGAGTCGGCCCAGGTGAACGACACGACCAGTGACTTATTGAAAGGAACGCGACATGAAATCCAAACAACGAGTGCTCGCATTAACTTTTTGCATTTGTGCTATTTTCGCCTCCCCGTGGCCATTCGCGACCCCGTTCGTTAAATCGCAAGAAGAAAAGGCATCGTTGGGATTCCTTGAACAATACGCCGAAGCGCAAGAGAGGCTGGCAGAAGTTGAACTGCGACGGGTTGAAGAATACAACGCCAAAGCGCCTCACACATTTCCGGCACTTTACGTGGAAGAGGTGCGCAGCCACCTGGAAACAGCCAGAGAACAAGTCAAGAACATCAGGGCAAACGGCGAGCAAAATCTCATGCAGTTGCAACTCAGAGGACTTGCCACAAGTGCACGGATGGCTCAGAGCGACTTCAATCAGGCCAAAGAAGTTAACCGGACGATGCCCGGAGCGATCCGGCAGGTCGATCTGGATAAACTTCGTGCCGTCGCAGATGTGGCGACGTTGCGACTTAAGCTCGCCGAAGAATCAGGTAAGTCCGGCTCGCCGATTGACATCATGCATTGGCATATGGAACGGTTGTCATCTGAGGTAGAGGCTCTTCAACGCCGCGTCGATGAACTGAATTTGCGCCGCTAGAAATGACAGGGCCTGGTAACGTTGTCGAAGAAGCCCAAACCCGAATCGGCTGCAACTCGTTTTCGTTTGATTCACCTTTGGCCTGTTCGATCAATCTGTGAGTTCGATCGATGGGCCATGGCGTCCAAAGACATGGATCAGCTTCCTGTTTTTGGTGCCAGCGCCACAACGATCTTCATTGCCACTCTTTGCCGTGTGAAACCAGCCTGTCACGGAAAGGCTGTCAGTTTTTGTAGTGTGGGCTTTAGCCCGCACAAGATGTTGTGTCGCACGGGCTGAAGTCCATGCTACGGGTTGTGGCTCACCATCCTCAACTTACAAAAACGGATAGCAACGGATCGGCGGACTGTCGGGAAATGGGAATCGCCCTGAATCGGAAAGCTTTTGAATCGACCTCGATAAACAGGTCCTTCGCCTGATGTCTGATCGTGTGCGTGACATCGCATGGAATGGGTCGCCGTCACCCAGCATAAGATACGGCTCAGTTCCCTGTTAATTGGGAAGGAGAATCAGGCGCTAGGAATTAGCGATCAATTGAAATGAATAAGGCGAAACGATGAAACGTTCAAGAGCCTCTGACAGAATTCGCTCAAATGCCGAGTAGTCCTCGGGTTTCCAGAAAATCGTCTGTCGACTGTTGTCACGATTTAAAGCATGGTACAACCGTAGCCCCTTTTTGCTGTAAACGCTGGGCGCGGCGACAGTCATGGTCTGGGTTGATATGGTTGAGTGATTGTCAGAGCAGACGATAGAACCCCAAACGCCCAGCGTATCTGGACTGATAAAAACATGCCCCTCCAATCGCAGACCGATGCTGAATTCAGCCGTGCACCTGCCCGAATTGCAAGCCTCTATACCGTATTCGGTTTGCTTTGGATCTGGATTTCCGATCGCGCAATGGTGTGGCTCGGGCACACCGACGACCACGGGTTTTTATTAGCGGCGGGGAAAGGGTCTTTGTTCATCGGGATTACGGCGGCGCTGCTATATTGGCTCGTTCGACGAGAAATGGCGGCTGTCCGCACGTCGAAATGGTTGCTTCGGGCGGTGGTTGAGGGGGCAAGCGATGCCGTGTATGTCAAGGACCACAACAGCCGCTACATCATGGCCAACGAAGCGGCAGCGAGATTCATTGGCAGGCCTGTTGCAGAGGTTGTCGGCCGCAGCGACCGTGAACTTTTCGAGGCCGCCGACGCTGACAGAATTATTACTTTCGATCAATCGGTGATGGCGGGCGGAGAGGTTGTCACCAAGGAACAGACTCTTACTTCCACCGGAGGAAAACGGACCTACCATTCGACGAAGGCTCCATTTCGGGATGAGAACGGCGCAGTGATCGGCGTGATCGGCATCTCACGCGACGTCTCAGACCGCAAGGCGGCAGTAGACGCTCTTCGCGTCAGCGAAGAGCGGTTCCGCGAGCTGATCGATGCTATTCCGCAGATCGTCTGGACGGCCGGCCCGGACGGTGCGATGACTTACGTGAATGCCAAGGCTGTTGAGTACACCGGCCTGATTGTGAACGATCTCAAGAGCTGGTCGTGGGAAAGCGTAATCCACTCCGACGATCTTCCTAAGGTCGTGAACGAGTGGAGACAATCTCTGGCGGATGGCATACCTCGGTCGGTTGAACTTCGACTGCGATCGGCCGACAGTGAATACCGCTGGTACATCGCCCGTAATCGACCGGTTCGTGGTACCGACGGGGGGATCACGTCGTGGGTCGGGACATGCACCGATATCAACGATCTGAAACACGCAGAAAACGCCCTCCGTGAGACCGAGGCCTTTCTGAGGCAGGCACAAAGGATTGCTCATCTGGGGAGTTGGAGCTGGGAGCCACCGACCAATCGCGCGTGGTGGTCGGATGCCCTGTTCGAACTGTTCGGCTTGGACCGACAGGCTGTACGCCCGAGTTTCGAAGCCTTCGTTGAGCTCCTTCATCCGGAGGAACGTGCGGTCGTAATTGCCAGAGTCGAGGCGATGAAGGCTGGTGCCGACGAGTTCGCCAACGACTTGCGGGTCATCCGCCCGGACGGGTCACACATTTGGATTCACAGCCGAGCCCGTGCGACTCGGGATGCTGGCGGGGCACTGATTCGCGTCGAGGGGACCGACCAGGACATCACTGCTCACCGGAAGGCTGAAATGTCAGCCCGCGAAGCCGAAGAGCGGTTACAGTCTGCTGTGGAGGTCGCCGGACTGGGGGTCATTGTGATCGACTACTCACAGCAAACAGCAGATCTCTCTCTCCAAGCGGCAAAGCAGTTCGGATTTCCAGCAGGGTGTACCGTTTCCAGAAAGGAACTGCACGACCGGTTCCACCTGGAGGATCGGGCCGAAATTCAGCGACTGACTGAGAACGCACTTTCCCTGGCCGGGACGGGGTCGTTCAGCTTGGAACATCGAGTCGTGCGACCGGATGGATCCGTTCGGTGGCTTAACGTTCGAAAACAGGTGTCGTTCGTCGACGGCCGTCCAAATCGGGCGGTTGTGGTAAGTATGGACGTGACTGAACGCCGACTTGCGGTGGAAGCCCTGCGGTCGAGCGAGGCGCGGTATCGTTTGTTGTTCGAGTCGAACCCACACCCGATGTGGGTTTATGACGTTGATTCCCTTCGTGTCCTGGCCGTGAATGATGCTGCTGTCGGAGCATACGGCTATCACCGTGACGAGTTCCTTAGCATGACGGTCCGTGACCTTCGGCCTTCCGAGGAGATACCGCGATTGGAAGCGTTCATCGCGCAGCTCGCACCAGGCCGCTCTCACTCGGCGCCGTGGCTGCACCGGCGAAAAGACGGAACGGTGTTCAGCGTCGATATCTCCAGTCACGACCTGCCAGACGATGGTGGCCGTTCTCGGCTGGTGTTGGCTCTGGACATCACCGAGCGATTGCGCGCCGAGGAAACGCGAGATGAGTTGCTCGCCCGCCTTCAACTTCAAATCGACCGGATGCCGCTCGCCTACATTCAATTCGATACCGACTTTCGCTATTCCAACTGGAACCCTGCCGCCGAGAAAATCTTCGGTTACTCCCGCGAAGAGATCATTGGCCAAACCGCGGATTTCCTGGTCCACCCCGACGATCAGGCACAAGTCGATGGGATCGTTTCCCGACTACGGGCGGGTGATGCCGCAGCCCAAAGCATTAATCGAAACGTCACCAAGGATGGGCGGACGATCATCTGCGAGTGGCATAACACGCCACTCTTCGCTCCTGACGGAAAATTCCTTGGTGTCCTGTCGATGACTCAGGACATCACCGACCGCGTTCGAGCCGAGGATGCTCTCCGTGAAAGCGAGCGGCGACTCCGGCTGTCGCTGGAGTCGGCTGGGGCGATCGCATTCGTTTGGGACGTCACGAGCGACTCCGTCACGCGGTTTTTCAGCAAAGAGCCAGCCCTTCCCATCACTGCCGAGCATCTCGGAACTCTGAATGAAGTACGTGCCCGTGTTCATCCTGACGATCTATCCAGTTTTGATTCTCGCCTGTCAACTTCTATGGCTGCAGGGACCGAGTATCGCAACGAATACCGTATCGTCCGTTCCGACGGTACCGCTGCGAGCCTCGAGGAGTATGGCTATATCGACCGGGCGGTTGACGGGACGGCACGCTGCCTGACGGGTATATCAATCGATGTCACCGACCGGGTGGCGGCCACCGATGCGCTGCGTGCCAGCGAGACACGATACCGTGTACTGGTGGATCTACTGCCGACTGCGATTTTCGTCTACGCCGAAAACGGAATCCTTTACGGCAATCCGGCCTTCATTCGGATGATGGGGGTGAGCGGAGAAAACGAACTGTTAGGGATTAGCCCATTTGACATTTCTCATCCTTCCGCCCACGACACGATCCGCTCGCGACAAGAAGAAATGGCGCGAACCAGCGAGGCCACTTCAGGTTTCGAGATGAAGTTAGTGCGGCGCGACGGCAGGTCGGTCCCCGTTTACTCGGTCGCCGCTCCGATTTCCGGTTATGGTCAGTCGGCAACCGTTGTTGTCTTGTCCGACCTGACTGAGCGCGAACATGCGAATGAGTTACTGCGAACAGTGTTGGGGAGCGTCAACGACGCGATCATCACGATTGACGAGTCCGGGGTCGTTGTCTCAGCCAATCCGGCCGCGGTTCGCCAATTTGGGTACGCCGAAGAGGAAATCATAGGCCAAAATGTCAACTTGCTGATGCCCCAGCCGTATCGGGACTCGCACGACGGATATGTGGCAGAATATATCCGCACTGGGGTCGCGAAAGTGATTGGCATCGGCCGCGAGGTAGAAGGCCGCCGCCGCGACGGTACTTGTTTTCCGGCAGAACTGACTATCACCGAGTTTCGCCTTGATGAGCAACGCCACTTCACGGGCGTGCTTCGAGACATCACGGCGCGGAAGCGTTTGGAGTCGCAGTTCCAGCACGCACAAAAGATGGAGGCGGTCGGGCGGCTTGCGGGCGGAGTGGCCCATGATTTCAATAATCTGCTCACTGTGATCAACGGTTACTGTGAACTTCTGATGACATCGGACCTTCCGGTTGGCGACCAGCGGCGAGAGAAGGTTGCGATCATCCTCGATGCCGGAGAGCAAGCAGCCCGACTCACCCAGCAACTTCTTGCCTTCAGCCGCAAAGCGATCATTGAGCCGAAAGAACTCGACTTGAACGAGCTCGTGTCCGAATCTGCGAAACTTATCCGCAGGTTAATTGGCGAGGACATTATCCTGGCTGTGATCAGCGCCGCCGCACCGGTCTGGGTGAAGGCCGACCCAAGTCAGTTGGAACAAGTTATCATGAATCTCGTGGTGAATGCCCGTGACGCAATGCCGACTGGCGGTCGGTTGACCATCGAAACATCAATCGTCTCGAGTACAAAGGCTGACTCGACGCGGTTCGCTCAGTTGTCCGTGACTGACACAGGTCATGGGATGTCAGACGATGTCAAAGGGAAAATCTTCGAGCCGTTCTTTACGACAAAGGATGTCGGCAAGGGAACCGGGCTGGGGCTGGCGGTAGTGCACGGGGTAGTCACGCAGGGTGGTGGACAGATTACGGTTGAAAGCGCTCTCGGAATCGGAACGACTTTCCATCTCATGTTGCCCCTCGTTACGGTTCAGGCACCTGATGCGGCGGCAGAAGCGACGCGGGTCCCAACCAAAGGAACTGAAACTGTCCTGCTCGTCGAGGACGAGAAAGCCGTTCGGAGAATTGCCCGTATGTCGCTACAGACGCACGGATATAGAGTGCTGGAAGCTGATGGCGCGGCAGAGGCGATTCGGCTGGCGCAGACACATCCCGGCGACATCCACCTGCTTGTCAGTGACGTGGTAATGCCCGAGATGGGGGGACGGCTATTACTTGATGCTGTTAGAAAGATCAGGCCTGGTTTGCGGGTACTGTTCATGAGCGGTTACACGGATGATGCCGTTCTGCTGCATGGAGTGGTCGAGTCAACCGACGCATTTATCCAGAAGCCTTTCACGCCGCTTGGGCTGGCGCGAAAGGTGCGAGAAGTGGTCAATTCTCCGGAAACGTAAGTCATTTCATCCCAAATTTGGTCTGCTTACGGTTCCATCAGTTCGGTCAGTTGGTGAGCGATTTCCGGAATCGATTTCGAATGAGACAATCCAAGTCGCACAAAGTCTCCGTGGCTGGCGTACATTGATGAGATGAGCTGTTTGTTGATGTCTGCCCAATGGACCGCTTTTGCGTCGTCTCCCGCTTGCAGGTGCAGTGCTGTCCGCTCGGCAGGTGTAAGGTGCTTGTGCAGGACCGTGGTTTCCATCCATGCGTTGTCGGTGTTACGAGGATCATCGACAACGCCGGTGAATACCGTTGTTGCGATGGCGAAGTCGAGTTTTACACCGGTTTCCTCGAAAAGCTCGCGTGCAACTGTTGCCGAGATCGGTTCGCCCTCGTCGACCATTCCTCCTGGCAATGCCTTCTGGCCCGAATCTTTCCGCTCGATGGCCAGCAATTGCAGACGATCGGTTTCAGGGTTGAGAGACGTGAGCAAAGCATCGCCGGCTTGATTTCGGCCCCATCTTCCCAGTAATCCGCGGCCACAGAGACCTGTCCGTCCAATGGGATTAAGCGGTCGGCCTTGCGAATCGACCAGGACGGGAACATCACCGTTTCGAGTTCTGGTAACGAATTTCCGTTGAACCAATTTGATGTCTGCAGGGTCGGCCCACTGCCCCTCGTGCTGAAAGACGACGTCGGCGGTATATTCGGGTGGTGCATAACCTCTCAGAAATTTTGTCCATTCGGCGTCGGACTCATCGACGTGCTGGCGTTGTGGATACCCGGGTGCCGTTCCATTCCGCGACTTTTTCGGTATCAATGGATTGAGGCTTTCTATCGCTAATCCCGAGAGCAGTTCTTTCAAGAGCGTTGACTCCTTAATTGCGTCCTGTCCGATAATCTGAACATTCGCGCGGCAATCCGCTGGAACGCTTGCCTGAAAGAGAAACTTGTCTGCACCGGGAGTTGCTGCGAGAAGAGCGATTGGATCGTAAAGATTGAATTTACTCACATGACTCCAGATCAGTGAGAAATCATCTGCGTGCGTTATGCCCTCAGTAAGTACTCGTTTCCCTTCTGGACTTTTCGAATCGACATCGGTGAACGTATTGAAGAACCACTCGGACGTCAATTGAGGGTTCAGGTGTCCTTTCTGGATTCCTTCCCACAAATGCTTCAGTGACTGAAACTGCTGTTCCTTGAGATAGACACCGATTGGATGTTTCGTCGCCGCGATTCCGTCATAAAAATTGCGTGGCGTCGCAGCAGAGTAGGCGGCTTCCTTCGTCACCACGATCAACGGAACCCCCAACTCCTGCAGCCGAGTGTAGACGAAATCGGCTGAAGGCTGATGCGTGACGTTGTTGTATGCACGTCTATCGGCAACAACGAATCCCCGCTCATCCAACTTTGATTGCACCCCCCCCATCACCACAATTTTGGCGGTTTTTTGTTTGACGAGTTCAGGGTCGTCGCGCAACAGCTGGGCAAAATCGACCATCCCTGAATTCACCAGGATTACCGCTGACTGGTCCGTAACCCGTTTCAATTCGTTTTTCAAAAGGTCGAGACCATTTATCTCCACGGCGACGTCTCGACGAAGCAGTGGTGTTTCCACAAACACTCGATGATCGGCTTTACGTCCCTGAGTCGCTTTAGCGTCGAACGCGCCTGTCGCATCGTTGATTTCGAAATCATAGTCCTCACCGACGCCAACCTTTGCCGTTTGGCGGCCAAGATCATCGAGCACGCTTCGGGCAAACTTGGCTCGTAGAATCCGAATTTCTCGATCTCCCAGCGTGGCAATGACGCATCGAAGATCCACGAAACCTCGTTGTTCAAGACTCTTCACAATGATCAAAACGCTCAGGTCATCGGGATCTTTGTTGGGATCGGTGAACAGAAACAGCGGCGAAGGCTTCATCGGTTGCAACTGTTGAAGTCTCGCAATTGCCTGAGACTGTCCCGGCTCCAACGAGACGCGTTCCGTCGCAACCAACAAAAGTATCGTTAAAATAATTTGCATTTGATTCACCTCGAACTGCGGTGAGAGCCATCGGCTTCCCGCAGAGTTATCAATCTTGAAGTCTCATTAAACGAATCTTAACACCACGAGATGTTGGACGGGAACTTCTCCTGACTCAAAAAATTGTCATCCTGCCGCCGGCAGTTCGCACGTCAATTTGATTGGGAAGGAGGAATCCTGAGACTGCTGTCGTTGGTCTTTTGCGCTGAATGATTGTTAGAATCCAATGTGGTGTTTAACTTCTGACACCTTCGATTGAATGGTTCAATCAAGACGTGATTGATGGCAGTCGAATGATCAGAGGTCATGTCACAAACGAGAACTGTCACAGGAGACAATAGTGATGAGGGTACGTGACTGGAATATCGGAATCGTTGCTTGTTTTCTCGGAGTCTTTGGGGCACTTGAGCCTGTTGCTGACGCCGCTTCGATTGAAGAAAGCATTCTGGTCATTAAGGCCGTCGGCCCGGAAGGGGCAAGACACTCCGCAGCAATCGCCGCCGTCAAAGAGCTTTCCAAAGCTTCAGCTGAATCACTTCCGATTGTGTTAAGGAGTTTCGAAGGAGCAAATCCGCTTGCCGTAAACTGGCTTCGGTCGGTCGTCGATACCATCGCTGATCGGACATTGAAATCGACTGGAAAACTTCCTGCCGCTTCTCTCGAAGCATTTGTAAAAGATACGGGTCGATCACCTGAAGCGCGACGTTTGGCGTATGAGTGGCTGATTAAGGTTGATAACACGGCCGCAGATCGGCTGATCCCAGGCATGATCAACGACGCAAGCCCTGAATTTCGCCGAGATGCAGTCGCACGTTTGATCGCTCAGGCAACGAAGTTACACGAAGAAAGCAATAAAGAGGCCGAGTCAAAAATACTGCGACAGGCGTTGAATGGAGCGATCGATGATGATCAGGTTAAAGCGATCGTCAAGCCGTTGAAAGAGCTTGGAGAAACCGTTGATCTGCAAAAACACTTTGGGTTCCTGACGGAATGGTACTTGATTGGCCCATTCGATAATGTCGGTTTGAAAGGTTTTAATGTCGCCTATCCTCCTGAGATTGAACGAAATCTCAAAGCGAAATATGCAGGCAAATCGGGTGAGGTTGAATGGAAGTCGTATTCCACTCAAGACGAATACGGAACTTTAGATATTGCCAAAAAGACCGAACCCTTCAAAGGTGCGGTTATGTATGCCGCGACGACGTTTGTTGCCGACAAGGCTCGTGATATTGAAGTACGACTTGGTACCCCCAACGCCTGGAAATTGTGGGTCAATGGTGTGCAGATCTTCGCTCGCGATGAATATCATCGTGGAACTTTTCTTGATCAATATAAGGTCAGCGCCAAGCTTAAGCCGGGGCCAAACGAAATCCTGCTCAAAATCTGTCAGAATGAACAGACTGAAGAATGGGCTCAGGCCTGGACATTCCAATTGCGAGTCTGCGATCACTCGGGTGTTGCGGTTTCGCCGCTGACTTCCGCAACCACGTCAATTAAGTGATTGATCTTATCTGAAGTCATGTTAGTCTAACCTCATGGAGAGATCGAATTGCCGGTCTTTCCATGAGCCGACTTTGTCAAAGTGATAATCTGACTTCATTTCTGACTGTACTTCGACGACTCGACCCTCCGCTCTAATTCGGGTCATCTGATGCGTACATTACTTGTGATCGACGATGAACCGAATATCGTTTATTCGTTCAAATCGACTCTGGCATCGACAGAATTGAATGTGATTTCGGCAGGCACTGCACGGGATGGGATTGAGCTGATCAAATCGAAACGACCTGATGTTGTCATGCTCGATGTCCGTTTGCCTGATTTAACCGGACTTCAAGCCTATGAGCGAATCCGGGCGATCGACGAACGGATGCCCGTCATTGTCATGACCGCATTTGCCAAGACCGAAACGGCAATCGAAGCGATGCGATTGGGCGCATTCGAATACCTCGTTAAACCGGTCGATCTTCGACGATTGAAAGAGGTTGTTTCAAAGGCGCTTGAAGTCAGTCGATTAAATCGCGTTCCTGCCTTGCTGGTAACGGAAGAAACCGACAATCTTGCTGCAGATCACATCGTGGGAAATTCACCCGCGATGCAGGACGTCTATAAAGGGATCGGCCGGATTGCCCCTCAAGACAGTACCGTATTGATCCTCGGCGAGAGTGGTACAGGAAAGGAGTTAGTCGCTCGTGCCATCTATCATTACAGTCAGCGTAATCAGAAACCGTTTCTCGCGATTAATTGCGCGGCGTTGCCTGAGTCATTGCTCGAAAGTGAGCTCTTTGGGCATGAACGGGGGGCGTTTACCGGGGCCGAACAGCGGCGCATTGGCAAGTTTGAACAGGTGAATGGAGGGACGATCTTTCTTGATGAAATCGGGGACATGAGTCCGGCGACTCAAGCCAAAGCACTTCGCCTGTTGCAGGAACAACAGTTCGAGCGAATCGGCGGCAATGTGACCGTCAAAACCGACGTCAGAATTATCACTGCAACCAATCGAGATCTGAACCAACTGGTCACTGAAGGTCGGTTTCGACAGGACCTTTTATATCGGTTAAATGGATTTACGATCCAATTGCCGCCACTACGTGAACGGCGTGAGGACATTCCGATACTCACCGAACATTTTCTCAAATTGTTCAATCGCGACCTGAATAAGTCGGTTATGGGAGTTTCGGAAGATGCAATGCACATTTTGCAATCTCACGACTGGCCTGGAAACGTAAGAGAATTTCAGAGCGCGATCAAATATGCGATTATCCAGGCAACCGGGGTCGTCATTACCCCCGACTGCCTTCCCCAAAGCTGCCATGCCATCCCACCAACCATCAACCCGGGATTGCACCAAGTCGCGGGTTCGACGGGGGGAATGGATGAATCGAACGTTGTACCGTCGGCAAACTTTGATTTGATTGGATTTGTCCGCCAACTCTTGACCGAAGATCGGCCTGATTTGTATCGCGTCATCACTCAGGAAGTCGATCAACAGATCCTTCGAGAAGTCATGGCCTATTGCAACGGCAGCCAGCTTCAAGCGGCTGAGAAGTTAGGAATCTCAAGAATGACACTTCGCTCAAAGCTTCGAGCGATTGGCATTATTCAAGAGAAGGGGACTGGCACACCCGATCGTTAAGGTCCGTCAATTACTGTTTTTTCTCGAATCTTCCCGTCGGAAATCCATTCTCGTACGAAATCACATAAGCACCGTTTGAAGTCTCGTATCGAATATCTTCGCGTCGGAAGAAATCGGTTGATGATTTCTTATTCAGGAATAACGAAGAATCGGGACGCAAATACTTCTCTGCAACACGAAAAACAATTTCCGTTCGTTGCCCCAGCGAATGGCCAATGCTGGTGAAAGTCCTTCCATCAATATGATTCTTCGTCACGAAGAATGGTTCAACATCGATGTCTGCCGCTTTCATGGACTCAACCATTTGTTTGGCGTCAATAAAGGGGCTTGTATTATCGTCCGTTCCATGCACGACAATTATTTTTGCGGAATGACCGAGACGTTTCATTTCTGCTAAATGTGCAGGGTTAGCAATAAACCGGATTTCGCGATCATCGTCTGTCAAAAAATAGGGATGGTTTGGCTCTCGGTGCCACCGCGCGTTTAAGGAGCTGCCGCCGGGCAAACCATAAGCGATGTCGTCCGACAACTTGCACATTCCGCACATATCGATGACACAGGTAAATGTCCGAGGTGCCAATTTGTTGCACATCAACGCGACCTGGCCCCCGCCTGACCCTCCTGCGACATAGATTCGTCCAGGATTGAATACGACGTTGTTGGCCCTCAAACCTTGCTGGACGTACCACAATGCTCGCAACGCATCGAGTGCCTGAAGGTATCCAAAGTCGTAGGGTTCTGGAGCTTCAAGTCCTTCGTGCTTACCGCTCTGGAGATAATCGACGGCAATTGAAATGACATCGAGACGTTCCGTAAGTGCTTTCGGATCGGCCGAGCCCACGGCACCTGTTCCACCCCAGTTGTGCAGCGTTAGCATCAGGCCTGTTTTGCCCGTGACGCGATCTAAACGGCCAAATGGGTAGTGAATGAATACAGGGATATGTCGCGGGGCCGGATGTAATGGCCATTCTTGAGCTGGGATTTCAACAGTACCATTCTCAATCGGAAGTTTTGGCCAGCCTTTCGGGAGGACTTCGGCAGCCGTGAGGCTGACAGACCAAGATACGATCATGACGAACAAAAAAGTCCGATGCCATCGGATCACGATCCGCGACCTCCTTTATCAAGATACTGTTTTAAACCTGGCCATTGATTCATCGACCTTCGTCGCGTTTGAGACAGAAAGACTTTACTAGAACATTCGGAATACTTTCAATTCTTAACCTCAAATATCTGAACTAAATTCAGTTGTTATCGCGAGGAGTCGAATTGTTGCCACGAACAATTGTTTTCGGTGGCGTGCCAGATCTCGGAGTTGTACGCAGTTCCGCGTCTTTCAGGCCAGTGCTCGGTCGAACCGCTCCTCCAAGGCCAAGCACTTCGGGATTTCTCGCAACTTTGTCGCTGAATTCCCGCAGATCTCGCAGGACCGGTTCGAGGTTTTTCATCAGAACGTTCGCTGATTCTGATGAGCGAACAAGCTGGTCGTGCAGCGACGGATCAGTGACAAATTTTTGCAACGAGCCATCCTTTTGATTGACCACTTTCGCGAAGTGATTGAGCTCCGTCATGAATTGGTCGAACTTCTCTAAGCTACTGTCAAGCTTCGACACCATTTGTTCCCCACGTTTACCAAGGGGTTCTGTCACCTGAGAAAGGCTGACAAGGTTACGATTCATGGTATCCACGACTTGTCGCGCGGAAGTTACCGTCTGGCGAGTTTCTTCAATTGTTGTTTTTGTCGCACCGACCAGTTTGGGAAGCGCCACCATGGTATCGTGCATTGCCTGCTGAGTGACCGGGTCAGAAACGAGCTTGTTTGCTGTAGCGATCATCTGGTTCGCATTCTTCATCGTCACAGTGAATTGATGCAGCGACTCTGCCGCTCGTTCGACGACTTCATCCAGATTTCCGCGTTTTGTATCCATCAAATTGTTTAAGTTTTTCGCGACATCTTTCCACTCCTGGCTGGTCTCACCGAATGCATTTAACGTCTCGACGGTACGGACCTCAAGCCGCTGGATCATTTCAAGCGGATCGACAGCCGCAATTCCAGAAATGCGACTACCCGGCTCTAGAACATTGGCGGCGGTTCCACGAACGAATTCGACACACGTTTCGCCGAGCAGAGAACGCGACACGATAACTCGGCTGTCGACCGGTAGTCGAATTCCTTCCTGAATTTCTACAAGAACGTTTACCCCGTGACGGGGATTTAACTCAATCTGTCGCACTGAACCGACTGCCAGGCCGCTTAATAAGACCGGCGCAGTGGGGTAAAGGCCCGCTCCATTTTCAAGCTGGATTGTTAAGGAATACCGCTTGTTCCATACGTATCGTGCGTCACCAAACGAAATCACTAACCCCAGGCATATCGAAACTGCCAGAATCACCAATAAACCAACTCGAAACTGAAGCTGCCGCTCTGTGGCCATGAAATTCCTTCCGTCGCAACCATCTCAAACTGTGTGACATACGGGCAATACGTGTCTGCGCTTCATCAATCTGGTCCGAGTTTTATCCTCGCACAAATTGAGAAACTCGCGGGTTGTCGGTTTCAAAAACGTCGTGACGCGATCCTTCGAAAACAATTTGTGATTCGTCGTCGGCCAGACCGGTCAATGGAAAGAGCATAATCACGCGGTCGGCGACCCGGCGAACCGTATTCATATCGTGAGTCACAACAACGCTGGTGACGTGCCGCCGCGCCTGAGTCTGTACAATCAGATCATTGATGACTCCGCTCATGATTGGATCAAGTCCTGTCGTTGGTTCGTCGTAAAACACAATATCAGGGGACATTGCCAACGCGCGTGCTAACCCAACTCGTTTTTTCATCCCTCCGGACAAATCACTGGGTCGTTTTCCGATCACATTATCCGCCAGTCCAACTTCGCGAAGACGTTCGTGAACAATTTGCTGAATTTGCAATTCCGTCAAAGTTGTGTTCTCACGCAGTCCAAAAGCAATGTTTTCAAAAACATTCATACTGTCGAACAGAGCTGCTCCCTGGAAAAGATAACCAAGCCGCAACCGATCACGGCGTTTTTCATTTTGAGGACGTCCTCGCACCGGGCGCCCGTCCCAGCGAACTTCTCCGAATGTCGGTTCGAGCAATCCTGCCAGCAATTTCGTCGTCACACTTTTGCCACAACCACTCTCTCCGATCAGGACGAGCGTTTCACCCCGACGAACTTCCAATGAAACGTCTCGGAGAACCGCGTGGTCGCCGAATGATCGAAATGCGTGTCTTAACTCGATCGCCACAGGATGAGATTCACGCCAATCGACAGACATTTTTTTGGTGACGAGACCCAACGATTGTGGTGCTTCGGCCGAAGCGAAATCCGCATGTTTTTGAGTAGATGGAATCGAGTCAGCCGCGATTCGCCTTTGAGTCAATCGAAAACCGAGCACAGCTAATTCCTCAACGTATTACGTGACCTGAACGCCCATCATTAAAAGGAGTTTCATCAGCTGGATCGTCAGCAGGGCCAGAATGAAGTCGAGAGCAAGAATCGCAATAAATGAGGCGACAAACGCTTCCGTTGCAGCACGTCCAACGCCCTCAGCGCCCGAGCCACATCGAAATCCGCGGTGGCATGCGATTACGGCAATCGCGGCACCAAAGCTCATACTCTTAAGAACGCCGGTAACGACATCGAACGCGCTGACGAATCGGTCCGAATAGCTCCAGAAGTGATGACTGCTGACACCGTATATTTGAGTTGAGACGAACCATCCGCCAAAGATTCCGACCCCTTCGGCGACCATCGTTAACGCCGGGATCATCAAAAAACAGGCGAGAAATCGAGGTACAACCAGATAAGCAACGGGATCAGCTCCAAGCGCCTGCAATGCGTCGATCTGTTCGCTGACCTTCATCGTTCCAATTTCAGCCGCGATCGAGCTTCCGACGCGCCCGGCCAACATGACTGCGGCAAGGACTGGCCCTAATTCTTTGACCAGAGTTCCATTGATGACTGAGCCAATGTGAATCTGAAAATGAAGCTGGCTGAGTGTGTCGTACGATTGGACGGCGAGTACCATTCCAATAAATAGCCCGGTAATACAGACCACGGGTACGCTTCTTACGCCGACCTCGTAAAGAATCGGCCACACAACGCGGCCGCGTGGTAATCGAGCCATCAACCATCCGCAGAGGGTCCAAGCAAACGCCGAAAGCTCACCAACGGAGATGATCAGTTCGACGGAAATCCTGCCAATCCAATGAATTGGCGAGGTTCGCTCGACATTAGGTCCGACAGTTGAAAGTGAGCTAGACACATCGCTCTCGAAAAGGAAACGGCTGAAGAAAGGCACCCTGACTGAGCAGAAGCAGCAGGAGAAATAGCCGAAACCCCGGATTTAGGGGAGAGCAATTGTCTAACGGTCAATTCGATGATTTTAGTTGACGAGATCAATCGCGGGACAATTGATGAAAAGCTGAATACTGTCGCAATTCAGCCCTGGACGAGGTCCGAGCACACGCGCAAGCCCTCAGATTCTCATACGCGGCTGGTTAAGAATTCCGACCGAGGAATCAGAGGGCTAAACCGAAATGAGATAACCGTTTGCGTTAATCAAACGGTTGCTTTTGCGAAGGCGGCGATTCGCCGCATTAGCGCCAAAGCGGCGAATTGCCGCTTTATTATTCTTATCGTTCAGGCTTGCTGGCTGGGGCTGGACCACCGGTTGTACCACCACCGACCATTCGCTGAATGCGCGAGCGGCGTTCTGCACGGCGACGGGCACGACGGCGGGTTTCGCTCGGCTTTTCGTAAAACTCACGTCGCCGCATCTCTTTCTTGATACCGGCGTGCTCAACCAACTTCCGAAACCGTTTAACGGCGTCGTTGATACCCTCGTTATCGCGCAACCGCAACTTGACCACACAATCCTCCTGTCGGATGTTATTGAAAATACTTTCGCAGCGCAGCCAATACCGGTAACGACCGTCGCGCGAGCAGGGGGGAAAGTGTAGCAACGCCGCACACTCATTGGAAGCGAAAGAAACTGATCTACGAAATGCCAGCCGTGGATTTTCACTGGGAACCCGCAGAGGTAGAATTCCGGGGTTGCCATTCGGCAATCCAGCGGAAGTTCTTTTCTCTGCCCCCGAAAGGGATCGTCGTGACAACAGCTGAGATTGAAAACACAAAGTGGTATCAACCGACGGTATCAAATCTCGATGAATTGGCGGCGAAATATTTCGGCAACCCCGCCGTGACAATTCAGGTTGAATTCGGTGCCTTAACGCACCAAGGGTTGCGACGCTCGAATAATGAAGATCATTATTCGGTGACACGTCGTTACCGTGCTCGAGACGTATTATTGACTAACTTGTCGATTGACAAGAATGCATTACGTCAGGACGAGGCTTTCGCACTTGCGGTGGCCGATGGAGTCGGTGGTGCTGCGTTCGGAGAACTGGCAAGTATGCTCGCGTTGCGTACGGGCTGGGAATTGACCGGGAAAGCGTTTAAATGGAATTTCAACCCTTCCAAAGCCGAACTCGACGAAATGGAAGAGGCGGCTAACGTTTATATGCAACTCATCCATCGACGCATCCAGGAAGAAGCCGCCGCCAAAGGCGGTTACGACGGAATGGGGACAACGTTGACTTGTGCTCTCACGATGGGATTAGACGCGTTTATCGTACATGTCGGAGATTCCAGAGCCTATCTTTATCGAGCCGAAAAGCTGTATCGCCTGACGCGAGATCAAACCCTGGCCGAATCGATGGTTGCTGCGGGGATCATTTCGAGCGTCGAGGAAGTCGGCAAGCAGTTTCGAAATACGCTCATCAGCTGCCTTGGAGCAAACATGGATGAGCTTGATGTCGCGACAAACCACGTCAAGTTACAGCACTTGGATCGACTGATTCTTTGTACCGATGGCCTGACTGATATGGTGAGTGAAGAGAACATCTCAAAGATACTTGCCTCGAATGCGTCGCCCCAAAATCAATGTCAGGAACTTGTCGATGCTGCATTGGCCGGAGGTGGCCGAGACAACGTTACAGTGATTATCGGTGCTTATTCTGCATGCAGTGAGAGTCCGACCGCCAGTATGGATACCATTGAAACTCCATGATTGGTTCTCAACTTTAATCGGACGATCATCGAACCAAAACTAACGTCAAACTTACTCCAATCGCGGCGTAACGGTTTGACGCGATACCTTCAAGTTGAATCTCAGAACGGGGATGTCCGACGCCTGAGACAAGCCGCACAACAGACTTGAAAAGCAAGATATGGCTCATCACTCTCCCCGATTCCTGCAACTCGTTAATGCTGTTCGCGTCAACATTCGCGAATGTACGGTCGAAGATGTTTACAAACGAATTGCAGCCGAAGAAAAGTTCTTATTGTTCGACGTTCGCGAAGAAAGCGAATATGCCGCTGGTCATTTGCCTGGTGCAAGATCGCTCGGTAAAGGGATCATTGAACGAGACATCGAAGTCTGGGTACCCGACTGCGATCAAGAAATCGTCCTGTACTGCGGCGGAGGTTTCCGTTCTGCACTGGCCGCCGATAACCTGCAAAAGATGGGATACACTCACGTTGTCAGCATGGACGGCGGCTTTCGCTCGTGGAAAGAATCCGGGTTTCGAATTGAAACGTGAGTCGTCCCGGAAAAGTAAACATTCAAGTAGTCCAAAGTCCTCGAGGTGTCCTGGCGGCGTCTGCAAGTCAATATTTTTATTGAGATTCAACGATTTTTCGGAGATTGCTAATTTGTCGGACTTGATTCGTACTCGATTTTGGATGTTCGCAATTTTTACGTTGTTGGTCGCACGATCGACATCGCTTTTTGCTGGACCACCTGTTGCTCCGACCGATCCATTAACCCCCGCCGAAGAACAGAAGCAATTCAAGCTGCCGCCTCGATTCGAGATTCAACTGGTCGCGGCCGAACCTGATATCCAAAAGCCCATGAATCTGGCGTTTGACGCCAAAGGCCGTTTGTGGGTGACTCATTCGATCGAGTACCCGTTTGCAGCGACCGATCCTGATACCACTCGTGATGGTCTGACAATCCTTGACGGAATCGGTCCTGACGGCAAAGCAACAAAAATCACTAAGTTCGCTGAAAAGTTGAATATCCCGATCGGTGTCTTACCCATGCCAAATGGCCGTGAAGCCATCGTCTGGTCAATTCCGAACATCTGGAAACTGACTGACACCGACGGTGACGGTGCCGCCGATCAGCGGGAAATCCTGTACGGCCCGTTCGACTTTGCTGATACGCACGGAAATCAGAACGCTTTCCGCCTGGGGTTAGATGGCTGGGTGTATGCCTGCCACGGGTTTAGGAATGCCTCGAAGATTAAACTCAAAGGAGAAGGTCCCGTCGTTCTCGAAATGCAGTCGGGAAACACCTATCGGTTCCGACCGGATGGATCGGCCATCGAACAGATTACGTGGGGACAGGTCAACCCGTTTGGAATGTGCTTCGATTCTCGTGGCGACTTCTTCAATGCCGATTGCCATTCCAAGCCGATCACGATGCTTCTACGAGGTGGCTATTACGATAGCTTTGGCAAGCCTCATGACGGATTGGGATTCGCTCCGATTGCAACGTCGAATGACCACGGATCGACCGGTATCGCTGGCATTGTTGCCTATGCATCAAGCCACTTTCCTCCTGAATACAGCGGTTCGATGTTTGTTGGAAATGTGGTTACGAACATCGTCCATCGCGATCAGCCTCAATGGCGAGGTTCTTCCCCCTGGATCGAAAAG
Organism: uncultured Schlesneria sp.; assembly: GCA_903904835.1. Lineage (GTDB taxonomy): Bacteria > Planctomycetota > Planctomycetia > Planctomycetales > Planctomycetaceae > Schlesneria. Next base: position 53,173 of record CAIVEI010000155.1, on the reverse strand, counting down.
CCTCAAGACTTCCTCACTTGTGATGATTGGTGGTTTCACCCCGTTGACTTGCAACTGGGACCTGATGGAGCGCTGTATATCTGCGACTTCTACAATTCCATCATTGGTCATTACGAAGTTGATCTTTTGCACCCGAAACGGGACCGCCACCGTGGACGAATCTGGCGCATTGTCTACACAGGAGACAAAAAACTTCAGCCTCCTGCTGTGCCGAATATGGCACAAAAGCCGATTGACGATTTGTTCGAAAGTCTCCGCGATAAAAATCTGACGATTCGTCAATTTGCAGCCAATGAGCTTGAACGACAATTCGGAGCCGTCGGAATCAACCAGGCGCGATCACGACTGAAATTGCCCAAACCGACTGATCCCGAAGAGAGTGCAAGTCAAGCTGACGAGCGGGTTCAAATACTGTGGCTGTTATGGCGAAATGGACAACTGGATGAGCCGCTGATCGACGGCTTGGCAAACGATAAGTCGACGGTCGTCCGAATCCATCTCGTAAAGGCACTCGCCGAAACCCCCGTATGGAACGCAAAAATCGGAGAACTCGTACGCACAGCGATTCAAGACTCGGACCCCTTCGTTCGACGCGCCGCAGCCGAAGCTCTTGGTCGACACCCCGACCCGGCGAATCTGCAACCGCTCGTACAACTCTGGAAGTCCACGGATTCTAAAGATGTCCAACTGATTCAAGCGTCTCGAATTGCACTGAGAAATCAACTCCGTCCAACAGATGCTGTCTCAAAAATTACTGACGTTCGCCTGACTCGCGATGAATTGGCGAGTGTCGCGGAGATTGCATTGGCGGTCCCCAGTGAATCAGCCGCCTGGTTCACCTTCGATTATCTTCGACAGCATGATGTTCCCCAATCCACGATTGAAAAAAGCCTGTCTCACGTGGCGAAGCATGTGAGTCCACAGCGACTCGACGAAGTCGCTGAATATATTCAGCAAAAATTTGCAGATGACATTCCGCGTCAGGCATCGCTATTTCAAGCGATTTTCACGGGATTGTCTCAACGTGGAAGCCGGTTGTCCGTCGATACGGCGCTTGGAAAGTGGGCCGAAAAATTGGCAGTCAGGCTGCTCGATCCTCAGCAAAGGCGATCGGCCTCGTGGGAAAATATCGCTCTTGTCAGTGCCGCGACGCCCAGTCCCTGGGGTGTACGACATCGCAATTCCACAGACGGAAATCCAGACGCCTGGTTTTTCGACAGCATCACGAACGGAGAACAACTGACCGGCGTTCTTCGTTCTGCACCGTTTAAAATCCCCGAAAAATTGACCTTCTGGATGTGTGGACATAATGGACTGCCAGGTACTGACACGCCACCGGTCAACCACGTTCGCCTGAAGCTGGTCGATTCCGGTGAAGTCATCGCCAGGGAAATTCCTCCTAGAAACGACGTTGCCAGAGAGTATTCCTGGGACTTAAAGTCGTGGGCAGGGCGGCAGGGTATCCTGGAAGCTGTTGATGCAGATACCGCCACCGCTTATGCCTGGCTGGCCATCGGACGTTTCGAGCCAGCCGTCGTTGCTCCCCCCGTGCCTGAGTTCGCTTTTACGGATGCGACTCTTGTCACAGCAGTGAAAGTGGCAGATCAATTACACATGGAATCTTTGGCGATTCCCGTTATCGAACTCATTTCAAGTCCACAGGCTGAGACCCCTGTAAGGATGGCGGCAGCACAATCGGGATTGAATTTGTCTCGTGACGCCGCGATCACTGCATTGTCTTCAATCGTTCAAAGCCCCACCGAACCTTCGACATTGCGTAGCCACGCCGCGCAGTTGTTGGGATCTGTCAACTCACCGACGTCTCGTGACACACTCGCCACGGCTCTTCGTACCGCGCCAGCACCATTACAGCAGCCTATCGCCTTGGCGATGGCCGGAACGCTGGAGGGTGGTGACTTGTTATTCTCGTTGATCGCGACCGGACGAGCCTCCGCCCGCTTGCTTCAGGACAAGCCGATCCTTGATCGACTTTCGTCGATACCAATTCCTGACCGCGAACATAAAATCAATGAACTGACACAAGGACTGCCAGCAGCCGATGATCGACTGAAAAAGTTAATCGCCAAGTTTTCGGCAAGCTTTACAACCTCTGACGCGACGCCGGAATCGGGTTTTGCCGTATTCAAAAAATCGTGTGTTGCCTGTCACCGTATTAACGACGAAGGTGGCAAGGTCGGACCGCAACTTGATGGTGTTGGTCATCGGGGCTTAGAGAGATTGCTCGAAGACGTCCTCGACCCCAATCGAAACGTCGACGCGGCCTTTCGGGCGAGCGTCGTCGCGAAAAAGGATGGGCTGGTCGTCACTGGACTCAAACTGCGAGAAGAAGGAAACACGCTTGTACTGGGCGATAACCAGGGTAAGGAAGTACTCATCCCAAACAGCGATATCGATGAAGTAAGGCTGTCAAATCTTTCGCCGATGCCATCAAACTTTGCCGATCAATTGAACGAAGCGGATCTTCGCTCACTTGTCACATTCCTGCTGCGTCAGAAACAAGTGGTCAAGGCGAAGTGATGAGGCGTTCAAACGAATCTCCAAAAATGCTTTTCGTTATGGCGGTTCGATCCCGGGTTGGCTGATCTCCTGTCAGCTCAATCTCGGGTTGCAGCCTGCTTCAGGAATCGTCGTGTCGTCAGACGCACGATCCATTCTCCCAATCTTGGAAACGCCTGGCACAACACGAAAACCGGGCGTAACGCAGGAAAATTGACGATCAACTCGGGTCGATCGTTACGAATGGATTTAATAACTGCCATGGCAACAGCTTCGGCGGATGTTGATCCAAGATACCAGGGAGTTCCCCGACCAGTCCTTAGTTTGATCACTTCGTAGATACCACCATCGCTTGCAAATCCTGGACAGATGGACGAAGCGCTCACACCCGTCTTATATAACTCTCCTCGCAATGACTGAGTGAATGCGATCATTGCGGCCTTGGTCGCACCGTATGCCGCGCCGAATGCAGGTCCGTATTTGCCGGCAGTTGATGCCATATTCACAACGTGCCCCCGACCTGCTTTCAGCATGTGGGGCAGCACGAACCGCGTGAGTAACATCGTCGCGGTCAAATTCACCTGAATCGTTTGCACGATATCCACCGGGTCAATCAAGTGGTAAGGACGAAATGCTTCGATCCCCGCATTGTTGATCAGTACATCAATCGATCCGAACTCGTGAAGTGTTGCGTCAACCAGTTGACGCAACTGAGCCTCATCTGCCACGTCTGTCGGAAAGGCGATCGCCCGCACTCCAGTTTGTTGAATTTCGCCCGCAAGCTGTTCGAGAAGCTCGGGGGAACGTGCCGCTAACGCGACATTCATTCCTTCGCGAGCCAGGGCCTTGGCGATAATAAGGCCAAGTCCGCGAGATGCGCCCGTAACCAAAGCTGTCCGTCCTCGAAGTTCCTTCATTGCGATCTTTCGTTTCAGCGTAATCCGCGCCAATCAATTCAAACAACATCGGCCATCAGCCTGTCTTGCTACTTCGATTTATCTCGTGACATCGGCCAAAGTTATTACGATTTCTCAGGACGTGTCGCTGTTGTCTCACCGCCTGAAATGATCGCGTCCAACTCGTCTGCGATCGTACTATTAAGCACGTTTTCCAGTTCGATCAGGCAATCAGCGACAAACGAACCATCCATTAATCGATGGTCATAAGACATTGTCACTCGGCAACGGCTTTGTTCATCGAGCGGTCCATAAGTCAAGTTGCTGGTGAGAAACGCCGGGGGGTCCTGGATCTCAACCCCTTTTCCAGCCAGCGTGGTCAAGAAAAATGTCCCTGAACGGTGAGCTCGCTTCGACAGCGAAACGTTTAATGTCCACCACCAGAGAATACGTCTGAAGATCGTCGGCAACCCGCTTAGCTGCCATTGCTGGCGAAAGGCCTGGGGGATCGGTTCCGTGAGATATCGATCCAACCTTGCCTGAAGGCTTGTTAGCGATTGCTGTTCGGGCTGAACGAATCGAGACCATAAGACCCAGGGTTCGTTGTCATGAACCCGATGAGTTGCCAGCATCGCCACGTTTTGAGAATGCTGGTAAAGGTGCGCCCAAGGCCACCGCTGGAATGATTGCCGCAACACCGGACGGTGTGCGGCAACGATTCCAAACGCTTTGATGAACAGGACTGACCACGAAATACGAGACGTCAGTCGTGACCGCAGTTCGGCGACTTTTTTCAAGTCGAAAAGACGATCATGAGCACACGTTGCCGACTGTTTATGATAATGCAATACGTCAAGCGTCAGCCGCCGACTGCGTGGTATCAACAGACGACCCGATGTGCGCTTCGTCGTCACGCGGCCGGAGCTCCTTCGGCTTTCAGGCATCCTTGAATCTGGCGAACGGCCTGTCGAAGACGCTGGCTGTTTTCCACAATTGCCAGACGGAGAAAACCTTCCCCTTCTTCGCCGAAGCCGCGACCAGGGCTGACTGCCACGCCACCTTCCTGCAGCAGCTTCATCGAGAAGTCAATCGAACCCATTTCAGACCATGGTTCTGGAATTTTTGCCCAGACGAACATTCCCGCTCTGGGCTTTTCAACGTCCCAGCCAATTCGGGTCAGCCCGTCGACAAGTGCATCACGGCGAATCTGATATTCTTTTGCGATTGCTTCCACCGCTGGTTCGCAATTTCGAAGGGCGATGATTGCGGCAATCTGACTGGCCTGGAAGATACCGTAATCGTAGTACCCCTTGATCGTGGCGAGCGCCCGAACCATCTCGCGATTGCCCGAACAAAACCCAATCCGCCAACCGGCCATGCTGAAGCCTTTGCTCATTGTGGTCAGTTCAACGCCCACATCAATGGCCCCTGGAGACGCCAGGAAACTCGGCGCCTGGTAGCCGTCAAAGCAAATATCCGCGTAGGCGAAATCGCTGATTACGAGGAACTTATATCGCTTGGCCAGAATGACTAGCTCGTCGAAAAACCTCTGCTCGATGCAAGTTCCAGACGGGTTATGAGGAAAATTGGCGACAACCAGTTTCGGCTTTGGATAAAGATGCTCACACGTATAAGCGATGTTCCTCAGAAATTCGGCAGGATCGCGTACGTCGAGAGCGATCACGTTGCCCGAAGCCAGCATCACCGAATAGGCGTGGATCGGGAATGTTGGTGCTGGCACGATGGCCGTATCACCCGGTCCCATCAGCGCCAGGCACATGTGACTGAAAGCCTCTTTCGAACCCAGACAGGCAATCACTTCGTCGTCGCCGTTCAATTTGACGCCGTATTTACGGTCGTATCGTTTGGCGACTTCGCGTCGCAAACTGGCAATTCCGTTGGCCACGGAATAACGATGGTTCTTGGCTTCGAGTAATGCCTCTTGCATCTTGTCGGTGATTTGAGGATCAGGAGCATCCGTCGGATTTCCCATCCCAAGGTCGATGACATCGACACCGGCGACACGCTGCTGGTACTTCAGCTTATTGATTTTGCCGAACAAATAGGGAGGCAATCGCTTCAGTCGATCAGCCACTGGGATCGAAAAAGGATTGTCTGTTAGCGGAATTTCCGATTCATTACGCATGGTTTAATACTCGTTCGGTAGAAATTGTCTCTGTCGTTTATCGATGGATTCGGATTGAGTCTTCCGGGCCAAGCTCGCAGATTCTAACAGACACTCGAAAATGCCGGAAGTTCGGCTCGCGAGAGGTCGGAACGTTTTCGTGTTAAGTCGTTTAATACGAAAAAGTTTCGTTATTCATGACTCATCCGCGTCTCCGATTGCTTGGCCGTTTGTTGAAGCGTGGTAGCGCCGAATTTGCTCTTCCAGCACCCGACGTTCGAATCGGAGTTTTGCTTTGGCAATTTCCGAATACGTGATTGTCGACAACCAATCTCCCAAAGCCATCAGCACCATCCAGAACGCCAGAATGATGATGGCACCGACCCATACGAAAAACATGACGGGGCGTCGTCCAAAAAACTTATCCAGCTGATCCCCGGTCGCGATCATGACCCCGACGATGGCCAACATGAAACTGACCTGCAGTCGTCGACGAAACTGACGGTTTGCATGCAGCTTCGCACCGTCGTCGCCGTCAACGATCGGGTCTAATTCGCGGCGAGCTCGCCAGACAAAAAATCCCATGATGATCGCGACAACGACCAGCGCGGCCCCGAAAATCAGAGCCGGCAATGTGGTCGCATCGATTCGTAACGGAAATTGCATGATCTGCCGATAGTAATCAACCGATCAGCCTATCCCAAGTCTTCCAGTGCCTTCACGACTTCCCGGAGGTGTCCGTCGACTTTCACTTTCGGCCAGACGGCGGCAATCTTTCCAGTCTTGTCGATCAGAAACGTCGCTCGCTGCAGTCCCATCGACTTCTTGCCGTACATATTCTTTTCGACCCAGACTCCGTACTTTTCGGCGACAGCATGATCTTCATCGGCGAGCAGCGGAAACGGCAATGAAAACTTCTCTGCGAACTTTTCATGGGATTCGACGTTGTCGGTACTCACCCCCAGAACAACGGTTTCGGCTGATTGAAATTCACCAATTTCGTCACGGAATCCGCAGGCTTCTTTCGTACAGCCTGGGGTGTCGTCACGCGGATAAAAGTAAAGAACCACGTTTTGCTTCCCTTTGAATTGGCTCAGTTTTGTGCGACCCTTGGGAAACGTTGGCAAGTCAAAGGCAGGAGCCTTGTCACCGACGGCTGGGATTGTACTTTCAGTCATTTCGAGAATTCCTGGTTTGGATGTATGACGGCCGGTGTTCTGTCGTTTGAGTTTCAAACATCCAGGCCATCGCATGAATTGGATACTGTCTCATGATTATTCCGCGTGGCGTCGTTTTAGCCAGCCACTCTGGAAAAGGATTTATTCGATGAAGGTTCTTCCGGTTCTCGATGTGTTGAATGGTCAAGTCGTCCGAGGAGTCGCAGGCCGTCGAGAAAACTACCGTCCGATCGTCAGCCAGTTGACCGCCAGCAGTGATCCTGTGTCTGTCGCACGAGCGGTTCGAGACGCGTTTGGCCTGGACCAGTTTTATCTTGCCGATCTCGATGGAATTCTGCATCAAAAACCGAATTTTGATCTCTATCGCCTGTTGGCCGCCGATGGATTTCAATTGCTGGTCGATGCAGGTGTTCGTCAGCCTTTCGATGCGTTGAACATTCAAGCGGATGCCGGTCTTCATGTCGTTGTCGGGTTAGAAACATGCCGTTCTCCAGAGGATCTTGCGAGAATTGTAGCTTGTACGTCCAACGTGACCTTCAGTCTGGATCTGCAGAACGGGATTCCTCGATTTTCAGTAGATGCGAGCGACTGGCGCCGTGAATTGGACGAAATCGTTCGTCAGGTCGTTCTGGCGAATGTCTCCTCGATCATTGTCCTCGACCTTTCCGATGTCGGCATGGGGACTGGCGGTTCGACCGATACTCTTTGTCGATTCATTCGCCACGAATTTCCGAAGTTGCAATTGATTACAGGAGGCGGAGTCCGCAGCCGAGACGACCTGATTCGCCTGAGCGAACTCGGTGTGGACGGCGTCCTGGTCGCATCAGCCCTACATGACGGACGTCTCATTCGCAGCGACCTTCTGCTTTGAAATCGAGATCCAAATGCGTAAAAAAATCATTCGGGCAACGATTGTTTAATCGCATTTGCGCGGCGATTGTCCTTTGCAGGCAGATTCCCGTATCGTCATTTACAGAACGTCGAACTAAAATGTTCGCTGAACTGACATCAATTCGAAATTAAACTTAAGGACTCGCCCAATGCTCGGAATCCGAATCGCGATCGTGGCTTTCGGTGTCTTCGCAGTAGCCTGCAAGCTCGGGGTTGCGGATGATCCTCAGTCGGAAAAAAGAGTCACCTTGCTGGGAATGTTAAGCGAATGGCAATATCCCGATTCAACGTTTAAAGGTGCCGAAACCTGTGATGCAGGTGTCAGCGACATCAGTTCAATCAAGAGCAAGGCCGCGCTTACGACGCTGGATTCTGTGGAAAAGGTAGTCGGCTTCTATCAACAGAAACTCAAAGTGGACGCGTCGGGAAAAAATCTTGGCGAGAAAGAAGGAGAGCGAATTACGACCAAACGGTCGGTCTCAATTCAAGACAACTCAGATAGCAGGCCTTTGAAGATCTTTATCATTTCCATTAACGAAGCGGGGTCATCAACGTCGTTAGTCATCAGTCGTTCCGAGAGTGAAGAAACCACTCATATTGCCTGGTCGAATTTTCGAAAATTGGGGCCGTAAGTCTCCGACATCAATGCTGAGCACCAATGGGCAGCGACGCGGATTGCTTTACGCGTACATTCTGTGTTGATGAAGCATCAATCGAGTCTACTCAACCTTGGTGTCATTTAAATCGAGATCAACATGTTACAGCAGCGTTCAGTCTTGGTTCTCATCGTGATGATGACTCTCTCCGTCTGCCGATTGTCCGCGCAGCAGGACGGGAAACTTTCGCCCTACGAAGCCCTTTATGGGGAATGGAAAGCCGAAGCCAAAGCATTGGAAAACGTCGTGCCGCCATTGACGACTGAGGAAAAACGAACCAAAAAGCATGAGATCGACAAAGAGTTTACCGTGCGTTTCCGTGATCTGGCGAAAGAACATCGGAACGACGATGAGTGGATCCATTGCTTAATCTGGACTTCGGTTGATGGGATACCGGGCCCCGCCTTTGATGAGATGTTCGACATTTTTCGAGAGTCTGCAAACAAAGCAGGCAACACGGTACAACTTCAGTTGTTGATGTCGGAATTCATCTACCTTGAATCCGACCGCATTGATCCCGCGTTATCTTCGATCGCTGATTCTCATAGCGCTGCTGGTGTACGCGGTGCGGCTCTGTATGCGCTCGCCGCTCGTACCAAATTACAAGCTGAGGAAAAGGGAGACGCTGCAGGTTGTATTAAGGCGGAAGCATTGCTGGAACGGGTCATTTCCGAGTATCCCAACGTAAGCACTTACCGAGGGAAGAACCTGAAGAATGCGACGGCGTTACTGGAAGAGCTGAAAAGTCCCATAGCGATCACGAAGAAGGCCCCTGCGATTCGTGGGACGACGATCTCGGGAGCTGATTTTGACCTGAGCAAAACGATTGAAGGGAAAGTCGCAGTCATCTCTTTCTCAGGACACTGGTGTGGGCCATGCGTGGCGATGCACCCGGTCCAAAAGGAGATTCTCGAAAAATTTCCGCCCGAGAAAGTTGTGATCGTCGAAATTAACAGCGACCAAACCGACTCGCTTGAGAAAGTGCGCAAAAAGATCGAAACGGACGGTCTGGGTTGGACCGTCGTCACGGACGGAAGCCAAGGGCCTGTGTCGGAACAATGGCATGTCACGGCCTGGCCAACCTATTTTATTGTGGACGCAATCGGTCGCATCAGACGTCGAGCCACGGGCAACGTGGGACGGCAACTCGTTACCTGGGTCGAAGAATTACTGCCGACGAGCGAATCACAATAGTTCAATCGCGCGTTGACTAGGCGAGCCGGGGTGCGTTAGCCCCCGGACTCTTCGTTCGCCAATTCGCGTTCAGAATCCAAGAAAGAGTCCGAGGACTGACGCCTCCCGGCTCACCTCGTTTTCAGAAACTGCGAGATCGACGTGTCCGAAATTCAGAAACGGTATCGTTTCCTATAACTGGTAAAAAAAGACCTTTTCGTCCCATTTTGGTTGTCGAACGGCGAATTCAAGAAAAAAAATTGCCGAATGGAACCGACAATGTGCAAACAGGCATTTCCCCTGTTACGTCCAGGTATTGGGCGACTGACGCTGCCTCAGCCGTTCCACGTGCACACAACCACACGGCAGTCAGGAAGCAAATGATGTTGAAGTTCAGAACTCTAGTGGCCTGTGTTATTGGTTTCGCCGCTTTCCTGGCAAATGCCCCGCAAGAAGCACACGCACGGCCTCTGTACCAGAAGGTATTCAAGGAGATGTATCCCGAAAAAGTGGAAATCACGAAATGCGCACTTTGCCACATCGGCGAAACGAAAAAGGTCCTTAACGATTATGGAAAGGCGCTAGATGAGGCACTCGGCGCAAAGAACGTCAAGGACGTTGACGCGATTAAAGCGGCGTTGAAGAAAGTCGAAGACAAGATTCCCGGAAAGACGAAATGACCAGGCCAAAAGAGGATTTTCGCCTTCCTGAAAATTGAGTTTTCTGATGAGCGTAGATGAGTGCAGATGAGTGTTCTCAGTCCTTTGGACTTCTTCAGGTTTGAAGTTTGATGCAGTTGAGTCAAGTTTCAGGATTTCTGCAAAAGTCGCCTTCTCGCTCCGCGAGAAGAAAGCCGAATTGCCATTAACCTTGTGATCCATCGGGGCTTTCAAGTGCCAGTCGAGATCTGCTGCAATTCGGCTATCGTCTCGGCGGAGCGAGACGGCTACTTTGGTCTGAGGCGAAGCCTCGCTGGATTATCCTGATTTTTATTCGTGAGATTTGTCAGATTCTTAGTTAAAATTGTTTTGGATTAATAAACCGCTTTGAACATCGCTCAAAGAACTGATTGCGTTTGACGTGTTATGGGCCTGCGCTGCATGCAAAAGTTTTCGGGGAGAGTCTTCGTGATGAACGCCGTGATCAACATGCTTCGCAAGACGTTTTCAATCTCTGACGTTCTCGTTTCAGCTGCATGCGGAACCATTGCGGCGGCATGCGTTGTTCCATTTTCCTTAATCGCTCTGATCGTCTTCGGCATTGCGTCATACAGAACAACTCGGGCACGAACTCGCAGCGGTCGTTCGCGTTTCGCAACCGTGAACTGTCTTGTTTCAATGCTGATATTCTTCGGACTCGTTGGGTCGGCTGCGGCATATCGGCCGTCCAAGACCGAGGATCAACTTCTGCAGCGCGAGATCAAACTTCCGGCAACTCAAATGACACTCGCCGAACTTTGCTACGCTGCATCTTTTAACAATGACCAGCATGTGTTTCCAGTACGCATATCCATATGGTTCGCCGACTCTGACAAGGATACGCTGATCAAGTGGGACAGGCAGGTCGTGACACTCGGCGAATTTCTGGACACTATTGAATCTCAAACTCGCCTCCGCCGACGATTCATGCACTGTGGAAATGGTTACACGATACTTCGTGGTGGCAACTGCTGTTTTGGTATTTACGTGCGTGATCCGGCGCCGGCTGTGTCAGCTGTTCCTCGCGAACAATTCGACGTTGATAAATATGCTTCGAATCGAAATCAACCATGACAGCGACAATCGCCAAACTTGTTGAAAGCGAACTTGCGACGATCTCAGATCCTGACGTCGTTGAAGTGATTCGTCGATTTCTCGTAACGCCCTATCCGGTCGAACGGGATTGGGACTACGGACAACCTGGCGAGAAATATATTTGCTGGACAGTGCTTGAGCATCGACCCTCCAACACAGTTATCGCTTATTCCAAAAAAAAGGGTTTCGGACCAACGGCGCCTTGGGGAATCGTTTTTCTTTCAGGCGAGTACATGAGCATTGGAATGGACAGTGAATGGTTTGCAAAGTTGGAAGACGCAGTACGTGGAAGCTGTGCGTGGGACCTGCCAAATCCACCGGATTACGAAGTCCGTTAGCGTTTCACGGCTGTGCCGCTGAACCGGACGGGCAACGTAAACCCCAAATTGTTAGTCTCTCAACTTCGCATTTGCTTAACTAAAGACAGAATGGATAAAATGAGCGCGGTTCAGTTCTGTGGTTCGGCGATTACGCCATTCTTCATGCGAGACCAATCATGCTGAATCAGAAGTTGCGTCGTCGTGGATTCACCGTCGTTGAGACGATCGTCGTGTTGGGAATCGCCGCGATTCTCTGCGCGATACTGATTCCCGCCATTCAATCAAGCCGCCAGAATGCGCGTCTCAATCAATGTAAGGAGCGCCTGAAACAGATTGGACTGGCACTGCATAACTATGAAGAGAACTACAAGACATTTCCACCTGGCTTTGTCCTGGGTGGAAACGACCGTTACCACGGCTGGTCATGGAGCGTGTTCATTATGCCGTTTATGGATTCCAACCGCTTGTACAACGCCATTCTGTTTGAGTCGGGATTACAGTCAGAATATTTGAAGAAGGATTTGCACACGCACATGGCGATGTTTCGCTGTCCGAGCGACGCAGGTCCTGATGTCGTCGCATCAGTCGCGATCATCACGACGCCAGTTGTTGACTGGGTGGTTACGCCTGCCAGTGTCCATGTGAAGAACACGTTTGCCCGATCAAACTTTTTTGGAAGCGCCGGGTATCTGCATGCTAACGCAGGAGGAATCGAGGCCAGTGACCCCGCGACTTCCGACAGTGCCGACGTGAATATGAACAAGGGAAGCCTGGGCACGCCGGCGACGAAGTATTCGTTGCTTCACAAGTACGCAGATCAAGAAAACTTTCATGGCTTCTTCGGCCAGAACAGCAGCGTTCGCATCAGGGACATTCATGACGGCCTCAGCAACACGATAATGGTCGGTGAACGTTACACGCCACGACCCAGCTTAAATGGCCAGCAGGTCATCGGTGACGGAGGCTGGCTCGGTGTATCCGATCCAACGACGGCAGCCGCTTTGGCCATGGCGCTCGGTGATACGAGTATCGACATTAAGTCGAACATCAACCGGCAGCCAACAACCGGATTCGGAAGTTCCCATTACGGCGGCGCTAACCTGCTGTTAGGTGACGGACGCGTTCGCACCGTCAACGCAAAGATCAATCCGAAGACGTATCGCGATTTGTCTGACATTGATGAAATCTATCGTAATATTGATATTGATGAGATGTTGCGGAACTTATGAGGCTTCTAAGTTTTTGCGGAATTCGAGTGAAGTGGCCAGCGTTTGATGTTTTGTATGGCTCCCTAATGTTTATAATTGCGAAAACTTTGTGAATGACGCTGGACTGAGTCCGTTTTTCTATTTAAAGGTTTCTCGTTATGAAATCACAAATCGATCAATTGCTTCATGCCTCGTTAATTCTTGACGCGACCTACGACGAAAAACAATTGCTCAAAGCTGGGAAACTCGGGGATTGTGCGATCAAGGTTCTTCAGCGACGCCGAAAGTCCGTGCAATATCTCATGTGGGTTTATGCTTTGATGATTTGTATTCCGCTGTTGGCCATAGTCGTCGGCGCAACGACTTCGACATCAAGCATCAATTCGAATACGATGTTCTTTCCGGTATTAATTGCTTGCCTCTTTCAATTGCCAAATTTGATTGAACTTCGTGCCTCGCAAACGCGGTTGGAGACGCTTATTGCGATGTGGCTGCTTTCTGACCATGAAGATTCGACGTCGGATAAGAACGTGGAAGAAAACGAAGTCTTCAAGTCACTGTTTACCAGCGTTTAGCTCCAATCAAGGCTACGCTTTTTGGTTTTTTCACGATCGCTTTATCAAGCTGAACTTCGGGAAAACTGATTTTTAATCGAGAACTAAGGCGATTATCGCGGGCTGATACCGTGATTCCATGTTTCGGCGGATAAAATTGCCTGCAGTTCCGTTAATCTGCCTCTTCTGCGATCCGTATCAGGTTCCCGCTTGGGTCTGTTAACAGAAACGCTCGAGCACCCCAATCTTCTTTGCGAATCTCTCGAGATATTTCGGTGCCGATACTCTTCACCTGCTCAAATACGGCGTCGATGTCTCGAACAAGAAGAAACAAGTAACCGTTGCCCGCAGTGCTCCAAGGGTGCATTCGTGGCGGTTCGTCGAGGATCAAATGAACTTCAGCCCCATCTCGCCGAAGGATTGCGTAATTTCCCTCAGGATCATCGAAAGGATCATTGTGTAAGTACGCGAGATCCATTCCTAGAACCTTCGCGTACCAGGAAATTGATTCGCTCATGTTTAAAACGGGAAGGACCAAAACTGTCCGAATAAAGCTTGGTAGGCTCATCAATTTCGTCTCGCGACAGATTTTTGGAGAAAATTTTTGAAATCAAGATTGAACCAGCGGGATTTTTCTGCGAACCTGATGCAAATCCGGTTTTCTCGCCGATTCCGGTAAGCGTCAAGACACAAGTTTTTTCTCATGTTTACCGCCTCCTTTTCGCAAGAAGGGGGTCGTTCGCTTGACGGGGCGAGTTGAAGTTGGATAATTCCCTCCCAGCAAAAAAACAGGCCGATGTAAGCGGGTGTAACTCAGTGGTAGAGTACCACGTTGCCAACGTGGTTGTCGTGGGTTCGATCCCCATCACCCGCTCTCTCTTTCATGTTTCATTAAGGACGTGTATTTGTGAGTGAAGCCGAATCCCCCGTCGCGGACCCAGTCTCGGAAGCGGCTGTCGATCAGAAGTTCAAGTTGTCGCTGAAAGTCGATATTCAAAATATCGGCCCTTGCCGGAAGCACGTTCGTGTTACGGTCCCTCGATCAGACATCGATCATTTCTCAGGGGAAGCTCTGAAAGAGATCGTACAAACGGTCGCAGTTCCCGGTTTTCGCAAGGGACGCGTTCCAGCAAGCCTCGCTCAAAAGCGTTTCAAATCGGATATTTCCAGCAATGTCCGTCAACGAGTGCTGATGCAAAGCCTTGAGCAGCTTGCCGAAGAAAACACTCTCGATCCGATCAATGAGCCTGATTTCGACGTCGAAAGCCTTGAGATCCCTGATCAGGGTGATTTCGAGTACGAATTTGACGTCGAAGTTCGTCCGAGCTTTGACCTGCCTCAATACGACGGGCTGACGATTCAGCGTCCAGTTCGCGACGTTTCCGAGGCCGACGTTGATGCCTATTTGAACAAGTATCTGGCACAGTATGCGGTCAACGCATCGCATGATGGTCCAGCAGAGCACAACGATTTCGTCGTTGCCTCAGTGGAATTCACAAAGGACGGCCAGCCGTTCCGCAAGATTTCTTCGATCGAACTGCAATTAAAGCCCACAATTCGGTTCCGTGACGCAGAGCTTCAGGGTTTCGATAAGCTGATGGCAGGTGCCGTTCCGGGGACAGAGAAGAAGACGCAAGTCACGATTTCTCAGGAAGCTGAGCAGCTCGAAATGCGTGGGGAAACGCTGGATGCGTTGATTATCGTTGGCGAAGTCCGACGATTGAAAGCACCAGAATTGAACAGCACGTTCTTCGAGCGAATCGGTTACAACGATGTGGCTGCTTTGCGAGAAGAAATTCTTGGCATGCTAAAACGTCAAGTCGTTTACGAACAGCGTCAATCAGTTCGACGCCAAGTGATCGAAAAGATCACCGAATCGGCTACTTGGGAACTTCCCGAACAACTTGTTCGTAAGCAGACCGAAAACGCCTTGCGTCGCGAAGTGCTCGAAATGGAGCAGGCCGGTTTCACAACCCAGCAGATTATGGCTCGTGAAAACCAACTGCGTCAGAACGCCGTAACGACAACCCGACAAGCTTTGAAAGAGCATTTCGTGTTGGACAAGATTGCCGAACACGAAAAGATTGAAGTCACCCCGTCTGATATCGAAACTGAAATTCAGTTGATGGCCATCCAACGTGGTGAGAACCCTCGTCGCGTTCGGGCTCGGCTGATCAAGTCGGGAGTGATTGAAAACCTTGAGGCACAGATCCGCGAACGCAAAGCGGTGGACGTGGTTCTGAAGTCAGCTGTTTACGAGGACGTTCCGGTTCCTGCCAGCGAAGAAGATCATATCCAGGCACTTTCGATTTCTGTTTGCGGAACATCGTCAGTGGTTGTGAGTCCAACTGACGACGATGTCGCAGAATAATTAACCCGGCCTATAGCTTGGCAAGTTGCTTATCGGCGTCACCAAACTGCGTTTTGTTGACGCCGATTTTGTTGAGAAGCGATAGATACAAGCTGCAGAGCTTGCGGTTGTCGTCCCCGTCATCGATGAAATCGAGCACTCGACCCGTTTCAAGTGTCCCGCCCAATCCGCCAGCCAGCAAAAGCGGGACTTTCGTCGAGTCGTGCTTGCTACCGGACCACATGTTCGAAATGAACATCACGCAAGAATTATCGAGAACCGTTCCGTCGCGCTCCGGCATTGAATCAAGCTTCGAAGCCAAATAGGCCAATTGGCTGACGTAGTACCGGGAAACTCGCTCGTATGCGTCTGATTGATCTTCGTGCGACGCGGGATGATGAGCGAGGCGGACATCCAGAAATGGGTAAAAGAGTCCGGACAGGTCGCGACACAAAAGTAGCGTTGCAACGCGAGTCTTGTCCGTTTGAAATGCCAGGGCAATGATGTCACACATCAGCCGCATGTGATCACGAATATCTTCTGGCAACCCGTTATCAGGTCGCTTCATCAGAATTGGTGATTCACCACGTTTTTTTGCAGAGTCATCCGCTCGATCTTTTGTGGCCCTGGTTCTTTCGATCTGCTTCTCGACTTCACGGACGCTCGTCAGGTATTCGTCGAGCTTGGCACGATCAGATTGACTGACCTGACGATTCAGATGCGAGGCATGTTCTTTCACTCGGTCAAGAATACTTTTGGTTCGTTTTGTTCCTTGATTGTCGAACAGGCTGTCGAACGCCAGAGACGGGTAGACTTCCATCGGGACTGGCGAATTTGCGTCTTGCCATGAAATGTGTGAACTATACGCCATCGAGAAATTCGTCTCGTGGTAGCCCGTGATCGGCTGCTCGCAGCCGAGGATCAAGCTGGACTGAGGCGTTTGATCGCCAAAGTGATTGGCGATGACCTGGTCGACGCTGATTCCCCCCTTGAGCACCGCTCCCTTTTGCAGGGCCGCCCCCGACAGAATATTACCAGTCTGTCCCGGATGGATTCCGACCCCCGTTGCCTGCTTGTTGAAGAGTCCGTTAATAACGTTGAGTTTTGTTTTCAAAGGAGCTAAAGGTTCAAGGCTTTGGCTGAGTTCCATCTCGGCACCAGAACCTTTGGCCCACCAGTGCTTGGAATTAATACCGTTGCCCATGAACATCGCCGCGAATCGCTTGGGAAGTTCGTTTTCCGGCTTTTCGGTATTCGATTCGTCGCCCCAGACCGGAATGGATTCGAGCCAGGGTAATGACATGGCCACACCAACACCTCGAAGAACGGTGCGTCGATCGACTTGGGTTTTGTCGGACTTCATGAATAGGCTCGCGTTGTTGACGACGGTTCTACTTCCAGTGCAAAAACAATCTTCAATAAAAATACCACGCGGCAACCTGGAATCCGAGTGCAATCAAATTTCCTCCAGCATGCATGGAAAGTGGCACAAGAATCGTTTTGCTTCCGATCCTGTAACGCGTTTCGATCAGACTGATCGTGACAATCGTGATCGCGATCATACGAGCAGTCACACGTTGCCATGTATCGTTCGCAAACTCGACATGCTCGATCATGGCAGTTCCTCGCCCCGTTTGTTAAGGAACTGAGGGCTGACGATGATCGCTTCGACAAGGCTTTGAAAACGATAATCATCTTCAGTCAATTTTTGCTTCATCGCCTCGACGGTGGATTTATCCGAAAGCACCAGGCTCCGGCCGAGTGCATACGACAGCGATTTACGACAAAGATTATCAATGAATTCACTTCGACGAGTCTGACTGACATAGTGACGCAGTCCCTCGATACCGGTTCTCTCTGTCCCATCCGGAAAGAGAGCCGTGGCTTCAACGGTTCGGCCACCCAGATCATGCTCCCGTCGTTCGCCGATAGGTCCGTATCCTTCAAACGCAACACCGATTGAGTCGAATCGATCGTGGCATCCAGCACACGCCTGATGATTTCGGTGCCGGGCCAACAGTTGAGGAAGTGTCAATTCGCCCGGATTGGATTCATCTTTCGGCAACTCAGGAACAGTGGGGGGCGGAGGTGGGATATTTTCACCCAGCAATCGCCTGACGACCCAGTAGCCCCGTTTCACAGGACTGGTTCGAAGTCCAGGTGAGTTCCGAGTGAGAAAGACGGACATGGCGAGCATTCCTCCGCGTCCATAAGCCTTCGCGTTTGGTACTCGAGCCCAACTGTCGTCGGTAGTGTCCACGTCAGCCAGATCCGTAGTGACATTGATTCCATAGTGTTTTGCCAGAATCGGGTTCACGAACGTGTCTTCAGTGTCGAGAAAATGAAGCACAGATCGATTTCGTCGAGCGATATCGATGAATAGACGTAATGGTTCTTCGAACATGGCCTGCCGAAGTTCGTTGGTGAATGCGGGAAAACGTTCCCGGTCGACGCTGTTATGTTCTTCAAACCGGCGAAAATCGAGCCAATGCCCGGCAAACTCCGTTGCCAAACCTCGAACTCGATCGTCTTGAAGCATGCGGCGAGCCTGAGCAATCAATATGACAGGCTGGTGCAGGTCACCGTTATGGGCATGTGCAAGCAATTCACGGTCAGGGATGCTCGACCAAAGGAAATAACTTAGCCGACTGGCCAACTCATAGTCGTTCAGGGGTCGGATGTTCTGACCCGGAATAGCCAGATCCAGACGAAAGCAAAAGTGCGGCGACATCAAAATGCTGGCGACCGAATCTCGAATCGCATCTTCGTGGGTCAGCCCATCCCGCCGCAAGTTTTCATAGAAACCGGTTAATTCGTCTCGTTCTGGGTTCGAAAGTGGCCGCCGATAGGCTTGTTCGGCGAACCGCGCGAGTGCTTCCCTGTGGAGCGGCTCAGCCGCCTGATGGGTTTCTTCGATCCAGCGGACGTCGGCCAGCATATTTTCAAAGTAAGTTTCGATCGCCTCAATCGCCTGGTCGCTCGCATGGCTTTGACTTGCTTTGGAAACGTATGCATCACGCATTTGTTTCAGTTTTTCCTGCGATGTGACGTCCTTATTTTCGGGGCGTGCAAAATCGAATTCAGGGCCCCCCGCAAATCTTGGCGGTTCGGCTCGCTCAAAAAACAAAAAGTCCTTGTACTGACGGATGGGTACTAAAGTCACAAAATTCAGATTCTGCCAAAGTGAGTCGAGTTCGTTTTTTTCAGCTTCATTAAGAACGAGTTCACAAAGGGGCGTGTCATCACGGAAATACCCCTGCATCAGGTGAAAACCTGCGGTCAACAATCGAACCTGTGCTCCAAGTTTTGGATCGGCGTAATGTCCGCGACTCGATACCGAAAAGGCATTTGGAAAGACGCGACAGAATCGATCGCGAGCGGCATCGAGAGCCGCATCTTTTCCATCCCCCTTGTAACTCATGCGTTGTGAGGCGATTTGCCGGTTCCACCATAACACCAGCGGCTGACTACCATCGGAATTACCCTTCACATGCAGCTTTTCAACCTTTGAGTCCAAACCGTTGCGAAGTTTGATCACAAGATCTCGAAGTCGGTTGCAACCTTGAACCGCTTCGTCAGAAAGATTTGGATCAATGGGTAACTTACGCCATTCATCTTGAATTTGAGCAAGGGGGCCCGTTGCCTCAGGTTCCGTTAATGCAGACCAGACGGTTGTTAGATATTTGGGACTCAACGGTGATCTCACCGTTGAAATTTGTGAAGCCAACATTGGCTCGTGATCGCCAGGTTGCTGCGACCTGCGAACTGGAACTCGCTTCTTCGTTTTCACAAAATTCGCGGCAATGTCGGCGAGTGTTACGTCAGGCTTGCCGACATTTTTGTGATGCTGAAATTGCCATGCTGCGAAAAAGTAGTCGGAGTAATCGACTTCGTGATTCTGATAAAAAGACACGATCTGCTGAACGCAGAACTTGTCGCGATCGGTTTCTGTCACGGCGGCATGAGGCGCAAACGTCAATCCACTCGGAGTCAAAACCAGATGATCTGCCACAAGCCGCGCGGCCGCTAAGTACTTCTTCACTAACGCAGGAGACATCGTCAGTGATTCACCGGAATTGTCAAATCCTTCTTCATTTGCCGGGTCAACGGGAAATTCTCGGGTCGGCCGGATATCGACCCCCGTCAGGTCCCGGATCGAATAATCGAATTCTGCATTGCTGAGACGTCTTGCGAGAACAATTCCAGGATCACCCGCGTGACGACTTGCTTCATAGTCGCCAAATGCTCGAATCCAGTCGATCATTTCCTGGCGTTCATCGCGTGAAGGTTGTTTCGATGCGTCCTTCGGGGGCATCTCTTCCGACTTCAATCGCTGGAGGACGATCTCCCATGTTCGATAGTTTTTGGCGATCGCTTGAAGAGTCGAATCGTCGCTCAGTTTCAACATCCCTTCCTGCTTTGCTGTGCCGTGACAGTCAAAGCAATGGGCTTTCAACAACGGCAATACCGTGTGGGTCAACCGACTTTCCAGTTCCTGCTGAACCTGATCGGCTGCAATCGAAGTCTGGACACTGGCAGCCACCAGAAGTATGGCAGTGGTGAGAAGTGACAGTTCGCGAACGTATTCAAAAATGATGTTCGTACCTCTTGAGGAACTTGACTATGTAAGTAGCGTCAAAGTTCCTCGGGTGCATGGAGCGGTAGCTCCTGGCGAACCGCTTGCAGCGGCTCTTGAGGAACTTGATATTGTCAGTGTCGCCAAAGTTCGTCGGGTTCACGGAGCGGGAGTTCCTGTCAAACCGCTTGTAGGGGCTCTTGTGAAATGTTTTTGATCGAGCATCTTGTGTTTATCCGCGACCTGAAACTCAGCGTCGCCATTTCTGGATTCAATCTCATTAATCTGATGTGGTAAAAGTTCTCGTGAGTTGCTCTCGTGTTTCTGCCATGACGGCCACGACTCGCTCCATGTCGGTTGGCGAATAGCGTTGGTCGATGTGGAAGCTGAGCAGCGATTTTACGTGCGGGCATTCCGAATCGGCCCAATGTATCACAGGGAAAACTCGTTGTGCAAAGAGGTCGGCGCGGTAGCGATCACGTTGGCGCGTAGAGACCATCAGGTACATATATTCTCCCGGCAGAATTTCGATTTCAGGGAGATTAGCCGCGAGTCGCTCGGCCAGTTGTGCATAGTTATTGCGACGAATCTGTCGAACGGTTTCGAAGTCGAACGCCTTCGCTCGTGCGACTTCGCTCTCATGAGCCGATGCAATTTCCCGAACGGCTAACGCCTCATCGGATTCGCGGCCCAGTTTCAAAAAGAGTTGTTCGAGTTCTTCCGAGGGATTCTGGAGAAAAGCGGATTTGGCTTTTTCAGCTTCTTTCCGCAGGATTCGATAATTAGTCGGCTCGATCGATGGTTGTCGACGATTGTTCTGATACGCGACCGCAACATCAACGCTGCTGAATTTTCGAAGGCTGTTCAACGCATAGTCACCCGCGAAGTTCGCGATATCGAGCGGTGCTTGAACGAAGTCTTCAATAATTGTCGCACCCGTTCGCTGGCGAATCAAATTGATTGTTTCCTTCGAAGCGGGATCGAATCGATTATAATGCAGATAGAGCAAAACATCCTGCGGCTTGAGTTTCAGCAGGTCATCATTTGACGGCCATAATCCGAACCGAATCCGATTTCCGAGCTTGATCGACAATCGATTCAGAGACTCGCGACAGAAATTCTCGGCCGTCCAAAGCGTGATCGGTCCCTGAGGACCAGCATGCTCGTCAAGGATCGCAGCGAGCGCATCAATGCCGGTTTCGTACAGATTGCGAGTCTTGTATCGAACCACTTCGGGAAAGAACTGGTCAAACCTCATCTCAGGGCTGTCGGTGCAAAACCGGTCGTGGTCGGAACTGGAAAAGATCCCTCCAATTGTCGGCTTAGAATACCTGGACGGCGGAGATTCGGGGATACGCTCCATGCGAAACGATTTCCAGCTTAAAACGACGAAATGGTCTTACGCGTTTGAATTCGCTACCGAACAAAGTTCGATCAGGTGCCCGTCCGGATCATTTACGAATAGCTGAATGGCGCCATCTGGCCGCTTTTTTGGCGGTGAGACAAAGGCAATTCCTAATTCGGCAATTCGCTGCGAGGCGGCGTAACAGTCGTCGACGAGAAACGCGAAATGATGGCCTCGTGAATTGGCACAGGCGGCGGAACCTGCCCGGCCCGACCCTTCAAATTCCAGGATCGTGTGGATCAGCGTGGCCCCCGCCTGAAACCACTGCCCCGCAAAAGTAAAGTTCGGACGTGCGACTTCGTCCATGCCAAGTGCATCAACGTAGAACTTACGCGTCGCCGCCAGGTTTTTGACAACGATTGTCACATGGTCGAGTGACTTAACGCGAATCGAAGGGGCGCTGCTCAAAGTGAGATCTCACGACGGATTGAACGAACCGGACAACACAAACACAGATCAGCACGACGTCAGCAGGGTTCGAAAAGAACGACTGCTTTGTCAAATCTCCATCAAAACCACTGGAACACGAGAATACGCCACGAATCCTACGTGGTTTCAAATCCGACATCACGGCCATCATCAGCCACGGCAGAGTTTTCTTCGGTGGCGCTCTCGAGTGCAGATTCAAGTTTATTCAATTGGCGGTAGGCGTTGAACCCGGTGATCATCGAATACAAAGCATATCCGTGGAACGCCGCACTCAGGTAGTCGCCGATCAGCAGGTACAAAAGTCCGTCAAGCAAGTACAGGAACATGCCGATCCCGAAAATCCAGAGTAAACGCTTGCGGGATAGCCAGCCAAAGATCACGCACATGACGGCGACGAAAACAGAAAAGCCAATCGCGACCATCATGAGGGGTGTCGCGGCTTCAGGGTTTTGTTTGCCAATTCCCGATGCGATCGCATCAACGATTGCCGTGATTGCCAGGCCGACGATAAAATGAGAGTCCCCTCCGGCATGCGCGATCACCGTATTGATCAGCGAAAGCCCCGCAATCCAGAAAAACCAGCTTGCGCCGTTATTGCCCGCCGCTTTCAATGCTTCCATCGCTTCCGCGATCTTGGCGATATGTGCGTGGCCAGGTTCCCCGCCTGGTGTTTGGTCGGTGACACCGTCAGCTTCCGTCATCGTGGATTCCTCTTGAGGTGGTTACAAAAGAGATCGCGTGATATTCCTTCGGATGGCGTTTGCCCGACAAATCCATCGATCAAATGGAACATTGGAACGAACGTTCACGAGAAAGGAAACACGCGAAGTCTAACCCGCCATCAGAGGTTCGCCAACAGTCCAGTTGGAACCGTCGCGAATGATTCTTCGATAAAGTGTGTCACGTTCGACAGGTTCGCGTCCTGTTTCGCGAATCAAACGATGCAGGTGTTCGACGCTCAGACCTTCTGGGGTCTTGGCCCCCGCATCGTGATAGATGATCTCGTGCACCACAGTCCCATCGATATCGTCGGCTCCAAATCCTAAAGCGACCTGGGCAATCTGTTCGCCCAGCATGATCCAGTATGCTTTGATGTGATCAAAATTGTCGAGCATGATTCGCGATAACGCGATCATTCGCAGATCCATGCTTCCGGTTGGCTTCGCGATCTGATCGAGTCCCGTGTTTTCTGGATGAAACGCGAGTGGGATGAATGTTTGAAACCCGTGGGTTTCATCCTGAAGTGCTCGTAACTGACAAAGATGGTCGATCCGGTGTTTCGCCTGTTCGATGTGTCCGTACAACATCGTAGCGTTCGATCGAAGCCCCAGTTGGTGCGCGGCACGATGCACGGCGATCCAGTTGACCGAATCCGCTTTGTGCTCGCAAAGCTGATCGCGAATCTCGGGATGGAAGATCTCAGCACCCCCCCCGGGCATACTGCCCAGCCCCGCATCGACCAGTTCCTTCAAGACCCATTCGATCGGCTTTTTGGTGATGAAACTGAACCAGCCAATTTCGACGGCGGTCCAGGCTTTGATGTGAATTTCCGGGCAAGTTTCGTGCAGGACTTTGACAATATTCAGGTACCAGTCAAATTTCTTCTGATGATGCAGACCTCCCACGACGTGGATCTCTGTTGCACCATTCGAGCGGGCTTCTAGAACTCGCTCGCGGATCATCTCATCAGTAAAGATATACGCTTTCTCAGCCTTCAGGTCGGCACGAAAAGCACAGAAGCGACAGCGATAAACGCAGACGTTCGTCGGGTTCAAATGCACGTTGGTGTTGTAATAGGCAAAGTTTCCGTTTTTTCGCTCACGGATTTTGTTCGCCAGTCGGCCCAGCGTCAATAAGTCCGCCTGCTCGTCGAGGATCACCCCTTCGTCAAACGTGACTCGTTCGCCATTCTGGACTTTTTGTTCGATCTGTCTCAGTCTGTTTTCTGTCATTTTGTGTGCAATATCATAATCGAGAGACGGTGTTCGTTTCGCATACAGAAGCATCGTAGTTACCGAAAAAGAATTCGGCTACCGCACGCGATTTCTGCTTTGACTGGTTACCATTCCATAACGTCGTTGAAACAATCGCAAATGGACTGAGGGACCACTGTGAAGCAACCCGGTTTCTGGCGCAGTATGACCCACGCGTGGGCAGGACTGGCCTTTACGATTCAGACGCAGTTGAATGCAAAAATTCATCTCTGCGTTGGATTTCTGGTGCTGGTCGTGGCGATTTGGCTCGGCCTCGACTTTCTGCATTTAAGTGTTCTCGTGCTAACCATCGGGGCCGTGATTGCTGGCGAAACCATCAATACGACAGTTGAATCGATCGTCGATCTGCTCTCGCCCGAATGGCACGAACGGGCAAAAGTTGCCAAGGATGTCGCTGCTGCGGGTGTGTTAATCTTGAGTCTGACAGCCGTGATTGTCGGCCTGTTGATTCTTGGTCCACCGCTTTTCGAACGATTGATGCACATCAAAGTCGGTTCGTGAGCTGTTGATTTTATGCTCGACGTCTTTGACTGATCGCGAAGAGAAACGGATCGAAATTGGCTTATTGTTTGAACTCCACACGTTGTACGGTCGCGATCATTTTCGAGGATTGATAGATTGAGTGTCCGGGGATGACTGATCGCTCGATTTCAACGGCCATCCTGTTTCTTACGGCAGCCAACTTTTAAAAATCGAAAGGACAAATCGAATCATGGCCAAGAAAGCGGTTTCTGCAGATTTAGTCGAAGCGCCGACCCAAGACGCGATTCCTGTGATGCCAACGGGGATTCAGCAGTATCTGGATAAGGCCGTTGGTGCATTGAAAAAGTTTGGTGTCGCAACTGCAAAGGAACCTACCGAACTCGTCAAAATGCTCGATGAAGTCAAGCACATTAACGAGCCAAAAATTCTGGCGATCGCCAAGACGATCCAGGAAATGAGCACCTTCAATCAACTGGTGCGAGACAATGTCGAAAGCATCAATATCGGGACTCGCTACCTCGAAATTACGCAAATGTTTGATTCGATCCGCGAAGACTCGAAAATGCTGATCCGGCAACTCGACGACGGCAAATTCAGTGTGACCGAGAAAGCTCAGAATCTCTGGATGCGGATGCGTCGAGGGACACCGGGCGCTCGATTCGATAAGATTGCCGAAGTTTATAAGAATGTCGCCGCAGACACAAAAAACCAGCTCGATCGAGAACTGGCGATCATGGACGCCTATATCGATTTCCGGTTTGCTTTGAAAGAAGCGGAAGTTCTGGCCAGGGAAGTGCTGGATGAGTTTTCCCCGACGCTGATGAAGGCTCAACAGGACCTGACCGCTGCACAAGAAGCAGTGACGGCTGCTGATCCTAAGGATCAGGGGGCCAGGTCCAAATTGGAATTGAAACGAGACGAAGCGAGACATGCCTGGGAACAGGAAGACCGGACTTATCAGTTACTGAAGGATGTCGCCGAAAACCTGAGCGTCGGGTATGACGTGGGCGAGACGCTCGTGACGAAGTTGAAGCAGACCCACGACGTCAAAGACCAGGTCTATCGTCGATCCGTGACCTTCTTTACCACCAACGAACACGTCTTCACGATTCTGGGAACGGTCTATACTTCTCAGCAAGGGTTGAACGAAGCAACCAAAGCAACGGAATCGATGAAGGAAGGTGTCAACAAGGGATTGGAAGACGTCGCCGAACTTGGTCGTGATCTCGAACGAGCGGCACTCAGGGCTGGCTATGGTTCGACCATCAGCCCTCAATCGGTCGAAAAGCTTGTCACCGCGATTTCCGATTATCAGGTGGAATCGATCCAGATGATTGCCGAATTGCGAAAAGAGAGTGAAGAGAGCGCGAAAGAAATTCGCCGAGTCGTCGAAGAAGGGAAACGAAAGTTCCAGGAAACCGTCAACAAGTTTGACTGATACTTAATGCGGGTTAATGAAAAGGGGCGTACAGGACGTTGGTGTCTTGTACGCCCCTTTTTTTCGTAACGGGCTGAGCTTGCCTGATGTAACGAGCAAACTTCCGTAGGGTGATCCTGTTGCTCCTCGAGTAGCGGAATCGTGGTCGAAACATGGGGTGCTACGTCACGGGGTACCACGGTCTTGGAATCTTCGACAAGGCCGTGTCTTCATCGTTCGACAACATCTCCGAAGAGCGCGGCTTAACCGAAGACGGTAAAGCCGTGGCACCCTTTTCGCGGATTTCTGTTACAAAAAGCTTGCGTTCCTCTCAACGCATAAATCTCATCTTCAGATCGTTTCATCAGACCGGGGTGGGGCGGCGAAGAAAATGGCAGTTCTTCCCAGTGCGCCATTTCATGATCGAATTACCAGCCGAGCGACATGTTGGTTTCGATGACGCGCTGTGCTTCGTGCAGGTCGGTTCCGGTGTCCTGCATATAAAGGCGAATCGCGTGGACCTTGTCCCCTTGTGAGCGGCTGAGGCAATCGCGAGCTTTATCGCAAGGTTCTCCAGTCCCTTCGATTCCTAACAACCTCTTTGAAATCACCCAAACGTCGTGAGGCCGTCTGGCAACACGTTTGATGTGGTCCTCGGGATAGTTGCTTTTTGTGATCGCTTCGGCGCCGGACTGGTCTTCCGCCCAGGCGATCATGATGTGTGCGTCGGTCTCAATCTCGAACAGAGCCATGAATGCACCTCGATTTCCAAACAGAGAGAAAGGTGTGAACGGCAACATATGACGGGCGAGTTTTCGTCGTCTGCAGTATACCGTTGGACTTTGGTCAACGTCCATCAGTCTCTCGGGATTCTCGATTCGTAGTTGAGAGTTTTCCTGTACCGCTTAAAATGCCGGATGAATTCAAAATACCACCGTGTCGAATGCCGTTAGAAACACTGAGTCCCCCATGCCGAAATTTGCCGTGATCCTGCCTGCTGCGGGAAAAAGCAGTCGATTCTCCAAGCAACGAAAAAAAGTTTTCGTCGAATTGAAGGGGAGACCGGTGTGGGTTCGGACTGCCGAACAGTTCGTCAATCGCAGTGACGTCGCGCAGACAATCCTGGTTGTTTCACCAGAAGACCTTGAATGGTTCAAAGAGAAATTTCGACCCAACCTGGCCTTCATGGACATTGACGTCGTAACGGGTGGTGCCGAACGAGCTGACTCCGTTCAGAACGCGCTCGCTCGGGTTCGAGCAGATATTGATTTTGTGGCGGTTCATGACGCTGCACGACCCCTGATCGTGAAAGACTGGATCGATCAAGTGTTCCACGCGGCTGAAAAGCATGAAGCGGCAATCCTCGCGACTCCGGTGACCAGCACCTTGAAACGTGTGGATGCGGACCTTTCGATCGAAGAAACCGTTCCACGAAAGAATCTGTGGGAGGCTCAGACACCTCAAGTCTTTCGACGCCAGTTGCTTCTGGACGCCTATGCCCGTCGGGATAATTATCAACCGACTGACGAAGCGGAACTGGTCGAAAGAATCGGGGCCACCGTGAAAATTGTCACCGGTTCGCCATTCAATCTGAAAATCACAACGATGGATGACTTTCGAGTCGCCGAGCATCTGCTCGATGCCCTGCCAAAAGAAAAACTTCCTGGTTTCCTGCATCCGTTCGAGGATGAACGTGAATAAGCAGGGTCTTTGTGCCACTGCTTGACAGCTCTGGGTCAAGCAGTGCTCTGTGTGAACATATAAGAGAAGCTACTGCTTCTTCGAAGACTCCGGAGCCGTGGCACAAGATCTCAATTTCGAGATGTGAAACGGGACTAACCAGCGGCTTTGGGCTGATCGGCGTTCAGCTTGTTGTAAAGCGTCTTGAGAGCAATACCGAGTTCGGCAGCCGCTTTCGGCTTGTCTCCCTGGAACTTATCCAGCGCCTTGTAAATCATGTCCATTTCGATTTCGCGTAATGTCTTTGGCGATGTCGGCATCGAGACTGTTTCGGCTGGCATGCTGACCGTATTGGCATAGCGATGCAGGTGCGAAGGAAGATCTTCCGGCCGGATCGTGATCCCGTCCGACATGATTAAGGCTCGTTCCAGAGCATTCGCCAGTTCGCGTACGTTCCCCGGCCAGTCGTGTTGTTTCAGGACCGCAATGGCTTCCACAGACAGGATTGAATCCGGAATGTCGCGCCGTTTCATATAACGAGCGATCAAGGTCCGCGAGAGTTCAGGAATGTCATCTTTTCGCTCGCGGAGCGGCGGAAGTGGAATCTCGAAGGTATTGATCCGGAAGTACAGGTCTTCACGGAACGTCCCTTCCGTCACCATTTTCTGAATATTGCGATTGGTCGCGCAGACGATGCGGACGTCGACGTGGAACGCTTCGTTCTCACCGACCCGCCGAACTTCGCCCGATTCGAGAAACCGCAACAGTTTCACCTGCATCGATTTGTCGAGTTCGCCGAATTCATCGAGAAACAGTGTTCCGCCATTCGCGACTTCAATCAGACCTTTCCGGGACTTTTCGGCACCCGTATAGGCCCCTTTTCCGTGTCCGAACAATTCACTTTCGACCAGATGTTCGGCCAGGGCACCGCAGTTGACCGGCACGAAAGGCATGTTTGCACGAGGACTGAGGTCGTGAATTCGTCTGGCGACCAGTTCTTTGCCCGTTCCCGTTTCGCCCTGAATCAAAACACTGGAATCGGTGGGAGCAATCTTCTCGCACAATTTTTTGACGCGAAGCATTGGTGGCGAGTGACCGATCAGGTCGGGTGACCCCTCGACCGCTTTCAGGCGGCTTTCCAGGGCAATTGTCTTATTGGTCAGAGTCCGTTTCTCGGCAACGCGTTTCAGCGAGGCGGAAATTTCTGCCATTTTCCATGGCTTGCGAAGAAAATCGTAGGCCCCGGATCGAATACCTTGAATGGCGGCATCCATGTCCCCGTGACCGGTGCTGATGATGATTTCCGTTTCCGGCGAGACTTTTCTAATGTGGTCGATCACGTCCCAACCACTCAGTCCCGGCATACGAAGATCAACAATGGCAGCATCAAAAGGCTGTTTATCCAACGCCTTGAGCGCTGCATAACCGTCCTCGCACATGACAACATCGTGTCCCATGCGAGGCAGTTCTATTTTCATCACGTCACGAATGGCTTGTTCGTCATCAACGAACAACACGCGCAACTTTTGTGTTGAGGCAACAGTCAACGGGCTATCTCCTTGCCCAACCGGGTGGCTTCCTTGTCACCCAGCCGACGCAGTTCCAATCCTTGGAATGTCGAGTCGAATCCTTCGGTTGAAGGACGGATTGATAACAAAGATCAGGAAACGCCGCAATGGGCGTTATTCGCTGGAAAAACAAGGCGGAATATTCCATCGTGAATCAACAAGAGGTCGCGAACGTCGATGCCATTGGTGAGAAGAAGGGGTGCGTCAGTCTTATTGAATTTGATTGCGTCGCCAGCATCGTTGAAATATCCGGGTTTCTCAATCTGACTAACGATGACGACGGCGACGGTTTCAGTTCTGTTGGTAATCTCGTCATCGGCGTGACATTCCTGAACGGGCAAGAGAGAATTTTCACTCGCGACGCATTGAACGAACCCCCAATCTTCTGGGCGTTGCCAAGTTAATCGAAGTGCTGCTCGAGAAAGTCGAATGGGGAAATGAGATCTATTTGAAAGCTGATCAACACTTTGAAGAATTTATCGCAGATTGCGAACGTACCGAAGCGATGCGTCGCGAAATGTTGAATGATCAACATGAGGAAAACAGATGATCCCATTTTTGGAATTGGCAGAAGCGGTCAGGATTATTTTTACGTCGGGAATTGAATTTGTTCCGCAATCGTTCAAGGCTCTGTCGGGAGAAAAGCTTCAGGCGTATCTGAGAAACGTTGGTCCGATGACTGAGATCATGTACGAAATCGTCGCCATGGAACCGACAGTCATCGACCGCGTCGGCGATGAAAAGGTGGTTTGGGAGTTGAACATCGTTACGGGAAAAGAACGCCAGCAGTTGCTCGACGGAATCAAGTTTATCTACCGAGCCACTCAAGCCATGCCCGGCAAACCAAGTTTTCAAGAACGTCTCGATTGGCTGAAACCGAAACTTCCCCCGGTAATTACCGGCAGTCAGGAATAATCAAAACGGACACGCGTGCACAGGTCTCCTGGCCTTGTCAGTCATCTCTTTCGATGCTGGTAGCATCGGCTACGTGGCCGACATTGCTAGCGTCGGCCACGCGACGGCCAGTAAGTGGAATCTTCCGGTCATTTACGGTCATTTATAGGTGCCGTCGAAGCGTGTCACTTCGAATGACGTTACGACGTCCTTATGCTCTAATATCCTTAGCGTTCCAGTAAGGACAAAGGTTCCAGGTTGGAATCCGCATTCGCTCATCGTGGCGAGGTGGTTACGACGGATCAATTCAACGTAAAGGCACCTTTGCCAAGATTGTTTTTCAGGAGTCTCGTGTGATCCGTCCGTCGTCGTCTGCGTCTCGGTCTCGCGGTTTTACTTTGATCGAGCTTCTGGTTGTGATCGCGATTATTGCCGTCTTAATTGCACTGCTGCTTCCGGCCGTGCAGCAAGCTCGTGAGGCGGCCAGACGGGCTCAATGCAAAAATAACTTGAAGCAACTGGGACTGGCCGTCTTCAATTATGAATCAACCTACAACAGATTCCCTTCCTGCGGTCGTGGCATGAACATGAGTTTGATGAATCTGCAAGCATTTCCCGCGTCGACATTTTCCCTGCTGTTACCGTATCTGGATCAAGCCGCCTTATATGGCCAGTTCAATTTCTCGTATCACTACACGAACAGCCTGAACAGTTCGAACGCGACTGCCGCACGAGTCACGATTCCAGTATTTCGTTGCCCGAGTAACGGTTACACAAAACCGGACGCCCGAGGATATGGCGAAACCGACTATACGCCGCTGGCCTTCACCGATCTCGACCCGGTAACCGGTCTGAAAAACGGCTATAACGGCAGCGTCGGGACAGGCGGCCGACCAGGTACAAATGGTACGACGCTGAATTCGACAGTTGACTCCGCTCTCGGGCTCTTCGGAAACCCAATTTCATCCACCACAGATGGACTCAGCAATTCGATCCTGTTTTTTGAAGACGGACAACGACCTTCCGAACTGGTTGGGATGTACGATTCGCTAAGCCTCTACATTGGCGGTGCTAATGGAATCGACGTCACGCAACTTGCGAGTGGCAACCTGACCGCCCCGAATCGCTGGGCCGATTCTGATTCAGGATCGGGCGTCTCCGGTCAAAACAATTCGACCGCAGGAAAACTTGTCAGCGTCATCAACGGCAACAAGACCCCGACCGGTGGTCCGACAGACTGCCCGTGGACAACAAACAACTGCGGGCCGAACAGCGAGCCATTCAGTGCTCATATCGGTGGTATCCACACGCTTCTGGGCGATGGCGCCGTTCGTTATGTGTCAGAAAACATCTCGACAAACACGATCAGGCAACTCTGCGGGCGAAATGACGGGCAAGTTGTTGATAACTTTTGATTCGTAAGTCCGTTCTGAGAACACGCTGCGATTTAAATGACTTGTGATTTCCAAAACACGATCGAGTTTGTGCGACGATCTTCGAAGGTTTTATTTGGATTGTTGCTTCTTGATGACCTTCAGTTTGGATACGAAGTCATCCGGCTTCATGCGGTCGCTGTTGCTTTTGCCAACATAGCGAAACAATTCCTTTCCTGAACTGTCGACCAACACGAGTGCCGGGTAATGGACGCTCTGGCCATGAAACTTGTAACCATCAGGAATGCCGAATTCTTTAGCCAGCCGGGCATCCGGATCGCGATAAATGACAGGGAGGTCTTGCAGACCCTCTTTGTTGAGCTTCCCCGCCCAAGCTTTGATCTCATCAGTATTGTCAGGCTTCAGAAACAGATGAACCACATCCGGAGTTTTTCCAGCCATCTTGGCGTAGTCGTTCGTGTATTTGATGCAGTAGGGACATTCGGTCTTCAGTAAAAAGTGAAGTGCGATCAGCTTGCCCCTCTGCTCCGACAGCCTGAAGGTTGCGTCATGAGTCGGCGATTCGACGGTAAAGTCCGTTGGATTTTCCGCCTGAGCGACGATGGCGACCAGTGAGAAAATCAAAAACAAGCCAGCTTTTGTAATGTTTCTTGTCATCTGCATGAATTCGTTTCTAAAAGAAAAAGAATGTTTGAATCCAATGGCCCGACTTCCAAATCAGGTGTTGCCGGCAAACCTGCGCACCGTTTTGCCGACGGAAATGAAGCCGAATGACGAAGATCACTTTTCCGCCAGTAGCTTGTTGACAGCGTCTTCAACGGTTTTGTCCCCCGTCGCGCCCTTCCAGTTTAATTCGCCTGGCCACCAAAGCCGGATGTAGCCTTGCTTATCCACGACATAGACGCACGGCCACATGGTGTTGCCCCAGGCTTTCCAATTTTCCGATTTTAAGTCGATCATGATCGGAAACTTCAAATCCTTTTCGCTGGCAGCAGCTTTCACAGCGTCAGCGTCTCGCTCGCGATTCGTTTCCGGAGTTTGGATGCCGATCACCACAACACCTTTGTCGGTCAATTCCTTGTGCCATCGTCGGTAGATTCCAAAGTTGGCGTGACAGTTGTGACACTGAAACGCATAGAAGTGAACCAGCACCACTTTGCCTCGTAACTCCCGCATGGTGAGTGGCGAGGAGTTCATCCAGTGTTCGACTTCGGCGAACTCGGGAGCCATTGCATAGATGCGTTTCAACCTTGTAGGGTCGAACGGATCACCCAGCAAGGACTGCAGCTTTTGCCTTTGCTCCGGTCGTATGATCTTCATCAGTCCATCTCGTTCAGCCTTGCTCGCTTTTTCTGCTTTTTCCTGCAAGCTTTTGATTTGCGGGTCACCGAACTGGGTATTAGCCAGGGCCATTTTCGATTCGTCAGCGGCACGGGCGAGCACGGCCAGTTTTTGTTGCTGAGAAGACTGGATACCGACTTGCCTTGCCACATCGCTGCGTAACACGATTCTGTTACCTTGGGCATAGTACTCAAGTTGCTGCAGTCGTTGACGTTGCTCTTCTGTGGCAGATTTTCTGAACCATTCCCAGACTTGCGATTCCAGTTCACGAGTCACAGCACGTTCTTGTTCGGTCGGTAAAATACGGGCCGGAAACCATTTTGCATCCAGGTTGCGAAGCAGAGATTCCAGATCAGCAACCTGTTGGTCAGAAAGCTTCAGCTCGCTGTGAACCTCCGGTGCATGGACGAGACCAAGCAAATATTGAGGGACCAGTTTGTCGTAGGGACTGTTCGCTTCCTGAGCAACGAGATTCCACTGCGTCGCGGTGAAAAAGGCCACGACATATGCAAGACGCAAGAATGACCTTATCGACATGGATTCACTTTCTGTTAACGGGACGCGGAGAAATACGTTGCTTTGACGTCGCTGATTGCGATGCAGCCTGTCGAATCGCGCTTGATCTGGTGACTAGTTAGGGTTCGTCACCATTGCCAGCCTGGCTACAAAGTCGTCAGGCTTCATTCGGTCGGTGTTGTCTTTGCCAACGTAGCGGAACAGTTCCTTACCGGAACTATCGAGCAACACGAGTGCCGGGTAATGGACGGTCTGACCGTGAAACTGGTAGCCGTCAGGAATGCCGAACTCTTTCGCCAACCGGGCGTCCGGGTCGCGATAAACAACGGGTGAATCCTTCAGGCCCTCCTGGCTGATTTTCGCGGCCCAAACTTTGATCTCATCCGTACTGTCAGGCTTAAGAAACAGGTGCACGACGTCAGGATTGGAGGTCGCAAGCTGAGAATAGTCGTGCGCCAACTTGAGACAGTTTGGACATTCGGTCTTTAGCAAAAAATGTAGCGCGAGTACTTTACCCTTCTGATCGGACAGTGCAAACGTTGTCCCATGCGTCGGGGATTCGACGATAAAATTGCCCGTCCGCTGATTTGCAATCTTGTTTCCAGCAACGCGATCGGAGTCAGGCTGGTGCATCCGGATCTGTAGACCGAACAGGACCATCACTGACAGGCACAACAACGCGACTGCAGTTAATGTCAGATTTCGTCGTGTGTATGACGACACCCGCGACAAATCGACGGGACTTGTTGGCATACGAATGGCTGGCCCGACGTCAGCGATTTCTGATCCCGTGCCATCAAATTCAACTTTTTCCGTCGGGTCGCCGCTTCTCGTAACGACCTGAGTCAGGCATTTCAGTCCCAGTTCCAGGTCCTGATGCAAAAACCAGAACCTTCGTGCATCGATGTCCGCACGCAAAACGGCTTGCAGTTCCCGAAGTTCGGGCTCTGTGAGCGTCCCTCGCCCGAATGCCGTAAAAAGTTCCAGAAGGCGGTTCTGCTGATCGAGTGTCATACGCCCCCCTCCTGTAAACGTCGTTGTACGCACTCGGTCAAACGTCGCCGCAGCAGTGTCAATTTGTTGTAAAGCGTACGCGGAGTTCGCTGCAGCCTCGCAGCCAATTCAGTGATCCCGCCGTGTTCCGCATAAGCGGTACGTAACAGTTCTCGCTCGGCAGGACCGACTTCATTCAAACACTGTTCCAAGGCTGCGATTCGTAGCCCCTGGAGATCGAGGTCAACGAGTCGTTCAGAAGCCAACGTCGCCAGCAAATCGTCATCGAACTTCAAATGTGATCGCGCTGTCCGCCGTTGAAAGTTCTTCGCCTCATAAAAACAAATTGTACTGGCCCAAGCCACGAAATTGCTGCCCGATTCATACGTTTCGAATTTCCTCCACATCAGCAGACTGGAACTCTGCAACACATCCTGCGCGTCGTGCCAACGCCCCAGAACGGACATCAGGTACCCGAGCAATTTGTCGTGTGACGCCGTCAGCAACGCCACGAATTCCTCGTGCCGTTCATTCGCGTTCGTTGTCGGGATTGGCTCAGTCACGAGTATGAAGTCTCAAATACAATCGTAAGTTGGTCTAATTGCCGAATCCTAAGCAGCACACTAAGTGCGATGCACTAGCATCATATGTCTTCTCATCCGGAAAGTGACCGGCCAATATTTTCCAAAATCTTCCGCAAACCTGGGTAGACCGATCTACATGGAAGAGGTCGGGGAAACACCGCTGTCTGAAATATTGGAAACAAAAGTGGCCAAGAGATACCGATTCCACGTCGGTCAAGCATCACAACAATACGATATCGGGCCAAGGTGTAGGGGCGAAAACGACCCACGTCCATTCGTTACGTTTTGATCGAAATGCCGTGTTTCGAAACTCCGACGGATGGTCCTAAAGACTTCCCGTGGACATCAAACAACTAACATACGACTGCGGCCCGAACAGCGAGCCTTTCAGTGCCCATTTCGGTGGTATCCACACGATTCTGGGGGATGGAGCAGTTCGTTATGTGTCAGAAAACATTTCGACCAACACGATCAGGCAACTCTGCGGTCGGAACGACGGGCAAGTGGTTGACAACTTTTGATTCCAAGGCAAGCTGTACACAGACCCCGCATGGATGGCAGTCGTAACTATTGAGGTTCCGCCGAAATGAAGCGAGCCGATCGGAAATTGGCTGAACAATATGTCGACTTTGTCCGGCGGCGCTCTGATGAAAGTCGATCGAGCTGTCAACAATTCGATCGTAAAAACCATCGGAACATTGCCCGATTAACTGCCCGCGGCGTGACAACTGTAAATGAGCTAATCGCCGTGCTTCCCCAATTACCGCCGAAACTCAAGGCGTTTGGAATCTGGTGGGTTCAGGTGACGAAGCCTCGAAGTGCCGAGAAGACATTGTTGCGAATGCTTCATGACGATCCACCTTATCGCCAGTCATATGCGTCTGCGCTCGGCATGATTGGTGGCCGTCGGTCAATTCGCCACTTCCTTCGTATCGGAAGGACTCAACTGGCATCGAAGTCGCCTGATCGAAATTGGCTTGAAGCGGTAATTCAAGGAATCAAATTCGCTAATAATCCATCACCTGACATCGAAGAAATGTTGCTCGCGATCTACGAGCGAACGAATCTTCCCGGCTGGTTACGCGGCGACGCAGCAGATGCGCTCGGATGCTGCGGGCAACTACGCGACCGCCGTACAACCTTCTTTCGTCGTGCGTGGGAGACGGCGCGGAACGGAATTGGTGAAACGGACATTGAGGTGAAGTTCTGGTCGATGTATGTCATCATGCAGTTAGCTCAGAGCAATTTTTCGAATCGTACGCGGTCAAACGCGATGTTTACCTCCGCGTTGCCGCAATTACTAGAGATTGCGGCAACGGACCACCGCTTGGCTCCCGGATACTGGTGGCCAATGTCGGCGGAAGCAGAAGATGCGATCGCCGTCATCGAAACTGGTCATCACCAGGAAAATGACGCCGGTCATCGTTGGCAAGGTCACCCCGAACGCGGGCCGATGAATCGCGACGCTTGACGCAGTTGACGATCATTTCGAACCGGGAACGAGCCGCGAAAAAGATTGGGGACATTCAACATTTCGGAAGAATATCCCCTTCGTCGAGACAAGAAGACGGCTGTTGGATTTTTTTCGAGCTTATGTGGCGACTGGATAAAGTCGTTAATCTCGCGTGTTCAAACACTTGTATGTTGAACATCGAGCGCGCTGCGGGAAAACGCCCCTCGTCATCGCGGCCAAACTGATTGGTCATATGACCAATCAGTCAATCCTGTATGCGGAGAACCAATGTCGGCCGACTACTTCGCACGGGCAATACCGGGTGTTTTGGTATGCGCGTACTGTGGGAAGTCGAAGGTCAACACAAGCGGTTCAGTTCCCGTGTTCTCGATTTCCACACCGCCGTTATCAAGCGCCGCTTGAGTGATGAATCCGATTTCGGGATAGATCTCGCCGAGAACCATATTCTGGTGATAACGGACTTCGAGCTTTCCGATGCGGCCGCTTCCGCGGTTCGTGTGGAACAACGCGGGAGACTCGGGGTGAAAATTGGTCTTAGCGTCAGGCTGCACGGTGAGCCGGAGAATCGAGCACTTCTGATCGCCGAGAAAATCGCCGTAAACGATCCACTTTGCGTCGATTCCGTGGCCTTGAAATTCTTCGGCAGTGATCGCTGGACGCGAATTCTTAAGGACGAAGTCGGGGTCCTGGTTCGCTGCGAAATCGAATTTTTCGACCAGGTATTCCCAGTCTTCGTGCCGAGCCTTGGGATAGTCCTCTTCCCGGCAAGCGTAAAACGCATCCGCTGCGCCGATACGTCCGTCAAGCGTCAGGTCCTCGGCCAGGAAGTGCTCATCCATCGTGACATGCAACTCGTGCGTGCAAAGGTTCGTCGGTGAGTGCAACACACCATTCGGCATCACAAAGCCGTCATCGATTTTCATCATCACGTGCGGTGCGAGGTGGCGGATCCCGTTATACTCGCCCGTTCCCCAGCGCTTCATGCAGGCGAGGAACTGCTCCTTCGTCACGAACGAGTACAGACCCATCGCCGTGGTGTGGTAATGCGATGCACTCACACCGGGATTGTCAAAAGAGTTGATGTCATACACTTCCCACTTCGACCAGTGAAGGTGATCCGGAATCGGATTCAGATTGTCGAATTTCTTCGACACAATCGGCCAGGTCGGGTTGCCGAACAGCTTTTTCGAAAACGCTGTAATCTTGTCACCGATGACAGACTTCGGGTTGGCGGTGATCAAATCCTGCAGCGAGATGACTTGCCCATTCGCAGTGAGGACGTGTGCTTCACCTTCGCGAAACGGAGCTTTCTTCGTCCGCGTATCGATCACACCAGTCACGATGGGAACCGTGCAGCACATCCAGAGCTCATCGAGACCGGTACCGTTCATGTAGTCCGGATAGTACGATTTCGCATCAAGACGAAGGCGTTTACCTGGGGTACAAAATGTCCGGCCGGCGTAACGGTGCAGAAGCTGCAACACCCCGCCGAACTTATTCAGGCAGTCATCGAGAATCGAAGCTCCACCGGTTCCGTCGATCAAATCGTATTTTGGGTACTCGTGCAGTTTATCGGCGAGAATTGACGTGGAAGCAGCCATGGGTATTGCCCCTCAATGATCTTAAAAGTAGCGTGTCGGTTCCAAAACATCTTGGAGAAACGAAAGGTATTTTGATTTTGCTTCAAACACCACGAGGCGGACAAAAGACCGAATTTCCCGGGGTTATAGCGAGCCGAAGAGTGTATGAGAAAAGTTCGCGGGAGGGAATGGTATTTGACTTGGATTAACACACGGGGTGGATTCCCAGGGAGACAGCACGTTCGATGTCGCGAGGACTTTCGGTTGCAGAAAAATCATGCTCTAACAGTTTACTGGCGAGACAATTAAGACGACGTTTTGCGTGAAGCTAACGAAGTCGGCTCAGCAAGCAAAATATGCGGAACGCTCACCGTGCTGTGTCCCCACGGTCCACGGTTACTGCTGGACAACAAGACGGCTATTGAACTTTTTCCGGTTGGGGTTAGTCTGTTTTGAAATCGTGGGCTTGCCCCAAGTATGTCGTTCGTGCTCTGAAATGATGGTGTCCCCGTTCGGTCCCTCAGAAACGGTTCCAACGCCTGGATGGCCCGGTCCTTTACGCCCGATAGGTGGTACTCGATGGACGACAAATTTCTGCCGAGCCAAGCTGCAATCATTTCGGATAATGCCGAGGAGTTGGAACGACTCGTTCTCGCCGACCCGTCGCTGGCGACAGTTCGGTCTCTCTCACGCGATCACCCCACGTTGCTTCAGTGCCTCGTCCTTGAGATGCCTGCGCGACGAACTCTCGATCATCTGATTCGGCTTTTTGCTCGGTTGGGCGCGGAGTTAAACGGGCCGCTGGTTGCTGCCGCGTCAGGCAACAACCTCCTTGGCGTAGAGGTACTGTTGGACTTAGGCGCATCGATCGAAGGTGAGGAAAAATGGTCGCCTCTTGAAGAGGCCCTCTACTGGGGGCACGCTTCGATCGTGGGATTGCTGCTGAAGCGCGGAGCTCCAGTCGACAATCTGCGGAAGTTTGCCGCGTTAGGTGATCTTCAGGGTATCAGGCGTTGTTTCGATGACGACGGTCGTTTGAACGGGCAAGCGGGCGAGGTGGCTTGGCCATTCGGACCCACGATTCCTGAGGAGGTACGTCATGATCGCCTTCAGATCATGAACAACGCGTTAGTCTACGCGGCTGCCTGGGGTCAACTCGAATCCGCTGGCGAATTGCTGTCACGCGGCGGGGAGATTAATTCCATCCCAGCCGGTTTCGACTATGCCGGGACGCCTCTTCACTACGCGGCTTTGCAGAATCGGCATGAAATGGTCGAATGGCTGCTTGAGAATGGCGCCGATCCGACAATTCGCGATACGAAGGTCCATAACACACCAGACGGCTGGGCCGAATACGCCCATCACTTGCAGCTTGCCGCTTATCTTCGAAGCATGCGTGAGCGACATGGCAAATAATCAATCTGCGGAGCAATCGATTCCTCGTGTAATGGCGGTCAGAGACGCGGCATTGAATTGAGCTGGGCTTCGTCCCGGGGACACAGCAGGTTCGGTGTCGCAAGGACTTTCGGTTGCAGAAAAATCATGTTCTCACTGTTAACTGACGAGACAGTTAAGACGGCGGTTTGCGTGAAGCTAACGAAGTCGGCTCAGCAATCGAAATATGCTGAACGCCCACCTTGCTGCGTACCCACGGTTGCATGCTTACGCCTTCCGATTTTAGTGATCACAAAGAACAATGTTTCTTTATTTTCAGGCAATAACTTCTGTCATTACAACCAATGAATCCATTGAACAACCATTCGGAAGCCTGACCTTCCATCGCTGTTCTTCGTCATCGATCATCATTACAATTTCCCCGTCACATGGGGGCAATTGACACGCATCGCGAAATATCAATCGGTCAGGCCCGACCTGACCCAATTGAAATGTCTTGCTCCCGACGATGAGTTTCAAATCGACCTTGGCCGAATAGGGCATGACGGCGATTGACATGGAATCTCCTCCAAACGATCTAGAAATTCGAGCCACCTGTTTCGCTGAAAAACACGGATTAACGATTTCTGGCGGCTTAGGTGCGGGGTTCGATGGTAGCGTGTTCGTGACGAGTCGTCATTCCGCAATCAAAGTCTTTCGTTTTGATCGACTGTATCTGCGAGAACGTGATGTCTATCAACGCCTGCAACAAAATGACGTCACGACCGTCATGGGGTTTCAGGTTCCTCAACTACTTAACTTCGATGACGAATTATTGGTGGTCGAGATGACAATCGTTAATCCGCCGTTCGTTCTCGACTTCGCTGGTGCATATCTCGATCAGCGTCCCGACTACCCCGAAGAAGTACTTGAAGAATGGCGAGCGGAAAAAGCCGAGCAATTCAGTGACGGCTGGCCAATTGTTCGTTTGATCATGAGCACGTTCGCCGCACTTGGAATTTACCTTGCCGACGTAAAACCTGGCAACATTGAATTCGCACCTCCATGGGACAATCGACCGGCTTAAAAAAGGTTTCCTTGCGAACTTGACTGCCGGTAAGTTCGGTTCCCGATGTTCGACGCGTTGCTAAACGCAAGTCGATTGGCGCTGAGCACTGTCGACATCAACAATGCAAATCGCCCAGCGATTCTGTCAGACGAGCTGACCGAATCGCCGGGCGGTCCCCGGGACACAGAGCGTTCGATGACGCGAGGACTTTCGGTTGCAGAAAATCATGTTCTAATTTTTTACCGGCGAGCCAGTTAAGACGACGGTTTGCGTGAAGCTAACGAAGTCGGCTCAGCAATCGAAATATGCTGAATGCCCACCGTGCTGTGTCCCCATGGTGTGTCCCCATGGTTTGATCCTCCATCGCTCTCGCTGCCGTCCGTTCCCAGAAGCAGGCTGCCACCGAGAAGTGCTCAGCAGTGCCACCCGCGCCGGGCCGAACTGGCGTGCGATGTATCCTTTTCTCAATACAGAGAAAATCTCCACTTTCCTTGTTTCGGCCCGTTGCCATTCGGAACTTGGGGCCTAAACATTTCCGCCATGCGGAATGAGTGGCTGCGATTGTGATAAGTCGAATCTGGTGGCTGCGATAAATTGAGTTTCCGTTTTTCGCCTTTAACCTTGCTCGCGTCCTTCCGGCCTGCGTTTCGCGCAGACGCACCCACGCTTGTCAGATTTCATCGTGTTTTCGTCTACGAAGACAACCGACGCTCGGTTTTACGATGTAACCGCTGTCCCTGAGTTTTCAGGGAATGTTGTTCATCGAGTTAAGTTCTGATGTTTAAGTGTTTCTTGTCTCAATGACCGTCGTTGGGGCCATGTTTCTCTCGTGCGAGAGAAGCACTCTGGGTTTATTTATATAGGGGTTGACGTTGAAGATTTCTTTGTGCGATTCGGCTGTTGTTTTTGGCCTCATGCTTGGGCTCGCTTCCGCAGTGCAGGCTGGTAACCTGGTTACCAACGGTGACTTCTTGTCCTACTCGGGCACCACGATCGCCGCCGGTGATAAGGGTCAACTCTCGGATCACGTTCCGACCGGTTGGAGCATCAGCAACACCGTTCAGTATTCGGCCCTTGATACACCAGGATCGGCGACCTCGAGCACTGGCGGCTATGCCGTTTATGGTCCTTTCGCCGACCCCGCTGCCCCCTACACTGGAAATTTCATCCAGATGGACGGCGACTCTCGCTACGGCAAGGCTCTCTCGCAGACGATCAACGAATTGACGGTTGGTCATCAATACACCCTCACCTTCCAGCAGGCCGCTGGTCAGCAGACTAACCACGACGGCGCGACGACAGAAAAATGGTCTGTCTCATTCGGCTCCGACACGCAAGATTCAAGTCTGTACTCCCTCGATTCCCACGGTGTTGGCGCTTGGGAGTCGCAGAGCATGACTTTCACTGCCACGAGCGTCTCAGAGGTTCTTAGTTTCCTGGCTGTCGGCACACCGAACGGCGTTCCCCCGACCGTGTTCCTCGCCGACGTGAATCTGTCTGACAGCACGCAATCGGCCGTGCCCGAACCCTCGAGCGTGGTCTCGCTGATGATCGGTGTTGCCGGCGTCGCAGGTTCTTACCTCCGTCGTCGATTCAAAGCTGCCTGACGAACGTTGACTCGATTCGATGGAAATTGATGATGGCGGCTGGTCCGGCGCTAACGCTGGCCAGTCGCCATTTCTTGCATATATCACATAGAATCAGGTACTGGTTTTCCGGAAGATTTTAAGGAAACAGACCAAACAAATGTCTGTGCTTTTCGGCCTGCCGATACCCTCGTGTCGCCGTCCCCCGTGGACACAGCACGTTCAGTGTCGCGAGGACTTTCGGTTGAAGAAAATCATGTTCTCACTGTTTACTGACGCGACAGTTAAGAAGGTGGTTTGCTTGAAGCTAACGAAGTCGGCTCAGCAATCGAAATATGCGAAACGCCCACGGTGCGGTCTCTCCACGGTCCACGGTTCAAGTGGCGTTTGTTCGACCGCGTCGATGCTAAGGCAGCCAATACTGTGACGCCGAATATGTCAAGGTGTGGTCACAGAACCGAGGTTCAATGCCCCACACGCCGGTACCCTCGTATTGCATTCGAAATGCTGCATCACTGCAAACGGAAAGCCACGCAAACCGGAGTCAGGGTCAACACCGATTTAAGACCGTTACAATCCGCTGCGAGAAACTCTATTCTTACTGGGCAATTTGCACGGTGAATCGTGCGGCTTGCAATTCTTTAAGACTTCAAAAAAAGTCGGCGATCGTTGTAGGCTGCGGTGATTCAATCACTTATGACAAATACGCACTCTTTGGCCCGACGATTGCTTATGACATTGCACGGTACCGGGACTTTCTTGCCCGGCCAGGAGGAGATGTCATGAACATGCAAATGTCGAATCAAGAATGTCGTAAACTGGTGTCGTCGGGAGCCCACGCCCTTCGCGTGATTTTTGCCGATGCAATTCTGTGTGCAGTCTGTTTGGGGCTGTATGGAATCGTCTTTGGTGGCCTGAGAGCACAGGCGCGTTACGAACTGACTCCGTTGGGACTCATATCGATCGGGGGCATCTGGGCCTTTATCGGGCTTGTCATCGGTGCCGCTGTTGGAATTGTTCGCGTTGTTTCGATCGCAACACAATTTCATCAGCGATCATTGGAGCGAACGATCGGAAGCGTGCGGAAGCGAGAAACGTCAATGAGGCGTTTACCACAAAATGCGCTCATCGTTGTTGCAGCGAAATCACAACCACGCATCTCGGCTCTCGGCGGATAATCCTGGATTTAACAACTCGAAGAAATGAAAAGCCCTTCGGCGCTGTGACCGCGCTCGAAGGGTTTTTCGTTTTGATCCAATCGATATTGGATTTCATCAAGAATTCTGTTCTACGGGAATGCCCGCAACCAGAACATCGACACTGGGAAGAGCGATCAGCAATTGTTCAAGAACCGTTTTGCCAAGCCAACGAAAATACCACGGCCGACGCGTTCTACCAATCACGATATGCGAAATGCCATATTCTTTGGCAAACGTGGCCATGGTCGTGACGACATCAGTCCCTTTAAACGTCATCTGGGTTCCACCAAGTTGCTGCACGAGCGCTAGATTGTTGTTGACTTGCCTTTGAACGGCGGCGGGAATTCGAGTGACTTCTTCTTCGGCCGTTTGGATGTAGACTGCGTACC
This sequence comes from uncultured Schlesneria sp., assembly GCA_903904835.1. GTDB lineage: Bacteria > Planctomycetota > Planctomycetia > Planctomycetales > Planctomycetaceae > Schlesneria. The sequence continues at coordinate 9,567 of CAIVEI010000155.1, read as the reverse complement.
ATGGGGCACTGAGCCGATCAGCCATTCGTGCCGCACGCCGCACGAGATGATCCACGTTCGGGCCACGGGAACTTAAGCAAACCATTACGCGATTTGCGCTGGATGTTTCGCTGTCGGAGTCACGATTTGTCAGACGTTGGTCCAAACGAAGCGCCATCTCTGCCAGGGCAAATTCGCGAAGACGAGTCAAATTGGCCTGCGTGAAAAAACTTCCCAATGCTCGATCGATTCGATCCGCAGAATAGACTTTGCCAGCCGCAATTCGTTCGCGCAGATCTTCTGCCGATAAGTCCACGTTGATCAGTTGGTCGGCCATTCCCACAATATAGTCGGGAATACGTTCCTTGACCTTGACTCCCGTGGCTTTTTCAACCATGTCATACAAGCTCTCCAGATGTTGAATGTTCAGAGTGCTAATAACATTGATCCCCGCATGCAACAATTCTTCGACGTCCTGATAGCGTTTCGCGTAACGGCTGCCGGGTGCATTTGTATGAGCCAGTTCATCGACCAGAACGACCGCCGGTTTCCGGAGGAGAATGCCATCCAGGTCCATCTCTTCGATGACAACACCGTGGTATTCGATGCGACGCAGCGGGATCAATTCCAGGTTGCCAATCTGAGCGGCAGTATCAACCCTACCGTGAGTGACAACGACTCCGATCACGACATCAACTTCACGGTTCTTTAGCCGCTGACCCTCCTGAAGCATTTCATAAGTCTTTCCGACACCGGCAGCGAAACCAAGATAGATTTTCAGTCGACCTCGTCGCTGCTGGTGGATCAACGACAAGAATTGTTCAGGAGTTTTCGCTGATTGATCTTCACTCACTGCGGGTTCCTCCGTTCAACGACGCTGAAGACGCCTCTCCATAAACGACGACTTCTCCGTAATCAACATCGGAATGAGATACCGGCAGTCGGATATGAAATGTCGTCCCAACTCCCGGCTGACTTTCGCAGGTAATCGTCCCGCCGTGTCCGACGACGATTTCGTGAACGATCGCCAATCCCAACCCGGTGCCTCCTCCTCGGCTTTGGTCTGGCACTCGAAAAAACTTCTCGAAAATCCGGGGAACATACTCGGGCGCGATCCCAGTCCCCGTATCGCTTACGGACAGGATGACGGCGTCATTGTCCGCCTTTGCGGTCAGTGTGATCCGACCACCCGCGTCAGTGTAAGTCAGTGCATTGTCGAGCAAGTTCCGCAGCGCATGTCCGATCCGCTCTTTATCGACAGCAACGTGCGGCAGCCCATCGGGGATCTCGGCAACGAGCTCGACTTTCTTGTCCTGCATGCGCATTTGAATCGCTTCAGCGGCTTCGTGCATCAGAGACTTGCACGAGGCGGGATGCACTTCGAGTTGTCGCCAACCCTGTTCCAGGCGCGCCAGGTCCAGCAGGTTATTGACCATCGCCAGCAGACGCTCGCTGTTCTCACGCGCATCGAGCAGAAGTTCTGTTTGCTTAGTCGTGAGCGGTCCCGTTGACTCCTCAAGCAATAGATGAACGGCCAGACGAACACTTGTGAGTGGGGTTTTCAGTTCGTGACTTGCCGTCGCAACCAGGTCCCCTTTCATCTGATCAAGCAACCGCAATCGAGTGACATCCTGTAACAGAACGGCAGCACCCAGCGTCAGGCCATTCGGATCGCGGATCGTGAGGATCCGAGGCAAGAGAGCACGTTCCCCACCATCCTGCCCCAAAAGGATGATCCGATCGAAACCTTCTGGAAGATAATCACGCTGCCCCCGAAGTGCATCATTCAACTGCTCTCGCAATTGTTCCGGAGGTAACCACGTCCCCGATGTCGGCAGATTCTTTTCTCGTTGCACGACGCCGAGCAACCGTCGAGCCGCTGGATTGGCCATTTCGACACGTCCCTCGGAATCAATCACAAGCACCGCATCAGGAAACGAGTCGATCGTGGCTTGACTGGTCAACTGGGCGCGACGCAGGTGTGACGACTGCGACTGGCGGTATTCCCGTAATCGGTGCGTCATCACGTTGAAGGCCTCAGCCAATTGGCCAAGCTCGTCCCGCGAAAAGACGGGCACCATCTGATCCAGATCTCCGGCGCTGATTCCAAGTGCCGCCTGTGTGACGGCCTGAATCGGTCGTAGCGTTGAACGGATCGTATGCCAGGCGGAAAGGGAGGCCAGAAACACAGCAACGGCCAGCCCGACACTCAGCCAGATCATGGACCGCGAGGCCAACCGGCTCGCATCCTGGCTGGCCTGTTTCATCTCCTGCTGGTTCAATTGCAGAATGTCGTCGGCGTGCTGCTTGATTTGCAAAAACCTTTCGTACAGCCCCTCTTTGCCATAATAGTCCTGATGTTCCACTGATTTGTCAGAGGCGTGTTGATAGAACTTTTCGCTCTGCTCACGATACGTTCGAGTCAGTTCCGTCAGACTGCTGACCAAAAGATCTTCTTCGGGGTGAATCGTCACGTTGGCTTGTTCCGTAGCCAATGCTTTTTGATAGATATCCCAGTTGGTGTCGAACTGTTTGAGCGCGTGGAGTGTCAGCGAATCCCGTTCTTCGGGGTTCTGAAGTCCCTGTGCCACCAACATGAACTGAAACGAAGAGTCGATCCGTTCCAGCGCCTCTTTCAGATCCTGCACCGCAATCACACTGTTATAATTCTCGCGCAGGATGACATCGATACTGCCACCCAATTGGCGCAGCAGCAAAACACCCGCGCTTCCCAGGACGCCCAAAAGGATCAGCAGGGGAAGCAGCGTCAACAAGATCCGCTGTCGTAGCGTGATGGGTATGTTCATGGCTTTATAACCCATATCGTTTCCGCTTACGGTATAAGGTGCTGGTATCGATCCCCAGGACTGATGCCGCGTCCTCGAGAATCGGAGTCTTCGCCAGGACACGTCGAACGTGTTCGGCCTCTAATTCTTCCAGGGTCACAGCACCACCGACCTGCATGACGGCCAACGGCAACGTCTCGCCAATCTGTGCTGGCAACTCCGACAAGCCAACTTCAGATCCTGTGGCAAGAATGACGCCGCGTTCGATGGCGTTCCGTAATTCGCGCACGTTTCCGGGCCAGGGATGACGCAGCAATGCCGCGCGGGCTTCAGCCGTAAATCCAGAAATCCCTTTCCCATTTTGCCGGGCGAAGAAACGGAGCAGGTGATCGATAAGTGCTTCGAGGTCAGCGCGACGTTGTCGCAATGGGGGAAGAACAATCTCGAACATGTTGAGTCGGTACAAGAGATCTTCGCGAAATGTTCCGGCAGCGACAAACGCCTGCAAGTCGCGGTTCGTCGCGGCGAGAATCCGTACGTCGCAGACACGAGTTTTGGTCTCGCCGACACGTTCATACTGTCGGTCTTGCAACAAGCGCAATAGCTTTGGCTGAAGAGCCGACGGCAGATCACCGATTTCGTCCAGGAACAACGTTCCCCCTTCGGCCGCAGCGACTTTTCCGAATGTGTCTTGCACGGCCCCGGTAAAGGCTCCGCGAACGTGTCCGAACAATTCACTTTCCAGCAACTCGGCGGAGAGGCTCGGGCAATGAATCGTGATAAACGGTGCGGATGACCGCTGGCTGCGCGCATGAATCGCTCGAGCCAGCACCCCTTTTCCGGTACCGCTTTCGCCACGTACAAGGATGGTCGCCTGCGTCGGTGCCGCACGAAAAGCGATGTCCAGCGCTTGCCGCATGGCGGGATCTTGAGTCTCCAGATCCACCTCAGGAACGACCGACCGTACGCGCTCTTCCAGATCTTCGACGTGCGATTGAAGGCGGCGTAATCGTGCGACTCGGTCCAGGACGATCCGGATTTCATCGGGAGTAAATGGCTTTGGTAAAAAATCAACGGCCCCACGGCGCATGGCTTCGACCGCGATATCAATTGTGGCGTAAGCCGTAATCACGACGATCGGAAGCCCCGGCGCCAATCTTAAAAGCGGAAGCAGCAGGTCGAGCCCTTTTTCGTGACCGAGCCGCAGATCGAGAAATGCCACGTCGTAAAGACCGTGCGCGAGCAGTTCTTGAGCCTGAGCGCCGTCGCGCGCTTCAGTCACTTGGTGTTTCATTGTCTCCAGCGCGAGCCGGATCGATTTTCGCAGGTTTGAATCGTCATCGATCAGGAGGACATTCATTGAGACTCACCAATCAATCAAGTTCAGAATCCGAAAAAACTCGAAAGCGAATATTGCCGCCAACAAAGTGACCATAGCGATCCCTGCGATCGACGTCGAATCAAACTTGGTACGCCTGCAAGAAGCATTCGTCGCGGACATTGGGTCAATCGGATATTTTTTCGATACGGAATTCATGATTATTCTCCACACTTATTGAGTGCAAACATCGCGCCGAAATGTTTTACCGATCACAACGGTTTGTCTTTCGCTTGGTTGTGCGTACGGATTCAATTTCATGACCGTGCAAATTGCATGATGGTTCGGGCGAACTGCAATTCCTCGGCATCCCGTCAAATTTTTTAAACTCATCGTTTCTGCTTGCTGATTAATGAGTTGTGACGTGCGGCTCCGATTCGGCATGGGTATTGCTTTTTGCTGTCGTGTTCTCAGTCAAGATCGCGATTTTCATCGTTGACGCTGGTTTGTTGATGAAACACTTCAGTCATTCATAAGCCCCTCGACTCATGTCGTTTGACAGAGCCGTTAAGAGGCTTTTTGCTCAGTACCAGTCGTGCGGTTTGGCACGACAAACGGACCGCATCCTGCATGTTTGCGGTCAAAGGAGGATTGCCATGTTAGCCTTAAAACGTAGGACAATTTGGACGATTAGCGGATCAGCGATCGTGGGAGCCGTCTACGGACTCATCGCGACACTCAGAATCAATGCTGACGGTCTCACTTTTTGGGACGTGATGATTCCAGTTGCCGCTGGAGCTGCACTTTGTGCGATCGTCATGTCAGCATTTTCTCGCATGTTCCAAATGGGGCAGTTGATGCACGAAAGCCAGTGCCGGCATTCCGTCAATTCACTCTGCTACCGTGGAAATCGCGAGTTGCTTGCTTCGTCATCGATGCCGCAACTTGGTGGTCACAAAACACTGGTCGAAGGAGCCTTGTGTTACCGAGGGAATCTCGTTTCGTCCCCGACTGCCAGCTCGGTTTCAAATCGGGAAAGCCAGAACACGACAGTCGTAAGTGGCTTGTGTTACCGCGGGGTTCAACCTGCATCGCCGAGTTCAAACTCAGATTCCGATTCGGAAATCACGTGTGTGAGCGACAAGAATTCCTTGTGTTATCGCGGAACTCCGGTTTCCGTGCCAACGTCAAAATCGGTCTCGAGGAGGAAAACTCGTCAAGTGCCGATCAATGGTATCTTGTGCTACCGGGGGATCACGAGTACGTCACCCGTCGCAAATGATGAATTTGAAGATCAACCTCTTGAAGTGAATCTGTGTTACCGAGGAACCCGGTACATGAAACACCGAAACGTATTAGGCCAGCCGACCGTCTCGCGTCAAGTGGCAGTAAAGCTTACTCAGCCAGCGACAAAGTTGGCGTCTTCCTGAGGAAACGCCGAACAGTAAATGCATCTGATGCAGTTGAACGAGAGCGGGAACGAAAGGGGTCCTTGCCAGTTCCGTGCTCCAAGATTTTTTCCACTGAATCATTGTCGTCGGCTGGAAATCGTCTGAATCAACGTTTCGTTGGTCGCTGATGACTTCGGCCCGCGACTGTTTTAAAACGTGTGTCCTTCATGACAAACTTTCAGCGTCCGTCCCTTAGGATCATCGTTGGCGCCGCAATGTTTGGGGGAGTTTCTGCCTTCTTTGCCCTTTTCGGTAAGGAAGGCACTGCTATTTCTAATTCGCCTTGGGCGGCGATAATTCCAGTCATATTAGGAGCCGCCCTGAGCGCCAGCGCGGCCTCTGCGCTTTGTCGCTTTTTTCGTATATACCAGTTTCTTCGCGAACGGCAGAAACGCATTGCACTCGGTGATCGGACCAGGCGTCGATCTGAGCGGTTAAGTCAGAAAATCGACCCAAATCATCGATGCCCGACTGAATCACAAAGACCCTTCATCGAGTTGATAATCTGTGAAGACCTGACGGCGGCCAGAGAACCTCGTTCAGTCTGCCGACAGCGTTTATCGCCGCACGAACTGAAATCCGCTTTAACGTCCCTGACGAACCGGTCAGAACTTGAATCGTACCTGAATAATGTCCTAAACGCCTATGTTTCCGTTGGCTTTACATCGTTAATTACGACATACAAGCAAAAACAAAATGCTGTCTGGCAAGTCTGATGCTGAATGCAAATGTCAGCAGGTTGAACCAAGTCGCTCGGTCAATAAAAAGGGTGTTTCATTTTAATGGAGGTGTGAGTTGTTACTATCGCGGAAATTGATCGGTGCGGCCATGTTTGTCATGTTGCTGAGTCTGAGTTTTTGGGCGACCGGCATCGCCTTAGCCCAGGATGGTGCCGCTGCTAAAGAATCGGAAACGGCGTCGACTCTATCTGATGTTCAGCTTAAGCAGTCGTCCCCGTCCGTCGTGGCAAAAACTCTCGCAACTTACGACACCGGTTCCACTGCGTGGTTGATGATCAGTACCGCCCTGGTGTTTTTCATGATGCCGGGACTTGCTTTGTTTTACGGAGGGATGGTCCGGTCAAAAAATCTGCTCAATCTCTTTATGTGCGTAATGGTCTGCGTTCCGCTGATCGCCGTGCAGTGGGTTGCTTTCGGTTACAGCCTGGCGTTCGCAGTCCCATCCGCGATTGTTTTCGATGGTGGCAAGAACGACGACGGCTCCGAAAAGCCCAAACTCAGCGTGTTGGGTTGGGATCCCGGCCTTGTTGGGTTGAAGTCATTCAGTGAAGTCACACCGATCGATGGTGCCAACAGTTATGGAAAAATTCTCACGAGGGAAAGCATAAAGGGGACATTCTGCTTTATTGCGTGTTCTGACCGCTCCCCGGGGACACCCTGGAGGCACAGTACTTTCGATATCGCGAGGACTTTCGGTTGAAGAAAATCATGTTCTCACTGTTTACTGACGAGACAGTTAAGACGGTGGTTTGCTTGAAGCTAACGAAGTCGGCTCAGCAATCGAAATATGCTGAACGCCCACGGTGCTGTGTCCCCACGCTCGCTCCTTGCCCGGCAACGAATGAAACGGCGACCGGGGCAACCCAGCCCTCGGATCTTGATTTCGTTCTCAATTCGCCTGCTGCAGGGGAATCCACCGGGCTCCGGAGATTCGTCCGGCATGGTTGCCGGCAAGGTCTTGCAGCTCTCCGTTCTGCTGGTGGGAAAAATCGTAAATTACAAACGTTTCTTCGTCCTTGTCGAACTTCAGCGATGGCGTGAAATCGGCCTTGTATCGGTCAATTTTGGAGAGCCTGAAAGCGCGGATATCACCCGCAAAACAGAGTTCCTTGGAGGTATACTCCATTCCGCCGAAAAAAAGACTGGAATATCCTTGCCGAATTCGCCCGACCAACGCCGGATGAGCCGAGCTGAGCTTTCCGTCGACATAGACGCGGGCAGTCTCAGGTGTGCTGCATAGGGCGAGGTGGTGCCACGCTTCGCCAGGAGTCGGCATTAGGGCCAATGAATGCGTGGCCGAACCACCCGGTAGCGCATACTGTACGCCGACCTTGTACTCACCTTTGTTGTTCCGTACCTGAAACGCCCAACCCGAAGCAGCTCGTTCCGGATCGTCCGGATGAGTCTTGCCCCAGCAGTAATCGCCGAAGAGAACCGATTCTTTTTCCGTATCGGGGAACCGCAACCATAACTCAACCGTGAACGGAACGCTGAGATCGACGGCGTGACGGGAACCGGTGAGTTCGACAAAGTCTCCCTCCTCAAAATGCAGCGCGAACCCGCCGATCGGAATCGGAGCCGGCTGTGTTCGAGTCTCAGCAGGGGGTGCTGGTGCGGAAACGGACGTCGTTGCAATCGAGGAATGCGGGTTGTTCGACATCGGCGTTTCGATTGTTGCCTTCGGTCCGTCAATCCGAGCAAGATTCTCAAGTGACTTCGTCGAAGAGGAGACGATTGGTGACGGGGAGTCAATCCTGGGACGTGCCGGTCGATTGAGGAGGAACGCGATCAGTAACAAAACAACCGTAGCCCCGATAACACCGGCAAAGAGCTGATGTTGCGGCGGGCCGCCCATTGGCCCCCTCTTCTTCTTTTGCTTCGTCTTCAATACCGGTGGCAGAACGGAATCCATTTGAAATTCCGCAGCTGAAAACAGCGGTTCAGCCAAATTGCTGGCTTCGGATTTCGGCGGGGCCAGTTTGAGCCGCAACTGTGCGTCATACACAGCCTTCTTGTCTGGTTTCAGCAGGCAAAGTCGGGCGATCGCCAATTCGTTCAACAGCTTCGAGGCGGCGGCGGCATGTTCCCCCGATTGGTACTGCCTGACAAAGTTCATTTGCCGTTCCACGCCTCCCTCGATGATGTCCAAATCGGACTCAAAGTTTTCCAATCCAAGCAATCGGTAATGGTTGGGTGGCTGATCCTTAGGGGGGATGCCCAACCACTTTCGGTAGGGATCGAACATGTCGTACCAGCCTGTTCATTCGAATGAAATCGTTTCGACACACTTACGGCGACCGACTGGTCCACCTTTAAACTCTGTGAAGTCGCGGCCTGATTTGTAGCCGACTCTCAAAAAGCACGCCCTTCGAAAACTCCGAGCTCGTCGCTTAATTGGGTTCTTCGCAAAGCGCACCAGACTCTACCATCTGAGCTTAATGATAACGTCACGATTCGCGTCGGAAAAGTTGGCTAACTCATTTGCCCTTGTCGCGTACTCAAGAGACTTTTTTCCATCGTGAAACTTATCCTCTGGGGACGCATAAAGGGGGCATTCGACTTTACTGTGAGTACGGTCCGATGTAATTGCAAAGACGAAAAGGAGACAGGCACCGCGGACGGAGCCAGTCCCCTTTTTTAGGAGTCGGAAAATCAGGAATCACAACGAAATCGCTCAGCGTTGGCGAACGGAAGGACGTCCGGTTTCACGCCTCTGGAGCGTGCCGATTGAATGTCGGGAACGTATCACGCACATGCGGCAATCTCTGATCCTGGGCGAGAACCGGGAATTGCCGTCGTGGACATCGGCTTGGCCTTGGAAGAAAAATCTGGTGAGCACATTCCAAACGTTAAGAAGCATCATGCCAAAATGCGTTGACATGTCAAGTGTGTGTTGTGTATAGTTTGTCGTTATGTTTATGTCAGGGAAGTGTGCTTTCTTCTCGTTTCACCCGTAGCCAGCGGCGCAGGGCGATCGGCGTTCAGCCGATTTCTTAGAGCGTTGCTGCGCAACAGTTGAAACGAGAGTTTGGCGAATGACGTTTTGGTTTTCATTCACTGCAACGAATCCGTGAATTGCCGAAATCCCCCTCTCGTCGATGTCCGGTTGAACGATGTGAGGCGCGGTTTGTCGATGAATCCCCGGACTTATGTCCTTGTCATTACCCTCGTTTTTGGTTGATCAATTTCTGGCGAGCTCCATTCCTTGAATGATGAGTTGTAGTTTTTTGAACCCTCGCCAGATTGTCTGCCAACCCGGTTCGCCGTCGTGTTTGCGTCCGAGGAAGCCGCCG
>CAIVEI010000154.1 GCA_903904835.1 uncultured Schlesneria sp. | reverse complement strand
CGGACGTGAGCAAAGGATTCGCCTTTATTAAGAGTGCATCGGTCGCACTCGCCATGGTCGGAATTGTGTTTCCTCAAACACGAATTCTGGCTGAACAAAAACTTTCCCCAGCCCCTGCAGTCAAGATTGTTCCAGAGAACTCGATTCTTGACGTCAGCCTTGGCAAGTCAGGCGCGTTCAACGGACGAACCGTTGACCACACCGGTGTTCCGGTCAAGGGTGCAAAGGTCGTTCTGAAGCAAGGTAAGACTGAAGTCGGTCAATCGGTAACCGATAGCGAAGGGCGTTTCGCGGTCCAAAATTTGAAATCCGGTGTTTACCAGGTCAGTTGCGGTGCGACCGAAGGGACGTATCGTCTCTGGGCTCAGCAATCGGCACCTCCAGCAGCGAAAACTCAGGGGCTGTTGGTTCTTGGTGAAAACGGTGCACGCGGTCAATATGGATGCTGTTGCGACGACGGATCGGGAGTTTGGTTGTGCTGTGCCGGCGCCCTTCTCGCCGGTATCGCCGTTGCAGCTCTCGTGATTGCCATCACTGCCAACAACAAGTCGGATAATGATCCAACGCCTCATTCCCCTTGATCCGGGGATCTGATACTCGCAAGTGAGAATTCGCCGCCAGAAGTTGTGTCGCACCTTCTGGCGGTGTTTTTTTGTCCAGACTCAATTCAATCTGATTTGCCTGAAGCTTCATGTGCAGAAAGACTTGTGTCTTGAGCCCGTAACATCGTTCTCGAATCGTTTACGCGATTCCCTTCGTACCGTCCGACAATGTGGCCAGGGATCGCAAAAATAGCAGCGCTGACCGTATTGGGGACCGCAGTAAACGAAGCAAGGTTGCTACCAAGATGAGCGCCGTACGACGGGTAAAGCAGGTAATAACCTTCACGTTCGGATTTCGGCAGATCATCTTGCAGATATTCCATGGCATAACCTGTCGCTACAGTTTCGTGCCACATCGAAATTAATGGCATTGAATTCACTGCGGCGTAAGTACCCGGCAGCGACCGCGATCTGATATCGCGAGCACGGCTTCCTTCTTTGACTGCGACCGAAGGAGCATCTGAATAGATCGAGATGGTATTCGTATAAGCGTTGTAACGGTCGCCGCCAAAGATCCGTCCCGGAAAGATCGCTTCATCGGCCCACGCCAAGACACCGAGCGTGTACCGCCAGCCCCATCCGACCGTGCGATTGGCATTCAGCCTTCGCCATTCGTCGAACGGTGCATATTGGTTGAGTCGTACTTTCGTATCGCAAAGGTCCAGGTCGCTAATATATTGTGTGATTGCCGATTCCGTTTCTGGTGAGATCTTGTGGTTGTCGATCCGTCTGTCCCAAAGAATGATCTTTGAAGGGATTCCGACAACCCATCCAATCCCATCAATCATGGGGCGGGGAGTCCCTCGCTCAATTTGTGGGCGCGTCGTAGAAAGTTCTGCCGACGAACGAGTTTGGTCATGCCGGAACCAGTTTCCAAGGCCGCTTGCGCATCCGCCGGTGGTTGTCAGAAATGCTCCGATAAGGAACAGCCGCAAGAACTGAGACATGCTTGGAGACTCCGTTCTTTGTGAGCCGCAGCAGGCGGTTCGGTTCGCCAGAAGCTTCCGCTCCATGAACCTGAGGAACTTTGGCGCCATTTCTAACGTCAAGTTCCTCAAGATAGAATTATTTTCGCAATCCTCGCAACGGACTGTCGTCGTGTTCAAGCGAATGCGAATTGGGGGGCGATTCTGATGAATGGTCGGTAAATTGGATTTTCGACTTAGGCTCACTCGATTCGGGGTTTTCTGCCAACACCGGTACTGATTCAGGAACTTCTTCCAATGCCAGCTCCTCTTGCTGCGCGTCCCTTTCCTTTTTTCGAATCGAAATAGCGACTTGGCCTGTGACGTGACCGGCAGTAGCACCAGCGACGGTAAATAAGATCCCCTCCCACCAGGGGACAAAAGTTCCTGTCAAAGACATCGAGTGAACACCCATCTGCGGATAGACAACGCGATAGGTCTCACGTTCAATGGTCCAATCATCATTCGTTCTTGCATAACCGAGAATGTCATTAACACCTTTTGTGTGTCGCCAAAGTGACATGACTGGCAATTCATTGAAAACGGCATACGTACCCGGGTGCGGTTGCGAATGAATATCCTTTGCGTATGCGGCTTCGTGCAGAACGACGGCAGAGACATCTGAATTGATATACAGCGAATTGGTAAAGGGATTATACGTATCCCCGCCAAAGACGCGCCCGGGAAGCAGCGTGTAATGAGCCATACTCACTAATCCTGCGGAATACCGCCATCCGGCAGCAACGCGGCGATTTTCTCGCAACCGCCGCCACTCCCCTTTGGGATCGTACTGATTCACGCGGACAAGGACATCTGTCAGATCATTTTCTTCCAGATACGCCGTCAGTTTGGCCCGAGTCTCATCGGTCAAATCGTGGTTATTCACGTGAGAATTCAGCGACAGAATCCGAGACCAGATCCCTGTGAACCACGCGATGTTATCCAGTGTTTTCTGAGGCTGGCCGTAATCAAAGACAACTTCAGTTTGAGCGTCTTCTTCCGGCGGATGAAAGCGTGAATACCTATAGGGCACCGTCGCGCACCCGTTTCCACAGATCAAGCATACGACCGCGAGCCAGATCCACTTACGGGATGTTCTTTTCGGCCCATAGATCGTCATGCCAGTCACCATCGCTCTCCCACCCTGCGCTCTGCAATCTTACGGCGGCTATTTGCAAAGAAGTTTTAAAACGACCGAGCACCGGGTAAGTGCGTCTCATATCGTTTTTATCCAAATCAGACAATTGCGAGTTAACTGTCACCGGAATTCGCGATTTTGATTTTCGGCGTCGTAAGAACGTCATTAGTGATGTTTCCGCACGCGAAATTGTCATGACATTCTGAAATCTTGTGCGACAAAGTTGCAAAAGCGTTACGAGAGGCAAGCAGGCAACCGATCACCATTTCGTAGGGCAAAAAATGGTGATCGGCCAAATCTGCGAGATCGGCCCCTTCGACAGGCAAAATCCACGATCTTCAGCGTCGGGCGGCAGGATGCTTAAGTGGTAGCCAGGCACCATCCAACGCACTGCTCGCCACACATTGCTGGATAAAGTACATCCCTTCGACACCGTCGTAAACGTTCGGATAGACGGTGTTACGTCGTTCAAACGACTGACCCGCGGCTCGTTTCACCATGTCGTCGTAAGCGAAACGATAAACGTTTGCAAACGCCTCGAAAAACGCTTCAGGATGACCGCTCGGTAGTCGACAGGCCGCTTTTCCTGATGCATTCATGAATGAGGCGTTGGGGTCACGGGTGTAAACCGAATGAGGTTGCCCATTGCGGCGAACCATCATTTCGTTCGGGTTTTCCTGACGCCAGGCTAATGCACCCTTCGTCCCGTCAACTTCGATGAACAAGTCGTTCTCGCGACCGTGAGAAATCTGACTTGCCGTCACCGTCCCGAGTCCGCCGTTTTCAAAACGAATCACGGCATGGCCATAATCGTCCAGCAATCGACCTGGCTCGAAGGCCTTCAGATGGCAGGAAACCTTGTCCGGCAACAATCCGGTCATGTATCGAGCGAGGTTGTAAGCATGGGTACCGATGTCGCCAAAACAACCGGCAGCTCCTGATTTTGTCGGGTCCGTTCGCCAGGCAGCCTGCTTCTGGTCCGACGATTCAAGCCGAGTTCTCAACCAGCCCTGAATATAATTCGAGCGGATTGCCTGGATCTCACCCAGCTCGCCCCCAAGAATCATTTCTCGAGCCTGCCTTACCAGCGGATATCCGGTGTAATTATGGCTGACGGCAAAGACGACACCCGATTTTTCAACCAGCGAAGCCAGTTCTTCGGCCTGAGCCAGATCGAAAGTCATCGGCTTGTCACAAATAACGTTAAAACCCGCCTGTACGGCCGCTTTCGCCACAGCAAAGTGAGTGTGATTCGGGGTCGCAACAGTGACAAAGTCGATTCGTTTGTCGGCAGGCAGAGCGGCCTCTTTTTGACACAATTCTTCGTACGAACCATAGGCTCGATCATTCGCAATGTCGTAAGACGGTGCGGATGATTTGGCGCGTACCGGATCTGAAGACAACGCCCCGGCGACCAGTGCCGCTCGATTATCGAGTACTGCGGCGGTTGCATGAACCCGGCCAATAAATGACCCTTGCCCCCCTCCAACCAAGGCCATACGCAGTTTACGGTTTAACGATCCGTTGGTGGTTTCCATGGTCTATTCCTCAAGAATGCCGAATCAAAAAATGATGATGCACGCGACACGCCAGTGCTTCTGGCGCTCTGATCGATGATTTGTTCGCGTGCGAAAATCCGAGCATATCGGGCGGGAACGGAAAATTGAAGTTCGCGAGCGGAAACCCGGTGTCGCCGAAATGTACTCAATTTTCATCGCCATCGCTTGCCGTCAAATTCAGCGACTCTTTGAACGGGTGTAGATAACGGAGTTCGACATTTTTTAACATTTTGCGTGACTTTCTGATGCGTACCTCGACTTCTGCAAAAGATGCGAATCCACCATTCTCCAGTATCGATTGCAGGAGCAAATCTGTGTCTCTTCGCTAATTTCACGCGCTCCGATCCGTCAATCTTCTTCAATATGAGCACAGACATGGATAATCGTCGTTCCAATCGCTTTGGATTCATGTGTCTGAATGCGACTCAGGCTCTTGGAGCGGCAAACGACAATATTCTGAAGCAAGTCGTCGTCTTCGGAGTTGCCGCCGGAGGTATTTGGGCTGACCAGCTTGGAGAAGGGGCTCAGGCCATCAGATCACTCTGCCTGGCAGGACCGTTCGTCCTGTTTTACGGGTTTGCAGGCCAGTTTTCTGATCGTGATGCGAATGGGGATGCCATCGAATCAGGTGTTCCTGGTTTGCGGTGTTCTGGGCCTGATATGTACGGTGATGTATTACTTGAAGTGGCAAACGATTTTCACGAGAGCGCTAGACAATGCATCAATCGGAACGCCAGAATCTTGATTGGAACCGATTTTGCCCCTTGCTGGTGAGCAGTAACTTCTGTCGAACGATTTCAGGTTCAATCCCAATCGTCACTTTCACGAGTTATTCGAAGACGGATCATTTGAGTCATGAGTGAAAACGGCGAAGGCGTCAAACCATCAAGTGGCTGTCGTCACTTCTTGAATGCGTGCAAGAATTCTTACGCCGGGTTTCGAGATGGCTTGGCTCAAGAAATGGCGATTCGCCAAATTTGCGGAACGTTCCTGGTTCTGTTGCCAATTTCGCTCCTGCTCCCGGTGAGTGCTCTTGAACGCCTGATCTTGATTGTGACGATGATGCAGGCGATGTTGGTTGAGTTCCTCAACTCGGCCATCGAAAGCATCGTCGATCGTATTTCACTGGAACGTCATCCGTTGTCGAAACACGCCAAAGACTTCGGAAGTGTTGCGACCGGGATCGCACTTCTAATTTCGGCTCTCTGCTGGGTTGTAATTTCCGGACCCGTCATTGTTCGCTGGATTGGAAAATAGGGGAACATCCCTCACCAATAAGTCCGATAGGTTAAGTCCGATACTTCCCTTCGTCCCATCAAACACAAACTTATTTCACGAAGCCGTTGCGCAACTATGGCGGATTACCGGCGTTTTTCGACTATTTCAGTCGCCCGAAAGTTTGCGCAACTCTGGTGCGCGACCGTAACGGCGACTTTCAGCCTCGGATCTCGGCTGAAAATCCTCGCGCGATGTTAACGGGATTTACGCAACTATGGCGGATTACCGGCGTTTTTCGACATTTCAGTCGCCCGAAAGTTTGCGCAACTCTGGTGAGCGACCGTAGCGGCGACTTTCAGCCTCGGAAAACGTGAACCTGTCTTAAGTCGCAGAAATTCTCGCAGGTTCGT
>CAIVEI010000153.1 GCA_903904835.1 uncultured Schlesneria sp. | reverse complement strand
GCGCAGATGTCCCCCAAGACCTGACTGCCGATGCTGCTGAAAACGAAATTCTCGGCAAAGGTAGAAGGATTTTAGACCACCGTTTGCCGCCATTTTCGCAAACACTGACAGCCTCGGAGCGATGATGGCTACTTTGGAAGACATCCTGAAATTTGACTCAATGAGTCAAGTTTCAATCCTGAAGAAGTCCGATGCAGTGGCACAAAGGCGATTATGCGGTTCGCAAACAATTCATCAGCAATCGCTCGAATTCGTTCCAGTCAAAACTCGGCTGGTCGAGAATCACTTCCAGTCGACTGTCGCGGCGGTAGGGGATTGACTCACAGGTTAACTCGCCCCCGACGCGATTAAACAGCAGCCATTCGTTGCCCACGTTGAAGACACCTTTCAATCGATGCACGTCGAAACTGCCGTTGAAAAGTTCGAACAAGTCGACCCGGCGAAAGCTATCGATTGGTGAGAACAGCCACCCACACGCAGCGCGGTCTCCTTGACGACTCTCTTTCCGCACGGGATGACGGGGCAAAAGGAACGAAATGTTCTTTTGAGATGAGACAGGGGGTGTTGTCGTTTGTTCAGTCGATTCGATGCGGTGTGCGTCTGGAAATAGCGGGATTCGCTCGGGAGAAATGTCTGCGTCGAGCAGAGCAAGAGCCAGCCGTCCCTGTGTGGTTGTCAGAATCTGCGACTTCGGCGGGAACATCCCACGAAGATAGACGAGGAATGCGTCCAGCCGAGCGGGATCTGTTCGATCAAGCTTGTTCACGGCGACGATATCGGCCATGTGAAGCTGATCCTGGAACACCTCGACATTCGTCACTTTAGGATTATCGAAATCGGCCGCGTCGGCCAGGCAAATCGTCGCGTGTAAGTCGATTACACTGCGGAACCACGGACCTCGCAGCGTATCGAGCACCTTTGCCGGATGGCCCAGTCCTGTCGGTTCGATCAGCACCCGTTGAGGGCTTGTCTGACGGATTAGTTCCATGAGCGAAAATTCGATCGGTGCGTCGGTTGAGCAGCAAAAACAGCCCCCGGCAATTTCGCTGACGGCGACGTTGTCTGAGCCAGCGGCCTCGATGATCGCTCCGTCGATGCCGACTTCGCCGAACTCGTTCACGAGGACGGCCCACTTTTCACCATCCGGTTTTTGGGAGATCAAATGTCGGATCGCACTGGTCTTTCCCACGCCGAGAAAGCCGGTGATCAGATTCGTTGGGATTCTTGGCCGGTCGGTCATGGGGGAGGCCAGTTTTTTTGTGTGGGCTTTCATACTCCACGTGATTTTTTTTCACGGGCTGAAGCCCATGCTACGACTTTAGGGCTTTTGTCCAAGATACAACGTTGCGATGCCGAATGTCAGCGGCGTAAAGGTCACATTCGTTAAGCCACATGCTTCCAGTTTGCTGGCGAGCGCTTTGCCGTAGGGAAATTCCGAGACTGACGCTGGCAGGTAATTATAAGCCGATTGCTTGTTCTTAGCGAAAAGTTGGCCGATGCGTGGAAGCACGTACTTAAAATAATTTCGATAGATCACGTTGAACAAAGGATTGGTCGGCATCGAGAATTCCAGAACCGCAACGCGCCCACCCGGTTGGCAAACGCGAATCATCTCGTTCAACCCGAGTTCTGTGTTCGTGACATTTCTCAGGCCGAACGCCACAGAAACAATCTGAAATTGGTCGTCTTCGAAAGGAAGGTGTTGAGTATCGGCCTCAAGAAACGTAAGGGGTGCGGCTCCCTCCGCAATCTGCTTGCCCCATTGTTTGTCACGTTTCCCTTCGGCCAGTCGCAACATTTCCGGAGTGAAATCCGTCGCCATGACCGGGATTTTTCCCTTTCCCGCTTTCCAAAAGGCGAGAGCGAGGTCACCGGTTCCCGTACAGACATCCAGGATCGGAGTTGTTCCTTTCGGCGCGACCATGCGAATCGTACGCCAGCGCCAGTAGTAATCCACGCCCCCGGAAAGAACATGATTCATCAGGTCGTAGCGGCCTGAGATCTCACCAAACATCTGGCGGACACGAGCTTCTGATTTATCGACGGTCGCGGACATAATTTTGATCTTTAAGAATCAGGTTGATTCGTTTTGTTTGTGGGTATGACGTTGGAAGCCGACACGTAGCGCGATTCGGATTCGCTTACCGTTCCAGGCCGTATTCAGACCAACGTTCTGTGACATGCTCGACAATATCTTGTGACATTTTCAAAGTGTCCGGCCAGGCAAACGACGATTCACGGTCTTTTTTCCGTGTTGCATCAATGCCGACGCGGCTGCTCAACATTGGCGTCAGAGGAGTGTAGTCATCATCCCTCGCAAGACCATCAGAGAAGAGAAAATCTCGACTCGGGCACGCATTGTTCCCCACCGTAAACCAAACGTAATCCTCGCGTTTCACATCAACATCCGCATCGACGATCACGACTGTTTTCGTTTGACCAAAATGTTCCATGCCCCAGATCGCATGCAGGACTCGCCGCGCCTGATGCTCGATTGTTTTGCGGATGCTGACGAACAACAGGTTTCGGCCTGCGCCGGAAAATGGCTGATGGATATCCATGATTTCTGGCAGAAACCGTTTCAGCAGCGGCAGAGTTATTCGCTCAGACGCCAAGGCGATCCAGGATTCTTCCCCCGGAGGCGTTGACGACACGACGGTTGCGGGAAACACCGGGTTAGCTCGATGGGTGATGGCAGTCACCTGGATGATTGGCAATTCTCGCCGCACGTAACGACCATTTCCTCTCGCGACGGAAAGGGTCTTCGATGACCGGGGATTGGCTGCGTCGAGATAACCTTCGATGATAATTTCGGCGGCAGCCGGAACCTCAAGCTCATTCGTACGGCAGCGAACCTGTTCCAAACTGGCCCCGCGCAAAAGTCCGGCGAACAGTCGCGGGTCACTCATCCCCGGCAGAGACGCCGCCAGTGTGACAACGGGGTCGCTACCGAGAACGATTGCCACGGGAAGATTTTGCTGTGACTCAATCGCCTCGTCGATCAAATCGCGTTGATCGTGGTTTCCGTCGTAAATCGCAAGCTCGCTTTGAGCGGTGACCACAACTGGCGAATTGAAAATCGTGGTTTGTCCCGTTGTTGGATGGCAGGTCACGATTTGTCCAGATGTGATGACAGGATCGGACTCGCCCGGCCAGCACCTGGGAACGGGTAGATCCCACAGATTGACGTCTCGACCGAGTCGAACGACCTGCTGACAGTTCGCAGACTTAACCAGCTTGGGAGACCACTTACTCAGTCCACCCCAACCGGGAACCAGTTTTAACGCATCAAGCCAACCACCAGGTTGTTCCGTGAGCCAGCGTCGGTCGAGTTCAGCAGCGACGTCATCTAAACTTGAAACACCGAGACACAGACATAGCCGACGACGACTTCCCAACAGATTGGTCACGACCGGAATCTTGCTGTTTTTCACGTTTTCAAACAGGAGGGCGGGGCCACCCTCGGGAGACGATTTTGCGACTCGATCCGTGATGGCAGCCATTTCCAAGGCCGAATCGACCAGGACCGTAATTCGGACGAGTTCACCGTTGTCTTGCAGCACAGCGAGGAATTCGGCCAAAGAGGCGAAAGTCATAATCATCCTAATTTACACAATCTGTTTCCGAACCAGATCCCGATTGTAGCGGATTTCGTTCCGACCGTCCGCCGTGAAGACCTTACGGAAACAGATTCTCATACGTAGTCAGTTTTGTTACTTCGCTCGACACGAGATCCCTGGCAACCAGCCAAACCGTATCGACATGATACTGAAATTATGATACGGGTGAGGCTGGCGAACAGACGCCCGAAGCACGGATGCTGAAGGACCAGTGATGAATCCCGATTTTTTGCAGTCAATTTGGACCTTCGCGGTCACACTCGCCTGTTATTGCGCTGTCATGACAGAACTGATTTCGCCCAAGTTTGAAACGATGCCTGCGGAGGATGTTGACCAGGCGATCGCCATCTATGATGAAATGGTTCGGCTTGATCCTGAATCTCCCAAGGCCTATTTAAGGCGTGGATACGCATGGACGATCAGGCGAGATTTTGACAAAGCGATCGCGGATTACGAAGCCGCCATTTGCATTGACCCCGATTCTGCCGGTCCCTATCTCCTGCGCGGAACTGTCTGGAAAGAGCTGAAACGGTTTGATTACGCACTGGCCGACGTTAACGAAGCGATCCGGCTCGATCCCGAACTTCGAAACGCGTATCTCCAGCGAGCGTTGATCTGGGGCCTGAAAAAAGAATTGGATAAGGGACTGGCCGATTGCGACGAGGCCATCCGGCTTGATCCGACGTACTCCCCATCCTATTCCGAACGTGGTTGTCTTCGGATGTCAAAGGGTAACTTGTCTCTGGCCATGGCCGACTTTGACGAAGCGATTCGACTCGATCCAGACGATGCCAGCAGTTACGGCAACCGAGGCTGTGTCTACGTGGAACAGAAAAAAACGGAACTGGCGTTCGCAGACTTTGCCGAATCGATTCGCCTGAACTCCAATGATCCGAAACCTTACTACAATCGCAGCCTGGTTCATCACAGTCGTAACGAGTGGGACCTGGCGATTCGGGACTGTAACGAAGCGATTCGACTTGATCCGACCAGGGGACAACCGTACTACTGTCGCGGTCGTTCCTTTCTTTTCAAAGGTGATAACCTTCAGGCGATTTCGGACTTTGATAAGTTTCTCAGTCTCACACCCGATGACTTCAACGCTTATGTCCACAGGGGAACAGCGTGGGCAAACAGAAATCGTTGGACGGACGCAATTTCAGATTTCAGCAACGGACTTCGGCTGAAACCAGAAAATGCCGAAACGCTTGACCTACGCGCCCGTTGTCTGATGTCAATCGACAGTTTTGATCTCGCGCTTGCCGATGCGAGCGAAGCAATTCGCCTTGAGCCAACTCGAGCCATGTTCCGCATGCACCGTGGAGCGATCCTGGCAAATCGAAGCTTGAAAAGAGATATGAAAAGCGATCTGGATCAGTCGATCGCCGACTATAACGAAGCGGCCAAGCTCGATCCGCACGAAGCGATGATTTTCATGAATCGAGCGATTGCATTTTACAATCAGAAGAAATTTGGACTTGCAACACTCGACGCGATCGCCGCCGACGAACTGAATCCACGACAGCTTCCCGCCGATCACATGAAAGACGTCGCGAATCTTTCAAAACAGGCGGCTGACCGAATTCTTGTCGGTCGTAACGACGAAAACCAGGACGACCCTATGTTCGCCTCAGCCTGTTTTGATCGAGGTGTCGCCCACTATGTCTTAAAGCGTGATGAGAACGCGGTGAAGGACCTTAGCGACGCGATTCAATTCGATCCTGGCTTTTCATTGAGTTACGCATTTCGCGGGCGAATCCACTTGAGGAATAAACAATGGGACGCTGCCATTCAGGATTTCGATTCTGCGATTCGGCTGAAGCCCGATGATGCTACGATCTGGATGGCTCGCGGCGAGGCTCGCGCGGCCAAACAAGAATGGATTACTGCTTGTGACGACTTTCGCGAAGCGATCCGACTTGACCAGCGGCTGATTCGAGCGTTCGCCCATCGCGGTGCTGCGTGGCAAGCGATGCAGGAATGGGAAGAGGCGATTGCCGACTACGACCAGGTCACATACGGCTCACCGTTATACGTCCATGCACCAAAAGATCGTGTGCTGCCAGCACCAGTCACGACCACAACCACGACTGCGACGACCGGCGCCAAAACGGATTCAAAAATCGTCAACGTTTTCGAGATGGTGGCGAAACCATCCAAAGGCATTTTCTCGCATACGACCGATACCGCATCCTTCGGAGCAGCAGGTTTTTTCAGCAATCTCCCTCAGGCAATCACAACCACAACTCAAAAGATTGGCGAAACGCCAACGGCACAACCAGCGACCAATCAAACGCCAAATCCAGGCGCGATCGCCGGAAGCGATGTGGAGCTGGATCCCCTGTATTTGAAGGCCTTTCAGAATCGGGCGGAATGCCATGAAGCGATGAACGCATGGGCGAAGGCCATCACTGACTATCAACGATTGATTGAGCTTATCCCCAGCGAGGGATTGGCCTATCGCCGAATTGCATGGTTAAAGGCGACGTGTGTTGCACCAGACGTGCGAAGTGGTGTCGATGCTGTCAGCTTCGCCATTCAGGCAAAGCAGCGTTCGAAGCGCACCGATCCCGAAGACCTGATCGTTCTCGCGGCGGCCTATGCAGAAGCGGGTGATTTCGTGAAGGCCGTCGATTATCAATCTCAAGCCTGTGAACGTCTCGTCCGTTCGAGTGAAAAAGAGTATCAGACTCGTCGACAACATTTTGCTTCGCTTGAATTTCAGCAGAGCCTCAACGACGAAAACATCCCGACGACGAAAAACTCGGCTGAGATCGATGCCTTGATTCAGTCATGCGAACAATCAGGGTGGGGCGATGCTGAGCGGATCGAATTGCTTGCAGATGCCTGCGCGGATGCAGGCCAATTCAGTCAGGCAATGGAGTTTCACGAAAAGGCCTATGCGATCGTTTCAGAAGTGCGATCCAAGCCTTTACTTGAACGACTGGAACTGTATCGAGCGGGAAAACCTTATCGCAGTTCAGCGCAACTTACGGCGACAATCATCAGCGGTCGATAGGCGCGGACGTCGATAAATTGTTCACTTTTTCGAGCAACTCAAGTGCCGTCGTACGTTGGGCGTCATCGATCGTGCTGCCGAGAAACTTTTTCAGCAGGTCGACGGTCTGGTGATGAAACTCAACCACTGTTGTGTTCGTCGCATCGAGGGAGGATTGAGCGGCAGTTGCTTCGTGGCCTGAGACAGCGGCGAGATGTTCGAGCGTGGTGACCCGCTTGACCAATCGATTCAATTCCCATGCGGAATTCACGGCCATATCTGGCATTCGCGCCTTGTCAGTCGCCTTATGTGGCAACGGCAAGTCTTTGACATAGAATTCAACATAGCCACATTGATTGCAGGCGTAAGCTTCGAGCTTTCCGACAGTCGAGAACCATCCTCTTTGCAGCGCCATTTCCTGGTTTGGTGGAATTCTGGAATCGGCATCGGAAACCGACGAGAAATGAACCAGATCCTTTGAATCGCATTTGAGGCATTGACCGCTGGTTTTCATGACAATTCCTGACCATTACGGTTTTCGCAGTGTAATGAAGATGAAATATGAACTGCGTTTGGACTCTTCGGCCACTGTTATGAGTTTTTCGAACAAGGCTCATCACGCAGAGCGATGATGGCTACTTTTTGCCAAAAAGTTCTTCGAACAGCTTTTCGGCCCGTTTCAATCCCTGTTCGGTAAAAACCACCGATTTTGCTTTGCCATGTGGGTTCGAGATGTAACCCTTCTCGTGCAATCGGTCCATGGCGTCCCAGTCAAAGCCTTTCCAGGCTCGTGCTTCGTCGTACAGTCCTAACGTCAGCAGAGCGAGAACGGCGTCATCAATTTTGTTTGTGTCTAGTTCCATGATTGATTCCTATGGCAGCCGGAAGACAACCGATTAAGATTTTTGACCACGAATATAACGAATTTTACGAATCAGAAATCAGAAAGGCAAAACTTTTCGTGCACGGCTTTGTGACGCGTTGGCTTGTTTCGTGTTCATCGAGCAACTGTGGGAACCGGTTTACGTCGTACTTCGTGGGCCATTACTTTTATTCGTGGGATTCGTCAGATTCGTGGTTAGCTTCCTTTTCATCAGAACCATTTAACATCATCGGATCTTTTATTGTCGAATATTTGAGCGTGAGTGTGCCGGTAATAAAATTAGCACGTCATGAAGAGGGGATCGGGTGTTCAAATTTCAAAATTGGCCGAGCTCGCGGTTTCAATCATCGTTACGACTATGGCGGCCAATTTTGAAATTTGAACGCCCGACCCCGGTGCTTATTCGAGGTCTGACTGATCCGCGATTTGACGGTACCTGGCTTTGGCTCGTTCAAAGGTCTGGCGGGCTTCGTCTCGTTCGGAGGGTATGATGTTGCGTTCGCGGTTCTGCCACAGTAATTCGATGGTTTGCTCGCACCAGCGGGCACTGGCCTTTGATGCTCGGATCGGTTTGTTTGCAACGATCACGTTGACCGGGTTTGTGTGTAGCTGAGGAAAATGCCGGAGAGCGATCCAGCCACTGTGAGGGATCATCACGTCGAACGCCAATTTGTGGATCTGGCCATCGGCAGGAACGGATTGCTTCGCGACAGGTTGGCCATTGAAAATGATTTCTACCAGGCGTTCTCCGCCGCGCACGACCGCATCGCGGCGAGGTCCGTGAAGTTCGACAGTGTCCCCGACCAATCGCAGACCGGCCGTCGGGACTTCCGTTCCCTGCGCCACGGTGGCAGGTGTTTCGGGTGCGAAACAAACATTTGCCGCGACTTTCACTTTGCCTGGCGACGATAATTCGATGTCAACAATTCCCGGAGCAGCCTCGTTGACCCGAAAGTCGAGTGCATGAGCGAACCCGTCGGACACGTACGACCGGCCTTTCGCTAATGCTTGACACCATTCGGTGAAGTCGATTCGCGCGAGATGTTTTGAAGTATCGGAGGCAAGGGGGGATCGTTCTAAAGGCAACTGGACGTAGACTCGTCCCTGGCCGACTCGTCGACTGCTCATGCAGGGAAAATCGGTTTCACCGCTGACTTTGAGCGGGAATCCACAATTCAGCAGGTGATACCACGTATTCCATTCCTGGATGCGACGAGTATCCATTGCGCTGATGAAGTCGCAAACCCCTTCTGCCATCGTGACGCAGATTTCCATCGCGCCGACGCCGTTCATTTCCGGGATAGCCAGATTTGGTAAGCGGTCGGCAGCACGTTCATGACTGGCGATTAACTCGGCTTCCTCTAATCGGCGATCTCCGTTCGTATCGATCGCGTCCCAGGCCTCGGGAAGGAGGGCTGACATTGCTTCATCACGTGACATGAATCCGTCACCGTCCCGATCGTATTTTGTCAGCAGTCGCCTGGTTGCCGGTACGGGGTCGACCCACAATCCGCTGGCGGAGTGCGCGTAGCCCGTGATCCCCCCTTGAGCTTTTGCCCAGCGCATCACGGGCGTGGTCCAGCTTGGCCAGCCTCTGGTTTCGGTTCCATCAGAACCGGGATAGGTCTGATCCTGCAGATTAAGCAAACAGACATGCCCCAGTGCTTGTGAACCAAATCCGCTGATTTCCAGATCATACTTGAGGATCGTCATCGGCTCGCTGACATCATGTGGTTTCGGAGCGAAGAACTGTCGCTGGTACCCGTAGCACGGTCCCCAGGTCAGGACACAGCCGACGTTCAAGCCTTCACCTTTCACTTGTCGAAACATGTCGACTGGAACGACACCTTCTGTCGGTGACGTGTAATGGGCACAACCCGCCGCATGAATGTGATGGTCGCCGGAGTAGAATCCGAACTGCTGAGGGTTGACCCAACGCTCCAGCCGAATCTTGATCTGACGATCGGAATGAGCGTCCTGATGTCCCCCCGCTTTCGCAGCCGGATCATCATTGACCACGACCTTCTGTTCGCGAGTCCAATATTCCGGACCTCGCCCACTCTGGATGACGAATTCGCCCGGTGGCAATAAAATTGTCTCGCCATCGGCTCGGTAGATTTGTGGCTGAAAGAAGAAGTCCGGGGCCAGCCGTTTTGCCTGCAGAGGATAAACGTGGCCCTGTCGATCACGGATAATCAATGAGGCGATCGTTGGCGAACCGTCGTTGTCGAGAATCGACAACCGAACCGCATGTGCCGGACGAACCGAGAACAAAACGGGAACTTCGCCACGAAATCCCAAATCCTGTTCTCCCTGTCCGAGATCAAACCCAATTGTCGCCTCACGTTTTCCCGCATCCGTGCTCAGGATCAAAGCAATGGCATATTCCACTTCTAATCCGCTGAGCCGGTCGGACATGGGGGGTTGCGTGAACATTTCGACGGCCAGGAAGCGTCCCTTTTCGCGATTGAGATTCTCGTTTTCCATCAGTTCCAGTGACTGTTGCCGCTGCATACTCAGTTTCGCAACTCCGGCGTAAACAGCCCCAGCCTCCGGGCTGATAATCCGAAGTCGTTTGGTCACCGTGCTGCCGTTCAAAATTTTGATCAGGACCGGCGTGAAGCCAAACTGCTGGAGCACAGCCTCGGCCGGCCCGCGCCGTACCTTGACTCGTTCTTCAGGATTAATCTGGACCGTCAACAGGACAAGATTGTCGAGTTCTTTTTGGATTCGATCCGAATCATTGGCGTCGATCGCTTCGTTCAATGCACTCGCGACGGTGTCGACAATGGGTACTCCGAGCATCTTCAGTGTCGTGACGACGCGTCGCACGTTGGCAGCGAGCGGCTGCGATTCAACCGAAACTCGATCAGGAACCGACCCTGGCAGATCATCGGACTGGCAATGTTCGGTCTGGCAAATCACCAGTGAAATCAGGATCAATCGCAGGCCAACACGCATCGTGATTCCTTCTTCCTGGTTACCGGTTTCTCAAGTCGGCAGATGTTCGGTATTGAGCGTTGTCTCGGCAAACAAAGCCTTGTGCCTCTCAACGTGTGTAACGATTCTTCCGCAGGAAACAAAGTCGTGTTTTTTCATTATTTCTTTGTCCTGGAAGGACTAAAGCCATTAGCCGCTGGTGTCGCTGTGATCAACCACGGGCTAATCGCTGCGGTCCTTCCGGGACAAATTACGCACAACAGACTCCATCTCACACGCGAATTCGTTACCCGCGTTGAGCGGCACACATACCAGAACTTGAGACGTCGATAAAGCAATCGTAAACAACTCTGTCTGGTGAAACATTTCCGGTCGTAGTGGTTTGCGAAATCTGGCGGGTCGAACACAAAAAATCACCGGCGCTAAGGAGAAATAAAGAATTCAGCGCGAACCGCAAAAAACGCCGATCCTCAGAAGACCGCAAAACAAAATCAAGAACAGCGTTTTTCAGCGCGCACGAAGCCGCTCTTTCACGGATCGAACCTCCAGGGATGGATGGGATCTGCCAAGCGAACTGGCATTTCTAGCTGCTCACATATTTCCATCCCGGAGTTTCTCGCATGAAGCGATTTTTTCGTTTGTTCTATTGTCTGAACCGCCAACAAACCGCGAATGGGATGTCCGTTTCGGTCGCTCTCTTCGCCTTGTTGTTTTTGCACCTCGAAAGTTCCCCGACGCCTGCGGGAGCTGACGTCGCCCGGCGGATCACGAATAAGTCTGCGTTTGTGATGGTCGCAGCGAAGTCGTCAACGTCAGCACAATCCGTCCAATCGAATTCGTCCCAAGGGCAAGGTGGCACGGCAGAGAGTGCATCACACGACGTCACATACAAAATTCAAATCCTGGAAAAAGGATTGGACTACCTTTCGAAAACCCCTCATTACACAGCTCAGTTCGTGAAAAAAGAACTGGTGAATGGCGAGTTGCTCGACGAACAAGAAATGGAAATGAAAGTGCGACATGCTCCCTTCAGTGTCTATCTGAAGTGGGTGACAGGCGAAGCGGGACGTGAAGTCTTGTATGTCGAAGGGCAGAACGACGGTCGGATGAAGGCTCATCCCGGCGGATGGAAAGCACGGCTCCCTGCGGTCAATCTCGAACCAACCGGTAGCCTGGCAATGGCGGAGTCACGTCATCCGATCACGAAAGCCGGCCTGTACAGCCTGACGAAAATGATGGTTGATTCTCACCGACAGGATTTAGAGAAAGAAAACATCGCCCGCTTCGAAAAGCTGCAAGATCAGGTGTTCGATGGTCGGCACTGTCATGCGTTTGTGGTGGAATATAAAGACAAGCAATCGTCGGAACAGTATCGCAAGTCGATCACGTTGATTGATAAGGAATGGTCGGTTCCCGTTTACATTAAGAACTTTGGCTGGCTGAACGGAGACGCTCCCGCAGACCCCGAGCAACACGACGAAGCAACGCTCATCGAATACTACAGCTATTCGAACATTAAGTTCCGTCCAAATCTGATCGCTCTCGATTTCGATCATACGAACGAGGACTATGGATTCAAGCGACAATAGTCCGACGGATGGTTTTAGCCGTGGCACTGTATCGGAGTCTCTGAAGGCTCTGCGACTTCGAAGTTTTTTCGACGATCGAAGAACACGGCTTAACCGAAGACGGTAAAACCGTGGCACACATGATTGCCGAAGAGCACTGCCTAACCGAGCACTGCTTAACCGAGGACGGTTAAGCAGTGGCACAAGACAAATTGCATGGCACGGTTCACCCGCTGGTGTCTGGGCATCGACATGCCTATCTTCTTATCAGAAGAGAAGACTGTCATGAGCCAGGACTGAACGATGAACCCTTGGTCAAAGTCTGCGTTATTTGCTGTGGTCTGTTTTTGGACTGCCACGTCAGCCCCGCTCCTGTTTTCTCAAGGGTTCACCCCCGACGAAGCCGTCAAACGGATGACCGTAGCGGATGGATTTGAAGTTCAGGTTGTCGCCAGTGAGCCACTCGTCCGACAGCCTGTCTGTATCGAGTTTGATGACCGAGGACGTCTATGGGTCATCCAGTATTTGCAATATCCCAATCCGGCCGGATTGAAACGATTGCAAGTCGACCGTTATTCGCGGACAAAATATGACCGCATCCCTGAACCACCACCACTCGGTCCCAAGGGCGCCGACCGAATTACCATTCTGTCGGACTCCGATGGCGATGGAAGGATGGACCAAGGCCATGATTTTGTTCAAGGGTTGAATCTCGCGACCGGCCTGGCGTTCGGGCACGGAGGGGTATTTGTCTTAAATGTCCCGTACCTGTTGTTCTATCCCGATCGTAACCGCGATGACGTTCCGGATGGTGATCCGGAAGTACTGTTAACTGGATTCGGGATGGAGGATGCACATAGCGTCGCTAACTCGTTGACCTGGGGTCCCGATGGCTGGCTTTACGGATGCCAGGGGAGCACTGTCACCGCGAATATCCGTGGAATTGAATTTCAGCAGGGAGTCTGGCGATATCACCCTGTTTCTCACGAATTCGAACTGTTCTGCGAAGGGGGTGGCAATTCATGGGGCCTCGACTTTAACCGTACGGGCGAACTTTTCTACAGCACGAACTACGGCGGCCATGTGCTCCTGCACGGAGTTCAGGGAAGCTATCTGGTGAAGTCATTCGCGAAACACGGTGCATTGCACAACCCGCATGCTTACGGATTTTTCGACCATGCTCCTCACCAGAATTTTCAGGGAGGACATGTCACGGTTGGCGGAATTGTCTATCAGGGTGATTCGTTTCCCGCTTCCTTCCGCGATACTTACATCGCGGGCGATCTACTCGGTCATGGGGTTTACTGGCACCAGATTACACGACGGGAATCCACTGTCAAAACGGCCCATGGAGGTCAGCTCATCGCCGCTAACGACGTTTGGTTTGCGCCGACTGATGTGACCATGGGCCCCGAAGGGGCGGTGTACGTGTCGGACTGGAATGACGCGAGGACGGCACACCCCGATCCCGACGCCGACTGGGATCGTTCGAACGGTCGGATTTATCGAATTGCCGCGAAGGGATCCCGCCCCGTTTCCCTCATCGACTTCACGAAGTTGACGACAGATGAATTAATAAAGTTGCATCGACATCGCAGCCAGTGGTATGTACGTCGAGCACGAACTGAATTGGCCCGCCGACGTGGCGCGAAAACCGATTTGTTAGATTTGCTGAAAGAGACAGATGAAATCATGGCACTCGAAGGCCTTTGGTCTCTTGCTGCCATCGGTGAATTCGACGAAATTCTGGGTGACAATTTATTAAACAGCCCGCACCCCGCAATCCGGTCGTGGACCGTCCGACTTCTTGGTGACTCTCGGAATGTGTCGCCGGAAATGGCTCATCGATTAGACAAATTTGCCGAGCGCGAGCCGGCGGTCGATGTACGCAGACAACTCGCATCAACGGCGGCCCGCCTGCCTGCGCAACATGCCATGCCCATTATCAATGCCAATATTAACCGAGACATTGATAGTGATGACCCATACATTCCCTTGTTGTGGTGGTGGGCAGTTGAGCGACATAGTGTGACGGGTCGTAACGAAGTGATGCGACGCTTCATCCGCCCATCACTTTGGAAATCACGTCTCGGTCGCGACACCTTGCTGACTCGACTTATTCGCCGGTATGCCGCCGAAGGAACCGAAGCCGGATTGGATTGCGTCGTTCAGCTATTGAAGGCCGCCCCCGACGATACGGCGCGCGACACATTATGGTTGCCGATTCTTTATGGATTAAGAGATCGCCCAGGAAACGAATCAGGATCTGAACAAAAGAAACTCGTCACCGAACATGAGCTGGCGCAGGTCGTCCGTACAAGGTGGCGCGCGACACCGGGCGACCTTACGTTGATGTCACTCGCGCTCACACTGAATGTTGGCGAACCATTCGCGGCTCTTTTTCAAGATGCGATGAATTCGCATCTCGACTCCGACAGGCGTATTTCGTTATTCGGCATGCTTGCCGAATTTGGAAAGCCAGAAAATGCTCAGCCCTTATTAGACGTGGTTCGGTCGGACGAGCCAGAACCAATTCGCATCGCTGCATTAAAGGCCCTTGGACGGTTTGACGATGTCCAAGTTACGTCCACATTGATTGACTTACATCAGTCGACGGTTTCACCGTCACTGAAATCAAGCATTCGTGATGTTTTGTTTGGTCGCAAATCCCTCGCAAAAGCCTGGTTATTGGCTGTGGAGGATGGTCGAATTGCCCCAGCGTCAGCACCTGTCGAACAGGTGAAACGCATTGCGCTTCTTGACGACCCAGACCTGAACGCGCTGGTGATAAAGCATTGGGGTCAGTTTGGCAAAACTCGGGAAGAAAAACTGGCCGAAGTCAGGCGACTGAACAATGATTTGCGCGCATCGGCGGGTCACATCGACTTGGGACAGGTCGTATTCAAAAAACATTGTGCCGCGTGTCACCAGTTATTCGGCGAAGGTACGAAACTGGGTCCCGATCTGACATCGGCGAACCGCAAGGACCGTGACTTTATGCTGATCAGTCTGGTCGATCCCAGCAGTGTGATCCGAAAAGAGTTTGCCAGTTATATTGTGCAAACGAAAGACGGCCGCGTGCTGACGGGGTTACCGCTAACTCGCGACGACGCTTCCGTCACGCTGGTCAACGCCAGGAACGAAAAGACGACAATCGGCATGAACGAGATTGAAGACATGCGAGTATCACAAATCTCGCTGATGCCGGATGATCTTTACAAACAACTGAAGCCGCAGGATCTGCGCGACTTGTTTTCTTATCTGGAATCAAATCAGAAATAAGCGCCGCAATCGCTAGTGGTTTGTCAAATCGAAAAATCAGGGTGCCACTGGATGACCGTCTTCGGTCACCCCGTGATCTTCAACTGCCTCGAAATAAGCGAAGACACTGCGTCTCCGAAGACTCCAGAGATGCTTCGCCTCAGGCCAAAGTAGCCATCATCGCTCCGAGGCTGTCAGTCTTTGTAAGTTGAGAATGGTGAGCAAAACCCCGTAGCATGGGCTTCAGCCCGTGCGACACAACATCTTGTGCGGGCTAAAGCCCACACTACAAAAACTGACAGCCTTTGCGCGTGATGAGCACTGTTCGAGAACCTACCAAGTTCCAATAAATATGTTCTCAAAACAGGAATTCAAACAAAGTCATTGTCGCGATGCTGAGGCAACGTTTGAAGCGTCTCCGACGCATGCACATC
Organism: uncultured Schlesneria sp.; assembly: GCA_903904835.1. GTDB lineage: Bacteria > Planctomycetota > Planctomycetia > Planctomycetales > Planctomycetaceae > Schlesneria. The sequence goes on along the minus strand of CAIVEI010000153.1, from coordinate 4,948 downwards.
ACGCGGAGCGATGATGGCTACTTTGGAAGAATTCCCGAAACATGACTCTATGAGTCAGCTTTCAAACCAGAAGAAGTCAGATGTCGTGGCACAAGACCCCATTATTAAGTCTTTGACAACGCGGCAGGTTGCTCATTGAATGCACTCGTTTCACTTCTCATCAACCGTGATCTTTCCCAGCATGGAATAGATATTGATTAACGCTTTGTTCATCATCTCTTCACCCGCACCGACCTGGGCAGGTGATACGGGAGCATCGGCACCATACCCCCCTTCTGAAATGGCCTCAATTGTCGGGAAGTAATTCATGTATCCATTGCAGTAACCGAAAAAGAGCGTGTGTTTCACGTAGGATCGATCTCTCAGTCGAACAGCGTGATTGCTGAAGAATTCGCCTGAACCGCCGACGATCGCGACTTCCCTGTTGATCAGGACGGTATTCAATTCCGGATGCATTCCGTCCTTATAGTCCTCGGCAAAATTCCGAATCAATTCAGGGAAGAATGCCGCACCGTAAAGGGCCATGACGGCGGGATTGTTCAAATCAATGCGGGTCGTGAAATGAAACCGATCAACTCGCCCCTTGATCGATGGTCGCGCGGGAGCGATCGTCTCCGTCGCCTTGGCGAGCTTGACACATTCGGCACCCAACTGCTCGCCGAATCCCTGGGGACCCGTAACATTAATCGCATTGACGCTCATATCTCCCGAAGCCCCCTGAATGAAGACGCAAGGGGCATTCAATTCCTTTTCCACATAGTTCATCATGAACCCGGGATAATCGGCCGAGAATTTCAGGATTTCTCCCTTGGTCATCACGGGGTGGGCCGCGAAATTGACGAGGACCGTGATCGGCTTCCCCTCAAGATCGTCGAATCGGATTACCGAGAGTTGCGGATCTCTGGCTGCGGGTTGACGCTTGCTATGTCGGTTTCGGTTATACGGCACTTCGGCCGAAGTAACGCCGATTCGCGCCGGCTGTAACTTGGATGCAGCATCGATGATCGTTGTGGAAATCATTTCGGGAAGAGTTTTCAGATATCCGATCGCGGCATCAAAGCGTCCCTTTCCAAATCCCTCGCGATCCGTCAGTTCAAGTACGGGTCCGTGATGCGTGTGCGATCCAACAATCAGCACGTGCTCGATCTGGGCCTTTTCGCGAATTGTGGCTCGAATTTCGTCCATCATCGCTGTCGTCGGTGCTCGGCCCATGTCCAGGCCAACGAGAGCGACTCGATCCGATCCCGCTTCGATGACAATCGCCTTGGCCATCAGCGGATCAAGCGTTCCTTGTGATAGAAGATCCCTGCGAGCGCCGTAACCCCACATGGGCATCGCAACCTGAGGTGTGACGTCTTTCTGAGCGTAGCCGACGCGAAAATCGGAATCATCCGCTTGAATAGAGGTCAATGGGAACGTTGAGATAATCAACGTGATCAAACAAAAGAATCGCAAAAGCATTGGTCGGCCTCAGTGATTTTCAGAGCAATCAGCAATTCAGATCGGAAAGCCGAACGCATCGGCTTTGAACTCGGGATTGTGACATTCCATACTGGTAAAGAGAAGTGTTTGACGCGTTGTCTCAGCGAAGGACCAACCGATGCGTTATGGTTTCATCTTAGCCGTTAGCGGATGTCTGTGTTGTTTCGTTCATCCCGTATTGTCGCAGGAAACCGGTGCGAAGCGACCTTATAAGAATCAGCTTACTCGCATTGAATATCCGCAAAAGTTGCTCGCAGATTTTCCCGAGTTTTTTGAGCCCATCATCGAGCAGTCACACTTTGAGGCTCCTCCGCTCGTCGTCGATGCGGATGCCGACTTGGATGTCCGTGCCTGGAGATTCTCATACAACGCCCGAGGCATTATCGAAATTCCGAACCACCTGAAAGCTTCGGAAACCGCCGTCATTATGGTTCATCCGTGGGGTATTGATGATGGACAAGGTTGGAATACTCCTGAACCTGCGGGCGTCGCTGACTTCTGTACGACGGAAAAGAATCATCTTGCCGCACGTCATACTCGAGAAATCGTCCGGCCGTTCATCAATTCACTGCGAGGAAAGGTGGGAAACATTCTGTACAGCCTGCCGGGTGATCTCGACCCGATCCGCCGCAAGTTGTATCGGTCGTTTACACACAAACCAACCGACCAGGAACGCCGCGAGGGTGCTCGTGAGTTGACTGCAAAACTCGCCGGATTCAAGTATCACGGTGAACCGCTCCCGGCGGAGATGTTGCTCTCGAAGGAAAAGCCTGTGATTGACTATTTCGCGCAGTTTCCTGGATTGGACGCTGGCCCGAGATTCAACAACGACGGATTCTGGAAGCTGCCGATTCCTGTCACGGCCGATGTCGATGTGGACCCGAATGATGTCGTTATTTACGACGCTGAAGGGTACGAGCCGTTGAAAACGTTTCTTAAGTCAAACGGCATTCGTCACGTCTTGTTAACCGGCTATGCGACGGACATGTGCTTTTGCCGTACCACTGCCGGTTACGAGAACCTGTCGAAGGACTTCAACGTATTTCTGGTGGGCGATGCCTCGCTGGCCACATTTCCTTCCAATAAATCACCTCGATTTGCCGTCAACGCAGCGATCTCTTTCGCGGCTCTCAACCACCTGATAACGCAGGTATCATGGGTAAAAATGAAAGGTGTGAACCCATGACAACGACCGGTAAAAAACGAAACGAACAAAATGAATTTTGTGCTTCAATTGATTCCATGCGGCAGATCGGCCAGTTCAATCAATGGAGTCGCCGTGACTGGTTGAAAAGTGTCGCGACAGGCAGCCTTGGTGCAATGGCCGCCTTGCCATGGAATCACGGTCAACTGCGTGCTGCCGAGTCCGACAAATGCCTGGTGGCGATTACGTTCGATCTCGAAATGAGCGCCAACTTTCCGACCCGAGAGACAACTCACTGGAACTTCGAGAAGGGAAACTTGAACGATGAAACAAAAAAGTACTCAGTCGAAGCAGCACGCCGAGTCAAGGCCGCTGGAGGACGACTGCACTTCTTTGCCGTCGGTCGTGTATTTGAACAACCCAACATCGATTGGATCGCCGAGATTGCACGGTCGGGACATCCGATTGGTAACCACACTTACGACCATGTGAACGTGACTGCAACCAACGCAAACGATTTGCAGTTTCGCTTTCAACGTGCACCGTGGCTATTACGGGGACAGACTGTCGATGAAGCCATTCGTGAAAATATTCAGCTGACCAGCAAAGCGATGCAGTCCAGACTGGGGGTTGATCCGGTTGGATTTCGTACGCCGGGTGGATTTGCGAATGGTCTGCGCGAGCACCCCAACGTACGATCCATGCTTTTGGATTTGGGATTTGATTGGGTGAGTAGCCTTTACCCACCACACCCGAATTCAGATCCGATGCAGCAACCGACCGTTGTGGTGCTGGACGGAATCGTCGCCGCTCAAGCGCATGCACAACCGTTTGTCTACTCTGACGGCTTAATCGAAATCCCGATGAGCCCGATCAGCGACATCGGAGCGTTCCGAACGGGTCAATGGCGGCTCGAATGGTTTTTGCAGGCAATTCGAGAATCTCTGGATTGGGCTATCGAAAATCGAGCTGTGTTCGATTTTCTGGCGCATCCGAGTTGCTTGTACGTTGTCGATCCGGAATTCAAATCGATCGAATTAATTTGTGACAAGGTCAAAATGGCTGGCGACAGGGCTGTGATTGCCGATCTGACAACAATAGCCCGTCGGGCAAAAAGATAAACGACTGTCAGACCTGCTGACGTTTCGTCTGACGAGTTCAATCCCTAACCTCGTAATCCGTGACATCGCTTCCTTCGGTCTCAGCGAACCTGCTATCGTATGAGCGACGGCTGCGGTAATTCGGAAAACGTCGCCGCTCAACGTGCGGTCAGCAGAATCCTCCAGAAAATGCAAAGACTTTCGCGATGGCTGGCGCTGAGCAGTATTTGAAGCCTTCGGTGATCAGAAATGTCGCCCGGCTCGACTTACGCGCAAGATTTATCATTGAAGGCTTTCTAACGGGATTGCACTCCAGCCCGTTTCAAGGTTTCAGTGTCGAGTTCAGCGAACACCGACGGTATGCACAGGGAGACGATCCGAGAAATATCGACTGGCTTGTGTTCGCCAAAACCGACCGCTTCTACGTCAAAAAGTACCAGGCGGAAACGAATATCTCGGGCTACCTGCTGATGGATCTTTCGGAAAGCATGGCCTATACGTATCGACAAGAGCTTTCCAAGTTCGACTATTGCATCTGCCTCGCCGCAGCACTCGGTTATTTGATGATACATCAGCAGGACCCGGTCGGCCTGATGACGTTTTCAGACAAACTGCACGCCTGCCTGCCTGCACGAAGCAAACGAAGTCAGCTTGGCAGTATGTTGGGACTGCTCTCCAAAGCACGACCCTCTGGCCAGACAGATGTCGCAGGCAATTTGCGCCGCATCGCAGCGATGATTCGCCATCGAAGTCTTTTCATGCTGTTTTCGGATCTGTTATGTGACCCCGAACCGGTGATTGATGCCCTCCGAATGCTGCGGCATCGCGGTCACGATGTCATCGTGTTTCATGTCTTGGACGAAGCCGAGGTCAACTTTCCGTTTGACAGCCTTTCTGATTTCGAAGACCCCGAATCGGGTGAGCGGTTGATAGTCGATGCCGTCGGAATACGCGGTGACTACCTGGAAGCCATTCGGGAACTGCGCGAACGCTACAAGAAAGATTGCCTACGAATGGGCGCGGACTACGTCGCACTCGATACGAGCCTTCCATTCGACCGGGCACTCGTCGAATACCTGTCGCAGCGCCAAGCCCGGTTTTGAGTCGTGGTTGTGCATGTGTCTCCTCTCGCAACATACGACCAGCATACAACATACACACGACATTGGCGGATTAGATTTCAGTGAATTTTGGGCTAATCAATGATGGAAACGGTAGATTG
>CAIVEI010000152.1 GCA_903904835.1 uncultured Schlesneria sp. | reverse complement strand
GGGTGACCTGGAAGCAGCGGTCAAGTTTCAGCAGCAATTGCTGAAGATCGCTCCCGGCAGAGAAGAGACGATGCGGTTGGCTCAGTTGCTGATGAAGTCGGGTGAGACCGAAGAAGCCAAGGCATTGATGGGTCAGGCGGTTGTCGACGAAAAAGATCCGATTGCCGTATTGAAGTCGATCGATTCGCTACTGAACCAGGGGAACAATGATCAAGCTCTGTCTATGATCCAGAAGCTGACAGCCGAACAGCCCCGGAACTGGGATTTGCTTTATCGTGAAGGAGTCTCGCTTGCCAAGTCAAAGGACAAATCGGTGGAGGCGAGATCTCGCTTTGAAGCAATTCTGGCGTTGAATCTGAGCGATGACGAAGAGTCTCTTCTGGCGAAAGCTCCGGCAAAAAAGGGCCAAGCGACTCCTCAGCCGCTGATACGAGCACCAAAGACACTAACACAGCGCACGCAAACGGCGACACAGATTCGCCAGGCCACAGGACTGGTCGGCAGCCCTGGCACGATAATCACGACATCGGGGGCTGTTGCCTCGACGCGTTCGGTTCGGACCGCGCAACCAATGTCGTGGACTCCTCAAGACTTTGGCGATGCCAGAATGGCAAGCCTGGGGTGGCTGAATGTCATTGCCAGAAATGAAGGAAAGGAAAAAGACGAGGCATTCCTGAATGAACGACGCGCAATGGGTGAGAAGTCCGAAAATATCAGAGAACTGATGGATTGGTTGTATCTCGCGCAATTGACCAACCATCGAAACGACATCTACGTGGTTCTGAAAAAACTGTCACAATGCCCCGATGCCGAGGTTTGGATTAAGGCGATGTATCTGACGTATCTCACCTGGCGTGCAGGCCCGCCAGTGCGGGTGCTCTCCAATGTCGCCCCCGGGCCTGACGACGACGCAGACCCGATGCCACACCTCGTTCCACTGGAAAACGAAGAACTGGAACACGTGCTCGCCTGTTTAAAAGCCGTCGATGATGCAGGTACGCAGATGAGCTCGACGAGCACTTATCTTCAAATGGTCACTGCAGAATTGAAGCGTTCGGGGCGGAAAGATCAGGCGGCGGACATGCTGAATGCGGCGATCGAAACTTCCGTTGAACCAGCCCGCATTGCGGCGTTGCTTCCCGAGTTTGTCCAGCGGAATGACTTTAAAAACAGCTTGAAAGTGATTGATCGACTTGCCGAGTTCAAACCCGTCGCGACAGGCCTTGGTTTACGGAATGCAAACGGATCGATCAATTACAGCCAGTATGCAATGCGGCCCATTGTTCAGTCGCAGATCCTCGGCCAGCTCATGGATAAGCGGGCGCAGAAAAACGAGCTAGGTGACGTCCTGAGGTTGTGGGATCGGTATGTTCCGGTCGTCGTTGCGAGATTGGAGCAGCAACGGTCACTGAACGCGACGACGAAAAAACAAAGCCAATCGTCGTTGATTCAAATTTCGCAAACAGGATCAGTCATTGTCTGGCGCAATGGCATTGGACGAGGCGAGGCACTCGACTTTCCCACAGAAAACGAAGTCTATGATAGGCCAACGATTCAGCTGTTGTATCAAACGTTTGTCATCTACCATCAGCCGACAAGAACGGGTGATTTAATCAGCCATTTCCAGTCGAAGCTATCGGACGAAAAGACGCCGGTCGCTCAAAAGCCGCTTTTGCATTTTGGACTCGGTTACCTGAACTGGTGGCTGGGCGAAAAAGAAGAGGCGGTCCGCATTCTGTCGGAAGCCACCGATTCGATGCCTGACAATCAGGAAATGAAGTTTGAGCTGGCTCGACTTTACGAAAAAACAGGCGAACACGGACGGGCGTTGGAGATCATTGATTCCTTCGCACCGACGGATCAGCGAGCCATGCAGAACCGCGAGATCACCGCACTGAGGATGGCGGTGAACAGCGGGAATGTCGATCGTGCCCGAACGGCTGCCGAACGATTGTTTGGACTTCGGCTCGACTCGAACGTGCAGATTCAACTTGCACAACAGATGCGTCAACTCGGAATGCACGAACAGGCCGAAGCAGTACTGGCCAGGGCAGGGAGGCAAGCTGGAAACAAGACCGACGTTTTGCTGACGCTGATGCAAGAATATCAGACACAGGGAAAAAATGACGTCGCCACTCAGATTGCTTATCAGCTATTACGACGATCGGGTAACAACTCTGGGTCGGCACTGTTTTCCGGTCGCGTCGCCACGGGGACAGCGACGCGTACCGTCTCAGTCAACGGTCGCGTCACGACGGTGAACAATGTGAACGACACCCGGCAACAAGCACTGTCGGTTCTGAAAAAGTCTGGAAAATTGGCTGAGATGATCAAGAAGGTTGAAACCCAACTGCAAAACGCTCCCAATTCGCAGCGACTGATCGAAACATTAATCGAGTACGCAACGGCAAACGGTGACAACAAAAAAGTCGAACAATTGACTGCGAAGATCGCCGAATCGAAGAAAAACGATCCGCAGTTCCAATTCAACCTGGGACAGCAACTGGCCCAACAAGGAAAACACAGTGAGGCCATTGTGTATTTCAAAGCGGCGATTGCCAAGGACCCCACGCTGCTTCAGACCGGCTATTCACAGCTCTATCAGACATTTCAAAACACCGATCAATTGAATGAGATTGTCACACTCGTTGAGGGACTCGACACGACCGTTGCCGAGAATCTCAGACCGATCACGCACTTTCTTCAGGAGATGTCCCGCGGTGTGTTGACTCGTGATTCAACCGCCGATCATCGCAAGAACACTACAATCCGATTATTGAAGAAAGCATGGTCGGCCTATCCTGATCAACGCCAGCAATTTATTGCTTACATCCAAGGGGACTGGTTCTGGCAGATGCCGGAAATGTACGACTACGCTCGTGAGGCGATTCTTCCCCCGAACTCGACCTTAGCCGGATCCAATTCTTGGCACGGCTTTGGGCAAAATATGGTTCGAAACGCGGATGGTAACGTCCACACGCTGATGACTCGTTTACTGACACTTGCCGCATCACAAAAGAAGTTGGATGAACTGGCAAATGATGTCGCTACGGCACAGGCGAAATTTCCGCACTGGGACGGCGGTATTGCTTTAAAGGCGCTGATCGACATGCGTCGTGGAAATCCGGAACAGGCCATTCCAGCCCTTGAATCATTACTTCCCAAGGTAAAAAACAGTTCCGTGAATTCGGTGAATTACATCGTGTTGTGGGAAATTGGACAGGAATTAATGGGTCACACTTCGAGTATCGACCTGGCAATCCGTTACCTGGAAGCCGCCATGGAAACCCCTGATTCGATTTCCTTCAGCGGTTTTCAGTGGTCACCCATGAAACCATTAATCGCGCTTTACAAACAACATGCGAGGATGGAGGACGCCCAGAGATTAGTGCTTTCGGTCAGTAGTCGACTTCAAAAGCCTGGAAATTCCGTTAATAAAAACAACGATGCTTATCAACGCATTCGGAACTGCATCGAAATGGCTACTGAAGTCAAAGAGATGGGCTTTCCGATAGCCGCGATCCACATCACCCAGGAACAACTCGCTCGATCCGAAGACTTTGTTGCCGCAGCAAACTTATTCGCCGGTTCCGGTGGGACTCAAACAATCGATCGAATGAAAAAACAGATCGAGACTAGTTTTCAAATGTCACTGAATGAATTGAAGCCAGCAATGTTACCCGAACTGCTGGCGGGCCCCGCCTATCGTATGCCCGAAGATCAACCCGCCTCGGCGATGACACCAATCAATATTCCCCGGGAGTCGATTGATCTATTTCTGTTGGTCCAGACTCGTGACCTGGAAACGACTTACTTATCGAACGCGTTTGGAACACTAGTCTCAAGAGTCGCTAGAAATCCAGAACTGCTCACCAGAACAAAAGACGCACTCGGCGATATTCAGGCAAGTCAACCCGACAATCTTGCCGTTCAAATCCTGGCAATTCAAATGTCGCTGATCGAGAACCAGATCGATCAGTCGTCAGCGAAAATCAATCGATTGCTCGAGTCGATCGAAAAGGTTCCGCTCGATCCGCCGCCCAGCAAGGGTGGCTTTTCAATTTCGCAGCGGACAGCGGCCAAACCACAAATGGCACTCTGGCTGGTCGCTCGCGAGTGTCTCAAAATCGAATCACTTCGCGCACAAGGATCGAAATTGGCCGAGCGCGCCCTGGAAGCCGCTCGCCGACAGACCGACACCGGCTACGTGATGGCGATCCTTCGTGAGTGGGGCCAGTTAGCCATCGAAGCGGGCGATAAGGAAACCGCAGAACGTCATTGGAACGAAATGCTTGAAACGGTAATCCCCGCGCCCGCAGAGCAGGTCAAGAAAAAGATCGCAGGTTAAAGGCTAGAATACAACATTTATTCACGATCGAGTCGACTGCGTCGATCTTTCCAATCACTTTTATACTCTTTCACATACTTCGAGAGGAACGCCGTAATGTGATTACGAACATTGACGTTCTTCGTCACTAAATCCATACCGCTGAAGTTCTCTTCGTACTTCCACAAATACGGAGGGTCTTCTTTTTCCCGGTCTTTATCTTTCTTGATAATCAACTGGTCGTAAATCTTGTTTGCGCTTGCGAGGTCATGGGCATTCTTGTCCCCCACGGCAATGACCATCGGACGTTTCAAATTGCGTATGGCAGCAATGGCTTTGTTCGTGGAAAGTCCTGGGGTGTTCGCATCAGGCGAAATCAGCGCCAGTGCCTGAACGTCCTGTCCGCGCGGAGTCCTGTCACTTTCAGTGGGACTGTCATCGAAAGGAATCTTTTCCCAGTCCAGTTCGGTGTAAAGTATCGCTACGGAGGCACTGAACTCGCAGGCCACAATGCCAAGTTTATTCATATTCAGATTCTTCTTCGTATGCTCTTCCAGCAAAAACTCTTTCACCGCCTCCAGATCTAATGCGACCATTGCCTGGTAGTCCGTTTTCCGAAGTTCACCTTTTTTCGGAAGCGGGCTTTCCCCGTGGCCCCGCAGATCGACGGTAATAACGGCAAAATCTTTTTGCTGTAAGTCGGAAGCCATCGCCTTCCATTGCAGGCGTGTTCCGCGTTTACCGTGCAGCATGATGACCACGGGAGCTTCCGGCCCAGCCGTCGATTTGAAATACGAGATCTTTAGTTTGAAATCGTCTTTGGTGATAAGTGTATTTTCTTCCACGACCGGCTTTGTCGGCTTTTGTTGAGCGAACAAACCGGGCGCTGAGATCAAAAGTGCGAGCCAGGCAATAACCATCAAACGGACGTTGATCAACATCCGGTGAGTGGAAGTATCGACTGATGAAAGCTCGGGTGAACGCGACAAAACTCTTGACATGCGATTCTCCAACTTCGTGCGGGATGTTAGCTGCTTTATATTCTAATGCGATTTCACAGTCGGCAAAAAGGCTTCTACTTCTCACAATAGCCATTTCGTACTGCGGTCGGGAATGTGAATTGACTGCGGAAGATCCATACGTCAGTGTAGGACTGTCCAAAATCGTGGTCAATCCGCGACAAGCCTCTCAGACAATTAAACGACCAATTTCTTGTGAAATCCGTGTGCCGATGGCATCAACCCAACCGTCGCTTCGATCCTGCATCACGTTCCTGACCGATTTTGGAACCAGGGATACGTACGCCGCTCAGATGAAAGGGGTTGCCCTTGGAATCAACCCTGACATTCAGTTTGTCGACCTGACTCACGAGATTCCTCCGCAACAGATACTGCGAGGGGCTTTCGTCTGGAACGACTCGGTCGCGGCGTTTCCTGCGGGAACGATTCACGTTGGTGTCGTCGATCCGGGCGATGGCAGTGATCGCAGGCTCGTCGCAGCAGAGATCGGAGAATACAGGTTTGTTTGTCCCGACAACGGTTTGTTAACAGTTATTTTGCAAAATGCGTCGCTGCATCGGGCTGTCAGTCTCGACAATCGGAAATGGTGGCGAAAGTCGGTCTCGAACACTTTTCACGGTCGCGATATTTTGACTCCGGTTGCCGCACACTGGAGTCTTGGAGTTGATCTGGCGGAACTCGGGACCCCTTTGGTCGCACCACTTTTCACATTAGCGCTTTCAAATAAGCGGCGAGGACAAACGTCGATAATCGGCCAGATTGTCGATGTCGATCGATTTGGAAATCTCGTCACGGACATCGAACCGAATCAATTACCGCCGCACAGAACATTCCTCAGATTCGAAATCGGGGCGTTTCACGTCAATGGACTTTCGACTTGCTACGCGGATGTTGACGAAGGGGAGCCGCTTGTTTTGATCGGCAGTTCGGGACGGCTTGAAATTTCCATTCGTAACGGGAACGCTGCAGAAGAGCTACAGGCAGATTTCGGCTGCCGCGTCGTAGCAAGATGGGAAAGGGCCGGTAGCTGATATGGAAACACCGCCGGAACAATTTCAACCAAACGAAACAACGAAGAGCGAGATACGCAATTCGGCGCTGGTAAGTCCCCGTGGGCTATTTATCACCGGAACCGATACGGGAGTTGGCAAAACGCACGTCACCTGCCTGATCGCCCGGCAATTGATCGCTGCAGGTGTCGAGACCGCTGCCTACAAGCCAGTCTGTTCTGGTGGAGTGAAAAAACACGACGCGACGGCCCCCGGCATGAACGATGTTGAATGGGACGACATCATTCGGTTGAGTGCAGCGACAGGCGGCAAATGGTCTGATGAAACGATTTGTCCGCAGCGATTTCTTGCTCCGCTGGCACCACCCATCGCCGCGAAAATGGAGGGGCGGATTGTTGATTTTTCACTTCTTGTGAACGGTTCACGCCAATTCCGTGGCGCTGATGTTCTATTAGTCGAAGGGGCAGGGGGGTGGTTATCACCGTTGACAAATTCGGCCACCGTAGCCGATCTTGCTCTCGAATTAAAGCTGCCGATCGTGATCGTTGCGCGAGCGGGTTTAGGGACAATTAATCATACATTGTTGACGATCGAATCTGTTCGGGCACGAGGTTTACCGATTGCAGGCGTCGTCTTGAACGAAGTTGTCCCGCCCGGAGAGGACATCTCGTTTCATACAAATGGCGATGAGATCCAGGCCCGTGGCGGCGTTCCTGTGTTCGGAATTGTTCCCCACGGAGCAAAGTTCGATTTGCATCAGGGTGGTCAGTCCGTCACAATTTATTGGCAATCGCTTGCCGGACCGATGGCGGAAATCAAATCGCTGATATGAAGTAAACTGACCTGGGGAGATTTTTAATGGCGATGGAAGTCAGGTGCGGACAGTGCTACGGAATATTACTGATCGAGACTCCTGGAGTCGTCGTGGCGTGTCCCCATTGCGGCGTCCATCTCTCGTTCCCTGGAACGGAAACGGAAACCAAAGCGGACCCTGCATTGGGTCACCATGTCGATAGCACTGTCGAAACGCCATACCCATTCAAATTGCCGACCGGATTCACGCCGCAAGAACCAAGTGTCAATTCTGTCCCCGTCACAACAGCGCCGAACCTTTCGATCGAGTCGAATGTTTCCGCATCGGCACCTTTAGCGGCATCCCAACCAGTCGTTTACTCCAACGTCGTGACACCGCCAATCGTGACACAACCTGTCGTGACACAACCTGTCGTGACACAACCTGTCGTGACGCATCCTGTCGTGACGCATCCTGTCGTGACGCATCCTGTTGTGGCGCATCAAGTCGTGCAGCATCAAGTCGTGCAACATTCGGTGGTGCAACAGCCAATGGTGGCGCATCCCGTCGCACCACCAACTGCTCTACCACCATCTGGCCCTGATTTTTCATGGATGTCGACTTCGGAACCTTCTCGTACGTCGCAAGTACCGCCATCCGTGCCGTTTACCGGACTCGACCTGGGGGCTGCCAATGTTGTGAGAGAGGCACCAGGATTCGCTTCCGCTCCAATTTCAACAGGAGAAGTTCAAAGATTTGAGCCCCCCCCTTCGACGGGCTATGCATTCAGTACTCCAGCGACACCAATCCCATCACGTCCATCGGGACATTTCGAACATGGAAGTGCAGGCAATTTACCGGCGACACCCCAATTCGATCTGTCGACGCACCAGTCGCCTGTTGAAACGAATTTGTCGACGCTGAACGAGGATGTTGATCCTTCCGTGTTTGTTGCGCCGTCAGACACCCGACCCCCAACCACCAAAAGCCGTGGATCGTGCCTGGGATTACTGCTCTTAATCGTGGGAAGTTATGCCAGCCTTGTCACAATTTACGCTGCCTATTTGACACTTCTTGGACGGACTCACCAATTGGAAAGTCTTCCTGATTTGAAGACGGTCCCACAACAAGGTGGCCGTGCGATCGTACCCCGACCGGAGAACGAACTCCCCAAAGGACACGAGCTTCGCATCGGCCAATCACAGCGGTACGGAAACGTTCGAGTGACCCCGCTGCGTGTCACACGCGGTCCGATCTCGTTTAAGTATTTCAAAGATTTACCCGGTAATGAACGAGCACCATCCGATCCTGTGCTCAAACTGTGGCTGAAGTTTGAAAATGTTTCCGAACAACAGATCATTACTCCGATCGATTCAACACTGATGTATTTTCAACGCGGCCATTCGCCCGTGATTTCGTACAACGTGATTTTTCGCGACGTCGACCGGAAAAAGAAAGATGGCTTATTCTTCTACAATTTCGATCGGTTGCCACCGGAAAGCGAATGGCGGATTGTAGGACAGGATGCAAATCGCGAGCTCTTACCGCATGAAGAATACAATACGTTTATCCCGTCTCAAGAGAGTGTCGAACTCCCGAGCGGAGAAGTGATCTGGCGCGTCCATTTCCGAAAAGGCCATGGTCCGCAAACAGGAAACGGCGTGACGACACTGATCGATGTCAGGTTTGACAGCAACGATATCGTGCCCGACCCGACGTGATACGTTGGCTGAGACGATCAACAAATTCCCTTTAGGAATTCACGTTAAATTCAGTGAACGTGATTTATTCTGTCAGCGGCCGGGATCTTCCGGCGATTTTGAATCGCGTCTCGATTCGCAATCTTCAGGCGAAGTTGAAATAATAACGCCTGGTATTCACTTTTATCCGACCGCTCACATTTCTCGGGGAGACTGTTCAATGACAAAACCTTCGCGCTCATGCCATGACTGTGGATCTGTTGATCGTCGTGATTTTCTGAAGGCAGTCGCAACGGGTGTCTCTGCCGTCAGCGCGGTTGGCTCGGGATTCTGGTTAGCACCCGGTGCATATGCAGCCCCTAGTCCCACCAGTGCGGCGGAAACTGCAGTGGGACGCTTCTACAATTCGCTTTCTGCCGATCAAAAGAAGACCATCTGCTTCGGCTTCAATGACCCGCTTCGGCAAAAAATCAACGCCAACTGGCAAATCACCAAGCCAACGGTCGGAACAGATTTCTATAGCAAAGAGCAGCGTCAACTCGTCGACGAAATCGTAAAGAACGTCACCTCAAAGGACGGGTACGATCGACTCCAAAAGCAGATGGAATTTGACAGTGGCGGAATCCGGGAATATAGCATCGCCGTCTTCGGCGAACCTGGTGCGTCTGCATTTGAATGGGAATTGACAGGGCGGCACCTGACACTTCGAGCCGATGGAAACAGCGTCGACGGTGTGGCTTTCGGCGGCCCGATCGTTTACGGGCACGGCGAAGAAAGCCCTAAAGAAAACCTGTTCTACTACCAGACGCAACAAGTCAACGAGGTCTTCAAAGCGCTCGACGCCAGTCAGGCGAAGAGTGCTCTTGTCGCAACAGCCCCCAACGAAGCCGCTGTGGCACTGCAAGGACCGTCAGGAAAATTCTCTGGTATCCCCGTCAGTCAATTGTCATCTGACCAGAAAGGGCTTGTCGAAAAGACGTTGCAAGTCCTGCTTGCCCCCTATCGGCAAGAAGACACGGACGAAGCGATGGAAATCGTCAAGGCAGCAGGCGGAGTCGACAAGTTACACATGGCGTTCTATCAGCAGGGCGACCTTGAGAACGACAAGCTGTGGGACATCTGGCGAGTCGAAGGCCCAGCATTCGTCTGGCACTTCCGCGGTGCACCGCATGTTCACGCCTATATCAACATCGGCGTCGTCGCTCAGCAGAAGACAGCGACGAACAGCTAGGTTTCATGTCGCTCGTTCTTAGCTGCACATACGAATCGATGGTGTGTTTTCCAAAGACTCTCCCACGGATTCTAATGGTCTGAAGAATGATGAAAACCCGTTGGGGTAAAACCATTTCTAATCGTCGCGACCCAGGGTAGCTCGCAAAGCGAACTACCCTGGGCTTTGATATTTAACGCCATTGGCGTAAAGACCAACCTTGTAACAATCGTTTTCGCATTTGATCATTTCGCCTGATCGATTGCCTCAGGGCAAATAAGGCCAATAGACGACGCGACCGTCTCGACTTGTCACAAACCGGATCGCTCCGTCTTGCGAGACCACAATCACCAGGCTATCCGGAACCTCGCTCACAAATCGATACGCGGATCGATGTCGAGTTCCGGAACTGTCCGCCCGTTCGCGTTCCGTGCTCACGCCTTCCAGGTCAAGCGAACGAAAGACTTCAGTGACGGCGCGCTCTCCAAGCACTTCACCCCCAAATCCAACAACCTCCAATCGCTTCGTCAGAATGAGCGCGCCATCGACAGCCATCATGTCGGCGAACAGATGTGCGATTTCATAAAACGATTCGTCGATTTCGGTCAGGGTCGGATCATCAATCTTCTGGTAATCGGCCCAAGTCACGCTCTTGTAACCGTGCCTGTGTCCTACGAGCGATAAACGAGTCATCCCCCTGAGCATTAACTCACTGAAATGTTCGGTGGCGGGTCGCGACTCGAACGGGCAACGAATCCTTAAGTTGCTCGCCAGCGAATTAACGTCTGCAGAATCCTGGGGAAGGAAAATCAGCATCCCGCCGTGCCCTCGACTGCGAACGAGGCTGAGGATGCGCCTTACCACACTTTGAGCCATCGTTCGAATGAAACATTCTTCGACTTCAGCCCCTTCCAGGCGAGTCGCTTTCAGTCGCTCAAACAACCAGTTACGAAAGGAACGAAAATGGATCGGCATCCACTGTGATTGAAAAGGATCTAAACCGGATTTCAGGATTTTGCCGCTATTGAGCTCCAGCAATCTCCGGTAGCCGCATGCGGCCATCAATCGGCCGGCACCCAGGATATGGACGACGAAATGAGGTGGAAGCGGTGTGCCGTCGAAGCGTCCACCTTCGACGCGATTAACCCAACGCGTCCCGGTTTGAATGATGCCCCAGATTGTTAATTGCTCTTCTTCGTCCACACGGATGCCCAGAATCGATCGATAGTAAGAAGCCGCTGGAGCCAATTTGCGGATTTCTTGCGCGGTAAACGGACGGGGTGCTGCGAATCGCAAAACATGGAATCCCGTCGGCGGCCCTTCACCCTGCTTCCAGTCGGTAAACTCGGAAACCATCGCGCGACAACGAACCGCCTGACCTTCTTCCATCAAAAAACTTGCCTGGTAAGCAACGTCCAACACATTCGTTAGGCACCTTAGCGAAATCAGTTCTGGAGGATGCCCTTCAAGCGAACTCCATGCTTCGGCGACACGCTGAGCAAATGCCGGTGGATAAACAATGTTCGCCGGTTCGTCATCAATCATCTCAAAGTTCATTTCATTAACGCGGTTGCATTGAAGGGATCTGAGGGCACTCAGACGTTGGGAAACAGAAAGTTCGTCGTTCCACTCATTTCGGTTACTGAACAGGCTTCGTTACTTTGAGCAAAATACAGCCGTGACTTTTTCACCAGACGAATGTTAGTAAGAAAGTCCTTTGCAAACCAATGTCATCACTTCGCAGCCCTGTGGACGGCAGCAGTGGTTATCACCGCACTGACACTGGTGGGTGTGATTCGAGTTTGAGTATTTTGCGGAACCAAGGCATGCAACTTAGCCGCGCTTGGATTTGCGAATCGCGGCGACGAGAGAGTCGATCTCTTCGAATGTGTTATACAGTGCCAGCGATGGGCGGACGGTGCTTTTCAGCCCGAACCGGGCCAGCGCGGGCTGTGCACAGTGGTGCCCGGCACGAACAGCAATCCCTTCAGAATCGAGATACGTCCCTATCACCTCGACGGGAACTCCGTCGAGAATAAATGACAGTACACTCACTTTCTCGGCGGCAGTCCCGATCAGACGCAGTCCGGGGATTGATGAGAGCTTTTCCGTAGCGTAGGCGAGAAGGTTTCTCTCGTGCCGGGCGACATTCTCCATGCCGATGAGATTCAAATAGTCGATCGCGACGCCCAGACCGACGACACCGCTCAAGATTCCCGTTCCTGCCTCGAATTTAGCAGGAGCCTGAGCGTATGTTGTCTCTTCGAAGGAGACGTTTTCAATCATGTTGCCGCCCCCTTGCCACGGCGGCATCTCATTGAGGATTTCTTTCTTTCCATAGAGCACTCCGATCCCGGTTGGACCGAACAGCTTGTGCCCGGAAAAAGCATAGAAATCACATCCAATGTCCTGCACGTTGATACGGAAGTGAGAAACGGCTTGCGCTCCGTCAACCAGGACCCGGGCACCGTGCCGATGAGCGATCTCGGTCATCGCCTTGACCGGCAGCACGGTCCCCAGGGCATTCGACACATGCGTGATCGCCACGATCCGCGTTCGGGGACTAAGGAGCTTTTCGTATTCGTCAAGCAGGACCTCGCCGCGATCGTTCACAGGCACGACACGGAGGACGCCCCCGGTTTCCCGGCAAAGCTGCTGCCAGGGGACGATGTTCGAATGGTGTTCCAGAGTGGTGACGAGAACTTCGTCCCCTTTCCTCACGCGCGTCCGGCCAAACGACTGGGCAACAAGGTTGACAGCTTCGGTCGTTCCCCGCACGAAAACGATTTCATCCGCTGTAGAGGCACCGAGAAATCGCTGTACCTTTTCGCGACCGGCCTCCAGCGCGTTGGTCGCCCGGGCAGCCAGTGTATGTGCTCCCCGGTGAACGTTCGAATTGTCGTGTTGATAGAAATGCGAGATCGCGTCGATGACGGTTTGCGGCTTTTGTGTCGTAGCGGCGTTGTCCATCCAGATGAGCGGCTTGCCATGGACACTCTGATTCAGAATTGGAAAATCACGCCGGATCGACTGTACGTTGACCACGTCAGGCAATCGGAATCCCGCCTCAGGTTGCAAATCTGGAGTAAAGTAGTAGTGCGGTGGCGGCAGTTCAGGTGGGCAAAAGTAATAACGCTGGTGTGCTTCGGATTTCAGTGATTGAGGTTCGAATCCTGATTGCGCTACAGGGAGACTTGGTGCCGTCCTGTGGTCGGGAACCTTCAGAGGACCAGACGAACCCTCCATTCGCAAAGGCACACCAGCCGCGGCTGAGATCGAATGCATGGCGTTCTGCGTTTGATTCAGAATATGTTGCACCGCATCCAGGAAGTATAGCGACCGCTGTTCGCCACTAACGCTGCGTGGGGGATTGGGAATGTATGGCTGATCGTATCGGATCGGGTTACCAAAACTTTGCAGTCGAGATATTCCCGGAGTCTGTGACAACCCGGCCGCGATCTGCGGAGAAATCCCTGCTGTCGCAGAAGTATCAGGACGTAGCGGCATCTCTTCCGTCGGCCCGGCGACGGGCGCCTCTGCTGGCGGCGCGGGAATCTGACGAAAAAACTCGTTCGCCAGGCTCATAATGACCGCAGGGTCGAAGGGTTGCGCTCCGGGCTCGAAATCTTCCGACGAGGGGACAGTCATTTGATTCACCCTCAACCCTAGTCGTGATAATGGTTGACTTCAACGCCCTCAAGCACGGCCAAAGCGTCGTCTGTCAATACAGCCGCAGAAAAGTACAACGTGAGCAGGTACGACGCGATGGCCTTGGAGTCGATCCCCATGAACCGAACAGACAGGCTTGGGCTGAGCTCACCGGGTATCCCAGCCTGGTGCAATCCGACGACTCCCTGCTTTTTCTCACCGACGCGCATCAGCAGGATATTTGTGTTCGGTACCGACCGGCCTTTGCGTTCGATAAGCATCTTGTCGCTAGGGACAATCGGAATGCCGCGCCAGGTCAGGAACGGTGAGCCAAACAGGTTAATGGTTGCAGGGGGAACCCCGCGACTGGTGCATTCCCGACCGAAGGCCGCAATCGCCTTCGGATGAGCCAGAAAGTATGCCGGTTCTTTCCACACCATTGAGATCAGTTCATCCATATCATTCGGTGTCGGAGGGCCTGAACGAGTGGGAATCCGCATCGACCGGCCGGCGGCGTGCAGCAATCCGAATTCCGGATTATTGATGATCTCACGCTCTTGCGTCTCTTTCATCCCTTCAACGGTCTGGCGGATCTGCTCGTTCAACTGATCGATCGGCTCGTTGTAGATATCAGAGACTCGAGTGTGAACATTCAGCACGGTCTGAACGACACTCAGTGGATACTCACGCGGGTCATCTTCGTAATCGACATGGCTCTCCGCGATGTCGGTCGCCTCGTCGTGACCAGCGGAAACTTTAAGCACTTCCTCGCCGTACTCGTTAGCCAAACTGCTCGCCTTCAACCGCTGATCAACAGCTCGGCGGAAGTCCGCCTGCAACTTCGGCGCACCCTTCAACAGGGCTTCAAATTGCGGGCGTGGAAGCGCAAGCACGGTACTGGGAGTTATCGCCCGGACGGTTGCGGTACGGGGTTTCTCTTCAATCAGAGCGATTTCCCCGAAATAGTCCCCGCCGGACAAAAGCCTCAACCGCAAAGTTTCACGATTCGGGCCGAGCGTCGTACATTCCACTTTGCCGTCGGCGATAATAAAGAATTTGTCTCCCGTGTCCCCCTCTTTGACAATCGTATCGCCGCTTTCGAAGTGCTCGGTCGTAAAACGGCCGGCAAGATCTGCGAGCACACTGTCGTCGAGAGACCGCAATAGCGAGATCCCCTTCAAGCTCTGTACGCTAATACTCGCGTTTCTGCCATCCAGATGGATCGCGACTTTTTCATCCGCTCGCACCACCACCCGTCTCCGATTGACGCGGTACGTCCCGCCAGGGACTTGGACCCAGGGGAGTAAATGAAGCAACCATCGTGGAGTCAGTCCTGTGATCTGCGGCGCGGTTTTCGTCGTCGTCGCAAGGTTGCGCGCCGCCTTGATCGTGACACTTTGGCGGTCGGCAGTATCTTCCACTTCCGCTGTCGCCATGCCGCAAGACCCTTCTGAGAAGAGGTGTAAAACCGGGAGAATTTGGAAAGCAGGCTGGCGGCAAAAGTCCTGAGCCGATGGAGATGGGCCAACGTCGTCAGAAATCGCATCGCTTGCCTCAAGTCATCCAAACGAGGCGAGCTTCGGTCGTTTTCTGATTTGAAGCGTCATGGTTTTTCTCCACGCGATCCAATATCGGGCTATACAGACCCGTCGTTGAGTGTTTCTTGAGTTTTCTAAAAGAACAGACTGAACCTGTGTGCGCAAAATCGGAAGTTGCGGAAAAGTATGTTAAGCATCGCCTTGGTTCATTGGTAAACCCCAAGAACGCCCCTCCGCCGCTGTTGCCATTAATGTCGGCTTGTCTTAAATTTGCGTGGTTGATTTCAATGCGTTCGGTGTAGTGAGCCTGTTTGCTCAGTCCTAGCGCTAACCGGAAGTACCGTAAAAGACGGAAACTCGAGTTAGCTATGAGTTACGGCATTGGAAGAGAACATGAACTTCGCTGTCAGTGACGGGCCGTTATTTGCACATCTCAACGATGACGATCCAGCACTGCTCGACGCCCGCTCCGATGCCAATCGAACGCTGCCGCAATTTATGGACGCCTTTGCCAGGAGACGATTCGAATTGGCGGCCTACTTGGTCAAGGTACCATTTCTCGACCGCGACAATACTGGAGAACCGGCACTAATACGTACATCGGAATTGGCTGCGGAGTATCCAACGCAACAGATGTGCCACCTTTGGCTTGCCGTGAACTCCGTTTTGGAAGACCTTTTGTTCTGTTCGGTGCTGGACGCGCCTCCTGCTTTGCGATTGTCGAGGGGCGACAGTGTCGTGATTGAAACGTCGCTGATAGAAGATTGGATGATCAATCAGGGTGGTGTCGTCTATGGCGGTTTCAGCATGCGCGTTATCCGAAGCCGGCTACCAGAGCACGACCGGCGACGATTCGATGTCTACACGGGAATTTACGAATTCAAACACTTCTCGCCCTAACAATCGCATGCACCTGAGCCACCGATCCGGTCGGTATCGAATGGAGAATCACTTGCCGCTAGCCCCGCGATGTGTGACATTTGGCTGCAAGATCCCGATTATTGGTCTATCAATAAATCACGTCGGCCTCTGTCGAAGGAACGTTGGCGTAATGTTCACGAATCATCGCAAGAAATCCGTAGTAACGTGGTTCGGTCGAACTTATCTTGGGCGGATTATCATTGCGTCGATTCTCATCGTCGTTGTCCAGGTGACGTTTATTTGGCTGACCATCGTCTTGCCATACCAATCGGAGCAACGAATTGCCGAAAAGATTGAAGCGTATGGCGGGGCGTCGTGGTCTCGATATATCGGCCCAGGATGGATTCCGCAGTCACTCCGAAGTCGGTTTCCTGTTTTTGACCGCATCTATAATGTCAGCCTTTCAATAGATCCTGACAGCGACCGGTTACCGGCTAAAAAGATCCCACAGGAGTTGATTTTTGAATTGGGGACATTACACCGGCTAATTTGGCTCGGTCTGAACGACATTCACGTTACCGATGCAGGGCCGGAACATTGGGGTGGTCTTAAGAATAATCTTAAGGAGCTTTACCTCCGCAATTCGCAAATCACGAACGCCGGCGTCTATCATATTTCGAAGTTGACGAACCTCACCGATTTATGGCTCTGCGGCACGCACATCGACGACGACGGACTTAAACATCTGAAAGAACTCACCAACCTGGAAGCCCTTGTTCTCTACAACACACAAGTCACGGACGCTGGACTGAAGAATCTTCAAGAATTGACATGGCTCAAACATCTCGACCTCGATTCGACGAGGATTTCGAAACTCGGGCTTGAGTCCATTAAATCTCTGACGGGTCTGGAAATTCTCGATCTCAATGGCACGCAGATTACTGGTGATGGGCTTGAGCATCTCAAAGGATTGACGAAACTCTGGCATCTCAAACTCAGCAAGTCACAAATCACTGACACTGGACTTGTGAAACTCACCGAATTGAGCAAACTCGGAAAACTCGAACTCAACAACACTCAAGTCACCGATGCAGGACTCGAAACTCTGAAAACGATGACAAGCCTCTGGCAATTGCAACTCGATGACACGCAAACCACTACAGCCGGGAGAGAAATGTTGCGGAAGGCATTGCCGCAATGCGAAATCCAACCCTACCCGTGATCCCTCCCGATCGCGTGAATGCCCCCTGCAATACCGACCACGATTAATCTCGGGCATTTCGAACAATCGCATACTGCGTAAGTCCCTGTGAAACGATCGCTCACACCAAAATTCCTTTGATCACTTCGCCGTGAATATCTGTCAGGCGGAAGTCGCGGCCCTGGTAACGGTAGGTCAACTTTGTGTGTTCGATCCCCAGCAAATGAAGGATCGTGGCGTTGAGGTCGTGGACGTGAACGGGATCGCGAACGGTGTTGTAGCAATAGTCGTCTGTTTCACCGTACGTCGTTCCCGTTTTTACTCCGGCACCAGCCAGCAGCATCGTGTAGCAACGAGGATGGTGATCGCGGCCATAGTCGGTGGCTGTGATGCCACCTTGCGAGTAAATCGTCCGACCGAATTCTCCGCCCCAGACGATCAGAGTGTCCTTTAACAGATCTCGCTGTTTCAGATCTTTGATCAACGCGGCCGTCGCTTGATCGGTATCCTTGCATTGACCCCGAATCGCTGCAGGCAGTCCGCCATGATGGTCCCAGCCCATATGGAAGAGCTGCACGAAGCGAACGTCTCGTTCGGCCAGTCGCCGCGCCAAGAGGCAGTTGGCTGCATAGCTGCCGGGGCGTTTGACGTCAGGTCCGTACATGTCGAGCACCGACTGTGGTTCGTCCGTGACGTTTAATAATTCCGGGACGCTGGTCTGCATCCGAAATGCCATTTCGTACTGGGCGATGCGAGTTTGAATCTCGGGGTCGCCTACCTGGTCATAGTGCTGCCGGTTGAGCACCGCGATCCGATCAAGAGTTCCTCGCCGGGAAATCGAGTCGATTCCGGGAGGGTTCGACAAATACAGAACCGCATCCCCCTTGTTGCGGAATTTCACTCCTTGATGCTTCGATGGCAAAAACCCCGCGCCCCATAATCGGTCGTAAAGCGGTTGGTCATCCGGTCGCCCGCTTCCAAAGCTGGTCAGCACGACATAGGCCGGAAGGTCCTGGTTCTCACTGCCGAGACCGTAACTCAACCACGAGCCGATACTCGGTCGACCGGCCAGTTGTGATCCGGTCTGCGAAAATGTTATCGCAGGGTCGTGGTTAATGGCTTCTGTTTTGACAGTTCGAATCATGCAGAATTCGTCAGCAATGCTGGCCATGTTCGGCAGCAACTCACTCATCCACATCCCGCTTTGTCCGTGCTGGGCAAACTTGAAGATCGTCGGTGCCACTGGAAAATTGGCCTGACCCGATGTCATCGTTGTCAGTCGCTGTCCCTGTCGGATCGACTCCGGCAAATTCTCGCCGCGCCGTGATTCGAGCATTGGCTTCGGATCAAACAGGTCCATCTGCGATGGCGCGCCAGACTGAAACAGATAAATGATGCGTTTCGCCTTCGGTGCGAAATTCGGAAACCCCGGCAGCGCGACATGCCCCGTGGGACTCGCCTCGTTCGCGCGACCTGGCGAAGCGAGAAGCGTCGCGAGTGCTGCCGTGCCGACCGAAAGGCTGGATTGTTGTAAAAAGAGACGGCGGTTAAGTTCGTCTTGAATCATTGTGTTTACCTTTTAAAACCGAAGGCGAGTGTGCCGTCAAATCTTAAGATTCGGGTGCCACTGGATGACCGTCTT
>CAIVEI010000151.1 GCA_903904835.1 uncultured Schlesneria sp. | reverse complement strand
TGCCACTGGCGGCAGCTTTGTGCCGCCAGTGTCTTCAACTCGAATTGCTGGTAAAAACGAAGAACACTCGCGAGCGAAGACGCACGCCAGTGGCACACAACCCCGCATTTAAGTGTTGGCGGATTAGTAGGGGGGGCGAGTCATCGAGGCCCACCAAGACCGCCAAAAGAGCCAACTACGCAATTCTCAAAAAAGTTGGCAAAGTTGGCCAAGTTCCCTGTTTTGTAGTGTTTTACAGGAGTTGAAGTTGGCCAACTTGGCCAACTTCGACCCGATTCATTCGTTTTGCATCTTCGTAGGGTGAGGTCGAGTCTTCGAGGCCCACCAAGATCGCCAAAAGAGCCAATTACGCAATTCTGAAGAAGTTGGCAAAGTTGGCCAAGTTCCCTGTTTTGTAGTGTTTTTCGGGAGTCGAAGTTTGCCAACTTGGCAAACTTCGACAGGGTTCATTCGTTTTTCAGATTCGTACGGTGTGGCCGAGTCTTCGAGTCCCACCGAGGCCGCCAAAAGAGCCATTTACGCAATCCTCAAAAAGTTGGCAAAGTTGGCCAAGTTCCGTGTTTTGTAGTGTTTTTAGATGTTGAAGTTGGCCAACTTCGACCATTTTCACTCGTTTTTCAGATCCGTAGGGTGCGGTCGAGTCTTCGAGTCACACCGAGCCCGCCAAAACAACCGTTTACGCAATCCTGAAAAAAGTTGGT
The DNA here is from genome assembly GCA_903904835.1 of uncultured Schlesneria sp. Lineage (GTDB taxonomy): Bacteria > Planctomycetota > Planctomycetia > Planctomycetales > Planctomycetaceae > Schlesneria. The sequence goes on along the minus strand of CAIVEI010000151.1, from coordinate 5,910 downwards.
CACGTTGGCCAAGTTCCCTTTTTCGTAGGCTTTCTTTGTAGTTCTGAATTTGGTCGAGTTGGCAAAGTTGGCCAACTTCATATCTGTTGTACGAGTTGCCTCCCGACGCTGCACAGACTTGACGGCACTCAATGCAAAAAACAAATCATCAAGGATCAGCCCGCAGCGATTGATGCCTGCGGGGGCGATCCGAAATGAATTCATTCCAAGATGTCAAAGATCAAATGTCGCCGTCGGGTTTCGGTTTCGAAAATTGAGGCGGCCGAAGCGGCGGAGGGTTGGTGAAGTGAAAGTAGTCCAGACCAGGAAAACAAATCGATGTCCTGATTTTCTACTCTCTGTTTTCGCGCCGCTTCGGCGCCCCCCACGAAACCAAAGTTGCCAACCTCAAGGCGACGATGGTTTCCTTTGAGCCCTCGCGGATTTTTTTGCTCCCATCAAACACGCGACATAAAAATACAAAGAAACAAGTCGTGAGTCAATGTCGCGATATAGATACTTTCTTAACGTTTGGAGGGTGTTTAGGAAATGGTTTTGCGAGCGCGATGCCCAACACTTTGGCACGACATCGCTGGTTTTGCGGATCAATTCCGACGCTGGCAGCATCGTCTACGTTGCCGATGCTGCCAGCATCGGAACCGTACGGAACTGTTTACAGGTAACATTATTGTCGTCGAACGCCACAATAAGGATAAAAAACGCGATTTTGCCGGGGTCTTGAATCTCGATACAATTCGAAGACACAGTTAGTGCGAAATCTGTATTCGGCTGGCTTCAATCAAGACGAGATTCGTGAGATCTTTCGCCTCATCAACTGGATGATGCACCTGCGACTAGATTTGGACCGTCGGTTTAAATCGGATCTCGTTGCTTACAAAAAGGAACTGAAAATGCCTTACATCACTTCTGTGGAACGCCTCGCCAAAGAGGACGGACGTGAAGAAGGTCGTGAGGACGGTTTAGAAAAAGGTCTGAGGAGAATCCTCGCTGGAGTTTTCTACGACGCATTGTCTTCGACTTGTAGTCTCTCGATCGAAATACGGTCTGTAGGAACGAAGACGGCCATTTTTTTCACAATCGCTATTTCGGATTCACTTCAAACTGCCGGACTTCGCTCGTTCCAGATCAATCTCGGCTCGCAGTCGCTCGGCTTTGGCTTTGAGGTAAACTGTCCGGTCCACGTGTGAGTGCATCACGACTTGAGCCGTCATATCTTCAAAGTCTTTCATCATCTCGACGATCGCTTCATGAACGATCGATCGTTCATGATCCGTGTTGGCGGCATCGAGTTCCGCTTTGAGGAGCATCAACTTTGCCTGCATGATGTCTTCGCGAGTCACGAACCCATTCGCGATCTGAGCCTTATAAAGATCCGTAATCTCTTTCAGTGTGCTGATCCGCTCTTTGTGAAGTTCTCTCACTTTCTTTTCGGCGTTCCCTTGTGGAACGTCCGCGGCGAGCAGTAATCCAGCAGCTAATGCAGTGATTGCGACGAAGAAAGTTTTCATATTGGTTCTCCAAATTATCGGAATCGATTCCACTTGAAACTACAACTGGATCAGGCCAAACACAAGTTGTCATCGATACAAAAACGAAAGACGGTTCGTTTTACTTTGCGGCGTCATTTGTAATCTGGTAGGTTTCTGGCCATCAATTTCTATGAAAAATCCAATGTCAGACCATCCCTTGGCGTGCAATCGCAACGCTTTCGTGAAGGGGGCGGAAAAGTGAGGTCGTAATGTTGAGATCAAGACTTGTTCATTCGGTGTTTTCTTTCTCTTTCTGTCTGACGGTTGTGATCGGATGCAATTCGCCCTCCGTCAATATTTCGCCGGATAAGAAGCCTGACGCCTCGATCGTGGTTAACGGTTATGATCCACAAACCGTCCGACGCATGGCATTGGCCAGTGCCGCAACTTACTTAATTGATCAACCCGGAGGTGCGAAGTCCTCAGCCGACTACGCCCTCATCGGAATCAAAGACGATATTTCGACTGTTGTTAAAGAAGAAATCAACGCCGCATTGGTTGGAGCGACGAGCACGGAAATTATCGTGGCGTTTCGAGGCACTCTCCCAATCACACACGAATTCGATGAGCAACTGGATAGTGTGTTCGACTGGGCAAACGATGCCGATTTAAAACTCATTTCTGACGAGTCGATCTCTCCCGGACGCGTGCACAAGGGGTTTCGGGACGCCATGCAGAGCCTTTGGGGTGATGTGTTAGACGCTGTTCAGAAACGTCGACAGACTTCGAAGTTGCCTGTGATCGTCACGGGGCACAGTAAAGGGGGCGCCCTGGCTCGGCTGGCTGCATTGCGACTTCAGCGTGAAAATATTGAAGTGGCTGGAGTCTACACGTTTGGAGCACCCCGGACGGGCGATATCGATTTCGCGGAAGATTATGCGAAGAGAATTCTTCTTGACATCAGGTTTGAATATCAGAATGACATTGTGCCTCATATCCCTCCTGCAAAGGAGAAGACCGCTGCTTTACTTAGTCGACGAAACCCCGACCTGCCATTCATCGCTCATGATGAATATCAGCACGTCGGGCGCCTCCAGTTTTATGATTGGGACGGAAAATTCCAGGAAGACTCGCCAGAAACCACAGCCAAACGGGCTGAAGAGTTTGATAAGGCTTTCGTTGAGCTTCATTTTAAAGAAATCGCGAGTGATCACTCGTTAGTCAACGCATACATTCCAAATTTGAAGAATCTGGTGAGCGACAAATCACGCTGAACCTGGGTGGCGTTTAAGAAAAGTGTGGTCTGGAAACGGTGGTCATCTCCGCGATGTGGTCCGGAGTTCTCAACGCAGAATGATTGCACCCATCCCGAACTGAGAAAACTTCTGCTGAAAAGTATTTCTTCGTCGGTTCGCGGTCACTGGTGTTGATCATTCCCACTTGGCTCAAGCTCGCCACGATGCTCAAGCACTTTATAAAGATAAAGTGAGTACGCTACTGGAAAGAGAGAAGCGAAAAGTATCGTACTCAACACGATGACGAACATGGGCACGGGGGGCACGCCAGCGACGACAGTCGCAAGACCGATAGCGCCAGCACATACGAAAAGTTTACCCGCAAGGCGATGGGTTGTATTCCATACTCGTTCGCTAGCAATGGTCCAGGGAGTTCTGATTCCGACCCAGAAGTTGCGGCGGACTTTTCCAAGGACATTCCCCAACGAGGCGAACATCAGGCACACACCACCAGCGATGGCGCGCGTCGCACTAAATTGTGGATTGATTGCCGTCCAAAGCAATACTCCTTGTATGTATGCCAGGTACACGAGAACGATCAACACAATAAATTCGTACGTCAAGGAAAAAGAATTCAATGCGAATTGTTTTGGAGACAACCAGGGTAAAGCGCGGAATACCAGCAATAAAACGGCCATCATCACCGGGATAAGAGAAACACCCCACGACTTCGCGCCCCAACCGTCGATTTCGCCCTGGATATTCCAGTGGGTTGGAATTCGATCGGGCAACGACGGGTATGCCGTAATCGACATCAGGATCACGGCAGCAATCAATCCCATCGACACCAGCAGAGATCGGTTCATGGTTCGTTGTTCCTGTTGGAGTCATGTCGAAAGAAATCCAACATCCATGTCAACATATCTTGCACAACCGTGGTATTCAGCGAGTAGATGATTTGCTGTCCTTCGCGGCGGCTGGTGATCAGGTCGGCTTCTTTCAGCACAGCAAAGTGATGTGACATGGACGGTTTGGTCATATCAAACTTTTCCGTGAGTTGCCCCGCTGACATTTCACGGAGGCCTAACAACCGTAAGATTTCACGACGAGTAGGGTCAGAAAGAGCCTTGAAGACTTCGTTGTTGGACATCACATCACTTTTTAAGGGTATGCTTAATGATCCAATCACCGATCACAGCCAATACATCGGGACTGATGGTCTCTTCGATCGTGGCGTATTCACTCGGCAGGCCTGTCTTGCTCGTTTGAAACAGATGATTGAGCGATGGAAAAACATGAATCTCATGATCATGGTGGCCAGAGGTCTTTAACGCCGCTTCGAGCGGCGGACGATTTTGGCTTGGTGCGACTTGAAGATCGCGTTCGCCAAACAACGCCAGGATGGGACAGCGGACAAGCTCGAGGTCGTGTTGCGGATCGTGCTGGAGAAATCGTCTGAACCACGGCGACATGACTTTGTTTGCTTCTGCTTTAAGCGTCGCATCGTTCAGTGAAATCGCAGTGAGGGGGGGCAAAGTTCGTTTCCATTCGCCGAGGAATTTATCGACGTTCGCCTCGGCTGTTGTACGATCTGTACTCGTTTTGACCGCCGAGAACAAACCTTCTTGCAACTCCCGGTTCTGCTGAATCGCTGCTTCGGTTGCTCCCGATGCTCGTGAAATCAACTCGGCTTGTTTGAATAGCAATTCGTCTCCCGGAACTGTCGTTGTACCGAGCAACACAATGAACGTTATGAGTTCTGATTTCGCCGCGATCTCGACAGCAATGTTGGCCCCTTCACTATGACCGAGCAGACCGATGCGATCACCATCGATATCCGATCGAGAACGGAGAAACTCAATTCCGGCCATCACATCAGTTACAAAGTCCTCTGTCGTCGTAGCAGTGGCGTCGCCCGTCGATCCACCGACGCCACGGTCATCGACCCGAAGCACCGCAAGTCCGCGGCGTGTCAGTTCATCCGCCAGCAGAAGAAACGGCTTGTGGCCAAAAAGTTCTTCGTCACGATTCTGTGAACCAGATCCCGTAATCAACAAGACGGCGGGGTATCGTCCCGGTGCGCGTGGACGTGTCAGGGTGCCCGCGAACTTTGCCTTGCCAACTGCGTTCTCGTAACTCACTTCAATTTCGTCATAGGGGAAAGGCTGCTTGGGTTCTTGCGGCCGCTTCGGCGCGGGTGCTTTGGTTCCGGGACTCAACACCAAAGGAAACGACTTGCCACCTTGTTTCCATTGGCCGTCAATTTTCTTCTGGTCGTCACTGAACTTTCCCTCAAAACGGCTATTTAATCTCTTGATTTCAAGAACCACAGTCTCCTTGTCCTGCAAGACATTGTCGATCTTGATACCAAACGCACCCTGATCAGGGCTGTCCATCAATGCATTCCACGACCCGTCCGTTTTCTTTTTCAAATCAAAAACCAACTTCAGTTTGATAGCACCGACACTGAGCGTCCCTACCCACGCTGCCTCCAGATTGGGTGCTACCGCTGGCTCGGCACCAATCGCGGTCTTTAAGGTGAATGCGAGGAGAAACGTGTAGCAGAGGGTTCGACTTTTCCCGACCGAATCTAAAGACGTCATGATCACGCGACCCAAAGAGTTAGATTGTTAGACAACTGTCTAATTGTGTTCCTGAGGTATGTTTGTCGTCAAGGGACCCCGATTATTTGAGGAAACTGCGGCCTTGTCGAAGTCTCGAAGCGAGGGCTTCGCCTCAGGCCAACGTAGCCGTCTCGCTCCGCCGAGCCGATAGCCGAATTGCAACAAATTTCGACTGGCACTCAAAAGCCCCGATTAATCACAGCGCGGGCTTCGCTCGCAACCCAAAGGGATGGCGAGGTTGGTTTGATGAACTGATCGGAATTCAGGAGAGATGGGAAAATTGGAGGTTTCCAGCCTGTTGAAGTGAAGAGATGGTATTCGATTCAGGCTCGAAGGGTCTTCTGCCCTGTTAAGGGCAAGACATATCAGCCCAGGGCAAGCTCGTCTTCGAGCGCCGCCCTGGGACAGTCGGTTAGATAAATGAGAGAGCCCTGAAGGGGCGCGAGAATCTGTTTTTCCGAAATATGCCTTCGTTTTCGATCAAATGAAGCGGGTTGTCGGGCCCCTTCAGGGCACCCCATTATTTTGTGATCGTATCCCAGGGCGGCGCTCGAAGACGAGCTTGCCCTGGGCTGGTATGTT
>CAIVEI010000150.1 GCA_903904835.1 uncultured Schlesneria sp. | reverse complement strand
GATCGAAGCGCCGCGATTGTTCAGAATTCGTTTCCCCCTTCCGAAAGGCGGGGGGCGGATTGAAACCATGATGTTTAAGCAGAACCACAAGGGGCACGTTGTTTCCCCCTTCCGAAAGGCGGGGGGCGGATTGAAACAACGACAACACCGCGAGATTTATTGAAGCCAAGGGTTTCCCCCTTCCGAAAGGCGGGGGGCGGATTGAAACAAGTAAGTCAGCGTAGGTCGCGGTGAAGAATTCGAAGTTGGCGTGTGACTGAGGATTTCAAATTGATATTTTCTGTGGCTGCGCCGTTATCCGCTCGACTTTACTAAACCGTCACTTTCGCGGACCATCAAACAAATTCAGCCTCAACGAATGTTTACCGTTCCTCCGCATTGATCGGAGGTACGTTGACCCAACGTTGAGGCCGTGGACCGTTTCAGTGTCGGGGGAGTTATGAAGTCAAATCGTCTTTTCGATGTTGCCGTGTTATTGACGGTCCTCAGCCTGTGCCTCATGAACGCCCACGCCGACGACGTCGCCTGGATTCAGGATGTTCAACTGCCGCCCAAAGAACCCTCTTCGTTTTCCGTCGGTACCATGCTGCCGTTGCTGGAACGATCGGACGGTACACCGGTCAGCTCGCTGAACGACTGGAAAGAACGCCGAAAAGAGATTCAATCGGTGTGGGAAACGTTCCTCGGACCGAGTCCCACATTTCCCAAAAACAATGACATGACGGTCCTCAAGCACGAAACGATCGGAGAAATCACGCGAGATCTGATCCGCTATCAGTGCGAGCAAGATCCTGATCTGTACGTCGAAGCCTATCTGTTAAGACCCATCAAAACGGACACAGGGAAAGGTCGACCTGGGATTGTCGCTCTGCATCACACAGCCTCTGCATCGATTGATGAGATTGCTGGTCTCAGCGGGCGGCCCGCTTTGTTTCTCGGACCGAAACTGGCCGAACGAGGGTTTGTCGTCATTTGTCCCCGCTGCTTCCTCTGGCAGGACTCACCCAGCCTGCCGAAGGCCGTCGAAACATTTCGCGAACGGCATCCGCATTCGCTCGGCATGCGGAAAATGCTTTTTGACGCTCAGCGAGCGACCGACATTCTTGCCGCTCAGCCCGATGTCGATCCTTCTCGAATTGGTGCGATCGGACATTCACTGGGAGCGAAAGAAGTCTTATATCTCACGGCGTTCGACGATCGGATTAAAGCGGCAGTCGCCAGCGAAGGAGGAACTGCATTCGGCTCAACGAATTGGGACGCCCCCTGGTATCTTGGACCGCAAATCCACGAGAAAACGTTTACCCGAAACCACCACGAATTACTGGCACTCGTCGCTCCGCGAGCGATCCTGATCCTCGGCGGAGAAACCGGTCCCGGTGCCGCCGACGGAGACCGAAGCTGGCCACTCATCGCAGCGGCCTTGCCTGTTCATCGCCTTTACCGAGAAACGTCACGTCTGGGAATTCTGAATCATCACCTGGGACATACATTTTCGGAAGACCTCTTCGAACGATCTTCGAACTGGCTCGAGACTTATCTCAAAGAAGTTTCCGACCCCAAATGAGTACGCACTATTAATGGGCGCGACTGCTGTTATGCGCGGGTCGGGCTGTTATGCGCGGGTCTCCCGACCCTGCATAACAGCCCGACCGAAGGTCTCCTCTTCGGTTTTTCTGCTTCCTTATCACTTTTCTTGGGCGTTAATGTCCGACACAAAGAAGGACCGTACCCAACCACACATCAACACGATTGCCAGTATGGGTGTCACGCAGCCTGTCTTTCTGCGGCATCCCTGGAAGAACTCTCTCATTGACGATCATTTCCAAAACGGGAGATTCTCAATGCGGGTTGGCTAACGTGCACTCCAATCATACTCGAAGATCAAACCACCGTTCATGGCAAGAGCGAAGACTCCCGTTGTGCGCGGGTCTCTTGATCCCGCACGGGAACCGACCGAAGGTCTCCTCTTCGTTTTTTTTCGCTTAAAATTTCAGTATTTGGAAGTTTACGGATATTGCCAAGTCGCTTCGTATTTGGGTTTCTCTTGTCTTCAATCACGGTTTAGACGGAAAATACGTGAATGAGGAACGAAGAGGAGACCTTCGGTCGGCGAAGAGTGCGAGGTCAGGAGACCTACGCACAACTTGGCGAAGAGTGCGAGGTCAGGAGACCTGCGCACAACTTGGCGAAGAGTGCGAGGTCAGGAGACCTGCGCACAACTTGGCGAAGAGTGCGAGGTCAGGAGACCTACGCACAACTTGGCGAAGAGTGCGAGGTTAGGAAATCTGCGTACACAACAAGTTGTGTACGTAATCAATGAGACTCGTAAAGGAACCTTGGATGGAACGGTATCGAATCACCGAAGAGGCTGGCGTTTACTTCGTCACGTTTTCCGTTGTCGATTGGCTGCCAGTCTTCGTTTCAGAAACGGCTTGCAGGATCATCACTGACAGTTTCGAGTTTTGTCGGCAATGTAAGTCAATGTGCGTCAATGCCTATGTGATCATGCCGACTCATCTGCACGCGATTGTGTTCGATTCTAGTGGAAATTCGAAGCGACTAAACCAGACGTTAACGGACTTTCGAAAGTTTACCGGTAGACAATTGACCGGCCTGTGCCTTTCATCAATGCCTGCATGCTTTGGTGTCGCTCTTGAAACTGCAGCACCAGATGATCGCGATCACCGGTTCTGGCAAGAGTCACGTCATCCGATGGCCATCGAAACCGAGGGTTTCTGGCGACAAAAGTTAGACTATCTGCATGAAAACCCGTGCCGTAAAGGACTTGTCCGCAAAGCGTCGGACTGGCGTTTTTCTTCAGCAGCATGGTACGTATCGGACATGGCTTCAAAGTGTGACATTCAGATTACCCGACTAGATTGGGGCTGACACTGGGGCGTGCTCCGGTTGCGCTATGCACGGGACCGGCGTTGTGCGCGTCCGCAGGTCTCCTGACCCCGCACCGAAACCGACCGAAGGTCTCCTCTTGATTTGATTCGGGTGACAGATGGGGATTTGGTACGCGCAGAATTCACAGTCACGCCACAAATCTGTGAATATGATGAAGATCGAAAAAGACATCAAAGGAGAAGAGAAGAGGAGACCTTCGGTCGGGCACTTGTGCGAGGTCAGGAGACCTGCGCACAACTGAGGTCAGGAGACCTGCGCACAACTGAGGTCAGGAGGCCTGCGCACAACTGAGTGCGAGGTCAGGAGACCTGCGCACAACTTGGACCTACGCACGACTTGGCCACGACCTTCTGGTACTGGTAAAAATGTTAGGGCAATCTCCATAGGAGTTTTGATCGCAATCTTCACTGTGCCCACACACCCTGACTCCGCATTAATAAGAATCTGCAACATGAACATTTCCGGACTGGCCTTGCTTGGAGTTCTTAATGCGATCGGTTCATTCACCGTCATCGAGGCGATGATTGTCATCGTTCTGTTGACGATCATCGCCTGTGCGGCCTATCGCATCTTTCGAAAGCTCGGGACTCCCAGGCCATCATGGACGCGGCTTACTGATTCACAGTCCGAACGACTTTCTGTATTGCGCGAAGCTCTATTGCGATGCGCTTCGTCGGCAGGTAGCACGGACCTGACACGGAACTTGAATCAGATGCGGTTTGGCGGAGCGATGACGGCGAATAGCGCCGACGAGTTTGACGCGAACGCCATCACTGTCGGAAAGACGACGTATTTCGCACCCAACTTTTTTTCAGCCTCGATCTGCCAGCAGTATCGGACAATGCTGCACGAAGCGAGTCGGGTTGGTGGAAATTATGCAGACGAGCAAAACGACCCGATGGGACTGATTCGCCTGGAACAAGAGGAGGAACAGTCGTTTCGTGCCCTGGCTGCCTGTCTTGGTTGTTGCAGCGAGTATCCGCGGAACCCGCCGCCAGGCTGCGGGGACGAGAGGCGCAGTGGCTCGGATGAAAACGATCATGCTCTTGCTTAAGCCCGCGATGGGCGGAATAGGACCCAGGTCACCTAAGGGAGTTGCGTTTGATTCAATGGAGATCGAGGTTCCATGGTCCGATGAAGCGGCTCTTATTGTACTTCCGGGTCAAGGAGTTCGTTCGATCAAATAGACAAGGTTGTTGGCGTTCTGGCGCGTTCATGGAATCTGAATGCGAATTGTAGGACGAGGAGTCATCCAGACTCGCGTGCTCAACGCGCGAACGATCGTCCTATTCTGAACCCATCGTGCGACGCGCGTTAAAGGGCGTATAACCGGCAAGGTCCATAGGCTGACCTTGAGAATCTGGAGAAAGTCTTAGGGATTTCCCTAAAGATTTGCCTTGCGTCTGCCGCGACCTAGGTTTTCGTCGCCGTACCTCGACTGTACGAGGTAATCGATACAAACCGAAGGAATTCGCGAAATGTACCCTATTGAATTCGACGCGTGGACTGTCATCGCCTGGATGATTGCAATGGCATGGATCGCCATCATCGTTGTCTTTATCCGGGCTTGCCTGCAACAGGCGTCGTTAAAGCTGTTGGGCAAAAAAGAAGGGCTTGCGGAATATCCCAAGCTTAGCGTGATCGTCGCCGCTCGTAATGAAACGGATTGCATTGAAGCATGCATCCGGTCACTCTTCCGTCAGGACTATCCTGGACTGGAGGTTGTTGCCGTCAATGATCGCAGTACCGACGACACCGCAGCGATCCTTGATCGACTGGCGATTGAATTTGCGGATCGTCTGCGGGTGATGCACGTCTCAAGCTTGCCACCAGGCTGGTTTGGCAAGCCGAATGCGTTGACTCTTGGACAAACCGTTGCAACAGGCAGCGTTATCTGTTTCACAGACGCCGATTGCGTGTTTGAAGATGCATCTGCCTTGCGGACCACAGTGACAGAATTAATTCGCCGCGACCTGGATTTCTTCACTCTTGCAGCACGTTATACGATGACTTCGCTTCGTGAGTGTGTCGCAGTTCCATGTTGTTCAGAGGCGCTCGTGGCCTGGTTACGTCCCGAACGAATCGAAGACCCTCGGTGGCCTGATGCATTCGCCAACGGTGCTTTCATCCTTGTCAAACGAGAACCGTTTGAGCGAATTGGCGGCTGGGGCGCGGTTCGGACTCAAATCAGTGAAGACTTGCAAGTGGCACGACTGGCGAAACGGTCCGGGTTGCGAGTCGGCGTCGGCAAAGGGAAAGGGTTCTATCAGACAGAGGCTTATCAAACCGCACGCGACTCGTGGAATGGTTGGAGTCGTATCTTCAAGGGGACACTCAACCCGGTGCAGTTGATGGTCACTGTGGCAAGAATGTCGATCCTGTTTGCGTTGCCACTGGGAGCTGTGCTGTTTGGGCTGACCGACGCGTTCCGTACCGGAAATTTTCACTGGCTGATGCACGGAGCAGGGCTAGGGTTTTTAATCGCATTCAGCATGAGGTGCACATTGGATCTGGTCATGTTCCAGATGGTGGGCGCTCCAATGCTCGCAGCACCTTTAGCACCTTTGGGACGAATCTTCGTGATGGCCGCCACCACGCGGGCCTTGTTGTCGCATGCGGGACTCGCCAAGACGCAATGGCGTGGCGCGACATTTGTCGCGGGCCAGTTGGTTATGCCTCAGCCTGTGAATTCTGAACCCCAAATCCGATAGATTCTGGCAGGACCGGCGTTCGCCCTGCGTTGAGCAATTTTTTTACGGTCTTTTCGATCTGAGGCAGAAACCCTCGCTCCAGATCCAGAGGATGGAGCACAACGCAGGGGAGTGCTTGTTTGAAGAATCGATATTGAAATTCGCCTAACCGGTATCCCGCGCGGCAAAGCAAACGGATTGGCGAAACGTCCCAGACCCAAGAGGCCAGTGGGAGTTGTTCACCGGTCGATGATGTCACTTTTCCATATCCGACGGTGTAATGAATCCCGAACCGCGCCAGGCGATCAGGTGTCGCACAGCCGATTTTGTAGGTCGGAGCGATAAATCCGCGAGCGGGTCGGCCCAGCCAACGAGTGAAGATCTCTTGTCCCGCCTCAAGCCTGCGGTCGGTCTCAGCCGGGTCAAGCCCGTTCAGTTCATCCTTCCCGTCAGCAATCTTCGAGACGAGGCCGCCACCTGTGGGCCGAAAATGTTCGTAACCGTGTAGCTGAATGTTGGCATATTCGTCACGCACGCGATCCAGGAACGGGCGATCCTTATCCGCCAGTGGTACGCCAGCCCAGCACGGAACGACAGCGGCTGACATGACATTACCAATCAGTGGTGACATCGATTTTGTGAACGTCGCCACATGCTCCGCGTAAATCGGAGCGACATCATGCAACATCACACAGAATGATCGGGAAACGTCAAATCGGGCAGGTGATTCTGTCATGGTCAATAACGTGCCAGGGTGTTGATTGAGGTACGAACGATTTCCCGTCTGCCGAATTTTCAACGACAAATGAGCACCTGCGCCGAAAGGGGCGGGCTAGATCAATGAATCGGCTTTGTTACCGGTCAAGCAGTGGCGATTCCCACGTGCATGTGCAAAAACCTTACGCTTTCCGGTAACTTTGCGCGATTTGCCGGATATATCCGATGTGCCAAGTTTGCGGTTGAGTTTTCCCCAAACCTGATGGCCCACTAAACCAGGCCCTCAAAGATCGTTTTTACATTAATTTTCACAACGTTACGGTTCCGTATTGACAATGCTTGGATTCAGCTCCGAGAATCGATCTTAATGTTGAGCTTTAGTGAAGGGGGCAGGCGGGACGCTGTGTCAAACCCTCTTGATGAGGCCGAATGATTGCGGTCTGTAATGAGTCGTGCCGAGAAATCTGAGCCATTACAGGCATTTGAATCAGGCGACTCATTCGCGGTGAATGAAAAGCCGTACGAGGGTTTACGGAGGAGAGCCCAGTAATGTCCGTATGCGAATTTCGATTCGGGCTCTCGGTCAGACACGCCGTTGTAGAACAACCAATGCCGAACTGCTTCGATGTTATTCAATGCTCAACGCAGTAGATCTCATTCACGTATGGGCGTATTTCCGTTCTTATCGAGCGGAATTTGTTCAATAGATCCGTAGCAACCAGGACGCTTAATTGGTGGCGCTCTTTATAGATGTTGGTAAAAATCGCTATGTGTCCGGTATTTCTTCTCCGCCCGGCGGGTTTGGCGATCCCTTCCGACGCTGCTAGCGTCGGAACCGCAACTGACGACGTAAGACCTCGCCTCAGATGAGAAATAAAACGGGCGACTGCTACGAGTGAATCGCCACACTGACGTTGACCTGTTCGTTTCGATTACTCGGAACAGGATTCTAAAGCCCGGTAGCGTGGGGCTGTGCATGTATTGTCACACTCAACGTGGTGCGCCGTGTTTACTGTATGTGAATACGTGCGTTTGTTAGCACTTCTTGTGTTGTAAAGACTAAAGCCATTAATAGATAGTGGTTAAGCATTAGTGACACCACGCGATCCGGTTCGATGCCGAAAGGTGTGAGCTGGAAGAATGATAAGAGCGTTGTGCAGATATTTGCACAATAATCGAAAATAATCGAGCCCACGTTTGATTTCTGTAATCTTTTCAGGACTTTTCTCCACAAGGCGCATGATTGAACAGACGGTGCAGAGTACTGCGCTATTTGATTCGGCCGCGCCCCGTTTGATGTCGAACAGCGCGGGTAATTCGCTTTGTTTTGGGGAAATAAAAGATTCGAAACATGTGGCGCAGGATGTGCGTTCTCACTTCTCACCTTTCATGTCTCATGTCTCATGTCTCATGTCTCATGTCTCATGTCTCATGTCTGACATGCCTCACGTTTCTCAGGTCTCACGTCTCAGGAGGGTTTTCAATGACCAGTCTATCCAAGGTGTTCGTGTCATGGCTACTTTCGCCCAAACGTTCATCCAAAGGTTCTCGGAGCAGGAATCGTCGATCAGCCGCGCCGACTAATCAGTCCGCGCAGATCGAAATGCTAGAGACTCGCTCGCTGATGTCCGGCGTCAGCGTCGCGATGGCGGTCACCAGCGACTGGGGCACGGGTTTTCAGACCCAGATGCAACTGACAAACACTCAGGCCACGGCGGTGCCGAACTGGAAGCTCGAGTTTGATTACGCACCCAATATCACATCGATCTGGGACGCTCAGATTGTCAGCCACACCGGCAATCATTATGTGATCCAGGGCCTGAGTTGGGACCAGAATCTGCCAGCACAAGGCAACCTCACATTTGGTTTCGTTGCCAGCGGCTCCAGTGCGGCGAATCCGACGAATTACCTGTTGAATGGAGCAGCACTGGGCACCACGGTCTCATTACCGACGCTCTCGATTGCCAACAGTTCCGTTACCGAGTCGGCGAGTCAATCGGTGAACGATCCGTTCGTTGTTTCGCTCTCTGCGGCGGCGACAACACCAGTCACCGTGGCCTATTCCACATCAAACGGCACGGCGGTCGCCGGCGTGAACTATCAAGCTGCCAGTGGAACGTTGACCTTTGCTCCAGGTCAGACTCAGGCGACGATCAATGTGTCTGTGTTGAGCAACCCGGCGGCGGCCGCGACCACGACCTTCAACCTCGCGCTCAGCAATCCCTCGGGCGCCACGCTCAGCGGGACACAGGCCACAGGCACTATTCAGAATACCGCCGCGTCGGCGGGAGGGGGCTTCCAATTCAGCGTCACCAGTGACTGGGGAACCGGATTCGGCGGTCAGATCATCGCCACGAACACTGGTTCGACGGCGATCACCAACTGGCAGCTCGGCTTCGATTTTCCAGGCCAGATCAGCTCGATCTGGAACGCAACGATCACGAGCCACGTCGGCAATCATTACGTCATTCAAAATGCTGGCTGGAACAGCACGATCCTGCCGGGTGCTAACGTCACGATCGGCTTTGATGGTAGCCCCGGTAACGTGACGGTCGGCCCGACCAATTACGCCTGGGTCGGCACGCAGAGCGGCGGCGGTGGCGGTGGTGGCACCGTGAACCAGGCGCCAACACCCGCCAACGATTCGGTCTCTGTGATCGTCAACCAGCCCACAATCATTAATGTGCTGGCCAATGATACTGATCCGAATGGATATACTCTGACCGTCACTGCGGTCACGGCTCCGCAGCACGGAGCTGCTGTCCTGAACACGGATGGGACAATCACCTACACGCCGACGACCAGTTACGTCGGTGGCGACTCGTTCACATATACTGTCAGTAACGGCCACGGCGGAACGGCCACCGCCAATGTCGCAGTCACAGTAGCCCAGGCCACCACCAGTGCGAACTGGCCGACGAGTTTCTACGCTCCCTATGTCGATATGACGTTGTACCCGACCTACAACCTTGTGACGGCCGCCACAACCGGGAACATTAAATACTTCTCTCTGGCCTTCATCGTGGCCGATTCCAACAATCAGCCGAGTTGGGGCGGCTATACCCAATACGAAGTCAATGGCGGGAGCTTTGACATGGCGCTTCGGCAACAGATCACCAATTTGCGTGCCGCAGGTGGCGACGTCATGGTCTCATTCGGCGGAGCATCGAATTCGGAACTGGCTCAGCAGATTACCAATGTTACCCAATTGACGGCTGCGTATCAGACCGTGGTTAATGCCTACAACGTCACCCATCTGGACTTCGATATTGAAGGTGCGGCCTCGGCGGATCATGCCTCGATCGATCGTCGCTCGCAGGCCCTTGCAGCTCTGGAACAAAATGCTGCGGCGGCCGGTAAAAATCTGCAGATCTGGTTCACTTTGCCAGTGCTTCCCACCGGGTTAACAGCCGATGGGTTGTACGTGGTGCAATCGGCCCTGAAGTATGGCGTGCAGATCAGCGGCATTAATGTGATGGCGATGGATTTCGGCGACAGTGCCGCACCGAGTCCCGCGAATCAGATGGGCAATTACGCGATCGAATCCGCCAACAGTCTGTACAGCCAGTTGAGCACGTTGTACGGAACCAGCAAGACCAGTGCGGAACTGTGGGGTATGATTGGGGTTACACCCATGATCGGCCTCAACGATGTGACCACGGAAACATTTGATCTGAATGCGGCAAAGCAACTGCTGGCCTTCGCCGAGCAAAAGGGGATGGGACGAATCTCGATCTGGTCGCTGAACCGAGACACCGCGAGCACGGCCGCCAAGAGCTACGTTGATACGACCAGCAGCAGTGTCGTGCAGACTCAGTGGGAATTCTCGTCGCTCTTCGAAACGTTTTGAGTTGATGTCTTATTTCGAATAGGAAACGCCATCACCACGGAGGCACTGAGATCACGGAGGATCTCATGCCTTGTGATGACGCAGCGGTTTTCCTGTCCTGTTTGAATTGCTCAACGTGACTTCTCAGTGTGCTCCATGTCTCCCCGGTGCAAATCCGATTCACCCGCAACCCAATCGCGATCATGCAAGAATTTCCGAGAAATATTCGGATTTAATGCCTTGGTGTTAACGTTCGGGGTGAAGAATGAACAAATACAAAAACCATTGCGTCAGTTTGAGTATTCCAGCTTACGGAAACGGACGTAGCCGACGGTGAAGCATGCGATACCGAACGCTGCTAATACTGCGCAACAGATAAAGACAAGCTGCAGGCTTGGATGACTGTGTGTCAGAAGTTCCTGATAGGCGATCAGGGCCCATGCGTGAGGAGTTGCCAGGCTGACGTCTTTCATCAGTTGTGGCAGCCAGTCTCGTGGCATGTAACATCCGCTGATTCCCGCCAGCACGATCATGAGAAACGTGGAATACGAGGAGACCTGAGATTCAGTTCGTACGATCGTCGCCAGCAAGAGGCCCAGTCCAGTGGCCGAGATTGATGTGGTCAGGATGACAGGCAACAGCATCAACGGGTATGTTCCCCAGGACATACCAAACATCAACTTACCCGAGATAAACAACAGCACGCTTTGAATGATCGAGACGAACAAGAATGGTAATGTCTTGCCCCAGAGCAGTTCTGCCGGGCCAATTCTTGAGGCCTGGAGCCGGCGCAGCGTTCCCAGGGTTCGCTCGTTAATGAACGAACTTGCCATGATATTCACCAGGAAAAAGGCGAACATGACCATGAATGCGGGGACAAGTGTCTGATAGACAATGCTTGATCCAGCCTTGACGGTTTTGGCGACAGCAGGCTCCGGTGTTTGGTTCAATGCTTCTTCGGCATGGCGTTCTGCCATCCGGTTGATGATTCCTCGCAGCACGACGCTGCGTTTGGCGACTTCTGGTGCGACGACTCGCAGGACGGCCGAGAGAACGACGAATTGCACAAGTTCGGCGACACCGACAAACTGGGCACCGCTTTCGACTTCCATATCGAGTGCAGACAACCCCTTTTTCATCTTGCCGTGCTCGCTGTCGAACACATCGCTCAATTCGAGATCGTCGATTTTTTCGCTGAACTCCTTACCGAAAATCACGACCACGCTGCTGCGGCCATTTTGCAATCGGAGTTGTGCTTCGTCGCGGTCTTTGACTTTGGTCACTTTCAATCCGCCGATTGTCGAGAGGTTTTGAAATACGGCTTCTGAAAGTTCGGTTGCACTCTCATCGACGACGCCGATCTTCACCAGATTGGCCTGGTCGTGCGTCGTGATCAACTGGCCCGTCGAGACCCCCAGGATCGCAATGAAAACGACCGGCAATGCAAGAAGTGTATACAATGCCCCCCGGTCCTTCAGGATCAGGCGCAGGTCTTTGATGGTGATTTCCCAGGCTCCCATATCAGTCTCTCAGCGTCCTTCCTGTGAGGCTCAAAAAGAGCGTTTCCAAGCTCGTTTCCTCTGATTTGATTCCCTTCAATGGAATCCGTGCATCTTCGAGGATTTCAAGAATGCGCCGCAACTCGCCTGGGTGTCCTGGTTCAGGAGTTTCCCGGCTTTCGCGGATAGCGATGCTCGTGATCCCTTCGGAATCCGTGTGGACGGTGGCGATTTCGCCAAGCTTCGTGATCAGATCCTGGGGAAGTTTGGCCACTTTAATACCAAGATCCATCCGGGTTCGATCGAGTAGCTCGTCCAGGGTTCCCATTTTCAGCAATTTGCCCCGGTCGATGATGGCAACGCGATTGCAGACCGCTTCGATTTCTTCCATGTAGTGCGAGGCGTAGAGTACGCCGACATTCTGTTCGCTGAGATGTTTGACGCAATCCAGCAGATTCGAACGGGACTGAGGATCGATGCCAACGGTTGGTTCGTCGAGAATCACAAAGCGGGGTTCATGCAAAAGCGCGATCCCGAAGTTCAGTCGACGGGACATTCCCCCGGAAAATGTGCTGGGAGTGTGATCAGCGTTTTTGGTCAGGCCGGTCAGGTGGAGCACGTAGTCGACTCGATCGTTCAGTCGCTGACCACGAACTCCATTCAGTCCACCAAAGAATCGCAAATTCTGCGCAGCGGTCAGGTCCGGATAAATCGCCAGTTCCTGAGGCACGATCCCGAGGTGACATCTCATTTCGGGGTCGCGAGGATTAAAGAGTTGGCCATCAAACTTGATCGAACCTCCGTCCGACTTCAGCAGCCCGATGATCATCATCATGGTCGTTGATTTACCGGCACCGTTCGGTCCGATCAGGCCGAAAACTTCACCTTGCTTCACGGAAAAACTTAAATCATCAACGACCGTTACGTCTCCATAACGTTTTTTCAGTTTCGTGACTTCCAATCCATTCATCACAATGTCAGTTTCAATTTTTTAAGACCGTTCTCACAATTATTTTAATTGGGGAGCACTTTTCCCGAAATTCCTTCGAGGCATGATTGAGGGAAGGTGGCACAATACTTCAAAGAATGCAAGGACTGCGATACGGGATGTTCCTCGGGCTGAGACTCCAGCAATCATATGGCTGAGAAAGGGAGGAATGGGAAGATGACGTAAGATTGGCGTGCGAGAGAAAGATCCCGCAGTACGATTTGTGCAGGATGAATGTCAAATCAAAGGTCGCGACGAAAGCGGCGTTTGAGAATCCACAATCCTACACAGCACTCACGGGGTGGCAGAGAGAACAGTCAGGTCGGTATTGGCACTGAATAATTTGGAATAATGCAAAAGAGTTTTAACCAGCAGACTGACGAATCGCACGAACAAGAATCATGATATTTTCAAGGAAGCAAAAAGTGGGTCAAGACGAGGGATATCTTTTGAGGCTTTCGATATCGTGATCAATCACGCTTTTGAAGGGACGTCAAATTCGACCATGACCAAACGCAACTCAAAATCATTGAAGAAACCGTCAACCCGCCCGCCAGATGCATTCTTTTATCATCCGCAAGAAACGCTGATTCTGGTCGTCGTCAGCGCGTTGGATGTCATCATGACCTATTATCTTTTGACGCGTGACGAAGGGGGGTTTACCGAGTCGAATCCGATCGCGAAATACTTCCTGGATCGGTGGGGAATGGCCGGAATGGCCTACTTTAAAGCCTCGATGACGATGGTGGTGTGCGTGATCACTCAGATTGTTGCTCGAAAAAACTCGGTACTGGCAAAGCAAGTTCTGGGGCTTGCGACGTTGATAATCGTAGCGGTGGTCATTTACAGTGTCCGTCTACATTTTCAGCATCACCAGATTTCCGAAATGGTTGAAGCAAACCTTTTCAAGGCTGTGCCTTGGGTACGTGTCTAAAAAATCTCGTCGACTCCAAGGCAACTCGGAATCGGCTTGGCTACGATAGGGTCTCAATCATTCAAGTTGAATCTGTGTTGCGCACTTGCGTTTCGTTGATCCCAAACCAGGAGTTACCCCGATGAAGCACCTTTTTTCCGGCTTGTTTCTTGTCTTTGCCTGTTTACTTCTGACCGATTCCGCGTTTTCTCAAGACGCTTCAAAGGCCAAGCCAAAGCCATTGAAGGCCCTGTTGATTACCGGTGGTTGCTGCCATGACTATAAAGGTCAAAAGGATCTGCTCAAAAACGGGATCGAATCGCGGGCGAACGTTGAGGTGACTCAAGTCCATTCGACCGATACTACGACGAAGGCCCGGTTTGACTTGTATGACAATCCTGAATGGTCAAAGGGATATGATGTGATTCTGCATGACGAGTGCACCTCTGATGTCGTCGAACCAAAATACGTCGAGAATATTCTGAGTGCGCACAGAAATGGACTGCCTGCCGTGAACCTGCATTGTGCAATGCACAGCTATCGACTTCCTGGTAAAGACGACTGGTTCCAGTTCGTGGGAATCCAGTCAGCCGCTCACGGACCACAGAAACCGATCGAGGTGACATTCGTTGACCGCGATCACCCTGTGACCAAGCCACTCGAAAACTGGACGACGATCAACGAAGAGCTTTACAACAACCTCAAGTTGTTTCCCAGCGCGAAGCCATTGGCTCGTGGTCGTCAGGACACCGGCAAGAAAATCGACGATTACGTCGTGACGTGGACGAATGAGTACGGGAAAGGCCGAGTTTTCAGTACGACATTAGGGCACAATTCAGAAACGGTTGGCGACCCCCGTTATCTCGACATGGTAACGCGAGGATTGCTATGGTCGTGCGATAAGCTCAACCCCGAATACCTTCAGCCATTTGCCGCAGTGAAAAAAGAGTAGTTCTTGATCGCGATGAAATGGAAAACGCCATTCAGTGCCATTGGTGGTCGAGTTGATCCCAGTGGCACCGTTTTTTAGCGTCGTTTCGTATTTTCAATCATCAGATGACATTTTTTTCCGTGGTTTACGGAAAATCATGGGATTTTCAATTGGGAAGTTCAGACCTCAAAACGGCAGAATTCCATAAAAAACAGTTGTCCGCTGGCCGACCTTGTGCCGGAACATGTTGGCCACGTTGCTGTCGTTGTTCACAAAATCTTAACGAGAATCCCGTATGATGCGGGGACTGATTCAGGTCGCAGGGTTTGAAAACTTGGCTGGTTTCGACAACAACGCTCCGGAAAAGTTTCGGAGATAGGTTTGGGGAGTAATTGTGATGATTCTTGGCGGAAATGGTTGGCGATCTGCTGCGGTTTTACTGACAATCGGTGCAGCGGGTATTTTCTCGGGGTGCGAAGTGAAGAGCACACCTGTGGTAACACCTCCATCGACCCCACCAGCACTGACGCCACCGGTGGCCGCAAACGAAACTGCGAAGTCAGGCGTTGAGGCCAACGCAAAGGCTGATTCTGTCAAGTCAACCGAACCCGGCACGAGCGAGCCGCCTAAGACGACAGAATCCACGGGAAGTGCCGCTGCAGAATCCGCGACGATCAGTGCCGAAGGATCAAGCACGGTTTATCCGATCTGCCAGTCGTTTGCGGTCGAGTTCGAGAAAAAGTCGAAACATACGGTCAGCATCGGCATGCAAGGCACCGGTGGCGGCTACAAGAAATTTGTGAATCGTCAAGCTGACATCTGGAATGCGTCACGCGGGATCGATCCTAAAGAAGTGAAAGAGCTTGCCGAAAAAGGTATCGAGTGGTTGGAATTGAACATTGCCGTGGACGGCATTGTGATCGCCGTTAATCCGAAAAATACCTGGTGTTCTAACATTACGTGTGAACAACTGAAGCAAATCTGGGAACCGGACAGCAAAGTGAAAACGTGGAGTGATCTGGACTCATCATGGCCAGCTCAACCGATTTTGCTGTACGGTGCAGACTCCGATTCAGGCACATTCGAATACTTCACAGAAGTGATCAACGAGAAAAAGAAAGCAACAAACACGAATTACACACCTGCTGCGAATGACAATGTTCTCGTTCAGGGGATTGCCGCGAACAAAACAGCTCTGGGATATATCCCGTTCGGTTACTACACCGAGAACACGGAAAAGCTCAAAGCGTTAGGTGTCGCGGATAAAACCAAGTCAGGAGAAGCTCAAAAACCGTTCGTTGAGCCAACAGAAGAATCGATTTTGAGCGGTGAGTATGCTCCGTTGGCTCGTCCGCTCTACATGTACGTCAATAAAAACTCTCTGAAACGGCCCGAAGTGGCAGCGTTCTTGAAATTTGCAGTTTCCAAGGAATCACAATCGTTAATTGGGAAGCGCGGATTCGTAAAGGTCAAGGAAGCGGATCGCCAGAAAGCGGCTGGAAAACTGGAAGAGGCAATTACCGAGTTGTCCTCAGCGAAATAGGACGTCCCTTCGGTAACGTGTGGCCAGGGAGAAGGCGGAGTTCGTTACCAGGCGAGTCAGAATTTGAGATGCAGGGGATGTTAAGGTGCCGGGTTCGCAGAACAAAAATGTCCAATCCAACGACGGACCGACTCGATCGGACGGCGCTTTGTCGTTACGGCGACGTTTTTCGTGGACCCACGTTCGCGAACAGGCAATTCAGTGGATTCTGTTTGGTTGTGCGCTGCTTTCCGTGCTGACGACGGTGAGCATCATCTACGTGTTAATCAGCGAATCAGTGTATGCATTCCCTCCGCATACGGCTTTTTTTCAAGAAGTCTCGCTGCGAGAGTTTTTCACCGAAACGAGATGGACTCCGCAGTATGCTGAAGAACAGCAGCATTACGGAATTCTTCCGCTCGTGACAGGCACATTTCTGATCACGGGAATTTCGGCAATCATCGGTTTGCCAGTGGGGCTGTTGATCGCGATTTATTTGAGCGAATATGCGTCGCCGAGTGCACGGAAGTGGGTCAAGCCTGTGCTGGAAATACTGGCGGGAATACCAACAGTCGTTTATGGATATTTTGCCATCCGGTTCCTGACGCCGATGTTGATTGTTCCCATCTTTGAAAATTGGTTGGGGATGACGGTTTATGGAAAAAATGCGCTGGCGGGTGGAATCGTCGTTGGGTTGATGATTATTCCGATGGTCGCATCGCTGAGTGAAGACGTGATGCGTTCGGTGCCAAATAGCTTACGAGAATCGGGATATGCTCTGGGTTCGACAAAGTTTGATGTCAGCTCAAAGATCGTCGTGCCCGCTGCCCTGTCTGGGATATTCGCATCCTTTCTGCTTGCGTTATCCCGCAGTATCGGTGAAACGATGGCGGTGGCGATTGCCTCCGCCGGTTTTGCCAACCTGACACTCAACCCGTTGGCACAGATTCAGACAATGACTTCGTATATTGTGGACGTGATGACAGGTGAAGTCGTCAGCGGTTCGACGGTGGAAAAAAGTTTATACGCCGTCGCGTTGATGTTATTCATCATCACGATGATTATGAACCTGATTTCGCAGTGGGTGCTGTCGCGTTATCGCGAGGTATACCAATGAAGCTGGGCAACGATATCTATGAACGTCGCCTGATCTGGCGACACAGGATTGGCCTGTGTTTCGAGTGGCTTTGCCGGCTTGCCACCATGAGTGCTTTGGCAATGCTTGTGGTGTTAATGGGATCAATCATTTCCTCGGCGCTCAGTCCAGGCCGAGGAAGTGGTTTCGCGCCTGTTTCGTTGACTGAGACCGGAAAAAATCTCGATGCCAATGGCGACTTGACTTACACTGTGAGTAAGGTTGTTGGAGGCGATTTCTACTTTGCTGCTGATCCAGAGGAAAAAATCAAAAGTTTTTCCGGTTCCGAAGTTCGGGGCGGTAAAGTCGTGTTCAATCACAATGGTAAACGCGCGGCGCCGGTCTTTGATTTAACGGTTAGTGAGTTGTCCGCGGGAAACGAGCCGATCGGAAAATTTAAAGGTGTTGGACCTGGGCAGATTCCTTCGGAATGTCCAGTTCCCGACGTCCATCCACCCAAGCCTGCAAAGCCATGGGGTTGGCTGACTTGGAACTTCCTGACTCATGGCAACAGCGACGACCCGCTGCAAGCCGGGATCATGGCTGGATTCTGGGGCAGCGTATGGTTGATCGGATTAACGGGCCTGATGGTGGTTCCAGTGGGTGTAGGAGCAGCGGTCTATCTCGAAGAATATGCGAAGCCGACCTCGCTTACGAAATTCATTCAATTAAACATTGCCAACCTGGCGGGTGTTCCCTCAATTGTCTACGGCATTCTTGGCTTTACCGTGTTCTCGAGGATGTTTGGGGCCTTCGATAAACACGAAACAATCGTGTCATTGAAGTTTCTTCAGGGCTTCGGGTTCAAACCGATTGATGTCGTTTTGCCGCTGGGTCCCGTCATTTTGTCGGGTGCATGTACACTGGCTTTGCTCAGTCTACCTGTCGTGATTATTACGTCCCAAGAGGCGTTGCGTTCGATACCTGCATCGTTGCGGCATGCTGCTTATGCACTTGGTGCGACAAAATGGCAAACGATCTGGCACCAGGTTCTTCCCGCATCACTGCCGGGAATTTTAACGGGTGTCATTCTTTCACTCTCTCGGGCGATCGGCGAGGCTGCACCGATTGCGGTCATCGGAGTTGCTGCTCATTTAAGTTATGCACCGGGGCGCATAACCGGAATTAGTGATCTTGTTCAAAATCCCGACAAACTGATTCGAGCTCCGTTTGATCGATTCACTGCACTTCCGACTCTGGTTTATAGTTGGGTTAACGAAGCTTCTCCAAACTTTGAGCACGTGGCAGCGGCGGGAATTCTGGTGTTACTTGCGACGTTACTGACGATGAATGGTGCTGCGATTTTTATTCGTCAACGGTTTCAACAATGGAATCGATGGTGAATGTCGAGACTTTTTGAGATTTCATCAATCGGATCAGTTCATCGTGAAGATTTGTGTTGTCAAACGAACTGAGTTTCGATTTTTCGAGATCTTTTTAGCTTGTTTGTAATTCGAATTTCAAAAGAGATGATTCACAGTCATGGCTCTCGTTAAACGATTCACCCAATTTGTCGATCCTCCGAGCGATGGAAATATCACTCAGGTATCGGAAGTCACCACCCCCGTCGGCACGCCAAAAATCGAGACTCGGGGGATGAGTTTCTTTTACGGAACGAAACAAGCCCTTTATGACATCAATTTGCAAATTCAAAGTCGAGCGGTGACGGCACTGATCGGGCCATCCGGCTGCGGTAAAAGCACGTACCTGCGATCGTTGAATCGGATGAATGATATCATCGAAGGAACCCGTGTCACGGGTGAGGTGCTGCTTGACGGTATGGATATCTACAGTCGTGACGTTGACGTCGTGTCCTTGCGTAAACGGGTCGGAATGGTGTTCCAGAAATCGACTCCGTTTCCAAAGTCGATTTTCGACAATATTGCATTCGGGCCAAGAATCGCGGGCGAGTCAAACAAATCCGAATTGCAAGGGATCGTCGAGCGGTCGTTGAAACAGGCCGCGTTGTGGAATGAAGTCAAAGATCGCTTGAAAGAATCGGCGATGGCGCTTTCGGGCGGGCAGCAGCAGCGTCTGTGTATCGCTCGAGCACTTGCCACGAATCCCGAAGTCATTTTGATGGACGAGCCCGCTTCGGCACTTGATCCCGCTTCGACCGCTCGGATCGAGGATTTGATTTTCGAGCTGAAACAGAATTATACGATTGTGATCGTGACCCACAACATGCAGCAGGCGGCCCGAATCAGTGAAATGACAGCATTTTTCTGTGTCGGCCGTCTTGTCGAGATTGGTCAGACCAAACAATTGTTTACAAACCCGACGCAGAAGGAGACCGAGGATTACATTACCGGTCGATTCGGTTGATTGATTGGGCTACTCGCCGGAAGCCGTTCGTTGTTAAACTCTTAATGCTGTTCGATTCGACGATCACTCAACGTACCACCCGACAGAGTCAGCTGGGTTTGCGGAGAAATTTCTTGTCAATTCATTTAATTCGCGATCTTGATGACCTTCATCGAATGCTTCTGACAATGTGTGCCAGCGTTGAAGAGATGATTCATTCGGCGGTCGATGCGTTACATAAGCCAAACTATGATCGCGCCAAACAGATCATGTCCGCCGATGATGAAGTCGATCGAATGGATGTTGAGATCGAAGAAGAATGCCTGAAGCTTCTTGCGCTGCACCAACCCGTTGCCATTGATCTTCGCAGAATTACTACCGTATTGAAGATTGGTGGTGAACTTGAACGCGTTGCCGATTTGGGTGTCAGCATTGCCGAACGAGCCTGCGGAATCGCCAGTTGCGCCGAAATTGCAGTGCCTGAAAACATGAAGGACATGTCACGTCAGGCTCTGGACATGCTGCACCGCAGCATTGATGCCTATGTTCACCTGGATGTCAGGACAGCGCGCGAAGTGTGCGACCAGGATGAATCGATCGATAACCTCAATCGAATTATTATTGAAGAATTGACCCGACTGATGCAGACCCAGCCGGATCTGGTAGAACCCGCTTTGCACATGTTTTCGGCTTCGCGTCAGATTGAGCGGATCGCAGACCACGCGACAAACATCGCTGAAGATGTCGTTTACCTGGTGCAGGGTGAGATCATCCGTCACCGTCTTCGGACATCGACGATTGCCTAGAACACTTTTTTGAAGACCCATGAGCAAACAAAAAATCCTGATCATCGAAGACGAACGCACTTTGCAAGAAGTGCTCACCTACAACCTCGAACGCGAGGGGTTTGAAGTCTCATTGGCAGCTGACGGTCAGGATGGCCTGCGAAAGGCTCGTTCGTTTGAGCCGGATTTGATCCTGCTTGACCTGATGTTGCCTGTGATCGACGGTCTCGAAGTCTGTCGTCAACTGCGTGCTGATGCCAAAACGCAGGGGATTCGCGTGCTGATGCTGACTGCACGTAGTGAAGAAGTTGACGAGATTGTCGGATTCAATATGGGGGCCGACGATTACGTCACGAAGCCCTTTAAAGTGAAACCACTGATTCATCGGATCAAGGCCCTGTTACGCCGAGCGGGCTCGGACCAGCAGTCTCGCGACGTTGTCTCGATTCACGGTATTGAGGTCGATCGAATTAATCACACGGCGAAAGTCAACGGCCAACCAGTCGACCTGACCCCGACGGAGTTTCGGCTCTTGTGGTCGTTGGGACGTGCCGCAGGTCGCCCCTTCGGAAGAAACGAGCTGATGGACCACTGCCGGGGTGAGGATGCCAATGCGCTGGAGAGGACAATCGACGTCCATATCCGTTCACTTCGTCAGAAACTGGGTGGTCTTGGCGACGTGATTGAAACAGTTCGCGGTGTCGGGTACCGATTCCGCGGTGAAACCGAATCGCCCGGTTCCGGCAATACAGGTTCTCTTGACGAGTCAGATTGACCTGTTTCTCGTAACTCTGCGTCAAAGACTTGGGGGTGGACGAGGTCTTGTCGTCAATGTAAGCTCCGTGAATAAATTGGGCGAATTGGGTTGAATTTGTCG
Organism: uncultured Schlesneria sp.; assembly: GCA_903904835.1. Classification (GTDB taxonomy): domain Bacteria; phylum Planctomycetota; class Planctomycetia; order Planctomycetales; family Planctomycetaceae; genus Schlesneria. The sequence goes on along the minus strand of CAIVEI010000150.1, from coordinate 75,416 downwards.
GTCTGGCCTGCCATTTGGACGTTCGTTATCCGCTTGGCCAGTCGGCGATTCCATTTCAAACCCGATTGTCATCAACGGATTTCTTCAACGATGGAGTACCATGGCTCAACTCACGTCGATCGATTATCTCGTGATTCTTTCGTACCTCGCAGCGACGATGGTCATTGGATTGTGGGTGGGGAGCTATGTTCGTAGCGGATCTGATTTCTTTCTTGCCGGACGCAGTCTGCCATGGTGGGCGATTGGGATGTCGCTGGTCGCTACGGATATTGGCGGAACGGATTTGATGGGAGTTGGTGGCGATGCTTATCGCTATGGCATCGTGATGGGAAATTTCGAATGGATAGGCTGCATTCCAGCCATGCTTGTGGGTGCGTTTGTCTTTATTCCCCATCTTTGGCGTTGTCGTGTCACCACGATCCCCGAGTATCTCGAACGGCGGTTCAGTGTTCAGCTTCGTTCGTCCGTCGCAGCGTGCTGGCTTTTTCTGATGGCCTGCAATTTGGGGGTCATGCTACTTGCATCAGCGGTGTTTCTGAAAAGTCTGTCGGGATGGGATATTTCCGTCTGCATCCTGACAACTGCGCTGCTCGTTGGAGCGTATACGTGGTCTGGCGGGTTGGCCGCGGTTGTCTACACCGACGTCCTGCAAGGTGTCGTCATGATATGCGGATGCCTGATCTTTGTCGCGATCGGAATTTATGAAGTGGGTGGGATCGAACCACTCATTGATAAGATTCACACAGTCGCGAAGGCAAAGGATCAGCAGGATGCCTGGCAACGCGAACAGAAGATGACGCCTGAAGAACGTTTAGCGATCAAAACAAAGCCGCGACATGATCGGCCCACTCATGAATCCGAGCATTTGTCGCTTGTTTTGCCCGTTGATACACGATCACCTGGTCCGTGGCCTGGAATTTTGTTTGGATTGGGTCTCATCGTCGGTCCTGGATATTGGATTGGCAATCAATGTATCGTTCAGCGTGCGCTCGGTGCCAAATCGGAGTATGAAGCAAGAGCGTCGTATGTCTACGGTGCATTGATTAAGAATTTGATTCCATTCCTCGTCGCGGTGCCGGGGCTGATTGCCTTAGTGAAATTTCCTGAGTTAGGGCATGGACGAGCGGATGTGGCCTTGCCCCAACTCGTGGGAGCGCTCTTGCCAGTCGGCTTTCGAGGGATGTTTGTGGCTGCGTTTCTTGCAGCACTGATGTCGAGCGTCGATTCGTATTTAAACTCGGCGACGACACTGTACGTGAATGATTTTTATCGCCGCTTCTATCGGCCGGAGGCGGATGAAGGGCAGATGCTGGCTGTCGGACGTTGGACAACCATCGGCTTCGTGGTCTGGGGGATCTATTTCGCCTTCCAGTTACAGGCATTTCCAGCAGGCATCTATACGATCTTTCAAACGCTGCTGTCGTTTTTTCTCGGTCCCACACTGGCGGTGCTTGTCGCCGGAATGTTATCACGAAGTGCCTCGTCTGATGGTGCTGTGACGGGATTCTATGCCGGATTATTGACGTCGATCGGACTGTTCTCGCTGAATCAGCCAGGTGTCTGTCGATGGCTTGATTTGAAGCCGTTGTTCCAAGTGGGGCAGCCTTACCTTTATTATTCGATCTGGTCATTCCTAGTGGCCATGACGTTTATCGTGATCTTCAGCTACTTTTTGAGATCAGACCCGCCGGAAAAAACTCGCTACGCGATTGGCGGCTTGAATCCCGAAGGGGGGGCCGCGTGACCTTATTGCATTGGATTGGCAATTTCCTCCGTCATCAACTTGACCTTGTCCCGTTATCAACAGCTCGATGGCTCATGATTGGGCTTTACTTAATCGTGATGTTCTGGATCATTCAGCTTCCGTCGACAGAGACAAATCCACCCGATCGACCTGGAACGTGGAGAGGTGATCTGAAAATCTGGGCCTGGTTCGCGATTATGTTCCAGATAGTGATTTACAGCGTATTTTGATGCGGTTTGAACGGGTAACGAATGGCTCGTTCGATGACTGATCCGGTATAGACAAGGTGGTCTGTGCCATGACATCACTGACTATTGAAAATTCATTTCATGCTTTACTGGTTACTTCAGCAGTATGGATCTGCGGTTGAAAGTCTGGCAGGGGTCTCGACCGGTGACTCGCGTGTGTTTCTCACCGCTCGCATTGCCCTGGCGACGTTGGTGTCGTTCGTTACCGCACTGATTTTCGGACCGCATGCGATACGCTGGTTGAAAGAACGCTTTCGCGAGCGAATCGTGAGTGCGTCAGAAAAACTGAACGAGTTGCATGCGGGAAAGCGGGATACGCCCACGATGGGAGGAATCTTCATCGTTCTGGCAATTGTGGTCGCCGCCGTTTTTTGTGGAGACCTTTCAAACCGGTATCTGCGACAGTCGCTGCTGGTTGTGATTGGATTTGGTGCGATTGGTACTCGTGACGACTGGATTAAAGTCCGTTCGCGACAACGTGGGCTGACTGTGCGTCAGAAATTCGTGTCACAATGGGTTATCGCTTTTATCGTTGCCACGCTGCTCTATTTTGTGCAGTTCGACAAGCCACATGGTTTAGAGCTGGTGTTTCCTATCGGCAAATTTGGCGTGACGATTGGAATGTTCTTCATCGCGTGGGCGGCGTTTGTCATGGTCGGAAGCTCAAACGGTGTTAACCTGACCGATGGGCTCGACGGCTTGGCAAGTGGCTGTCTCATCGCTGCCGGTTCAGCGTTTGCGGTGCTCACATACTTATCTGGACATCGAGTCATGGCCGAGTATTTGAGTATTGCTCACATGACGGGGGCGGGAGAACTCGGAGTTCTCTTCGGTGCACTCGTGGGAGCGATGCTCGGATTCCTGTGGTTCAATTGTCATCCAGCTCAAGTTTTCATGGGTGACAGCGGATCGCTGCCGACAGGGGCTCTGTTGGGTTACGGTGCGTTGGTGACACGGCAGGAGGTGCTGCTGTTGATCGTTGGCGGCGTATTTGTAATCGAGACGCTCAGCGTGATACTTCAAGTCGGTTATTTCAAGCTGACGGGCAAACGGGTGCTTGCATGTAGCCCGCTTCACAATCACTTCGTTTTTAAAGGTGAGCCTGAAACCCACATCGTGACTCGATTTTGGATCATCGCCGCGCTGCTCGCGATGATTGGCGTCGCGAGCTTAAAGATTCGCTGACCTTCGTGTTATCTGGAATCAGCTCGATACTGTTTGCTGATTTGACTGCTGACAACGAATCGCATCACACGGAACGTGACGAAGTATAATGCTCGCATTCCGAACCCAAGACTATTCAGGAGCAGTCGCATCGGAAGACTGGCGGTCTCGGCAACCGAACGACGACACGACTGAAACGCCTGGTTTCCTTCGATGGCCAGATTTAATTGCTCATGTGCGATCGATTGTTGAAAACCGCGTGCCCAACGGTCGATGTAGTCAGCAGGAAACAAATCACGGAACGCTTCAGACCGCATCAGTTCGGTCGCTCGTTCGACGATCCGCATCGCTTTGATGGGATCTGACCGAGTTGCTTGCGACAGGCTGCCAGGCAGGATCGTCCATTCCATCGCCGGGTGCGGCCAATAACAGAATCCATATTTAAGACCAAGTGCCTGGATGGCAAAAGTGTCTCCCCACGAGCTTAATTCGACTCGACAACCACCAACGTCCAGTAATGGTTGGCGTCGAAAAATCGTCGAGCCTGACAGAGAATGTGTGGGGGGTTCGACGTTGAGAATATCGCGAAGAAAATACTTCGGTTCGAGAAACACCGCTTCGTGAACCGCTGAAAGTTTTGATGTGGACAACCGTTGTCCCGAGGGATCGACGCTGATGTATTGTCCGCTGATGATGCCCGTTGTGGGATTCTTTTCGGCCAATTGCATGGCTCCCTCAAAGAATCCAGGAAGAATTCGGTCGTCGGCGGCACCACTATAGATGAAATCGCTCGTGGCGGTCGTGATGGCTCGTTGAAACGACGCGTGAAACCCAAGATTACGTTCGTTCTGGATGAAGCGAATCGAGGGGTATCGATTTGTCCATGATCGAATCACGGACAAACTGTCGTCCGTTGAGCCGTCGTCAACGATGATGAATTCGTCTGCTGGTCGTGTTTGGGTCACCATCGCTTCAATAGCTCGTGACAGATAACGACCATGATTGTAGTTGCAGATGATTGTGGTGAGGGTCGGTGATTTCTTTTGCGACTTTGATCCATCCACGACAGACGGCACTTTTGGGGCTTCAGCAGGTTTCAAAAATTGGCCGATGGTTTCGTGATGATGGTCAGTGACCGATTTTCCGGCTCGCAAGTGTTCCAGAAACGCCATTGATGCACTCGGATCGCTTCCGTCAGGCGCCCAATCGGCAAACTCGGCTTCGCTCGGAATAAACGGGCCGTTCGTGGTTTCATGAATGATCGCAAATTCGGATTCGACGAGAACCGTATGCCACGCATCACAGGAAAGGCGATAAAGACAGGGTAGTCCTGTCTCAGGTGCCCCCAATCGAATTCGGCGAGTCTCCCGGCCTTCGTCGTCAAAAAAAATAACTTCCAGTGATCCGACCAGAACGTGGAACGATTCGCTTTTATTTCGGTGCTGATGAACACGGACATAGGAATCACGAGCAAACGCGATCACCATTTCTTGAATCGGGTCGTAACTTGTACGATGAAGACAAAGGCGCGACCGTTTGAGAGGCGCTGCGGCGGCCATCTTTTTCAGGGTTTGCAATGTTTCATCATTCACGACAACGATGTCGTCAGTGGCGGTCAATACGCTGCTCATGTCGGCTCAAGTAAGATGTTTGTTGCGTGGTCCGATCATTCCGTATTACGCAAAGCAAAAAACAGAAATTCAATCAGACGAATCTTACGATATGAAAAGGGAAAAGCGGAGTTTGAATCGATGGAATTACCGCCGTTTCACTTGGGCGATGCCGAGGCGTCTCAGGGTAGGGTTTGGCTCGAAAATAAAGTTTGTCGGAGTCGTCGCTCGACTTATCCGCAAGAATCGTCAAATTCTTGACTCAAATGGATAAGAATTCATCATCGATGCCATGCGTGTGACATCAGAGACTTCTTGGCTAATCAAACTTGCAATCGTTATCGGATGTTTTTCATGAACGCGGACCAGCTTCAGACTAAAGAAAAGCAGTACTCAGAACTTTTGGATGTCAAAGACAAGGTTGGCATTGCGAACCTGGGCTTGATGATGAACCAGGTCTGGTACGATGACCCGCGCCGCCTGGCGTTTGTGCTGTCTCGTTACAAATTTGTTTCGAAGATCCTTTCCGGCAAGAACAAGGTTGCCGAGCTTGGCTGTGGCGATGCGTTTGGCTCGCGGATTGTCCAGCAGGAGGTCAAGGAGCTACATGTCTACGACTTCGATCCGATTTTCATTGATGACATCAATTCGCGACAGGTTGATCGTTGGAAACTTCACGCTCATCTGCATGACATTCTGCTTGGTGGACCATTAAAGGAGGGACCGTTTGATGCCATTTATAGCGTTGACGTGATGGAACATATCGAGGCTGTGCAAGAGCATGTCTATGTGACGAATCTGAAGAACTCGTTAACAGAGCAGGGAGTATTGATCGTCGGGATGCCATCGCTGGAATCACAGGCCTATGCATCGCCGCAAAGCAAGATCGGTCACGTCAATTGCAAAAGCGGGAAAGTTTTGAAGGCCACGTTAGAGAAAGATTTTCACAATGTATTCCTGTTCTCGATGAACGATGAGGTTGTTCATACAGGCTTTTCGCCCATGGCCCATTACCTGTTCGCTGTCTGCTGCGGCAAAAAGTAATTGTCAAAGCGCAGGAAAAGTGTGGTAGCCAGCATGACCTAGTGTCAAAAAACGTTCTTCTTTTCATTGTGACGTTTCAGACCCATCGGTCCGATACGTCACATTTCTTCGTTTGTCACATCGGTCGAATTTCCGGCCTTGCACCCAATGAATGTTGCAACAACACGGTCAAGCCCCCATCAACGGTCAATATCTGCCCCGTAATATGGGCGGCGCGATCGCTGCACAAAAAATCGATCGCGTTGGCGACGTCGCGCGGAGTTCCCATTTGCCCAAGAGGTATCAGCGATTCGTAGTGGCGTTTGAGTTCAGGATTTTTGAGGTAGAACTCACGCCCGGTCTCTTTTTCGATCAGATTCGGGGCGACTCCATTAACGCGAATGCCCCAGGACGCAAGTTGCACCGCGTAAAACCGCACCAGTTGATCCTGAGCGGCTTTCGTGACGTGGTATCCCAGCGGTTGTTCCGCAGCGATAAACTGACCCAAGACAGAGCTGACAACGACGATCGCGCATTGTTCTGCGAACAAATCTTTCGAAACCAGGTAATCGATAATCCGCTGCGTCCCTTTTACGCCGACGTCGAGTTCTCCATCCAGCGTGTCGCCGCTTCCCCTGAATCGCTGTGAGAAAACCAGGCGCGAGATTTGGCCAGCCGCTTGCACAATCTCGTCGATTGCTGGAGCAATGCTTTCGATTTTCGTCAGATCGACCGAATAGAATCGAATACCCTCGCGCAGCGGCGGGACAGATGCGTCGGGTAATCTGCGTCCGATGACAGAGATGTCGCCCTTTTCTTCCGCCCATAATTCCACGAGCGCACGACCAAGGCCTCGAGTACCTCCGACAACGATCGAATGGTTCTGGGTCATCGCAGCCTCAACGCACGAGAACTACTGGGGTAGCACGACACAAAGGTTCCTCCGTTGGCAACATATTCGGCGTTGCGGCTCACGATGCGATCTTCGACGCCGGGGTTTACGGCAAACAGACAGTAGGAAATCTTACGATCCAGCAACGCCTCCGAACCCCGAATCGGTAACGCTCCGGCGGGAAAGCAAAACGCCTGTTTTTCGGCAGAGTCATCTATGATGCAGTCCAGGAACTCTGCCAGCCCCATGACATCAATCAGGGTGCAGGCGCGATGTCCGGCTCCGAATACAGCAAGTCGCCCACCGTCTTTGCAAATGCTACCTGCCCATACACGGAGTGCCTCGCGTTGTTTTGGCCATTGTTCTGCAAAACGGCTGACATCAGGGTCAGTGGGTACAATTGCTGACGGTTGAGCCTGGGCCTTTGTCGAATGAGTCGTTCGTCCGATCCAGACCAAACGGTCTTCAAGGGGATCAGGGACTCGTCGAAAGTGCAGTGTCTCGAATCCGGCGGCGGACAAGCCTTGAAGCAATGTCCGCTCAGTGAAGTAAAGTACGTGTTCTTCCCAGACAACAGTGACATCAAAATCCCGAAATGCTTGCGAACAATCAGGAACTTCGATCACGAGAATTCCTTCTGGTATCAGCAACTCCTGGCAGGCTGCCAGAAATTCCGCAGCGTCATGAGCATGCTCCAGAGCGTAGCGCGCAACCATGATGTCGAATGCGCCATATTTTTGCCTAAGTCGGCGAGCCCTGTCGACCGTCCATTGGGCTTGCACGGTTTCCATGCCGTAACGACTGCACGTGATGTCGAGATCCAGGACGGGATCGAATAACTGAACTGAGCACATTTGAAGTCGTTTCAGCAGTGGCCAGTCGTCTTGTGATAATCCGACAATGCAGTGTTGGGGTTTCAGGTCGGCATTGTGGATGAGGTCTGCCGCTGTTGCATCGAGATGCCCTTCCGGTTCACGATAAACCAGCCACGGGAATTCGTGACGTAGTTGTTCCAATGGAGGGGTCTCAGTCAACTGTACGACGCCACAATGGCCGCATTCGTGCCAGGAGATCGGCTGCCGAAATGCTGCCTTTTCTGCATTTGTCTTAAACTGATTAGTTACGGCCAGCTCCCCAAAATCCGTCACAAAACGGGTTTGCGTCGAGCGGCAAACACGACAGTGTGACAGAACCTTGATGGGATTTTCCTTGCGCATCGTCGGCATAATCTACTCGAATGTAATATAGCCGTGATCACCGGTATACCCGGCTTGTTCATACAGCCATTCCCATTCGCGTGGGGTATGGAATGCCCGGCACGTCAGTTGCCAGTACAGCAGATTCATCTTTTCTCGTTCGTTACGATACGTCTCAACGACGATATACTTGCCGCCACGTCCGACTCGCTCGATCCCTTTGATTGCTGACCAAAGGTCGTAGTTGTAGAGATTGTGAAGGGCATTCAGACTGACGACCAGATCGAAAGATTTGTCGGCATACGGGAGGCTTGCTGCGTCGCCAACCTGCAGAAAGGGTCGAACTTCTTCTTTGGAATTTTCGATTGCGTATTGTGAGATATCGATCCCGGTAATTTTTGCATCGGGGACGATTTGAGTGAATTCGTACAGCAGAAACCCTTTGCCACAACCGACGTCCAGAATCGTCGAGCCTGGTTTCAGGTCGTAGTGTTTTGCAATGGCTTCCGCCACGGGTCGCCAACGGCCATCGTAACGATACCCCCCGTATCCGATGTGCCGTTCACCATCCCAGTATTCGCGGCCGAATTTTAATGCGATCTCGGCGCATTCCGCTTTGTCGTGATCTAACACACGCTGTCGATAGTCTCGCTTGGTTGCTTTGTGAACAGACGAGAGAAAATCCATGTAAGCCATTGGTGCTTTCGTAGAAAACGGGATGCGTTCAAGGTTTGTGGTGGTAAGACAATGGCAAATGACGAATTTCCGTCAGATTGGACTTAATCCAGTTTATGACCTCCTTCAGACCCTCGGCAAGCGAGACCTCGGGTTGCCATCCCAATTCGGATCGTGCAAGAGTCGAATCGATCACGTAGGCGGCGTCCTGGCCGGGGCGTTCGTCGACTGTGATGACTGATTCAGTGAAGGAATGGCCCATCTCCGTACAAAGTTGGGCGACGACATCGCGAACGGCAATACCGTGATCCGGCGACAGGTGGTAGATCTGTCCAATTCGACCTCGTTCCAGAATTGCCAATTCGCCCCGTGACACGTCACGAATATGAATGTACGACTTGACTGCTCGGCCACCTCCATGCAATTCGATCTTTCGCCCCATTTGCAAATAAATTGTTGTACGAGGGATGATTTTGAACAATTGCTGCCTTGCCCCATAGACGTTCGTCGCGCGAACTGTCAGCAACGGAAAACGGTAATGCTTGCGATAAGCAGACAGCAAAAAATCGGCCGCCGCTTTCGATGCCGCATACGGCGTACTGGGATTCATCGGGGAATGTTCGGTGACCCTTCCGACACAGGTGCCGTAGACCTCGGGAGACGAGACATGCAGAAAACGTTCTAAATAATCCTGACGACGAAGATGGTTGACCAATTGTGACAGAGCCACGCAATTGGTTTGAAACCAATGTTCGGGATGTTCCCAACTCGGGGCGACTTCGCTTTGAGCCGCAAAATTGACGATCCAGGCTGGCCGTTCCATGTCCAACAGGTTTAGCAGCGCGGGGAGATCGTGATTCATGTCAAGTTGGTGATACGCGAACTGCGATCGATCTTCCTGTTCGAGGTATTTCAGGAATAACGACGATCGTTCAGGTGAACGGCTGATACCGATTACCCGGTACGCGGCTTGATCAAGTAATAGATCAACAAAGTCCTGACCAGAAAACGAATTAGCACCCAGGACGACGACCGTTCGTTTGCCTGGCTCAAAATCGGGGATTGTCTCGAGCGTCGACACTTTAGTACCCAGCATCCTCGCTTGACTTCAAACTTGACTGACGAGGATGATCAAGCCGAGACGACCTCATTTCGAGGGCTCCATCAAAAACATAATCGACGAAAAAGTTTTCGCAATGTCAAACAAGGATCGTTTTGAATTTGGAGAAAATTGGGCTCGATTTCTTTCGACGCTTGACGACAAGCGAATTGATGTCGCAAAGCAGTCTCTTCAAGCTCTGATTCAAGTCGATGACTTCAAGCATCTACGATTTCTGGATGCCGGAAGTGGAAGCGGTCTGTTTAGTTTAGCGGCCCGTCAGCTTGGCGCTGACGTGACATCGTTTGATCTTGATCAGAATTCTGTCGCGTGTACTCGCCTGCTGAAGGAACGATACTGCCCTGACTCAACGGCATGGAATGTCCTCGAAGGGTCGTTGGCAGACCGCAAATTTCTGATCTCGCTGGGTCACTTTGATGTGGTTTATTGTTGGGGCGTCGTCCATCACACCGGGGATATGTGGAACTGCCTTGAGAACTTGCTGCCTGTTGTTAAGCCGGGGGGAAGGATTGTTCTGGCGATCTATAACGATGAAGCCTATGTCTCCAAGATCTGGGAAGGAGTCAAACGGATCTATCAAAAACTGCCTGAAATAATTCGCCCGATCTACGTTGGCGGCGTGGGAGCCGTCGCATTTTTCAAACGCCTGATCGTGACGGTGATGGCATCTTGTCTTCGTCTTATCACGTTGAAGAATCCGCTTGTTCCCTTCTTTAATTGGGCAAGCGAGACTAAGTCTCGGGGGATGAACGGCTGGTACGACCTTGTTGATTGGGTCGGGGGTTGGCCTTTTGAGGTCGCAAAACCAGAAGCCGTATTTCGATTCATGCGAGATCGAGGTTTTACGCTTCAGGACTTTTCAACCTCGGCCGGGCATGGTTGCAACGAATTTGTCTTCATTCGGACGGTTCCAGTCGACGTGTAGTACACTCGAGGCTTTGCACGAGTTTCCTTGATTCGACCTGAAATCAAAGGCAGTTAACTGTCAATTAAGATTCAATTGCTATTTTGAATCAAACGGGTGCAATCCGCTGTGGATTCTCGAATTGCTCAATGAATCATGCTGTTAAGGAAACATTCAATGCCAATGAAGTTGCTCACACTGGCGTGCGGACTTGCTTGCGGGGTTGGACTCGCAATTGCGGTCCAGGCTGCGGGAAGTCGTGGAACGGATGACAGTCGACCAGACCGTCGGGAAAACCTGGAAGAACTCCGAAGTTTGACAAGATCGAATCGACGTGAACGTGACGACGATTTTGATCGAGACGATGAACGGGGTGACCGTCGCGACATGGTGGAACGTAGCGAGCGCCGCATGCCACCTCGATCATTTGGCGATGATCAGAATCAGCGACAAGAAGAGCGATGGGAAATGGCCGCTCGTGATGACCGTGAACGGGGTCGACGAGGCGAGGAAGGCGGACGCCCGGAATTCGGCGGTCCTCGTCGCGGACGTGATACCGCAGAACGCAGCCCGCGTGCGGAAGAACGACGTGGTGATGGGCCACGTGGGCCAGAGGAACGACGACCTGGAACGGGACGTCCTCGCGGCCGGCGGGAATTCGAGGAGCGTGCGCCACGCGGACGTCGTGAATTTGCCGAAAGGGAACCGAACGGGCGTCCAGAATTTCATCGACGACCAGGGCGTCGCGGTGAACGATTCGCCGAACATCGGCCCGGTGGGTTTGGCGGCCCTCGTCCGCCGCATTTCGCCCCTGGATTTGGGAGACCTCCGTTTGCTGCTCATGGTGGTTTTGGCCCCGGCAGTCAGCATCCCGGTTTTGGCGGACACGAATTTGCGGGTCACCGTCCCGGTGGGTTTGGCGGCCCTCGTCCGCCGCATTTCGGCCCTGGATTTGGGAGACCTCCGTTTGCTGCCTATGGTGGTTTTGGCCCCGGCAGTCAGCATCCCGGTTTTGGCGGACACGAATTTGCGGGTCACCGTCCCGGTGGATTTGGCGGCCCTCGTCCACCGCATTTCGGCCCTGGATTTGGGAGACCTCCGATTGCTGCTCATGGTGGTTTTGGCCCCGGCAGTCAGCATCCCGGTTTTGGCGGACACCAATTCGCCGGTCGTCGTCCGGGTGGGCCTGGGGGGCCTCAATGGCATCACGGCGGTCCTCAATTCGCTCGTCAGGGCAGAGGGTCCGGGCAGGCATGGGGTGGCGGCCGGGTTTCACCTCATGGCTCACCAGTTGGGCACCTTGATCAGAATTCCGATGGAAAGATCACCAAGGATGAAGTCATGCAATTGTTTGCCAAAATTGACATCAATGGTGATGGCTCGGTGACTCGTGAAGAGCTTGCGAGAATGGTCATGTCTGGCGGCTCGTCTCCAGCCAATCCCCACCAGAATCCTGCGGGGCCTGGTGCTCATGACGCAGGGGGACCACATGCTGGTCCCGCAGGGCATCCCAATGCTCCGCCACATGGTATGGGTCCCGGCCGACCATGGCCGATGGGTGGTCCCGGTTTTGGACCTGGTCCTGGTGGGTTTGGTCCCGGCGGATTTCCGGGTGGGTTCGGTCCAGAGGGGCATGGACCCCAATTTGGTGGTCCCGGTCGACCAGGGCTTCATGGCCCGAGCGGGGAGCTGATGATGGATCGGTTTGATCGAGACCACAAAGGATTCCTAACCAAGGACTCCGTTCCGCCAGGACTTTGGAATTGGATTTCCAATGCCGACACGAATGCCGACGGGAAGGTTTCTAAAGAAGAACTCGATACATACTTAAAGACGTCTCATCCCCGGCGACCGGAAGCAGGGGGAGAAGCGAAACCTGTAGAAACCCCCAAAGACTCTACTCCAGAAGAAAAGAAGCCCGAGGTGAAGCCGACAGGCAATTCACCACAGGCATTCAACCAGGAAACGGAAGCTCCCGCCGATGCAATTGCTGCCTCGAACGTCGTGAGCTGAATCATCATCTGCGGGCCAAACGATCCAATGCTTGCCTGAATTCAGGCAAGCATTGTTTTTTCAGCCGATCCTGTCTTTGCCAACCCAAGGTCGCAATACTTCAGGAACGATAATGCTTCCGTCTGCCTGCTGGTAATTTTCCAGGATTGCAATGATTGCCCGAGTGACGGCGATTGCGGTTCCGTTGAGCGTATGGACGTACCTGGTTCCCTTCCAGTCAGGCGACTTGCATCGAACCCCCAAACGTCGGGCTTGGAAGTCGGTGCAGTTTGAGGCGGATGTGACCTCGCCCCATTCCCCCGCTTCACCTCGGCCTGGCATCCATGCTTCGAGGTCGAATTTCCGATAGGCGGGACCTCCAAGGTCGCCCGATGCAATATCGAGAACTCGATAGGGAATACCGAGCTCTTGAAAGATCTCTTCTTCGATCGCCACGATTTCGGCGTGAAGTGCGTTGGATGAGTTAACGTCGGGTGCCGTAAAGCCGAACATTTCGATCTTCGTGAATTGGTGAACCCGATAAATGCCGCGAGTTGCTTTTCCGTGAGCACCCGCCTCAGTCCGGAAACAGTGTGAAATCCCGGCAAACTTGATCGGAAGCTGGCTCGACTCAAGAATCTGATCTTTATAGATCCCACCCAACGGAATTTCTGCCGTTGCGACCAGGCACAAATCGGTGCCGGCAATCGAATAGATCTGGGTTTCATTACCTCGAGGCTGGTATCCAGTCCCCTCAAGAACTTCGATCTTCGCCATGTCTGGCGTTGTGTGCAGCGTAAAACCGTGTTTCACCAGCTTTTGCACAGCGAACTGTGTGAGGGCCAATTCGAGAAGGACCGCTTCGTTCTTGAGAAAATAGAATCCGTGACCGGCGACGCGGGCTCCCGCTTCCAGGTCTAGCAAACCATGTTTTTCAGAGAGGGCGACGTGATCAAGAGGTTGAAAATCAAACTTCCGAGGCGTTCCCCATGTCCGCACCGTTTTCGAATCGGCTTCTTCGCCAAGTGGCGTTTCCGGATGGGTCATATTGGGGATCGACATCAGAATCGCCCGGAGATCCAATTCGATCTCTTTCAGCTTCGATTCGACTCCGGGCGCCGCGAGTTTCAGCGCTTTTCCTTCTTCGACCAAAGCCTTCTTGGTATCTGGTGATTTTTCCTTTGGGATTATCTGGGCAATTTCGTTCTGGCGTTGCCTGTCTTTATCAATAGCGGTAATCAGTTGACTGCGAAGTTCACGCAGTTCGAGCAATCGATCGAGTTCGGCAGCGACATGCCTGTGCTGGCAGTTCGCACGAACGGCATCCAAATTGTCACAAACAAATTGCAAGTCGAGCATCATGCATCCAAACGACTAAAAAAGGTGTCATCCAAAGTTCAGTTCCGATGAGAATCCATAGATTAGGAAACGTCGTGATTATGGAACAGGGTAATTGATCAGTTTTCAATCCCGATCCCTTCCCTCGGAAGCCTTCAGTCGACATGATCATGGATGAAACGGATTTTTTCGCATTCGGCGAGCGGAACTTTTTTTAAGTCGCCGCGTTTAACCTTTTACAAATCGGCAAATTCGCAGATGTGAACGCCGTGAGACTTGAAACTGTGGCCCTGACGACGACCCCACCAGCAAATGTCGATGAATCAGGATTTCTTCACGATCCTGAAGTACAACTGATGCTGCGCGTTAAGCAAGGCGACGACGACGCATTTACAAAACTGGTCAAGACATACCAGGACCGGCTCGCAACAATTTTCTTCCACATGACACAAAATCAGGAAGCGGCAGAAGATTTGGCGCAAGATGTTTTCATGCGGATCTATCGGGCTCGCAATGGATATCAGCCAACAGCTCGTTTTTCAACGTGGCTCTTTCGGATTGCCAATAATCTTGCGATCAATTCGCATCGAAATAAAGCTCGGCGAAAGGAAGTTCCGCTTCCTGTCGGCGAAACGACGTCAATGTCAGGGGTTCGTCCGGAAAGCCAGGTGCTAGCCGACAAATCTGCATTGATGCCGACTCGTCAAATCGACAAGCATGAATTGCAACTCGTCGTCCAAAAGGCCCTCGAACAGTTGAATGAACGGCAGAGGTTGACCGTGCTGCTGCACAAGTTTGAAGGAATGAGTTACTCCGAGATTGCGGAAACGATGGAGATGACCGTACCCGCCGTAAAATCAATCCTATCACGTGCGCGAGATACGCTACGAACCGCGCTTGAACCGTATATGCAAATGGGAAAATAACAGAGTCGAATTTCTGCTTTGCGCCGCATTTCAAGAGACATCATGGAAAAAACTGTCCGCCTTAACGCCGATCAGCGTGAAGATTTGGTGGCTTATCTCGACGGAGAACTTCCCGACGAAGAAGTCCAGCAGATCGATCACATTATCGCTCGCAGTGAGGTGGCTCGTCATGAGGTGGAAGCTCTGGCGCGAACATGGGAAATGCTGGATGTGCTTCCGTCAGCCAAGGCGTCGGACGATTTTGCCAGCAAAACCATGACCAATCTCAAGGTCATGGAAGCTCCGTTTATCCTCGAAGATCAATGGTGGTATCCCTATTTAAGACGAGCTGCGGTGATCTGTGGTTGGTTGTTGTGCCTGGGATTCAGCGGCTGGCTCGGATTTCAAATCGCTCGTAACTGGGTTCCCAACCCGGACGACGAATTGTTGAAAGACCTGCCCGTCATCGAAAATCTGGATCAATACCAGGACGTTCGCGAGATCGAATTTTTGAATCTGCTGAAACAATCCAGCGTGTTTGACGACGCACAGGAGAAATGAGAAATGGGATTTCGCTCGTCATTCGTACTCGTGCTGGCCATGTTTGGTTCTTTGCCGCAAAGTCTGCGAGCTGTCGATCAGCAGACAATCACTTTGCGAACTGACCAACTGCGCAAGATGTCAGAAATTGAGCGAGGACATCTCAATCGAAATATCGATGAGTTTCGAAAATTGAACGATGCGGAAAAACAACATTACCGTCAATTGCACCAGGAATTAAAGCACGATGCTTCAACCGGCGGATCGCTCACCAGGCTGATGCAGACTTACAGTCTTTGGGTGCAGACATTGACTCCGACGCAACAGGACGATTTAAAGAAGGAATTGGTTCCCGCTCAGAAACTGGCTCTGATTCGTCGATTCAAGGAAGAACAGGAAGAATCGAGTGAAACGCATGAATCACAAGTCGAGGCCCAGGCAGAACCTGCTTCCGAAGAACCGGCTCAACAGTTCAATTTGAACTACAACAAACGAGAGGCTTTGTGGTTGAAAGATCTCAGAGCTGTCGTCGCGGTACTTGTCGACAGGCTTACGGCTGAAAAGATGCGACCAGAGTTCAGCGAACCAAAACTTCCCGACTATCTGCCGATTATTCACGCCAGCGTTCAAGCGTACGGCGGGGACTATCGAGAATGGCCGAATGAAAAACTACTTCAGGACATGACCGGTGCAATCAGTAAAGACCTGATGCCGCAGGTCAATAAGCAGGATTACGATACCCGACGCGTGATGGTCATCCGAATGCTATTGCTGGGAATCATGAAACAGGCACGTGACTCTGTGCGGTATCCGACTGAAGAAGAGAAGCTGCAGGTCCTGAAAGACTTGAAACCAGATGAACGCGAACGTGTCTTAAGTTTACCGAGCGATAGGGTCCACTCAGTTCTCAATAAGAAGTGGATTCAGGCGAAAGGGGGCGAGTCATGGGCCGACTTTCAGAAGATTCCCGAATATCATCGTCAGATTGATGATCTGTTCGGACGACTCGGAGTCCTTCCGCCTCCTCGATTTGCACAGAAACCAAAGAAGGGGAATGACCGGCCGGCTGATCTCAAAGGTGACGGAAAACGCCCCCCTCCAAATCGGCCAAAGGCGAATTAGGATCAGTGCTCTGGCATTCTTCAGAATGATGTGCCACTGCTTGACCGGCTTCGGTCAAGCAGTGCTCTTTGACTGACGGAGAAGACGCTGCTTCTCCGAAGACTCCCATACAGCGGCACAAATTCCTCATCGCTATGTTTGGCAACGCATTCGTTATTCACAAGCAGGCTGAATTACTATGTCCCGCTGGCCATTTATTGCTGTCGTCATTCTGGTTCTTTTGCCATTGACACTCATGGCTGGTGTGGGGGGGTGGGTGCTCTGGCAATCGGGCCATTGGTTTTGGATTTCCTGGACGCTGAGCATCTGCTGGATGGCCGCCTGGCTGGTGTACAGGTTCGCGAAACGAGTTGAAGTTCCGTTGCCGGAAATTGGTTCGAAGATCCATTGGACACCAAAGGATCATGCGGCCGCTACTTTAATCGAAGTCGAACAGAAACGCGTTTCTGTCTACACGGGCGAGCAACTGGCTGATCCTCAGTTTTATACGACGCGAACGATCGAACTCGCGACAGAATTCGCAAAGCATTACCACCCGAATGCCACTGATCCACTCAGTTCGGCCTCGGTTGTCGAGCTTCTGACGGCGCTGCAACTCGTCGCGGATGATCTAGAGACCACATTACGGGAAAGCGTTCCAGGAAGTCATTTGATCACGGTTGCTCAGTGGCGAGCGCTGGCAAAGGCACCGGCCTGGTGGAAGACCGCCAGCAATATTGGCTGGCTGGCAAGCGTCGTATTCAATCCAACCAGTCTGGCCCGATACGCAGTATCAAAAGCATTTGTCGAGCCACTTTCCCAACAGCTTCAGACAAACATGCTGGGGGCTTTCTACGCATTATTTGTCCGGCAACTGGGTTTTTATCTGATCGAACTCAACAGCGGGCGCCTGCGAGGCGGTTCTGCAGCGTATCGAGCAGCCATGCAGCGGCTGGAAGCCGCTCCTGTCGGCGGGACGGCAGATAATCAGCCCGCAACGGCTGCTTCTGTTGTGACGGTGACAATTGCAGTGATCGGTCAGGTCAAAGCAGGCAAATCGAGCCTGGTCAATTGCCTGCTTGGCGAACAGCGGGCTGCCGTTGATGTTCTACCCCTGACGCACGCCGTTCAGCGTTATGATCTGAAGATGGATGAAAATTCGGATCGACTTGTTCTGCTGGATACACCGGGATATAGCGATTCGGGTGCAACGGCCGAACAATTGTCGGATACCTTTGAAGCGGTGCGGAATGCGGATCTGGTACTTCTGGTTCTCGATGTCCGTTCCCCAGCCAAACAAGCCGATGTGGCAACGTTGGACAAGCTCGACGCATGGTTTCGAGAACAACATAAGTTTAAGCCACCTTCGATTGTGGGAGTCGTTTCCAAGATTGATGGCTTGAGCCCGATCATGGAGTGGTCACCTCCCTATTCCTGGGAAGAACCGACTCGTCCGAAAGAACAGAATATTCGGGCAGCACTCGAATTCACCAGGAAAACATTCGGCGATCGATTGGCATCTATTGTTCCGGTCTGTACCGACCGGGAAAACGGGCGCGTTTTCGGAATCAACGAATACCTTCTTCCTACTGTATCGTTGCTGCTGGACGAAGCCCGAGCCTGCTCGCTCGTCCGATCCCTGCATCGCGATTATGACCAGCAGCGGGCCTGGCAAGTCGTGTCGCAATTCATGTCCGCCGGATCGAAACTTCGAGATTTTATGCCCGAATTCGTGAAGACCGAACTGGGAAAAGCGGCCCAGTCAATCATGAAAAACGTCCTCCGAAAATGACGGTGATCGGGAGGGGTCGGGCGTTAAAATTTCAAAATTGGCCGGTAGTCCGAGTCTCCGAAGGTAACTCGCTTGATCGGCCAAGTTTGAAATTTTAACACCCGACCCCAGAACAACACGCCCTCCAATTCCGTTGCGGGAAATGCTCGCCTCATGTTTATTCGCCCCAAAATCCGATAACGCACAAGTATCCCTTGATTGGTGTTGCCTCTCTGGCCTAAGATCGATAACGCTTGACCCACCTGAGATTGATCCACAAGGATCACCCGCCTCGGCCTTTAACGCTGAAACAGGAGCCTGCCCATGCTCAATCTTTTTCCTGGAACGACCAGAACCTGCGCAGGTCTGTCCCGTCGCAGTTTTCTTCAAGTCGGGTCACTCAGCGGTTTGGGAATTTCATTGCCACTTGTTCTGGCACAACAGGCCCTGGCGAAGACCAAAGGAGCCACAGAAGGTAAAAAGAATTCATCGGATGTGAATTGCATCCTGATCTGGACCCAGGGCGGGACCAGCCACCATGACACGTTCGATCCCAAGCCACAGGCTCCGATTAACGTCAAGGGCGAGTATGGCGTGATTGATACGAGTGTTCCAGGTGTTCAATTCACCGAGATCGTTCCTCGGATGGCCCGCGAACTCGGCCGATTCGCTGTCTTGCGCGGCTGGAACCCGATGAACGGAAGCCACGGTGTTGCCGATCAGCACCTGATGTCCGGTCGTCCGTTCAATCCTTCGGTTCATTATCCCACGATCGGCTCGGTTGTCAGCCACGAGATGGGCTTCAAGACCGCAATGCCTCCGTTTATTCAACTGGGTAACGCCGTCGACCGGACCTTCGGCGGTGGCAAGGCGGGAATCCTGGGTCTCCAGCATAATGCTTTTGAAATCCTGGCTGATCCGAATGCCGAGAATTTTGTCGTCCGAGACATCACTCCCCCAGTCGGGATTTCGAACGAACGCGTCGATCGTCGCAAACGCGTTTTGGGAATGGTTGACTCTTTACAGCGTTCCACCAGCGTCCAACCCACTGACTATGACGCACTGGACGAGAACTACAAAACCGCATTGGAGATGATCACTGCTCAGGAAACTCGTCGCGCGTTCCAGCTTGACAAGGAAGATCCTCGTTTGCGCGAACAGTACGGCAAAAACACCTTCGGGCAAAAGTGCTTGCTCGCCCGGCGTTTGATTGAATCCGGTGTCCGTTTCGTGACAGTCTCCGACGGCGGCTGGGACACTCATCAGAACAACTTCAGCAGTCTAAAAAGCAGTCTGATTCCCCGAGTTGATCAAGGCCTGCCACAATTGCTGATCGATTTGGAGCAGCGCGGGTTGCTCGAGAAAACACTCGTGGTCTGGCTGACAGATTTCGGACGGACCCCAAAGATTAACTCCGCCAGCGGACGCGATCATTGGGCCTCAGCCGGCTTCGCCATCATGGCCGGAGCGGGTGTGCCAGGTGGCAGTGTTCTTGGTGCGACCGATGACGAAGGTGGCCAGCCGATTCGTAATCAATACTTCAGCGAAGATATCGTTGCTACGATCTACCACAAGCTTGGCCTGCCACTGGATCTGCATGTCCAAAGCCCGGACGGTCGCCCTGTCCGCCTGATCGAAGGTCATTTGATTAAGGAATGGGTCTGATCGTTCGGGTGCGGCAACTCCGTGGCGTATGTTTACCCGACATCAGCGACCGAACGGTAACTGGGCCGTAACTTTGGGCTATCAATGATAGGGCATATAGGACTTATACGACCTATATGCCCTATCATTGATGCCAATGCGCACCGTGAATCCAGCGATCAATTCCACCATCATTTGTTGACGGCTCTGGTTTTAATTCCCGGATCAAGCAAAAAGTCGCTTGATCCGGCGTTCAGGGAGGGCAATGAATAAAATTCGTCATCGATTCCGTGCTTGGTAATTCGATGTTCCGTCTTTAACAAGAACGGGTCAGGCGACGTCCAGCAATTCCGATCATTCCTATTCCGAGAGCCGACAAAGCGAGGCCGAAAGTGCCGGGTTCCGGAACAGTCGTCACCTGCATCTGGTAGGGGCCGCCTACAGATAAATCCATATTGCTGGTCACCTTGAAAGGGGCAACACCATAACTGAGACCATTATAATACGCGTCGTATTCTGTGCTGACACCCACTCCCGTGGCGTCTTGTGCAAAGCCCCAGGCCACAGACGAAGACGCGCCGCTCAATTCAATCCAATAACGCGTCGTTGCGGCGAGAGCCGCGGATAACCCCGAAATGTCGTAGACTGTAGGGGTGCTTTTCAACGTGCCATCGCCAAACGTTCCGAGTGTGGCAATGGAAGTGCCCGGGCTATTTGACCCGTTGTCACTGAGGAGACTCACTGTAAAACTATTCGTGCTGGTGTTGTCGCCAGAAATCAATAGCTTCACGTCACTGAGCGTCAATCCGCTATAAGCACCGCCAGTCGAAAAAGAGGCAAACTGGGGCCCATCGCCACTTAACGGATCAGGATTTACATATGCTGGAGGACTAGCCGTCGAGGGAGGTGCTGGAGGTGTGGAAAGGTTGTCGAAGACCACACCCGCGTTGACGGTGTTACCCATCGAGAAGAGCGCAGCAGCGACAGCAACAAGAAAGAAATTGCGAACACGGACCATTCTACCAAACTCCTTAAGTTCAGTGGCCGATTCAGGCAGAAACTCCTGAATCCAGATCGGAGGCGTGGGGCAACATGCTCCATTACGTGGGCATGAGTAACACGTCTGAGCGCGGTATGCAACGAACCTGCCAATGACGATTTATTCGTTTTGTCAGACGGGGCTCATGTTGGATTTGGCGATGAGACATCTGGACGACAAATCGATGTGAATTCAGGTTCAACGATTGACTCAATTCGCGAGCGCGGCCCATCACGCCGGGGAAGGTGTCGGGTTCGTTTGTGATGGCTTCCAGTCGGAATGCGCCTTTGTTTTCAGCGGCTGCTACGGTTCCGTAGGATCAACGATGAGCAGTTTAGGCTGAGCGAATTCTTCATTAGAGTATTCGCTCGGATCATTCGTTAGCCCGACGCGCGAGCGAGGGATCTTTTCTTCGTTTTAATGGGAATAAGATCCCTCGCTTGCGCGTCGGGCTAACGTTCAGGGTGTTTTTTGTGATAGTGGATTAACTCTTGAAGAACTTGACGTCGGAAGTGTCAAAAAAGTTCCTTGGGCTCATGGAGCGGTAGCTCCTGGCGAACCGCTTGTAGCGGCTCTCGATTAATAAATATCTTGGGTCGACTTGCGGAGAATGCGTGAATAATCCGGGTTGGGCCAAACAAAAAAACCCGGATCAAGCAACAACGCGCTTGGTCCAGGTTTTAATCAGACGAGTCAATTCAGAAGGAGTCTCAGAGATTCGCGGGGCGATTCACTGAGCCAGCCCGGTTTACGAACGAATCGCGCGACGTCGAGCGATTCCTACGACGCAAATTCCAAGCGCCGAAAGAGCAAGACTTAGCGTACTGGGTTCGGGGACTGAAGATACCGCAGACGCGGTCACCTGCATCTGAAACGGTGTGTTAGCAGAACCACTCGGAGCGTTTTGAGTAACGACGAGCGTGCCACCCGGGTTGTATGCCCAGTATTCTCCGGCGACACCCGTTCCGGAAGAGTCTGGCGAAATGCCCCATTCTACTGACGAAACACTGTTCGCGTTCACTTCAATCCAATAGCGAGTATTGGCGTCAAGGCCGATTGGGCTAAATGATGATACATCTTTCGTTGAGCCACCCGTCGATAATGTGTTATCGGCAATCGTCCCAAGTAACGCTTTAGTAGTGCCTGGTTTGTTCGATCCGTTGTCATTGACGAGACTCACGGTGAAGCTCTTATTGCTACTTCCATTAGTGGTGGCAAGGTTCAATTTGACGTCAGTCAGTGAAAGTGCAGTTCCGCCTGTTGAAAATGAATCGAACAGTGGCCCATCTACGATGGCTTCGTCGTAGTTTTGAGGGGTCACTGAGGTGTTATCGTAGATCACCCCTGCATTGACAGTGTTACCCAGCGACAAAATGGCGATAGCGACAGCGGCAAGTACAAATTTTCCAAAACGAACCATTCTTTTCCCCTCCTTAAGATTAGTCACAGACTCAGGAAAACTCCGTTATGACTTTACCGATCAAGTCGGAATGTCACTCCCGGCGCGAACCATATTAAAGTACAGAAAAAAATGCAACGTCTTTTTTGAATAGAGGTGCCATGAACAGGTACAAGCCTGATTCTTCGATGGGAACTGCAGATAATGACGCGCGGCAGGCTGTTGCCGGAGTGTTCAGCGTGATGCGAAATGTGTCTGTCCCCTGGGGACAACCTGACGAACTGCATCCGAATATTGCACCGACCTACTGGCGAACGGTGCTGAACCAGACGAATCGTCGCGATTACTTCGAATCAACACTCAGCCCGAATATCATCTGGGCTGATCTAGGTCAGATTGAGTCCTCGCCTGGGTCGGGCATTCGCAGTCTGCGAGTCGAAGAGAATGACGAGATCATTGGCAACGTCAATAAATCCTTCGAAGAAGCGAAGAACATCGTTATTCTGGCTCCGTGAACACTTTCGACATTTATTTCGAAAATGTATTTGCAAGTCGGCGCTGGGACAGAATCTTGCATTTTCGCGAGCGAGAACCACAACCTTTCGGCTGTCACGCTTCCCGGTATCGTTGGCTACGTATTGGACGAATGTTCAATCGAGGCGCCTCGCGGATTAGCTTTGTTGATGTGTGAGGCTGGCATTTAACGGCAAGACTTTCAATTCGGCAACAGATCGTGCTTGCACCGTGAGTCCAAGTATTCAATGGAATCGGTTGGATTCATCAACCGCTTTTGAAACCTGGCTGGTTTCTTTCACTTCTTATTCCTTTTGCGTTTTGGTCGCACTTCTGCGGCTCAACACGAAACTATCTGAAAAAATCCCTCATCACATCGCTTGTGCAGTGTGTGTTGATCAATTTAAAAATTTCTTATTTCTATAAGTATTTTGATATTTGCCGATTGAAACTGTGTTTGGTGCGCCTAGAACCTCGCCACATCCTTGAGTTCAAACCAGCGCCGGTTCTGGTTGACAGGGAGTATTCGTTCGATGAAACGGCATCTTTAAGCCGTGGAGAACGTTCATTGAGAGACTTAGCTGGAGTCGGTTCGTATGCGTATTGAACGGCAGTTTATTCTTGGAATTTTGGCGATGACTTTGACGCTGGTCGCAGCCGGAAATGTCGATGCGGGAAATCTGGTGGTTAACGGCGACTTCGAAAATACCAGCGTTACCACCGGACAAAAAGTTCAATTTAGTTCGGCGAGCGTCACTGGTTGGACCGGCGGATCTAATTTGACTTACATCGCTTCTCCTGGCACCGCGAGCACGGTGTACCTCGCGGTCTATCCTGGGCTTCCGTCCACGAGCCCTGTTGGAGGCAACTTTGTCGAAGCGGATGGCGATCCAACCTATTCTAGCACGATATCTCAATCAATTTCCGGTTTAACGGTTGGACAAAAATATGACGTCACATTCTGGCAGGCTGCCGGTCAGCAAGTTAATTTCACCGGGCCGACCACCGAGGAATGGAAAGTTGGTCTGGGTAGCGAATACCATTACTCGCATCAGTACCAACTCCCACAAGGTGCAACGGGTCCTTGGCAGTTCCAGTATTTGGAGTTCACTGCGACCGCAACTACAGAGGCGCTGAGCTTTCTCGCCGTTGGCACTCCCAACGGTGCCCCACCAATCTCGTTCCTCGACGGCGTTTCGTTGCAGGCAGTACCAGAACCAAGCTCTCTGGCGCTTGTCGCATTTGGCATCATCGGTCTGGGCCTGGCCCGATCTCGTCGTCAAGCCAAGTCTGCCGCAGTTTGACTTCGACGTACGCAGACTTCATTCCATAAAGATCGAGGCCGGGCGGCAATCATGTCTCCCGGCTTTTTTTATTGACATTTCGACCGAGGTTTCGATAGTGAGCGGCAACAAGGCAAGCGGTCAATTCTCCGATGGCGTAATTCTCGATTGATATTTACGGAGCCAAAGGGGAACAGATTTCGACAAGAAAGCTGTTAATGTCGCGGACGTAGCAGACCAATTGACCCCAGGGCTTTTGTTTTGGTTCAGCAACCGGTACGGCCCCCGCTTCGACCGCTCGCTGAAACGCAGCCGCGACATCGTTAGTGATGAACGCGATTTCGAACGCGGGTGACGGGCCTGCTGGTGAGGTTTGCTGAAATGACACGCCGTTCGATCTGGCAAGTTCGACACTGGCGAAGGCGAGTTTCGTTTCACCCGTGATCATCTCGCCATATCCGCTTTCATGGATAAACTGGCGCTTCAGCCCGAAGGCCTTTTCATAGAAAGAAACTGTTGCTTCAACATCGGTGACGTACAAAATCGTGTAACCAAACTTCATCTTGCGTCTCGTGCCTCACTTATTTCCAGTGAATCGTTTTTGCGTAAGTTAGTCGTATTAGATGCGAACATCCCGGTGTCTTGCCATCGAATGCCAGGAAAAAATTGCGGACACAATTGATAGTTGCTTCCTGGGAGAAGGCGTAAGACACGAACAAGGCGGCAGATTCGGCTGGTGTTGGGTTGTCAGAAGATCGACTCGGCAATTCGTGCCAGCCGGACGGCCTGGTTTCGAAAATGGTTCAGGATAAGGTCGATACCAGTGGCGTGAGCCGTAGCATGGGCATCGAACGGTGCCGTAAACGTTTTGTGTGGGCTGATGGTCTTTACTTCGAAAACTGATGACCTCTTTGCGGTTGCCATCTCAGCCTTTGCCAACCGTCGATGTCAGAGACTCATTGTTTTGCATTAAAAAAGAATTGGTAATTGCGATGATTCGCCAGCGAATGCTATTGAAAAGTCTGATGTTAGTCGCAGTCATCATCGGTGCCGCTGTTCGTGACTCTGACGCAACAGAATATGTCTGGGCTCGCAGTGGATACGGAGCACTTCCGATCGGGCATAACGCCAGCAGTTTTTCTAACGGATATGGCGGCTATTATGTTCCGAAAAATGCGTACGGGAACAATCACGAATCTCGGCGGCCTTTCACCAATCCGAATGGTTTTATCGTTCCTGCAACGCCCACTAATTCTCCCGCTACTCCCGCGCATCAGCAATCGCCTTCGAATCTTGCCGGTGCACAACCTGTAGCAGTCCCGCAGCAAGCCGCTGCACCGACAGCAATTGCGCAGCCTCAAATGCAGCCGATCCCGATGAAGCCGACCTTTCAGCAAAAGCTGAAACGATTCTGGTCGCATTGAAACAGTTGCGATCCATCGCCTACGGTGCTGAAATGTCACGAGAGCGATAGGTCGACTTGCCGGTGGAGACGACCTCGTGGAAGTGATGTTAGATGAAAACCTGGGAACGCGTCGAGCCGAACTGTTGCGCGAAGCGGGTTTTGGTGTAGCGACCGTGGCCTGTATTCAGGAGCACCGACAATGTTGTCTCTGATGCTGATGAATACCTTCACCGGTTTACTGTTGGCTGCACTTAGTATTCCGTTGATCCTGGGAAAAATCGGGCCGAATCCGTGGTATGGCTTTCGGGTGAAGAAAACCCTGAACGATCCTGCCGTCTGGTATCCTGTCAATACCTACGCGGGTAGGCGACTTTTTGTTGTCGGTCTCGTGGGTAGCCTGTTTGCCCTCGTGTTTTACTTTATCCCGAAAATCGACTTGAACACGTACGCCATCGGGTGTGCAGTCGTGACCGTCGGCGGGTTGATAGTCGCCGTCATCCAGAGCTTTCTCTATTTGCGAACATTGCCATCGAATTCGTAGCCCACTGTTCGCTCAAAAAAAGTCGTTGTTGTCTGCGATTATTCACCAAGCCACCATCGCCGTTTCATGCGAGGACCGTAGGTCAGTCCAAATTGAGTCGTCGCAATTTCAGTAATAACGGCGACCGCTTCTTCAGGAGAATCGAGAACGAGGATTCGATCGATGTCTGCGGCGTCGATCGTTTTCGCCGCTAACAGTCGATCCCTCATGAAATTCAGCAAAGGCTGCCAATAGTCTGTTCCCATCAGGATCAGTGGAAAGTCGTCGACTTTGTGGGTCTGAACGAGCGTGGCGAGTTCAAAGATCTCGTCCAGCGTGCCGAAGCCGCCAGGACACGCAATAAAGGCGTAAGAGTATTTGACGAGCATCATTTTGCGTACGGAAAAATGACGAAACGTAATCCATCGGTCGAGATAGGGGTTCGGGTTCTGCTCATGTTCCAATTCGATGTTACAGCCGACGGAATAGCCACCCGCTTCTTTGGCACCACGATTGGCTGCTTCCATGATACCCGGACCACCGCCAGTCATGACGGTGAACCCCGCCTTTGCAATACGCGATCCGATCTCGCGAGCCATCTGATAATACGGCTGATCTTCCGTAAACCGAGCCGATCCAAAGACTGTAACGCACGGACCGACGAAGTGAAGGGATCGAAAACCATTCAGGATCTCCCCAAAAATACGGATCGCGCGAAAAAGCTCGAAGCTACGAGGTTGAGGTCCTCGAATGAAGCGAGCGACCTCAACATTCGGCGCTCCCACCCCCCAGTCCGAAGACGATTTGGCCGGTTGACGCAACTCAGTCACTGTTGATTTTGGTTCGGTGTCTCTGTCGATTTTTCGATCCTCCCTGGGGTTTCAACGTCAATTGCCCGACTCAACTACGCCCAACGATTGGCGGAACAAATTCTAGAGCCGCTTCGGAGTCAGGACGCAGGAAATCAAAGTCGCAGCCTTCATCGGCTTGCAGGACGTGGTCGATGTACAGCCGGGGATAACCACGCAAATGTCGTGAGACACTCGGCTGCCAATTGGACTTTCGACGAGTCAATTCCTCGTCGTCAACGAGAAGCTGCAATCGACGGGCATCGACATCGAGTTCAATCTGATCGCCGTCGTGAACGAGCGACAGTAATCCACCGACTGCTGCTTCCGGAGCGATGTGAAGAACAACAGTGCCGAAAGCTGTGCCACTCATGCGTGAGTCACTGATGCGGACCAGGTCCGTGATTCCTGCGTGCAACAATTTTTTAGGAACCGGAATGGAACCCCATTCAGGAAAGCCGGGAACCCCTTTAGGGCCCGCGTTCTGCAAGACCAGAACGCTTTCTCTCGTGACAGGCAAGTCGGGTGAGTCGATTCGATCGAGCATATCCTGATAATCCTTAAATACGACAGCAAGACCGACATGTTTCATCAAATGTGGTGACGCTGCAGATGCCTTGATTATCGCTCCATTCGAAGCAAGATTTCCCGTCAGAACGGCCAATGCACCTCCTGCAAGAAGCGGCTTTTCATGCGAGGAAATCACGTCTCGATTAAAGCTGCGCGAACGCGAGATGTTGTCACTCAGCGTGCGTCCACTCACCGTCATCACGTTCACGTCCAGCAGATGCCGGATTTCTGCCATGACAGCACAGACACCTCCGGCGGAATCAAACGAATCCATCAAATGGCGACCTGACGGCATCAAATTGACAAGGAAGGGGGTCGATCGGGAAAGCTCATCGAACCGCGAGAGTGGGAGCCGGATGCCTCGACGGCCTGCCATGGCAATCAAGTGCACGATGGCGTTCGTTGATCCGCCCAGCGCGAGCAAAACTCGTATGGCATTATCGAATGCCTGGGTCGTCAGTATTCGAGAGGGCCTGAGATCTTCCCGTACGAGTTGAACAATCCGTCGGCCTGTCGCGGTCGCTGCCTGCAAGCGACGAGCATCGGTCGCGGGAATCGACGCGGTCCCCGGCAGCATCATTCCCAGGGCTTCTGACAACGATGTCATGGTTGACGCAGTCCCCATCGTGTTGCAGGCACCGACACCACATCCGTAACTCGCTTCGATTTCATGCCATTCTTCGAGTGACAGCCGACCGGCTCGAAGTTCGTCAGAATACTTCCATAGATCGGTTCCTGACCCGATGGAATTCCCTCGCCATTGTCCGATCGCCCGAGGTCCACCGTTTATCTGTATCGCCGGAAGGTCGGCACTGGCGGCGGCCATTAGTTGAGCTGGCGTCGTCTTGTCGCAGTTGCAAAGCAGAACTACGCCATCGATCGGGTTGGCTCGTAATGTTTCCTCGACGTCCATCGACATCAGGTTGCGATACAACATGGCCGAGGGCTTCATGAATTCTTCCCCCAGCGATATCGTGGGGAATTCCAGAGGCAGCCCACCTTCGAGCAGCACTCCACGTTTGACCGATTCAGCGATCTCACGCAGGTTGCCGTTGCAGTTGTTCAGTTCGCTCCAGCTATTGGCGATGCCAATCACTGGTTTCCCCACGTAATCGTCGGGATTAAGTCCCATCGCCCGCAGCGCAGATCGATTCTGAAATGCCAATTCCTCGCGGCCGGCAAACCATTGCGCACTGCGTAATTTCATGGGTGTTGGCATGTGTAAAGGATTGATCGTGGCGAAGTACTGGTGGATGCGTTCGGCAAAAGCCATTGTCCGGTTCCAGTGGAGAATGCGTTCTGATCAATTAGTAGCATGAAAGAGAAAACGGTGGAACCACGAATCCATTGAATTCCCCGGCACGAGGATCGACCTTGCCTGATGAAACGGCCAGATTGGCGCAGGGTGATCTTGTTGCGCTTAATGAGCGAAATAGGCGGTCGGAACACCGGGTGGCACGGTTTTGAAGTCTACGACAAGGCCGTGTCTTCATAGTTGGATAACGTGTTTGAAGAGCACGGCCTTACCGAAGACGGTAAAACCGTGCCACCCATTATCAGGGCTTTCTGTTTGAAATGCGTTACGTCCCCAGCGGCGCAAATATCCCATCTTCAGGTCGTTTCATCATGCCCGCCTCTCCCTCCAGAAAAGGTTCGATACCGGTCGATTTCTCGCATCGGTATGATTGCATTTTCGTTGTCGTGTTTTTCCAACAATTCAATGAGAGAACGGACTATGTCCCGAGCTGCCACGGAGTATCGTTACGAAAAATTGACCTGGCCAGAGATCAATGATGCGGTCGATCTTGGAAAGGTGTGCATTCTGCCGTGTGGTGCCGTTGAGCAGCACGGTCACCACCTGCCATTGGACGTTGATCTTGTCTGTCCTGGCGGGATCGCACATGGGACCGGGCGGGAACTTGCCGATAAAATCCTTGTACTGCCGCACATTTCGTATGGCTACACGGGACATGTGATGGATTTTCCGGGAACGATTAACACGAATTACACGACGTTCATCGAACAGGTGCTCGACGTCACTCGGTCGCTGGCGTATCACGGCTTCAAGAAGATCATCCTGTTGAACGGCCACGGTTCGAACATGCCGAATCTCGATCTGGCTGCGCGACGTACTAACCTTGAAACGGACGCCGAATGTTGTGTGATCGCCTGGTGGAACCTTTTGACCGTCGATAAAGACTTCTTGCCAAGTTGGCGAGAAAGCAAGTTCCCCGGCGGATGTGCGCATGCGTGCGAATTGGAAACATCGCTGTATTTATACCTCGACGAAGACGGCGTGCGCAAGGACAAGATCAAGAGCGGCACGATCTCATTCAACAATGACAACAGTCCTTTCAACTGGGTCGACCTGTTTGGAGCTGGACCGGCGACGGTGGTCTCATGGACGAGCAGCTATTCTGACACTGGGGTCCTCGGTGAAGCAGAACTTGCAACGAAAGAGAAGGGCGAGCGAGTCTACCTTGAAGCCGTGAAACAACTCGGTCGCTTTATCACCTATTGGCATTCACGGCCAAAAGATGTGCGCCAGGATCTTCATCGTAAACCGCCAACGATGCCAATGCCGTGGTGGCAACGAAGTAACACAAGGCCAAGGCCGGAAAGCTGATTTCTGAATTCGTGACGATGGACGACTCAATCAAAGTTGTGATCGGCGTCGCGAACCGACAGAATCCCTGGCACAATTCCCGCTCAAACCCACGCCCACTTTGCGCAAAGTCCTTCATGACACTTCTCGCTCAATCTTCCAGTATTCCGCTGCAGTGGTTGGATGTTCTGATTCTTGTGACCAGTATCGTCGGGGTTACTGGTTTCGGTATGTGGATCGGACGCAAAGAAGAAGATACGACTGATTATTACCTGGCGGGTAAAACCGTAGCCTGGTGGGCCGTTGCGGGCTCGATATTCGGCACAAATATCAGTTCGCATCACATGGTCGGCATGATGGGTGCGGGACTGAAAGAGGGATTCGCGCAGGCGAATTTCGAATTCGGCGCCATCTTCGGCCTGCTGATGTTGTGTTATTTCTTTCTGCCGTTCTATCGTCGAATGGGACTTTACACCCTTTCAGAATATCTCGGCCGCCGGTTCGACGATCGCAGCCGACTGGTGTATTCGATTACGAATATGGCCTTTCTGCTGATCCAGATGGTCGGGACGATGATCCTGGGGGCTTTGACCATAGCTACTCTGACGGCGGATTCACAATACGTAGTCAGCTATCAAACTGCGGTCTGTCTTCTGGCCGCTGTCTCTGCCGCATATACATTCTATGGGGGGCTGAAAGCCGACATCTTCAACGACGTCGTTCAAAGTGTGCTGCTGCTGATCGGAAGTGGCTTGCTCGCCGTGCTGGCGATCTGGCACCCCAACGTCGGTGGACTTTCGGGGTTGCTGGAAAAACAGCCGGAAAAGTTCCATGTTTTCTTTGCCGCAGACCATCCTGAACTTCCCTGGACCGGTGTCATGAGCGGTCTGATGGTATTGCACCTTTATTACTGGGGGACGAACCAGTTTATCGTGCAAAGAACACTGGGTGCCCGAAGTGACTGGGATGCTCGCATGGGAACAATTGCTGCTGGATTCTTCAAATTGCTGATCCCGTTTCTCTGTATTGTTCCCGGCATGGCTGCCGGTTACATCCTGGCGATCGATCCGGCCACAGAAAGCGATACCGCGTTTGCCGGGCTGACACGAGCATTGTTGCCGGGCGGATATGGACTGGTTGGCCTGGTCATGGCAGGGCTTGTCGCGGGGATCCTTTCCACAATTGACTCGATGATGAACTCGACGGCAACGCTGTTTACGTTCGATATCTATAAGAAATACATACGTCCTGATGCTACCGAAATGCGACTGATCTGGGTCGGACGCGGGGCAATGATGTTGATGGTCGCAGCGGCGATCTGGCTCTCTTTGTATTTCGGCCAGACGAAAGGAGGCATCTTCAACAGGATGGCCGATTACAACGCGTACCTGGTTCCCGGCGTAATCGTGGCTTATGTCGCCGGTATGCTGCAGCCGTACGTGACTCGAACAGCGGCTCTGATTTGCATTCTGGCGGGACCCATCTTTTCGATCGTGTTTGACCGAGTTGCTCAACTGGGCTTCAGACATGACCTGCAAGCGTTTCACCGAGCTGGTCTGGTGACGCTCGCCTGCTACGTGATGGTGATTTTTGTCAGCGCGTTAACCCAACGCGAACGAGACGCGGATCGTGAACACTACACCTGGGGACGTTTTCAAGGACCACAACAAACCGACGCTGATTCTAAACGTGCATGGTGGTTGCACGACCGGCTGTGGGCCTGCGTGCTGGTCGCCTGCACCTTGGGAATGTGCTGGTTCTTCCGGTGACGACGGAACGGCGTCTTTCAGAGACGCAGCGACTTCTTATATTCGCGGCACTCGAATCCCTTCAAACTGAGATACGGTGACGCTGGTCTGATGAAAAGATCTGATGATGGGATGCTGGGGGCGAGGCGCCTTCGGGACAGAAATCGGCGAAAAGGGTGGCACGGTTTTACCGTCTTCGGTTAAGCCGTGCTCTTCGGAGACGTTATCAAACCATGAAGACACGGCCTTGTCGAAGACTCCAAAACCGTGGTACCCGGCGAATATCTTGCCTGTCGTGAAATTCCTTCTTCGAAGAGCTGAATTCAAACCGTCCCTCATGTAACATCGGGGTTTGATGATGCATGAAGCGCCGGCATCGATTCACGTCAGTCTGGAGATTAACACAGCATGTTAAACAAGTTTTCGCGTTGGATGGGGGCAGTCGCGGCACTGCTCACGGGGATATCGACCGCGAGTGCCGATGTCCGGTTGCCGGAAGTCATCAGCAACAACATGGTCCTGCAGAAGGACATTCCGTTGCCGATCTGGGGGTGGGCGGCAGCAGGAGAAGAGGTCACGGTTACGCTGGGGGCGAGCAGTGTCAAGGGGACTGCGGACGGGGCTGGTAAGTGGAAGGTAATCCTTACCGCAGTGAAAACTGCCGGTGGCCCGCATGAGATGATCGTGAAGGGCAAGAACGAGATCAAGGTGAGCAACATCCTGATCGGTGAAGTCTGGGCCGGGTCCGGTCAATCCAACATGCAATGGAATGTGGCCCAATCTTCCAATGGTGCACAGGAAGTGGCAAATGCCAAGTTCCCTAAGATCCGCCTGTTTGTAATTCCGCTCGTTCCAGCGGGAACTCCGTCAGATTACGTCGCCGCAAAGTGGGTTGAGTGCTCGCCCGAAACGGCCGCAGGCTCGTCAGCCGTGCTGTACTTCTTCGGTCGGGAAATCCACCAGAAACTCGAAGTCCCCGTCGGACTGATTACAACGGCGTGGGGTGGAACCCGCATCCAACCGTGGATCCCTCCACAGGGATACACAGCGATACCGGAACTCGAAGGTGAAAAGAATGAAATGCTGGGCATGCAGAACGGGTATGCGGATCAGCTTGCGGGCTACGCCGGTTCGATAAAAACCTATGTCGAAAAGATCAAGGCCGCCAAGCCAGGCGATTCGCTTCCTCCCGTGCCCTATTATCTGCCCATCAATCCGCTGAACAACAACTATCAACATACAGGGCTTTATAACGGGATGATTCATCCGATCGTCCCCTTCGGCATCCGAGGGTTCCTGTGGTACCAGGGTGAATCCAATAACGGCCAGGGGATGCATTACTACCAACTGCAACGCGGATTGATCGAAGGTTGGAGATCTGTCTGGAACCAGGAAGGGAATCGCGATTTCCCATTCTTGTTTGCTCAACTCGCACCCTACAATTATCAGGGTGATCCAACACGACTGGCAGGGATCTGGGAAGCACAAACGGCGACCCTGGCGGTCAAGAACACGGGGATGGCCGTACTGACCGACATCTCGACACTCAATGACATTCATCCGCCAAAC
The DNA here is from genome assembly GCA_903904835.1 of uncultured Schlesneria sp. Classification (GTDB taxonomy): domain Bacteria; phylum Planctomycetota; class Planctomycetia; order Planctomycetales; family Planctomycetaceae; genus Schlesneria. The sequence goes on along the minus strand of CAIVEI010000150.1, from coordinate 42,050 downwards.
AAGCAGGAAGTCGGCCGACGGCTGTCACTATGGGCTTTGGCGAATACGTACGGCCAACCTGGATTGGTCTATTCAGGCCCGCTGTATAAATCGATCAAGTTGGATGGCAGTAAAGCGGTCATCAGCTTTCATCATGCTGCCGGACTGAAGGCGCGCGATGGAAAAGATCTTTCATGGTGGTCAATTGCTGGTGACAACAAGAAATTTGTCAAAGCATCAGCGAAGATCGAGGGTGATACGGTTGTTGTCTCTGCCGAGGGTGTCATCAATCCCGTCGCCGTTCGGTTTGCCTGGCATCAACTTGCCGAGCCGAATCTGGCAAACGGTGCTGGTTTGCCAGCCTCGCCGTTCAGGACGGACACGTGGACCGATGCCGAAAATGCGAACCCATGATGGTTCAATTGAGGCGACACTGATTTAGCGGGAAGGCTCCAACAGTGCCCACCAACGCGGGTAACGATTTTTCTGCAGGAAACATTCGCGACTTCTTTTGTATTGTTTTGTGTGCTGCAAGTCCCTCCGGGACAAAGACAAACAACAGTCCAAGTTTACCAAAGACAATCGTTACCCGTGTTGAGTGCCGTTTGAGATATCGCCAGCAGACTCCAAACGGTTCATCCATCGCTGGACCTGTAGCGCATCGCAATAAGTCGCACCTGCGGGGACGGGGTTCTGTCCCCGCACGACGCGGCAGAAACAACGCAATTCTTCTGCCATCATTCCTGATGGCACGCCTGAGTCCGTCCGTATTTCCAAGGCCATCGGCCAGTGTGCCTGTTCATCCCAGACTTCGACCGGGCGGGGATTCGGCAAGATTCGCGCCGCCCAGCCCTCTCCAAAAACTTCCATCCGATCAAAACCACGAGGTGCCATCCCTCGGGGTGTCAGGTAGGACGCCTTGAAGGAAGCTAGCGTACCGCTCGGCCATTGAAGTTGTGCCAGCGCGACATCGACATGACCCTCCTTCGTTCGATGAAATTGGCATGTGAATTGGTTTGGTTCTTCGCAGTCCATCAACACTTGTGCGGAATACAGATCATGGATCATCGCAGCGAAAAGTGGATTTTCACCAGGAAAGTCGGTGACGATCGTAGCAGGTCGATGCCGAACACAATCGATCAAATTCAGCCGGCCCCGGCGCGAGACTTCTTCTCGCAGTTGTTTGAACTCGCTGTTGAACAGAACAATGTGGCCGAGCATCAGATTTGACGAATCATCATTGATCAGCGGCGCAAGGGTTTCTGCTTCGGACAAACGATTGGCGATCGGCTTTTCCAGCAGCACCGATTTGCCAGCCTGCAGAAGTGCTCGAGTGACGGGTACGTGATCTTCGGTCGAACAGGCAACGACCCACGCTTCCGCTTCGGATTTCTCGATCGCTTGAGTGAGTTCAAGATAGCCGGAAACCTCCGGCAACTCAGTGTGAATCCGGTCGAGGCTTTCTTGCCGGCGAGCAACAATAGCGACAAGCTCGGCTTCAGCCAAGCCAGCGAGGGTCAGTGCGTGAAGCCGACCGAATCTCCCAAGTCCGACCACGCCTGTCTTTACCGGTTCGACACTTCCCGAGCGGTTCATGCTTTGGGTTCACAGCCTTTAGTCATTCGATCACGACGAACTAGAGAATTAAAAGGTCTGAATCCCCCGCCTCAGCCACAGCCTCGGTCGATGGCAAGATCATATCGGCTTGCCAGAAGCTCGATAGCTTTTGGACGATCTCGATGAACTTCGTAAGATCCATCGGTTTTGTCAGAAACGCTTCGACGGTTAAGTCACCGAGTTGTGCCTTTTCACCTTCTCCGGTCATCACCACGACCGGCAGTGATTTCAGTCCGTCATCGGCTCGGACCTTGGCGAGCAGATCACGTCCGTCCATCCCCGGCAACTTCAGATCGAGCAGCAACAGATCGGGACGGGGTGCGACAGCATACTTTCCTTCACGTTGAAGAAACCGTAACGCTTCGGCTCCGTCACTGAGCCAAGTCAGCCGGTGCTGAATACGTCCTTGCTGTAATGCGCCAATGGCAATCCGGGCAAACATCAGGCTATCTTCGACCAACAGGACTTCCATCGGTCGGCCAACGGTTTCATTAGACATGTTGAGCACTCGCACACGGCCAATTCACGAATACGCCACCCAAGTTATCAGTTTTTGTAAATCGAAAGCTGCCGTAGCATGGGCTTTAACCCGTGCGCCCTCAACCCCACATCCGGCGTGACGAAAGACCAAATCCAAAAACTGACAACATCTGTGGCAAATACTACTCAATTTCAGGTTTATTTGCTGGCCAGAACAACAACAAAACAATCAGCGCCAGAACGGGAAACCCACAAACGAGTGCCATTCCCTGGTCATAAGATTTCGTTTGATCTATCCAACGTCCAAAGAACTTGTGCATGGGCGAGGACGTCAGCCATGCCAGTGCACCCAGGCACCCCATCACCTTTCCCTGGTGTCGAGTCGAAATCTCCTGACTGAATGAATAGTAACAAGGAAACAATCCCAGGGCTCCGAGCGCCACCATAATCAGAACGAGGTTCAATCCAGGACCGTCCGTCGCGATCCACGGAATCATGCCCCCCGTTGCGACCAGCGCCGCACAGAAACCAAAGCCGATGCATCGTGAATAATGAGTGCTGAACCCAGCTTGATGCAGTCGCCGCGTCAGCAACCCCGTCGACAGACATCCGACATCGGTCATGACATTGAACCAGAACATGAACGCCAACATCGATTTTTCGTCGTAACCGCGTCCCTCCTTCAAGAACAATGGCATCCAGACTCGAAAGAAGTGCCAGCAGCCGTTGATCGCGACAACAATCACGACCAGCACGAAAAACTTCTGACTGAGAATCGATGACAGGAATGTGTCTTTCACGTCGTCCGTTGACTGCAACGATTCTTTGAGTGGCGGGACGGGTGCCAGATCGGCTGAACGCGTCGAAAAGACCCAGACGACCGCCCAGATCGAACCGACCGACGCGATGATCTGAAAGACTGGCCGCCAACTTCCCGGAGCGTCAGTCAACGTTGCCAGCATGATCAAGGGAATCACGATCGCCCCAATCGCCGTTCCACTTTGTACGACGCTATTCCCCAAGGCGCGGCTTTCAGGCGGAAGCAGCCGGTACGTTGTCTTTAACGCACAAGGCCAATGACCTGCTTCGAATAAACCAAGAAACACGCGGCAAAGGATTAAACCCAGATAAGTTTCGACGTATCCGGTCAGAAAACCCATCAACGACCAAAGCAACAAGACAATTGGATACAGCCATCTGACGTTGGTCCGATCGGCAATAGCCCCGAATAAAACCGACCCGACTGCGAATGCCACACCGAAGCCCAATTCGAGATTACCGTATTGCTCGTTGTTAATCTCAAATTCGGACTTGATGCGAGACGCGACATTCGACAGCGTCTGCCGATCCATATAGTTAATCGTGCTCGCACATAACAGCAGACCACAGACCCACCACGTCCAGATCGATCGCGAGGCAGGTTCTGAGGTCATGCATTCGGTTCCTTGTTACCGCGTGGCGAAGTTTTCCAACATCTTCAGTCCCACCTTCTGGCTTTTTTCCGGATGGAACTGTGTCGCAAACAGGTTGCCCCGTTCGATCATCGACGTGAACGGTATTCCATAATTTGTGCGTGCAGCAATGACCGATTCATCTGTTGGCCGGACATAATAACTGTGAACAAAATAGACCGAAGCGTCGGCAGGAATGTCCTTCAACAACGGAGAGGTATGGGATGGTTCAAGCGTGTTCCAACCCATATGCGGCACCTTGAGATCCGGCATCGCCGGAAATCGAACGACATCGCCAGCCAGAACGCCTAAACCCTTCCATTCCCCGTCTTCGAAACTGACATCAAACAGCAGTTGAAGTCCAAGGCAGATTCCCAGGAACGGCTTGTCTTGTCGAATGTGCTCGCGAATCGATTCAACCAGCTCCAGTCGTTCCAGCTCGTGAATCGCATCCCGGAATGCACCAACGCCCGGCAAAACCAGCTTCTCGGCAGAGGCGATTTGATCAGGAGACGTGACGATTTCAGCAGCGATACCAAGCTTTTCAAACGCCTTCTGGACACTCCGAAGATTACCCATCCCATAGTCGACGATTCGGATCATGTTCAACAACTGTCGCAGGAAAAACGAACTTGGAAAACCGTTTGGACACGGAAGCAGGCCTGAGGTTCAGGTTCCGAACCGACGAGCGAGTTCAACCAGCGTCTTCACCATGTGGCCTGTTGCACCCGCTTCACGATGCGGCTTGTTCGACGATGCGAATGCAGGCCCGGCGATGTCCAGATGGACCCAAGGTTTGTCCGCGACAAAATGTTTCAGGAAACGTGCGGCGGTGATGGCACCACCCCAGCGCCCGCCGGTGTTCTTAATGTCACCGACATCACCCTTGATCAGGTCTTCGTACGAGTCCCACATCGGCAACTGCCAGACATCTTCGCCCGACGCCTTCGCGGCGGCTAATAGCGTATCGCACCACGGCTGATCGTTCGTAAAGGCCCCAGAAACATCCTCGCCCAGTGCAACAACACAGGCCCCGGTTAAAGTCGCCAGGTCAACAATTCGATCGACGCCGTGATCGACGGCGTAGCTCAGGACATCTGCCAGTACCAGTCGGCCTTCAGCGTCCGTATTGAGTACTTCAATCGTCACGCCATTGCGGGCAGTGAGAATATCGCCGAGCTTAAACGCAGAACCGCCCGGCATATTTTCAACCAGGCCCATGTAACCAACAACGTTGACGGGCAGCTTCAGTCGAGCGATCGCGGTCATCGCGCCCAATACGGTCGCGGCCCCAGCCATATCGCACTTCATCGTCAGCATGCCATCGGTTGGCTTCAGTGATAATCCACCACTGTCAAAGGTGACTCCCTTGCCAACCAAAGCCAGTCGAGGTGCGTTGGGACCACCTCCGTCATGCTCGACAATCACCATGCAAGGCGGCTCGGTGCTTCCTTGAGCGACAGCCAGCATTGACCGCATCCGTTCCTGTTCCAACCGTGGCTGCTCGAGCACTTCCACCCGCAACCCGTAATCGTTGGCAACCACTTGAGCCCGCTTTGCGAATCCCAGCGGAGTGATTTCTTGCGGCGGACGGTTTACCAGATCTCTGGTCAGATTGATGGCCTGTCCGAGAATCCGACCTCGCTCAACCGCCCCGTCCAACTCGGCAGTCCCCGCAGCAACGACCTGCAAACCAACAAACGGATGCCGACCCCGTTCCGCCCGGAACAGATCCTGCCCCAGTGAACCGACCATTCCACACGTTGTGGCCGATGCTACAAAGTCCGCGCGGGAGACGGCTCCGGTCGATTCCGACGGGACAACAATTGCCACCCGAGTCTCTTTTTTATCGGAAACCGCTCGTGCGGCAGTCATTAACGCTTTATCAAGTCGAGCGATTGTCAAGTCGGCTTCTGTACCAAGTCCAACAAACAGGATTCGGCTGGCCCCAATCCCCGTCACGCCGCGAAGAGGTAACGTTGAAGCGAGTTTACCCGTCAAATCCCCCAGCGATTTCAGTCGAGTGACAATCCCACCCAACGCCTGATCGAGCCCCGTCAGAGAAGTGGAGAGTTCAGCAGACTCCAGGACAGGAACGATCAACCAATCGGCTTCGACTTGCGTCACGGGTCTATCGGTTCGGCGAATCTCCATCGCGTCAGTAATCCTTCATTTCAGGCGGGTTGGTACGGCACTTCGAAGACCTATTCAACGCGAAAACAACCAGATTCACAAGCCAAACCAGTCGTTTATGATTCACAACCACTCGATGACAGACAATTTCGCGGTGCGCCTCACGGATAAGTCGTATTGGTCGCATAAGACCTAGAGGACTTATCTGATACCGTTAACGCGAGGCGGCTGACCGTATTTCCTTGCCGCCAACGACATTTTCAATCAAATCGAAGCCATATTGCGCTTGTCTTATCGCTGCCGCTCAGCGTAAGTTGCTCCATTCCCCATTCGCAATTCACCCTGCGCATTTGTTCGGAGACTTCTAACATGCTCCCCTCCGATGGCCTGAGCCAATGGTTTGACGGGGCTCTCTCCCGAAGAGAAATACTTCGGATCGGCGCAATCGCTTCGACGGGAATTTCCATCGCCAACAGCGCTCGCGCTAATCCGATCGCAGATGTCTCTACGGCTGCCGGGTTTGGAAAAGCGGAGCGATGTATCCTAATCTATTTATGGGGTTCGCCCAGCCAATTGGAAACATTTGATCCGAAACCCGATGCCTCGTTGGAAGTAAGGGGCGAGTTTCAATCGATTGACACGGCCATTCCCGGCGTACGAATCGGCGAGATCTTGCCGCGTATCTCGCGGATTCTTGATCGCGTGACGATCCTTCGCTCGCTGTCACACCAGTATCCGATTCACGGAACCGCCTTCGCACTGAGCGCCGTTCCGGCGACGGATCTGACTTTGGAAGGCAACCTGCGCGATCCCCGGCACTGGCCGTATATCGGCTCGGTCGTGGAATATCTCGCGGAACAGAATGACCCGAATCCCCGTCTTGTACCGCAGAATTTCGGGCTGCCGTTTCCGATCGGATCAAGACGCCGGGCGAAACCGGGTGCGCTGGGTGGCTTCCTCGGTTCGGCCTACGACACAATCTGGTCCGAGTTTGCCGCACTCGGCACGCGAGAGCTTTTACGAGATGCGGGTGCACCGGACGTTCTGCCCAAAATAGTCGCCGACCCGTTTGTCGGGATTCTGCCCACAGATCGATTGGAAACGATTGAAGCGAATCAGACAGTTTCGGTCGAACGTTTGAGCGGTCGATCCTCGTTACTGGACCAACTTGAACTTTCCAGTCCTTCGCTGGAACGGCAGAATTCCAAAACGTCGTTCGATAGATACCGCGCTTTGGCCCGTTCGATGCTGATGACCGGAAAACTTCGCGAAGCGCTCGACGTTCAACAAGAGTCACCATCGATACGAGATCGATATGGAATGACGTTATTCGGCCAATCGTGCCTGGCAGCACGCCGACTATTGGAGGCGGGCGGGAAGTTTGTCACCGTCTGCTGGGACGAATATGGACTGGTTAACACCGGTTGGGACACGCACATCCATATGCGTTCGCGTCTGAAAGACGAACTCGGGCCAGGCTTCGACAACGCGTTTGCGAGCCTGATTGAAGATTTGAATTATCGTGGCATGCTGGAATCGACAGCGATCGCAGTCATCAGCGAGCATGGCCGAACGCCATTGATTCAAAACGTATCCGAAGGAGGCCGCGATCATTGGGCGCGAGCCTATTCCGCAATGTTTGCTGGCGGCCCATTTGCGAAGGGTCGCGTCGTCGGTCGCACTGACCCGATCGGGGGCGACGTGATCGACACTCCATTTTCGCCGAAGGACGTCATCGCCACGCTGTTTCACGCATTAGGAATCGATCCCCAGTCAGAAATCCAAGACCGTTTTGGCCGCCCTTATACAATCGGCGGCACTGGTCTTGTGAGAAACGAACTTCTGACCTGATCGGCGGGAGTGGTGTCGCATGGCACGCGGCATTACAGAGACCGAAAGTCAGCGCGGAACCAATGAGAATTGTGTCCGCCGCCGCGCCGACAGTGTGTCTTTACGCAAACGGCGTTGCAGATCAAAGCCCAGGGTCGGGAGCGTCAGCGAGCGCACCCTGGGTTAAGGCTCGGCAAGGTCCATATCGCGAGCCCTCGCCGGCAACGGCGAGAAGGCCGTTTCTTTGGCCCTCATCTTGATGTGCCACTGCCTCGGACTTCTTCAAGTTGGAAACTTGACTCATCGAGTCAAATTTCAGGATCTCTGCAAAAGTAGCCTTCTGTCTTCGCCGAGAAGAAAGCCGACTTGTCATTGACCTTTTGATTCATCGGGGCTTTCACGCGCCAGTTGAGGTCTGCTGCTATTCGGTGATCCTCTCGGCGGAACAAGACGGCTACTTTGGTCTGTGGCGAAGCCCTCGCTGGAGTCTTCGGTGTAACAAATCTCTTAGTCAACTCACTTCATCGCCTTCGACGCGGATTGCAAAGTCCATTTGACCAGATTACAGGTTCGTCCCTGGCGATGGCTCAAGAGATGTCTTTCGTCTTTACTCGCCAACAGCCACGTTTTTGAAAACGAGTTCCGATCCTTGTAGTGTGGGGAGTCTGCTAACGTCCAATCCTTGCTGAAGTCGTAGTACTTCCATGGCTCCACAAAGCCTGGGTCGGTCTTGTTGATGTCATCAAAATCGGGCTTCCAATTCGAAAGTGCCATAAACTCGAAATTATCGAATTCCGTCAGGTTTCCCTGGTGATAGATCTTGTGTGCATGGGCAGGGACTCCCATATCTTCGACCATGTGCAAAAGAACGCCAAGGTAATAATAGGCTCGGTCCTTCCTTCCAGCCCGGTAGGCGTCATGGCAATCCTTCCACCAGCCTTGAATGTCGTCACACCCTTCATTCGTACCGCGATGTTCGACTCGTTTCGATTCAAGATCGATTCCATATTTCGCCGCAATCTCGATGTCCTTCTGATTCGCCTTCAGTTCGTGAACCTCGGCATTAGCTCCGTCGATGATCGCATCTCGAAATTTGTCCAATTCAGGGAAACCATCTTTCAGCGAGTCTATCGCCCAATTCGTGATCAACGAGTGGGTCGGTCGAGTGGGATTTCCGTTTCGGCTGTCCCAAGCATGGCAATCGCCGCTGCTTGACATGACTCCAGCAAATACGAGCGACACAGCAGCCAAAAACAGACTTCGGTAAGCACCCATCGAATAGCCTTTCTCGTCGAGAATTGAATTCGCAACCGTTATTGAGTTTGACTTTCCGTTATATTCCGCACCTACAAGTAAGAAAACGCGCACGCGATCAACAGGGAGATAATATAATCTCCGCGATTCGTCGCCATCCGTGAAACGCATCGACATCAAAAATATGCCTTTCCGCGTTTAGGTGACGCGGTCTGTTCCTTATTGGGAACGAAAGTGTTTCACACGCGAATGACCGATGCAGACCGAGGCTGAGTGGGAAACCAATGCGATGAAATACGCGTCGATTGTCTACTGCCAGATCTAAGCTATGGCAGATCAAGAGCCCTGGTCGGTCGGACTCTCTCGAATTTCAAAAAACCGGCGAATTCGAGAAATAGATACAGCCACATAATGTTTCAAAAAGTGCGATTCTTCGAGCTTCCAATAGAGGTCCCGAGGCCATGAATCGAAAAAAGGATCATCTGCGTGATTTCCGAAACGGACATTTCGAACACTGAGATTGATTTTCCAAGTGTGATGACAACACTTGAAATCCAACCCACAACCTTTCATGGGCGCAGAATTCGATCGTAATCTGTTTTGACGTGCGATGCCAAAAAAAAACAATCCCATTCGATTCCCGTATGGAGTCCCACCGTGAGTGACCTGGAAGAACAGGTTTTTCGAGCGATCGACACCTATAAGTCAGCCGTCCTGACAAAGAACGTCGAGGCGATGATGGAGTTGTATGCCTTCGATGTGAGGATATTCGACGCGTAGGGGAAGTGGTCATACGCAGGTGCTGCCGCTTGGCGAGTGGCAATCGATGGCTGGTTCGCATCGCTCGGAAGCGAAACGGTCAGAGTCGCGTTCGAAGAGATCAAGATTCTGGGTAAGCCGGGCATCGCCTCAATGAGCGCCATCGTGACGTTCGCGGCGATTTCAGCCCTAGGACAAGAGCTGCGGTCAATGCAGAACCGGAACAGTTGGGTCCTGGACACAACCTTTCGAGTACCGCGTGTGATACACGAACATACATCTGCGCAAAATTCGAAGACGCCAAAGCAATCTTGAAGCGAGATCGAAAACCATGATCGCTTCCCAGTTCCGAGGTTGAACGGCGCGCCGTCCGCCTTGAATGAATGGAAGCCGTTTTTTGCGACCAGGTACTCCTTCGTGTTTTTGGTGGCAATCATTCGAATTCTGATCTCGACCGAAATACGATATGCGAAGTAGCAGGATTCCTATTTCAATACAACTGGCTGAGGTCGAGATGGTACAAAGGAATTGTCGAGTGGTTCGAGTGTTGGCCTATGTCGTAATGGCTGCTGTTTTCGGATTTCTGCCATTTGAAATCGGTGCTGCCGCCGATCAGCCCAAACAACCCAACATCATCTTCATTTTGACGGATGATCAAGGCTATGGCGACATCTCTAGGCATGGCAATCCGATACTGAAGACGCCGAATCTGGATCGACTTCACGACGAAGGGGTTCGCTTCATGGACTTTCATGTCAGCCCCACGTGTTCGCCGACGAGATCGGCCCTGATGACGGGGCGTCATGAATTCCGGAATGGGGTCACTCATACGATTAACGAACGCGAACGATTGACTCTGAGCGCCGTTACGATCGCTCAGGTTTTGAAATCGGCAGGTTATTCGACGGGGATCTTCGGGAAGTGGCATCTCGGCGACGAACCGGAGTACCAGCCGAATCGACGTGGGTTTGATGAGGTCTTCATTCATGGGGCAGGGGGGATCGGCCAGTCGTATCCGGGAAGTTGCGGCGACGCACCCGGAAACCGCTACGACAACCCGTTGATTCTTCACAACGGGGCTTTCGAGAAGACCAACGGCTATTGCACGGATGTGTTTTTCTCTCAGGCGATCCAATGGATCGAACAGACGCATGGCAGCCAGCCATTCTACGCTCATATCGCCACCAATACGCCGCACGCGCCGCTGGATGTTCGACCTGAGGATAAAGCGCGCTACGTGGGGAAGGTCAAAGATGACAACGTGGCCAAGTTCTTCGGGATGATCGCCAATATTGATGACAATGTGGGACGGCTGCTGGCAAAACTTGACGAGTGGAAGATCGAGCGGGACACGCTTGTGATTTTCATGAATGACAATGGAGGGACCGCTGGAACGCAGGTCTTTAACGCGGGGATGCGGGGTCAAAAGGGAACTCCGTGGATGGGCGGGACGCGAGCTTCCTCATTCTGGAGATGGCCGGGGACTTTAAAGCCTGCCGATGTGACGTCGCTTACGGCACATATTGACTTCTTTCCAACACTCGCAGAAATTGCTGGTGCGCCGCTGTCTGAAGACATGCGGAAACAAGTAGAAGGTCGCAGTCTTGTACCGTTGCTCAAGAACCCGCAGGTCGAATGGCCATCGCGAATGCTGATCACTCACGTCGGACGCTGGCCCAAAGGTGAGCAGCAGCAATACAAGTTCGCGACTTGCAGCGTCCGTACTCCGCGCTGGCATCTGGTATGCGAAGGAAAAAAGCCTGCTCGCACCAGTTTTGCACAGGCCGAACTGTTTGATATCGAATCCGATCCTGGCGAACAAAAAAATGTTGCGGACCAGCATGCCGATGTCGTTAAGCAACTCAGCGAGGCCTACGACCAGTGGTGGAACTCGATCCAGCCGCAACTTGTCAACGAAGACGTTCCGATACCGGCGGAAAACGCGTTCAAGCAGCTTTATCAATTGCAGTTCGGAACCAAGTAATCGCCGGATGGTTGAGAGCGCCGACCGCTTCCTACTCACTGATAAGGCGATTGACACTGAAATAGTTTAAGACCGTTCTTTACACTAGCGCTGGGTGGCTTCATCGTTATCGCCGCACGAAACATTTATTCCATACTCGCGCAAAGCCGTTACAAATCACATTGGAGGGGGACTCACTTGAGAATCTCGTCGCCCATTACAAATCCAAACGGCATAGGTTCTTACAACGTGGACAGCCCTTATCAGGAGGGCGAAACAAAAATCCATGTTTTGCTTCCAGATGCATTCCAAATCGGCGACGCCGCGTCTGTCTTGTACGTTTTGCCGGTCGAGCCATACGACGGGGCCTTATGCGGCGACGGTCTGGAAGAGGTTCGCAAAAGCGATCTACATAATCGCCACCAATTGATCTGCGTGAAGCCGACATTTTCACATCCACCCTGGTACGCAGATCACCCCCGTGATCCTGGAATCCAGCAAGAAAGTCACTTCCTTCGAGTCGTGGTCCCGTTCATCGATCAAGAATTCTGCGGCGAAGTCGAATCACCGCGTCGTTTGCTCGTCGGCTTCAGTAAATCTGGCTGGGGGGCATTCAGTCTGTTGCTAAGACACCCTGATACGTTCGCCCGAGCGGCGGCGTTTGATGCCCCACTTGGCTGGCAATCCCCGAACCGGTATGGGATGGGTGAGGTTTTCGATACACAGGATAACATGGACCGGTACTGCGTTCCGGAATTACTCGAACCATCGGCCGGGAAACTGGGGTCGGAGCCCCGGCTGGCTCTTTATGGGTATAGCGACTTTCGCGGACATCACCAGTTCCTGCATTATCGAATGCTGAAATTTGGAATTGCACACGAATATGTGGACGGCCCCGGCCGCGACCACAGATGGGACAGTGGATGGTTGCCTGATGCCATCAACTTTCTCGCGAATCGATCTTAGCGAACGACGGAAATGACAACGGTTCGAGGAATTGGTTCATTGCTGCCGGATGACATTTCGGTCGTGAAATAGATACTCTTTACCCATCATCGACGGGCGATAGAATCGTGACACACATTTCAGACAGCACATTTCGTGATTCTTGGGGGCGGTGACGATGAAGAACTACGGGGCTAGTATTGCCGGATACCTTGTCTGCCTCCTTGCTGGAACGGTCGCCTGGGCGCAAGCCGACTCGAATCGCAATGGTGCCGGGACGTCGGATGGACCCGCCCAGAATTCAAAACAGTCAGACCAGGGAAATACGAAGCCTGGTCAATCGACGAAGAAACCTGTGAAAGAGACCAAGCCAAAGACGTCCATACCGACGGCAAAAAAGGGTGGCACCAACGTCGGGAGTCCGGATGAAGAACCTGGCGATGCCGCAGGAATGCCTGACGGTTCGAGCAATGCAGACGGAGGTGGGGCGACGAGCGGCAATGCCGCAGCCCCAAACTGGTCGGCGAAGCATCTCCATCTGGCACCACACGCGGCTCAAAAATTCGTGCAGAACGGAGTGAACCTTGAGCCGCACGAAGGGCATCAATTGATCGAGGCGACGTTTCACCTGGAGGCAATGCGCGCCGACGCGAAGGCCGTCGAGAATTATGCGAAGCTCCTGAAGTCGGTTAATCGAAAAGACCTGACGAGCCGCGCCAGGGCAGGTGCTCGCCTGCTTGAACTGAAGAACATCACCTTGCGTGGTCCGGATGGCAAACGTTACCGAGCACTCTGGAACGTGGGAGATGGAGTACGGACAACGATTGCCCGTTTCGAAGTTTCCCCGAACAGTGAATCGTCGCAACAAAGTTCGAGTGGAAACGTCAACCCAAACGGTCCCTGGCTCGACGCCGAGCGATCTTTCATCACACGCGTCGTCAGGCCAAACAATCAACAGCCAATCACTGATTATAAAACAACCTTCTCTGGAATTCTGAGGACCGACCAGGCGTTTCCCGTCACATTTCTTTTCAGTGTTCCAGCCTCCGTGGACTTGAAGACGCTGAAGCTGGTCGTTGATTCCGAGGCATTCTCGATTGAAGAATGACTGGTTTCTGTCGTATGAGTAAATTTCGTTACGACGAAAACGCGGCATCGTTAACTTCAATCGACGACAGTCAGCTTCGGTTTCGTGTTTAACCACCTTCATAGAGCTCTTGCATCGGCATCCGTGGAAATCACTCCCTATTTCGTATGCGAATGAGTGCGTGGCTTCAGAACTTTACTTCGACGATCTCTTTGCTCGATGTCCAGATAATGCAGGCCCCGCCTGCGAAGGCAACGAGCACCAGCTTGAAAAGGAGATGCAGCGCTGAGTACTGCATCAAAAACACTCCAAGCATTTGAGCTGCGAGTTTGATTTCAAAAACGCCAATGTTCCCCAAAAAATTTAAAGCGATATAAGCGATCTCACCCCCAAGACAAGCGATGAGGACGAGCAATATGCCCATTGTGATGGGGGCCTTGCTAAGCAGTCGCGATTTCTGCAGCGTCGCACCGATGCACATGCCAAAACAATAGCCAACCACACCAGTGACACAAAGAATGAACATGGTCGTGTAATGGTCAATTTCGATTCTGTTCTGATTCACGCGATAAAACGATAGAAAAAAATCCAGCCCCATCCAGAAGATCACCCAGAGGCTCGCGACAAAAGCACAAACACCAGGTAGCGTAAATGTCGTCGAAAGGTTTCCGCGATTGGCTTCTAACTGCAATTTTTGCGTCTTTTTGATCGTTGTTGAAATACATTTGGCACAGACTCGCGACGGCCGCCCCTGAGTACAGACAATCTGGTTCTGTTCCATAGAACCGCATTTCAAACATCCGGGATCCAATCGCAGATTGGACGACTCAATCGACGTGACGATTTGCTGTAAAAGGTAAATGATTGCTTCCGTCGTTGCTCCGTTCAAATCGTACAAATTCAACCAGGCGAATCCGTCAACCACAGAGAGCTTGGCTTGATCACCAGAAATCTCAGCCATGATATTCAACAATGACGAGGTGTCGCGACAGCTTGAATTGACTTTAAATCCAAACATGAGTTGTAGCGGATCGTTTGACAAAAGAGTCAGCGATACGGGAGTTTCGCTTAGTTGACCGGCAGCGTGAGCTTCGTCGACGACAATGAAACCGATCTCGTTGATCAGTTGCATGACTCTAATTTGTTCCTCTTGCATCGGGCGATCACCTTCCGAAGCTGAAGCTTGCTTTCAGGATATCGGCGGCCTGCTGAGTGGTCAGTTCAGCATGGATCGGGATCAACGCCGTTGCGTTGCCCTCGGCCATTTCGGTCAGAGCCGATACACCTATTTCTTTTTCAAACCCGACTCAATGTCCCGCTGTACCCACCGAACGAATCGGTTTCGACGCCAAGCCTTTGCAAGATGGTAACGAACAACTTCGCCAGCGGAAGCTCTTCCACTTCTACCTTTGCTGTCCATCCGGCATCCGTATCGATTCCGGCGCCGGCCTGATTATCTTCGTTGCCTTTGCCGAACTTGAGATACCGTCCGTTGTTGAAGCCGAGGTTCTTACCGCCAGCCGAAATGATCGGATAGTTGCGAGACAGGTGGAAACTGCTGGAAGCGGAACCATGCATGGCTAGTGTGTTATCCAGCATATTGCCCTGGCCGGTCGGTTCGGGCGTCTCCTTCAGCCTTTGTGCAAAGCGACCAAATTCCTCAGCCTGATAACGATTGTACGTGCCAAGATTTTTCCAGCCGTCGGGCTTCTTGACTTCGTGAGTCAGGCCATGAGCACCATGAAGACCAACGGCCAGTGACAGCAGATCGTGTGGACCTTCGCCGTTTTCTCGCCCCAACTGAAACGTTGCCACGCGAGTCGAATCACTGAGGAACGCGAGATAGATCAGTTCATACATCGTCTGGAAGTAGAGTCGGGCTTCTTTAGGCTCAGCATCCAGATGCAGGTTCCGGGTATCCACCTCGGGAATCGGCATATCGATCCACCGTTGAGCCTTCGTCAGCTTGAGTTCGGTATCGCGTACGGCATCAAGATACTGCTTGAGCGTCTCTTGATCGCGGCTGGAAAGTTGGCGTCCCAGAGATCGAGTATTGTCAATCAGCAGATCCAGGGCACTTTTGCTTCTCGCCAGTCTGGCGGCGGCGTCTTTGCCGCTCGTCACAAACAGCATGTCGAAGATTTCTTTCGGCCTATTCATCGCAGGAATCGGTCGACCTTCACGATTGAAGGACTGGGTCTGGGCACCACGGGGGCCGCCAACGCCCCCATTTGTCGACATCACCAGCGACGAGTGTCGAGTGAAGTCCCCTGCGTGTTCCGCATACACCTGATCGAGCGAGATCGTATTCCGATACGGGCCCTCACCACCGATTGGCGCCCCCGTCAAATACTGATCGGCATTGGAGTGGCCGTGAACCTGTCTTGCGGCGGGATGTGATAGCCCAGAATAAATCGTGATTTCACTGCGCAATGGCTCGAGCACATCGAGCACTTTGGTCAATTCGAAGTCCTTTTCGCCACCCCGCGGGAACCAGCTCCAATCCTGCCACGCGGGATCTGACTTGAGTGGCAGGCCGACACCATCAGGATGGTACACGCTGACAAACCGTTTCGGAGTTTCTTCCGCGCCAGGTCCAGCCGCAGCAAACGATTCAAACCACGGTAAAGCCAGTGCGACACCCGTGCCGCGAAGAAACGCCCTACGACTTAACAACATCGATTTGTCATTCATCGTCTGTTCCTGACTCTTACTTCGTGTTGAAGAGGTTACTGCTGATGATCAGTTGGATCAGGTCGCCAAGGCCATCATCCCGTTGTCTTAGGTTTGCGGTCAAGCTGTCAATATCAGCGCGGTCACCAAAAGAAAGTGGTCTGCCAAGAGCGTAAGCGGTCAGCTTATGCACCATCGCCCTGGCAAATTGATCTTGTCGGTCTGTGAGCAAATAGTTCTTGAGCCCATCCATCCCCGCCAGCGTCTGCCGATTGAACAGCTCCGAAGTCGCATCAACTGGCTTGTCGTTAATTTGAGTTCTGTAGGCTCCGAGAGCGTCGTAGTTCTCAAACGCGATTCCCCACGGGTCAATCCTTGAGTGACACGAGATACAGGCCGATTTATTTCGGTGATCGGCAATCCGTTCTTTCAATGTCATTTTCAGAATTTCCGGGTTCGTCAGGTCGACTTCCGGGACATTCGGTGGCGGCGGCGGTGGTGGATCGTCGAGGATGCGTTTCAGCATCCAGACGCCTCGCTTCAATGGATGAGAATCTTTGCCGTCGGAGTTCATCGTCATGATCGCAGCCCCTGTCAACAGGCCACCGCGATTTGTTTGAGGATTGATGGACACTTTACGGAAATGAGGTCCGTAAACCTTCGGAATCCCATAGTGTGTCGCCAGTCGCTCGTTGACCATCGCGTAATCAGAATGGATAAAGTCCATGATGCTGTGATTGTGCTTCAGGACTTCATCAAAGAAGGCGATTGTCTCTTCGTGCATCGCTTCTCTCAATGAACTGTCCGTGACATGAGTCACACTGTTCAGGCGATCCAGGCCCAGCCACTGCTCAACGAAGTTCTGCGAAAATCGTTTCGAACGTGGGTCTGCCAGCATCCGTTGCACCTGATTCGTCAGGACATCCGTCTGGCGTAGCTTTCCCTGCTCGGCGAGTTTCAGCAGTTCGTCATCAGGAATACTGGACCACAGGAACACGGAGAGGCGACTGGCCAACTCCAGCTCACTGATAATTGCCGGGGATTCGGCCGCATCGGTCGTCTCTCTTTGAGTGAGGTAAAGGAATTCCGGGGTGGCCAGCGCGGTCGCCAGGACTTCCAGCATCGCTTCTTCGAACGTCGAGAATCCCGGCCGGTACTTCGAAAACAGGGCCATGAACTGGTTGACTTCTTCGGCGGTGACGGGACGACGCCAGACTCGTCTCAAGAATCGATTCAGCACCTCGCGGCCATAGACTTCCTCGTCACTTTTGTTGTCGCTCGCAATAAAGATGTCAGTGTGAGTTTTGGGCGGCCATTGCGCGTAGAAAGGAGCGCTGATTTCGATGTAGTCGATCAGAATTGAGAGTTGTTCTTCCCCGCCGGATGCGTTCGAAACATTGTGAATGTGCAGGAACTCATCCCGTCGTGGAAATGTCGTCGTAAGTTTCCGGAACGGGTTGCGCTGGATATCGCTCAGAGGGATATCAAAGTGAATAAACTGGGGATTGCCGTCAGATTCCGTTACCGGGATGTCACGCTCACTGACGACTTGTGAGAAGTTGGCGTTGTTACTCGTGTGGGCACTGAAAATCAGACGCAGGCTCGCGTACTCGTCGGGGTTCATCGTCGAGCGTCCGGCTCGAATGCGAACTCGCATGATCCCTTCGTCGGGAAGAAAGCGATCCAGATCCAGTTTCAGCTCTTTGGATCGGGTAAGCACCAGCACCACGGGAGAAACAGGTGGCGTCTGCCCGGCAACTGCCTCAGGCTGAGGCATCGACTTTCCAGCAGCGAACCGAACGCCCGTCCCAGTCTCTCGATTGAACAGATGCGGCTGATTCCTTTGCTTGCGATAACTTTCATCGCTCTTATCAAATGTTTTGGGATCTTTTCCTGACGCTGCTGAATTCATCTCATCCTGCATCGAGATGATGTAGGTGACAGGTTGCGGACGCTCACCACTTACAGTGGCTCGCTTGAGTGCTTTAAGACCAATCTCGCGATAGGTCTCGAACTGCATGGCTGACATCTGCAGTAATTCCGAGCTGTTCTTGAAACCGTCCTCCGACGCGGTTTCCGGTGGCAGCGTATTCGCCAGCGCATAGGGGAGACCAAGCAGGTCCTGCAAGGCATAGTTGTATTCGTACTTCGTCAGCCTGCGAAAAGACGAATGCACCTTGCTGCTACGGCGAATGAGAGACGCCTTATTCAGTTCCCCGCTCAACCAATCCGCAATGTTGCCGCGATCCACGTCGTCCAGCGCGTAGTCAGGTGCGTCCTCTGGGGGCATGATTGAGTTGCTGATCACGTTGTAGACCTCACGCCACCGCTCAACATCCGGACCGGTCAGCAGGTCAGGATTCAGTTGATCAACACGAAGTCGGCCCTCAGATTTTTCGGAACCATGACAGGCCAGACAGCTTTTGTTCAAAAGTGGTGCCACCAACGCTTGAAAATGATCAACGTTCGCCGCCGGGATGGCATCTACGGCTTTCGTATCTGCCGGAGTCTCTTTCAAGAATCGGGATTTTGTACGCCCCAGCTCTTTTGCCGTTTCCAGAGTGATGTGAGTCTCTTGACCATCGACCGGCTGAGCCAAGCACGCGCTTCCAAGTATCAGCAGAACCGTGATCGTGAGAGTCTTCATAGGCTGTTTCTGGTTCTTCGCCAACTGAAGGTATGATTGCCTGTATTGGCGAAGAGGCGACTAAACGGAAGGAATAATCGGCAGGTGGATTTCAGGTTGGCTGTACTTCGGCAGGTGTGTCGCAGCTCAATATGAGTGCCGCGACACCTTCTAACAGTATATCAGTACCGAGCATTTGCAACGATAGATGATGGCCAAGAAAGGCAATTCAGTTGTTCAACTCAGCAAAACCAGGGCACCATGATTATGGACTTCTTCACGTTTGAAACTTGTCTCATTGAGTCACGTTTCAAGATTTCTGCAAAAGTCGCCTTCTGGCTCCGCCGAGAAGAAAGCCGAATTGCCATCTACCCTGTGATCCATCGGGGCTTTTAAGTCCAGTCAAGGTCTGTTGCAATTCGGCGATCGTCTCTGCGGAGCGAGACGGATACGTCATATTCTAAAAAACACGAATTCTCCCAGCGGAAAAATCGTTACCGGCGTTTCGCACGATCATGAATTCCTCACCTTGTTCGTGCGAAACGCAATACTCTGCATTCGTTCGCGCTGTTTGTCGATGAAGTCCAAAACCGTGGCACCCTAGTTTGAACCGCTAATCCGCCGTGGATGGCTACCGACGTCAGGCGGTATGACCGTTGCGGAGCAAGAGACAGGTGTCAGGACACGAATGCGGAATTCCATTCCTGACACCTGTCTCTTGGCGATCAGAAAGGAGATTTCAAATGGGGATTTTGAAAGAGTTCAAAGACTTTGCCATCAAGGGCAATGTCGTGGATATGGCAGTCGGCATCATCATTGGTGCTGCTTTCGGGAAAATCGTTTCGTCCCTGGTCTCGGACGTCATGATGCCCACCATCGGCGTACTGATGGGCAACGTCGATTTTTCAAGTTTTGCCTTCACTCTCAGGGAAGCGCACGACGATGTACCCGCCGTTACAATCAAGTACGGGTTGTTCATCAATACGGTGATCGATTTCCTGATTGTGGCGTTCGCCATCTTCATGATGATTAAGCAGATGAACCGGTTCACCCAACCAGTGGTGGCCGAGGCACCGACCACGAAAGAGTGCCCCTATTGCCTGTCGAGCATCCCCGTCAAAGCGACACGTTGCGGGCATTGCACGTCTGAACTCAAGTAAAGCAATGTTGAATCTGCTAGGGTTGGAATGCCATCCCCGCAGCAACAGACGCTACGAAAGATGGAAGCGCGAGAATAACTCTGCATTTTCAGCTAGAAGAACAATAAAGATGTTTCAATCAGGGAGAACAACAAAGTTGTTCTCCCTGTGCATTTTCAGCCTGACGGGCTGACAGATATCAACCCGGGGCAAGCTCGCCTTCGAGCGCCACCCCGGGTAGGAGTCCAGATAATCGAAGGTCGTCTTGAAAGGGCAAGGGAAACCCTACGGTTTCCGGCCTTCTACGGTCAGATTACGACGATAAATCTTCGTACCATGCGCGATGAAAAGCGTGTTGTGGTCAGGCCCGCCGAGGATGCACGTTGTCAGCGGCTGATCCTTGTCAACTTTCGGAAGCACACCGCAAGGGCGGCCGGTTGGGTCGAAGATTTGCACACCGAGGTCGCTCGTCACGTAAAAGCGACCGATTTTGTCGACCGCCATCCCGTCCCCTTTAGAGTTCTGGATGTACGGCGGCGGCTCGTTGAATTTGAAATCTCCTTTCGGATCGATCGGCAGACGCATTTGCATCGTCGGCATCTTTGCATCAAGAATTCCGCCCGCGTTGACCCGGAATGTCCAGGTATGTGTCCCGCCGTAGTCCGAAACCGCCAGCGTGCCGCCGTCGGGTGACAGCGCGATGCCGTTCGGCTTGCTGATGCCGGTATCGACCGCTTTGACTTCGCCGGTTTGCGGATTGATCCTGGTCACCTGCTGTGCTCCGGTTTCTGTGATCAGAATGAAACCGTCACTTGTCACCGCGAGGTCATTCGGTTTCACTCCTTCGGCGACGACTGTCACTTCGCCGTTGGTCGGGTTGATCGAGATCACTCGGCTCTTCGCTCCCTGGCAACCATAAAGCAACGTGCCCTCAGGATTGAATTCGAGGCCGCTGACCGACTCTTTGCAGATCTCGGTGCGAGTCCCATCCGTCGCAATACGGACGACAGAGGGGGCCTTCATGTCGCTGAAGTAGACGTTGCCCGCTTTGTCCGTGCACAGCGCATCGGCGAAGCCGAGTCCATCCGCGAGAACTTCCCACGACTGACCCCGAATCAGCAGGTTGAGTAGCGTCAGGTCGCCGCCGAGGTCCCCTTTGGTATCGAGCACCGGAGTGTAAGATTCCTTTCGCCACAGCCACTTCATCGCGTCTGGAAACTTCGCTCCGCCGAAATCGGCGTTGTGAGCATAACCTTCAGCCCAGTCGAAGCGGACGTCGTAGCCCATGTACTGCAATGCCGACGCCATCTGCTGATTGGCCCACGGCCAGCTTCCGAACGCGTTGTCGATATCGCCGCTCGTGTCGGCCATATAGACACGGATCGGCTTAGGTTCTGTCTTACGCACGAGCGATGGATAGACGTTGCCGCCGCGTAAATTCGTGAAGCTGCCGACGCTCGAATAGACCTTGCGGAAGAAGTCGGTTCGTTCCCAGGCAGCAGTGAAAGCGCAGATCGCACCCGAACTGGACCCCCCAATCGCGTGCATCTCGGGATCGTCTGAGATGGAATATTTCTTACGCACCTCCGGGATAATCTCTTCCAGCAGGAAGCGGACATAACGATCGCCGAGGCCGTCGTATTCCAGGCTCCGGTTCGAGTGCTTCCCTTTCTCTTGAGGTTTGTCCTTTTCATGGCCCGGATTAATGAAGACGGCAATCGTCGTCGGCATCTCTCCACGAGCGATCAAGTTGTCGAAGACCGTCGGTACGCGCCAGCGGCCATTGACGTTCTTCATCCCCTCGCCATCCTGAAACACCATCAGCGCCGCTGGCTGGTCGGCCTTGTACTGAGCGGGGACATACACCGACCAGTCGCGGGTCGTGTTGGCGAAGACTTTTGATTCCCAGACAGGCATCTGCTCGACGGTCCCTTTCGGCACATCGTTCTTCGCGACCGCGTCCGGGTGAGGTTCCCAGGCGGGCTTTGTCTCGACGATCGGGATATTCGTACTTTCGGCGCTGTCATCCCATAGCCACTTCAATGCCTCAGGCAGCGCTTCGCCCCCCCACTTGCCGCTGTGCCCACCGTCGGTCATTTCGAGCTTGTATTTGTAGCCCGCGAATTGCAGAGCCGCTGCGAGGTCCTGATTCCCCAGTGGCCAATTGCCATGCAGGTTATTGACGTCGTCACGACCCTCCTGCAGATAGACCTTGATGGCCTTTGGCTTGTTCTTCGACTTGCGAACAAGCCCCGGATAAGCCCAACCGCCGCGAATGTTCGTGAAGCTGCCAATGTGACTGAGAACTTTTCCGAATTGATCCGGCTTCTCCCAAGCGACAGTGAAAGCACAGATGCCGCTCGATGAGATTCCGCAGACGGCTCGCTTGGCCGGGTCGGTGGAAACATTCAGTCCCTTCAACGCGACCGGCAGGAACTCGTCAATCAGAAAATTCGCATATCGATCGCCCATCGAGTCGTACTCGAACGACCGGTTGCTTCGATCTTTAGCTCCTTTGGTCGTTGCGACGACATTGCCCGGATTCACAAATACCGCGATCGTCACCGGCATCTTCTTCTGGTGGATGAGGTTGTCAAACACGATCGGCACTCGAAACCCGCCCTTGGTATTCGAATATCCTCCACCGTCCATGAACACCATCAGCGCGGCGGGTTCATCAGCCTTGTATTGAGCAGGCACATAAACACTGTAATCGCGATTCGTCCCCGGAAAGACCTTGCTGTCATTGAAGGACCCCGAGGTGACCTTGCCCTGCGGCACATCCGGCTGCATAACCCGATCAGGATGCTCTTGTGCGTCAACTCGAATGACGAGGGAGGAGATCACGAAACACAGGCAGACAAAACCTCGCTTGAGATGCTTCATCACAGGATTCCGACTTGTTTGATGATTTGTTTTGTTGATTGACTCAGTCGATCGTTACCAAATGTATGCGGCGTGACTCCGTCAACCGACAGAATCAGTTTTATACGATGGGGATGACCACTTCGCCGCGATTCTAGCCAACAACGGCATCAAACCGCCAACGTGGGGCCATGCATGTGCGTTTTCAATCGCGGGCCGATACTGCCAGCGTCGAAGCCGATCCGGCAAATCAACGATCATACGGAACACCGTATCGAGTGAAGTGAGGTCCCGTTCTGGTTATGATTGTCACAAAGTTCGTTTGATATTCATGAACCTTCGGTCTCTGTTTGTTTCAAGTCACGTCGCCGCGTCCACACCACGTAAAAAGATTCGTTCCACTTCAGCGAAATAAGGGCTGGTATGTTCTCAATCAGGCTTTCTGTTGGACTCGCAACGTTTCTGCTATTGGCCAGTCGGCTTCCGTCACAGGCGGAAGACACACCTGGCAAAAAAAGAATCGTTCTCGTAGCAGGTGAAACGGCGAAAATCGATGTGATGGGACATCATGACTACCTGGCGGGGTGCAGGTGTCTCGAAGTCCTTCTCGCACAGACATCGAATGTCGAGACGGTTCGCGTGAACGCCGGGTGGCCAGACGATAAGCAGCAGTTTGATGGAGCCAGTGCCATCGTGTTCTATACCGATGGTGGTGGCAAGCAGGCATTCCTGAGTTCTCCCGACCGCATCGCCACGATGCAATCGCTTATCGATGCGAAGGTCGGCCTGGTGATGATCCATCAGGCGGTCGACTTCCCGAATGAATTTGCAACGCAGGGCAAAGCCTGGCTGGGTGGAGTTTATCTTCCAGGGAAATCGGGACGGGGTCACTGGGACAGTAAACATATCGACTTTCCGAAACATCCCATCACACGCGGCGTGACTCCCTGGCAGATCAACGACGGTTGGCTGAATGAGCTTCAGTTCGTTGACAAGATGCAGGGAATCGTACCGCTCGTATGGTCTGGCAAAGATTACGAGGAAAGCCGACCTGAGTTGCAAACACAGATTGTCTCGTGGGCTTATGAGCGTCCTGACGGCGGTCGCTCATTCAGCTTCACCGGACTCGATGCTCATTCGGCATGGGGGTTAGAAGGGATGCGGCAGTTGATGGTTAACGGAGTCCTCTGGTCAGCAAAAGTCGATATTCCCGACAAAGGGGCACCGTGCCAGATCGAGAAAGCCGAATTGCAATCAATGCAGACGCCGCGCGAACCAAAGCCGCCAGCCAAGCCTGCAGAAAAGAAGTCCTGAAAAATAAACGTCATTCGCAAGGCGAACTTGTTCTGGCGCGATGCGGCAACGATTTTCAATGGTGGCGTGACTTAAAGCCGAAGTGATTGCGCCAAAGTCGGTAAAAGTAGGTATCAGGCTCCGCCGTCGGACTGCCGTACCGGGGTATCGCTGTTGATGACTTCAGGCTGACATGAGCAAAACGAAGGTGTCAGAGGCCGAATTCCATTTTCGGTCCCTGACACCTTCGTTTTACTTATCTTGTCTCGCCCTGACAAAGGGAGATAAAGACGTGTTCCAATATTTTTGGACGTTTTTCGCAGCTCAAACGTTTTCGCAGCTCAAAAGAGGTCGCAGCTCAAAAGAGGTCGCTGGCCTCAAAATTGGAATCTGACTGATACAGCAATTCGTTTGGGCGTTGAAATGAACGAGACTCAACAGGTCGGTTTTTTACGGCCCGTTTATTCCCATCTCGCATCACACCGGAAATAGTCGCATATTCGCTCCTCACAATAGTAGCAGGCAGGCCGTTTCAATCGCAACAACAACTAAGAGGACAACAATCGTCAAACAGAGAACCCAGACCATTTATTAGTCCCTTTCCGTGAATTCTGTGAAAATAATGAATGAATCCAGTGAGTTTGAAATGAAACACCTAAAAGAGAGCTGGACATGCGAGGTCGCAGCCTAATTGCATTTAATATGAAGTAGAGAATTATTCCAAATGATGACTCGTCGTCGTTTCCAATTCGACAGTACTTTTCTGTGTGTGCAAAATAATACACCTGCCGGGCGGGCTGCGATATTGTACCAGCTCAACAGCGTATCGCAACCCTATTTATTTCCAAATGTGCAGAATCAGGGATTCCATGAGAAAGAACGGAATGCATATTGTTTTGGTGTTGCGTTATGGCGACTCCTTTATGTGATCGGGTGTGTACATTTATAGTTCCATTATGAATCGTCTGTGTTGATATGTTTCAGTATCGTATTCTAGTTCCTTGTTTGTGTGCGCCTTTTGTTATTCTTTTGCGTATGTATGCAACTGGCAAATGTGGTGATTTGGAGAATCAAAGCTGCCATTCTAATTTACCGCGTGTTCAGATCACTGTAACTTCGAAGATGCAAGCTTCGGCAAGAAGAACGTTATAACTTTCCTAAGCACATGCACGGGGCATTCAGAAATTGCGGTAGCCAAGGACTTTCCTGCGGATGCTCGCGTGAGCCGGGTTTATTCAGATCGAACCCGCTGCACGTCAGGTTCAAATCGCTTTGGTGCTTGAAACAGCGAGCCTCGATTCGCAGATATGACTGAATTCCAATTCACCAGCCAACCTGTGTAACAAAATGTCGCTTGTGAGTGCCAACTATTGCCCGCGCCGGGAAGTGACGGCGACATGCCATTCGAGCAGCGTTGGTCTGGCAGAACGGCCGACCAACTGCGAAATGAAGTTTTGGCGATGCCGGGCGAAGACGATATGGGTGCCGTGTTCAAAAAGATGTACCTGGTTGCGTTGGATGGCATTAACTGCCTTGCTGCCGCCCTGGCAGTTCCTTCGGAGTAACCGGCCGCCCGAGCCCGGACAATGTAAAGGCGGCCCATTGCCTTGTCGCCGCTCGTCGTGCATCTTCGCGCGGTGTCGGTTCCATCGCTTCGAGGGACAGGCCGCGTTTCGAGGCGAGGCTGTTAATCTTTTCGGGGTGGCGATAGAGATGCAATTGCGCTTCACGCAGCGCGACGACGGGCGGTTTCTCTTCAGCCCAGAGTTTCTGATAAAAGAGCGTCATTAAGGCAGCGGTCGCGTCGTCTTCGACTTTCCACAAGCTCGACACCACGTTGTGCGTACCTGCGACGTGAAATGAACGCTGTAGCCCAAAGACCCCTTCGCCGCCGGCCACGTCGCCCAAGCCTGTTTCGCATGCGGACAACACCACGAGATCGAGATCTTCCAGACGCATACCGATGAGAGCTTCTCCGGTCATAATCCCGCCATCGGGGTCGAAACGTTCGTCGCTCCCTTTGCTCTTGCGGTTTGCGCCCGACAGGACAATGCCCGACAGCAAGAGCGGACTACGCCCCACTGCTTGAATGCGCTCGCCCCGTTGGCTCCGCTCATAGTCCGCGGGCGTGAGCTGAAGAATCGAGCGGCTATCGGCGTCGGCGAAGAAGCCGTGTGTGGCGAAGTGAGCCCAGCGCGCCTTCGGAAGATCATTGATCAGTTCAGCCACGCTGGCTTGGCTGCCGCGGCGCTCCACCGTCTTGAATTTTCGAAGGCTGGCTCGGTCGCTAATTTGATCCAACTCGCGAGCGGTGCCGGCGAGAGATTTCCAGACCACTTGCCCATCCGAGCCGCGATCCTGATTCCGCGCGAGGAGATCGACAGCCCTCTGGTCGACATCGCCCGGCGGCCGATCGTAGTCGACATCGCCATACGCAAGAAACACCCCCTCTTCCTGCTCAGCACGTGGCTTTTGCTGTAACTGTTCAAAGAGGAACGGACCATGCGGAATCAAAGCGAGGGCGTGCTCCTCCAACAGGACTTTACCCGCCTGACGTCCGGGCAAGGCTGGCCAGGGCAGCTTGGTCAGCTCGGCGTCGGGCGAAAGATAGACGACTTCGGTGTCAGCAGGTAAATCATCCGATACGAAATGTCTGGCTCCTGGCTCTCGACCCGGACTGTTTTTTGGCGCCTCCTGCGTCCACTCATGCTTCAGCAGCGGTCTCCAGAGCCGATCGCTAAGGCGTTGGGCCGCTTCGCTTGGTCGCCCGTGTTCAATATCGTTGCGCCAGCTTTTCAGGTCCTCTTCAATGACGTCGGCCGGGCCCAACTCGACACGGTGACCACGCCCTGCAGATTTTACCACAAAGGCAACGTAGTGGGGTGTCCGAGTCTCGCTTTTCTCTGGAGGCTTATTTTGGTCGTAAGCGACGCGGTCATAGCGAAGGAAGTCAACTAATATGGTTTTCGCCGGTAGTTGGTTTACCATTGATGTGTTCTTGACGATACCTCTTGCCGTGACACGGTTGGCTTGCTTCTGTGGTTTCGGCATTTTGAAACCGGCAACTCCAAGCTCACGGATTTTTTTTTCTGCCTCTTCGACTATCGGCTCGGGTGACGGAGGTTGCTCGTGCAAAGCTGCACCGATTGCTTTTTCTAAGTTTTCCTTCTTTTGAGTCAGTTCGAGCATCCGCTCGGCTTGCTTATCGGGATCAGACAGGGGTTGATTGAGCGCCCGATTCAAGTCCAAACGAGTTTGGTCCAATTCACCTTTGTACTTTTTGGCATCAGAGTTTTGCGTGGCAAGGAGATCTTGATGATGGCGGCTGACGATGCGCATGAGCATCCCCTTACTCTGCCAAATTTGCGAGTAGACATCTGGATCTTCCGCATTCGACGAAACTGTCCCGACCACGGCTTTGTGCTTCTGCGATCCCGGCAGTTGGGCCGTAACGGTCAGATAGAGATCTCGTGTGTTCGGTAAACTTGCGGCGAAGTTTAGTGCTTCAGTTTCGGACGACAGCTCCGCGAGGACTTCGAGGCGTTCGCGGTACATATTCACAGCCTGCAAAAGGAAAGGCTCTGCCTGGGCCAACTCGCCGCGGGCGTGAAGCAATTCGCCCAGGTTATGGAGGCTCCTGGCTAAAGTGGGATGTCCATCGGGAAAC
The DNA here is from genome assembly GCA_903904835.1 of uncultured Schlesneria sp. Taxonomy (GTDB): domain Bacteria; phylum Planctomycetota; class Planctomycetia; order Planctomycetales; family Planctomycetaceae; genus Schlesneria. The sequence continues at coordinate 14,289 of CAIVEI010000150.1, read as the reverse complement.
TTATCGCGGGGGTAGTGTTTCTGATGCAATTCCAAGGCCTGACGGAAATACGTCTCGGCCTCGGGCAACTCGCCGCGAGCCTTCAGCACGACGCCCAAATTGTTGAGGGTTGTGGCCAGGTCGGGATGCCCCTGGGGATATTTGTCTGTCGGGTAGAGTTTTTGCCGCATTTCCAAGGCCATACGGAAAAATGAATTGGCCTCGGCCCACTCGCTACGGAACTGGAACGTTAAACCCATGTTGTTAAGGCATTGGGCCAAAGCGGGGTGTCCCTGGGGAAACTTTTCCGCTGGATAGAGTTTCTGGTACATTTCTAGAGCGCGGCGGAAGTAGGACTCGGAATCGGCCAACTGACCCCGACCCTGGAGCACGATGCCCATATTGTTGAGGCTGAGAGCCAGATCGGGATGCCCTTCAGGATATTTGTCGGCCGGGTAGAGACGTTGATTCATTTCGAGGGCCTGGTGGCAATAGGGCTCTGCCTTGGACAGCTCGCCCCTGGCTCCGAGTAAGCCCCCCAGCAGTGTCAGGCTCTCGGCCAAATCGGGATGCCCTTCAGGATACTTATCGACAGGGAATTGCTTTTGCCGCATTTCCAGGGACTTGCGGTAATAACCATCGGCCTCAGCCGGCTCGCCGCGGGCCTCGAACAAGTTCCCCAGGCTTCTCAAGCTGATCGCCAGCGCGCGATTCCCGTTGGGGTATTCGCCTGTAGGAAAGAGCGTTTGCCGCATTTCAAGCGCCTGAATGTAGTAATGTTCGGCCCTTTCCAAGTTGCCGCGGGCTTGGAGAACGGTACCCACGTTGTTCAGGGTTTCGGCCAAAACCGGGTGCGGATGGTTGGCGTAATTGTACTGCCATAAGTCTTCTGACCCGAACTTTCCGAGCGCCTGGCGGAAAAAAGGCTCGGCCTCGGTCGGATTGCCGTTGGCCAGGTGCAATAGACCCTGTCGATTCAGACCGTCAGCCTCTTCGGCAGTTAACTCCGAGTTGCGCTTGGCTTGTTGCTCCGGCGTGAGTATGTCCGCTTCGGCGATGTTATTGCCGCGTTCGGTTTTTTGCTCCAGCTTCAGCGTCACGGCATCTGTGGCTCGCTCGGTCCTGACCGTCGGAAGCCGGCCCATCATCATCCAAACCGCGAAGGCAGTCAGCAGCAGCCCGCCGCCGCCGATAAGCAGCAATGGCATCTTATTGGACGATTTGGTTTGGGCCGACTCTTGAGACTTCTTCTTCGAATCGCTGCTCGTCGCGTTCGAACCCGAATCGGCAGTTTTCGACTTACCGCGCTTCTTCAATGGCGGTGCTGGCAAGTGAGTCTCCAGCCCATTTTCTTCTGCGATACCATCGGTTTCATCCTTCGGTTCCTCAAGGACTTCTCGGGTGAAACTCTTGCCGCACTTGGGGCAGTTCAGGCGTTTGCCTGACATCGCTGCGTTTTGAATCTTCAGCTTCACGCCGCAATGCGGGCACCGTATTGAGATCGGCAGTACCATGAGTCGGCCCTCAGTCACGGTGAGAAGAGCGAGTCGATATCGGGAAGTCCACAATCGTTGGCCCCGCTCATCCTTCGCATCGGAGTCAACAGAATGATATCCACCGAGTTATCGTCAAACGTATAATTATCTTCAAGCGTGTAGACTTTTGATCAGACGACGTTCCTCATCATCGATCGCCCGATTGCCATACATTTGTCAGGCGCAATTCCATTTCTCACCTCCGGACCCCGGCGATAAAACGATAAACAGCAGTTTTGTCGCCACGAATAAAACAAACCCAGGAAGATCAGGCGATTGCAGTCTGGGTTTCTTCGTTGATTGACGCCAAAGGCAGCCCCATCTTTCATTTCCTGATCCGTTTGCCGTGATTTAGAGAGAGCAGTAGCCGAGTCGTGACGCCAATCTGTTCTGGCTTATATTGTTCGCACGGGTAAGTCGCTTGTCCAATGTTCACATCCGTGGAAACGATCGTCGTTAATCAGTCGAGAATCGAAGCGCAAATCTCCGAACTTATTCTACTTCGTTTAGATTCTTAGAAATTCATCAGTCGTACACAATTCCGATTTTCTTGTGAAGTATAACACCGCATTGCCATTTATTTGCGTGATTTGTGTGGTGATTTCTGCGCAATTGCGAGTTACCATGACTCACTCTTCAAGGCACAGTTCGCGGAGATTCTCGAAGTCATGGAGATAACCGGGTGTTAATTGAGCGGTTTTACGAGAACCTCTGGCGGTGGCGTTATGGGAAAACTCGAAGCATTGCGCGAGGCTCAGATTTGGGCTCTACGAAATCTGAAGGAGTCTTTCGGCAAATTCACCAAAGAGGAAAAAGCCGCTGTGACTACGCGTGGCCTTGAGGTCACACCGATTGACGAAATCAGTGCCGATCAACCAACACCGATTTACTACTGGGCACCTTTCATCCTCTCCGGAGAATAGCGCTAAGCGAAGAATTTTCACTGGTGGCGTTCATTGGTAGGTTCCACGTGGATGTCGTTCTGGCACAGTATCGGCAGATTTCCGTCATTGAAGGGCCTTACATGTCTTTGACTCGATCGATCTTCGTTTGCATACTGATTCTGATATTGCCGGGTCTGATCTGCTGGTCCCAGACGACACCTCAACCGTCTCATACAGGAAGTCTCTGGTCAGAGCTGACCGCCGAAGCGGGCAAACTCAAGGCAACTCGTACGCGTGTCGATGCTCATCAATTGTTGGCTGGATGGGGAGCACTCGTGCGATCTGAAACACAACCTCCCGCAGGAAAAGAGACGCTCAAAGTAAACAGTGAGGCGGCTCGCGGTGCCGCGATGAACCTGTATCCCAAAGTTGCGCCATCCACGGTCATGCTGCATGTCGGTGCAGGGCATGGAACAGGTTTCGTCATTGATCCGGCAGGGTGGATTCTGACGAACCAGCACGTGATCGCCTCCGCTCCACTCGATGCGGATACCGGAGCATTGATGGTCAACGTGCACTACGGACGACTCGACGATGATTGGATGAAGCTGGCGGACGATTCACTGCCAGCAATTGTCTACAAGGTAAGTGATGAAAAGGATCTGGCCCTCTTGAAACTGGTTCGGCAACCCAAGGCGGGCGGTCCATTACCTGCCATCTCGCTGTCGGCAATCTCTCCTCCGCCTGGAGCCGATTGTGTGGCAATCGGCAATCCGATGCGAGGCATGTTGTGGACCGTACGGAGTGGCGAAGTCGCTGCCGTTGGTCGCTGGCCTCAGGAGATGATCGATGTCGTCTCGCAGCGACTTGAACTCAAAGGAGAAGAGCGTCGGGTGATGACCGAAGTTCTCAATCAGGCGACACCGCGCAAGGTGCTGCTTTCAACTTGCGGAATCAACCCCGGCGATTCGGGTGGACCGCTGGTCAATGACGAGGGCGAGCTGATTGCGGTGACGTTCGCAATTCCACGCAGTGATCCCGAATCGGGTTTCAGTCTGGACAAGTTTTCCTACCACGTGCATCTGGACGAAGTGAAGGAGTTCCTGAAGGACCGGCCTCAACGACCCAGCCCGTTCGTGCCGAATTCCTGGCCGGAAGCGACTTCCACGTCGGCCGCCGATACCGACGAAGACGGAATTCTCGACACACTGGTTTGCAAGCTGGGGGAGGAAGTTTCTGGCATGCTGTTGGATCTAGACAAGAACTCGGCGGCTCGGCTTCCCAAGGATAAACCGCTCGATGAGACCAACATTCGAGAATTCTGGGACTTTGAATTCGCCATTCACATGCTGCCTTTCCTGATGGCGTTCTACGACACCGATGGCGACGGGAAGATCGACCTGATTCTGCGCGGATCGAAAGAGAGTCGCGACGCAAAAAGTGAACTGAAGTTGGCAGACGGCAATTGGAAGTACAGCGGCAAGTCCAACAAGGCATTGGTGTCAGACCAGAATTTCACCGACAAGAACCTCCGCAGACTGATGAAGGCGCACCCTTTCACGAAATAGCCACGGAATCATTGGTCGCCACATTGGTGACAGATGTGGCTTTCGTTTTCTTGAGGCGGCTTACTGGAGGAAAAAATGTTCGATCGTCAGTCGATCAAATGGGTCACCGGGCTGCTTATTTTTTTGAGCATGGCATGGACACTAACGCTGTCGGCACAATCGCAGATAGCCAATCCAGAACGCGAGGCCAAACTGAAATTACGGGATGAACGACGGGCGATGGCACAGAAAGCCCAGAAGTCGGGCAACTTCGCAACGGCGATCAAGGCTGGAGAAGCCACGCTGGAGATCGAATCTGAGTTGTTTGGAACTGATCATTCTGAGTTGATCAGCACAATCGACTTTCTCGCTGGTTGCGAAGAGGCCCAAGAAAAGTGGGATGCGGCGTTGATGCGACGCGAGGACGTACTGGCTCGCACGATCAAAGAATTCGGCGAAGCAGACTATCGGGTAGCCGATGCGAGACAGGCATTGAAACATTTGTCGATTCTGAAGAATCTGACGCGCCTTCAAATACAGTCGTTAAGAGAAGCAACCTTGGCGGAAACGCAGATGGCTCAGCTTTTCCGTGAGAGGAAGTTTGCCGCCGGACTGGAACTGGCTCAAGCAAACTTGGAATTGCGTGTGACAATTCTCGGACGTGAACATCCTACGATTGCAATGAGCCTCAGAAATATGGCTGAGTGGCATAACGCACTTGGGAACTACGCGGCGGCGGAACCGCTGTATCAGCAAGCGGTGAATGTTTGGGAAATCGGCCTCGGACCCAATCATCCCGGCACGGCAATGAGCCTGAGCAGTCTGGCCGAATTTTACAACTCGAGGGGGAATTACGCGGCGGCGGAACCGCTGTTTCAGCGGGCGTTGAAAATCACTGATAAATCCCTCGGACCCGAGCATCCTGAGACCGCAAAACGTCTGAATAATCTGGCCGAGTTGTACCGATTGCAGGCGAAGTACGCCGCGGCTGAACCTCTGTATCAACGTGCGTTGAAGATCTGGGAAAAAGCCCTCGGACCCAATGACTCCGAGACTGCAGCCTGTCTAAATAACCTGGGCCTCTTATACTACACACAGGCAAACTACGCAGCGGCAGAACCGATTTATCAGCGGGCTTTGAAGATCCGCGAAAAAGCACTCGGCCCCGATCATCTCGCCACAGCAACAAGCCTTAACAACTTGGCTGAGTTGTACCGAATACAGGCGAAATACGCTGAGGCGGAATCGTTGTATTTGCGAGCGCTGAAGATTAAGGAAACATCCCTCGGCCCCGATCATCTCGCCACCGCAATCAGCCTGAATAATCTGGCCAACCTTTACGCTTCGCTGTCGAACTACGCGGCAGCGGAACCGATGTTTCGGCGTGCGTTGAGAATCAAAGAAAAATCGATCGGGCCGGATCATCCTGACACCGGAAGGAGCCTGAACACTTTGGCCGAGGTGTATCTTGCGCAGTCAAATTTCGCGGCGGCAGAACCGTTACTACTTCGCGCATTAAAGATCCGGGAAAAAGCCCTCGGACCAGAGCATCCCGATATGGCCATCAGCCTAAACAGTTTGGCCACCATGTACTACTCTCAGTCGAACTTCGCGGCAGCCGAACCGTTTTTTCAGCGAGCATTAAATATTAGGGAGAAATCCCTTGGTCCCGATCATTCCCACACCGCGATCAGCCTTAGCAATCTGGCCCAGCTGTACCAAGTGCAGTCGAACTACGTGGCGGCGGAACCGCTACTATTGCGCGCGTTGAAGATCCGGGAAAAAGCCCTCGGACCGGATCATCCCGACACCGCAATGAACCAGGGCAACCTGGCCACGTTGTACAAATCCCAAGGGAACTTTACTGCGGCGGAACCGCTTTATCGGCGAGCGCTGACTATCACGGAAAACACCCTCGGCCCCGATCATCCCGATACCGCAATCAACCTGAACAATCTCGCCGAATTGTACCGAGTGCAGTCAAACGACACGGCCGCAGAATCACTTTATCAACGGGCGTTGAAGATCTGGGAATCGACACTCGGCCCCGATCATCCGTTTACGGCTCAATGCCTCAACAATTTGGCTCTTTTATACAGCTCCCAATCGAACTACGCAGCAGCGGAACCGCTGTATCAGCGGGCAGTGAAGATTAAGGAAAAAGTTCTCGGGCCGGAACATCCCGAAACAATACTCAGCCTGAACAATCAGGCGATGCTGTTTTGGGATCAACAGCGAGATGTGGAAGCGCGACAACTTGTTTCGCGCACAACATCACACACGATTGCCCAGTTGGAACAAACGGCTGCAATTCAGTCAGAAGCCCAGCAGTTTCTCATGACAAACGAAAAGCGACGCGACATCGATCTCTATCTCACATTCCATGAAACAGATAACGCTACCGCGAAGGAGACTTGGGGAACTCTGTTGAACTGGAAAGGATTGATCACCACACGACAGACTCAGTTGCGACAGGTCTTGAAAAAAGAACCTGAATATATCGCATTGCAAACCGTCACCCAACAACTGAGCAGGCACGTACTCAATCCGCCGCTACCGTCAAATGACCCGAAGTTGATCGCCGCCTGGATTGAAACAGCACCCGTCCTTCGCCAAGCGTGGCAGGACAAGCGGGCGAGGTTGGAAACCGAATACGAGCGGATCGAGAAAGAGCTGTCACAAAAGTCTGCCCTGTTCCGCACGACGCATCAGCAAAAACAGGTGACCGTCGACGATCTTCAGCAGTTGCTGGACTCCCAGGCATCACCGACCGTGTTGGTCGATCTCGTAGAATACCGATACCGAGCTCGCAACAAAGAGCCTTTCGAACGGCGGATCGCGGCCTTTGTCATCAGCGGAGACGGGACGGTGACGCGGGTGGAGTTGGGTTCGGCGAAGGAGATTGCCGAACTCATTCAAGTGTGGCGGTCGACGTTTGGCCGCGATGATAAAGGTCAACAGTCGGCCGAACGATTGCGCGAGCGACTTTGGCAGCCACTTACCCCAGCCTTAGCGGGAGCGAGGCTGGCAGTGATCTCGCCCGATGGAGTCCTGGGTGAATTCCCCTGGAATGCCCTTCCCGGCGCAAAACCGGGTTCCTTTTTGCTAGAAGAAATCTCGCTGGCATTTATCCCCGTCCCGCAAATGCTACCCCAACTTCTGCAGGCGACAACTACAAACGAACCTCCCACATCCCTGCTACTGGTGGGCGAAATCAGTTACGGAGCGGATGCTGGCAAGCCCGGTAACGCCCTATCGATGCGCGCGATGCGTGATGGCCGAGACGGAAAAGTAATGCAATTTCCTCCCTTGCCAGCCGCTCAGGCGGAACTGAGTTCGATCCGAATGCGTTACGAGGATGCTTTTCCGAAGGGTGATGCCAAACGGCTGCGACATTCCGAAGCCACTGAAGCGGCATTCCGGGCTCAAGCGGTAAACCATCCTTGGCTGCACGTGGTCACACACGGTTACTTTGTTCCGGAAATTGACCTAGGACCAGCCCCCCAGTTTGTGGGGATTGGTGCTTCGCTTAAGGTTGAGGACGGGAAGCTCCGAGTAATCCAAGTCGTGGCTGGCGGGACAGCTGCGAATGATGGCCGTCTGCAAGCGGGTGACGAAATTGTGGCCGTCAGTAATTCTGACAACAACTGGATTGTCATGTCTGGAAAGACCATCGACGAGGCGGTCGGTGTGATTCGCGGACCCGTGGGGACCGAAATCTCACTTCAAGTCCGTCCTAAAGACAAGGAGGGCGAACCTGTGAAATACACACTCACGCGTGCGGCGATCTCGGTCCCCCCTGCGAAAGTCGAAGCGGTCCATCCCGGCTTACTTTCCGGACTGGCATTCGCGGGGGCTAACACGCCGCCGGAAGAGGGCAAAGATGACGGCATCCTGACGGCGCTGGAGGTTTCGGCACTGGACCTCAGTCAGGTTGATACTGTCGTACTGTCCGCGTGCGAAACGGGACTCGGACAAGTGGCGGGCGGTGAAGGTTTACTCGGCTTGCAACGGGCGTTTCAGGTGGCTGGTGCAAAGACCACGGTCGCCAGTTTGTGGAAAGTCCCTGATCGAGCGACTGCAACATTGATGCAGCGCTTCTACGAGAATCTTTGTGATAAGAAGATGGGTAAGCTCGAAGCACTGAGAGAAGCCCAGATCTGGATGCTCAGAGATAACGGTAATCGAGGTTTGGCCATCCCCGATCACCCACCGGACGCCCAAGCTTTACCACCCTACTACTGGGCCGCATTCGTCCTCTCAGGAGATTGGAGATAGTCAAACTAGAGTCACCGAGATGGTTGTCGGCGACCTTCGAGTGACGCGTTACGTCCGCCATGTGTCGGTGCCATTTGGAATTCTTAACAACTGATGAGGAAATCATGCAAAGTTTACTAACCTGCATGTTGGTCTGGGTGTGGGACGACTCCAACAAACGCAGCCGACTGGGCTAACAATCGATATTACATGGGGCGACCATTCTCCTGATACTTCTGATCGTTACAAATTCGACACTGCACGCTTTCCAAGTTATGTCGTTAAAAGTCTTGTTCTCAATCGATAAAGCAAGATTCCGTCAATTGAATTCCGTTATTTAAAACAACTGGCTTCCGTCTCGTTTTGAGGTGTGACATGTTCAAGCGATGTTATCTTGTGATTGGAACGATACTGGTAAGTGTTGTGTTGGGGATTTCCGACCGCGTGATCGGCGAAACGGAATCGGCAATCGAGGTCTCTGAAGCGAAACAGATTCCTGATCCGACCCCAACAATCGGAATGACGGAATCTCTCGACGTGGATCTTCGTAACGATCCCAGGAAGGATTTTCAGACCCGCGGTGCCGTCGAGTGGGAATCGGGTCGGTTGACGATTGGGCCGGATGGAGAGATCCGCAGACCTCTCGATCTCGGCTCATCGGCCAGGCTCACCTTGCGTCTGGTTTTTCAACCGTTGAAGGAAGAACTTCAAACCTCGACATGTCGGTTTGCTTTCCAAATTCGCAATCGAGGCGAGTTCATTGTGGAAATCGTTCGTCGACGTGAAGAAGGAATGAATCTCTGCGAGGTTCGGCTATTCGATCAAGAGTCCCCTCGTGATGATGGGGCGAAGCCCCAGAAGCTGATCTGTGCATCCCGGTGGAAAGGCGAGTTTCCAGACAGCCAATGGATATTCCGGCACCACCATGGATTGGTCACGGTCTATTGCGGGGAAAAGCGAATACTTGTTGGTTACTCCAATAAAGAACCTGATCGCGAATGGTTGGGGCGACGTCGATTTCCACCACCAGACCAAGGGTTCTTTCAAAAATGTGGAATCAGCGAGCCATTGGAAGTTGCTGGTTGGTCGCTCGATCAGCAGGGGGCTCCCGTCACATGCACCCAAATTGCCGGTAATGCCTCAGCTTCGTACCGAATCACTGTGAATCCGCAATTGTTGAAAGCCTTTGAAGATCAGAATCCTCAGAACTTGAGTTTCGGGGTCAGAGACATCAATAACTTACGCGCGAGAATCCACCATCGCGTCCAGGACAGTGGCAACGCCGATAGTCTTGACAGCGTTCAGCGACAGTTTGAGGAATGGGAAAAGGGCGAGCCCAACCTGAAAGACTATCAAGACGTCAGCCTGAGTCGTGCGGCAGACATGTTTGGTACGAATCATCACTACTATGCTCTCGCCGTTGCAGGTGCTGGCATGCAATATTTCTGGGTGGGGAACAAAGATGAAGTTGCCGAACGCCTGTTGAAAAAAGCGACCGACATCTGTGAGAAATCGCTTGGAGTTTGGCACCCTGATTACCACCTGGTCGTCTCGGCATTGGGCAACGTTTACATCAAGACTGGGAAATTCCAACTGGCCGAGCCGCTGCTTAAGAAGACTGCAGAGGCCACCGAAACGGCGTTTGGGACCGAGAGCTTTCGTTATGCGTTAGCGCTGAGTCAGCTTGCTGTGACGCAACGCTTTAGCGGACAGCATGCAGAGGCGGAAACAAATTTGAGAAAATCCGTCGACTTATCCAATAATGCAACGCCATTGCAGCGTGCGGAAATTTTGATCGCGTTGGGAGAATTGGAAGCCATCATGGGAGAACTCGAAAAATCCAAGGTGGCGCTGATCCGTGCCGAAGATTCGCTCGAAAAAGAAATTCAACGATTAAATTCAAAGTCCGTCACCGAATACATGCCACTGTATATCCCGCTTTATCGATCGAAAACTCGGCGCGCCCGGATTCTATTCGACCTTGGAGACAAAGAACAGGCGCGCCAGTTGGTACGATCAGCGTTTCAAGGATTGGTTCAATTCTATAACAGAAACGGTGGCCCTGGACGATTTGCTGGCTGGAATCAACCGATCATCAACGCAGGCCCTAACGGATTCCTCAGGGGCGAGCCTGCGTACGGGACCGTAATGACCGAAATTGCCGACTTGTTTGTCGATCTCGATGAAATTGCCGCAGCCACGGGAGCCGTCAGAGTGCTCGATCAGGTTCCCGGCCAGTCTCACCACGAACGTGGGGCGATTTATCGCCTGATGGGAAAACTTTGTGCTGCTGACCCGAACGTTCAAATCGGGATCAGACCTGGCGGGACGGAACGGATGCGACTGGACATGGTTTGGGATCATCAGAACAAAGCAGTCCCGAGAGGTGCTCCGAAGCCGGATCGACCCACATACTGGCAAAAGCTCGCACTTGAGGAATTTGAACAGTCTGCTGGTCGCGAGCATCCCGACACAATCACGCTGCTTCAGCAAAATGGACTCAGACAATGGCAGGTTTTCGGGCCGGTCGAAGCGGAAGCAATTCTCCGAGACGCGTTTGATCGATCGATTACGCTGCTCGCCGATCGAGTTTTGCCAGGGCTACCTGAAGCTCAAGCGTACCAGTTCCTCGAAGCGAATCGACCGCCGAGCGATGTGTTGCTCTCCTGCTACCAAGCGATGGAAAAGAGAAATGAACGAACGGCGTACGAAGTCATTTGGCAAAGCAAGGCTCTCGCCACAAAACAACTCGTGGAACGGGTTCAACTACTGCAAGCTGTCTCGGGACACCCGGAACTCACGAAAATGGCAGAGGATCTGCGCGAAACTCGACAGCAGTTGGCCCAGCTCAGTTTATCGGTCATGGAGGAAGGGGCTAACGCCCGTCGAGATCGACTTGCAAATCTGACACAGAAGAAGGAGGACATTGAGCGTGAATTGGCTCGGCAAAGTGAACCGTTTCGCAGGTCGCGCGATGCTACCAAATTGGGAATCAAGAGCATGATTGAACTGCTCCCGGTGAAAACTGCGGTTGTCGATTTTGTCGAACGCTGGCATTGGACGCCACCGACTAATTCCTCGAAAGCTTGGACGCAAAAACGAATATATGAGGCGTTCGTGCTCAATCGTTCTCAAATAGACCCAGGCTGGTCCGTCAATTGGCATACGTTGGGTGACGCAGACGCCGTGGATCTTGTCCTGGACGATTGGATCGTCAGCCTGAGAACCGGAAGTTCACTTGATAACGGGCAGTCACAACGGCTGCGACAAACGATTTGGTCTTCCATTGAAGGGTCTTTGTCGGGGTCTGAACGCGTGATATTGATACCTGATAGTCGCCTGGGTCAAATCCCGTGGGGAGCACTCCCCGGTCGGCGGCCAGACTCTTACCTGATTGAAGATTATGCCCTGAGCCAGACACCGTACGGTCAATCTATCGCAAGAATGTTGTCGGAACCAAAGTTGGAAGGTGACAGATTCCTTGTCTTGGGTGGAGTCGATTACGGACCAAACGGAAAATGGACCTCGCTGAAAGGGACCGCGTCGGAAGCCGAGCAGCTTGAGCGTCTTCGCCGCGGACCGAATACCCTTCGGCTCAGCGGTGATGCCGCCACGAAGTCACGATTGTTGCACGAGCTGCCGACTTTCAAGATTTCGCACCTCGCAACGCACGGAGACTTTCTGGACCCCTCGTCAAACGGCACCGTCAGGAACACGATCAGTTCCGACGCAGCCTCGAGCAGAGTGTTATTTGATACCTCGGCGCGAAATCCCCTGCTGCTCTCGATGTTGGTTTTGGCGGGTGCTAATCGGCCTGTTCAAACTGACGAACGCGGGTTACCTGTCGGAAGCGACAGCTATTTGACAGCCGAGGAAGTGATGGGCATGAATCTGGCACGAACCGAGCTTGTTGTTCTCTCCGCTTGCGAAACCGGTGTTGGCAAGGTTCGCGGCAGCGAGGGCGTGTTCAGTCTTCAGCGGGCATTTCTCATCGCTGGCTCACAATCAGTCCTGGCGAGTTTATGGAAAGTGCCGGACCATACGACGCAACTTCTGATGACACGATTCCACGAAAACCTGTTAAATGGTCGAAACGGCAAAACAATGGGCAAGTCTGATTCGATGCGAGAGGCCCAGTTGTGGCTCCTCACGGAATCAAAAGTCAAACCAGAACTCCTGCGCCGAGGACTCGAAATTGGGGAAGAGGTCAAATGGAAAGCAGTCGGCCCAGTACCCCCCTACTACTGGGCCGCATTCGTCCTGTCGGGTGATTGGCGGTAGACTTAAGGGGCCGTTAACTCCAACGTAGACTGCGAATTTCCGCCGCTGCCGAGATGGGGTATCGTTCGAATATTTAATCAGCAATCCACGGTCAATGCCGGAACCCGATGAGACTCGCGATTCAAATGCAGGAAGAGAGCCAGGTGCGTCACCGGTTTTAGGGGCGTCGGAATTATTTCCTGTGTTGATCTGGGCTGCCGCTTCGCCGCAACAAATCGCCGCAATGCAGACGATCAGCGCCGAAATGCCATTAAGCACCGTCCTGCCCACCGCCAGAACTCCTTGACATTAATTGACGAATACCAATCGTTCACTAACCAAGACGATACCGAACTCAAGGAGTCTATTTCCACCATCGGGTATTTTCCGTGAGCGTCGTTTGTACTGGCGATTCGAAAGTTGTTCTTCACTTCGTCGAATGACGTCCGACGGGGATGAAACGACAAGAGATTGAATCACGAGCGAAACGATTCACGCACGTGACAAATTGGCTTTTTGCTTGAACGATGTTTAGCAGGAATTATCGCCAATCTCCCGAAAGTACGAACGCGGCCCAGTCGCGGATGGGTGAGCGGATAGCAGCGTTGTTGACTGACGCATTTTGCCGGTCCGAAATCGTGCCACGCATCGCGGCGAGTTGGGCCTGCCGCAAGGCTTCGATTCGTGATATTGGTTCCTCTTTCCCACCATTCCACGTTTCGTCGAAAAAGCGTGTGACCTGACTTCGAATCGCGAAATCGTCGACATTCCACAGTGTTGCGACCGTCGTTCTCGCGCCGGCTAATTGGAACGCTCGTTGCAATCCAAGTGTTCCTTCACCCGGTGCGAAGTCTCCGAGCGCCGTGCCACACGCAGATAACACGACAAGTTCGATTTTTGCGAGTGGCAATTCAGCGGCTTCTGCTGCTGAAAGGAGACCGTCATCTATTCCATCTTGTGGGGGAGCTGCATTTGCGCCCGAGAGTGCGATCACCGATTGACTGCCTGGAGGTGGTCGACGTTCGGTCAGTGGATCAAATGGGTCAACGAGCGACCCAGCGGCAGCGACGGGAATCTGTTCGAGCCCGCGCGTCGATGATTCCCACGCAGCTAGCAACGTCGGTAGCTGAGACGCCGACTGAAAACCGTGTGTTGCCATGAGGATTACTTTTGCTTCTGGTGCTCGTTTCCAAACCGCCTCCTCCGTTGCATCCGATCCACTTAGCGGAGGTTCGGGATCATTCCCGAAGACCGACCGGTAGCTTTGTGCCACGTCCTGAATTTCCTGAGCAGCTCCGGGAAGTTTTTGAAGATGACGAACTGCCGAAGCATTTTCTAAGTCATAATTGACGCCGCCGACCAAAAGCAGAGAAGGGGGCTTTGTGGCGACAAACCGGTTTTCGCTTGCAGGCCGCTGCAGAAGGTTCGGAAGCATTTGCGGCACTGGCACGCAGACAATTGCCAGATCTTCAATGAGATATCTCGTCTGTCCCTCGTCTGGTAAAGCTGCAAACGGAAATTGAGCTAACGTCCCGTCGGGTGAAACGAGAATGAGTTTCGCGCTTCCTAACAAATCTTCCAGCGGGGTCCAGACGAGTTTCCGTAACTCATAACCGACCGCGTTGAGTTCGCTATCGGGATCGCGTTTTTCCAATGAATTACGCCACTTCGCGATCGTCTTTTCAACTTCGGAGGAATCACCAAGTTCCCGCAGTTCAACTGATCCGTTTCGAACGACGAATGCAATGAGATCACGCTTCAGTGTCCACTGCTGTTTCGAATCCCCACCGGCCTCAAACCTTGCTGTGATCAAATAGTCAATCAGCG
>CAIVEI010000149.1 GCA_903904835.1 uncultured Schlesneria sp. | reverse complement strand
TCACCTGCGCGGAGCCACTGCCCCAAAACGAAAGACCGGGCGACTGGCTGGCGCCAGTCTCTCTAATTAAATCCGTTTTCTGGTCTAGACAATGGGGTCCACCGTACGTCGTCTGGAGACCGCGACGCGAAAAGAGAACATTCTGAAAGAGACGTACAATGCGGCGATCCAGGACTTGCAGTACCAGATCGAAGGGGCCAAGGCCGATTACGAATTGGCAGATCGATTGTCAAAACAACTTGACTATGTAGCGGAAGCGAGTCCGGGAGCTGTATCCCAAAAAGCAAAACTTGAGGCCGCAAACAAGAGCGTTCAGGCCCATCTGACCTTAAAACGTCTTTTGGCTCGCAACGAACATTACAAAAAACTGGGTGAGGGACTTGTTGACGTCAAAGGTGAACCGGTTTCGTTCACGTCCCAATCCGATCTTCAACCGCTTAAGCAAATGGGTCTGAAGTTGGCGAAGTTGTCCGCTGACGAGATGAGTCGACTGGCTAAAACCACAAGCAAATATCGAGGAGGGCTGAAGGTTCTGGAAGTTGAACCCAAAAGTCTCGCTGCCGAAAACGGAATCCAGACTGGCGATATCCTTGTCGGACTCGACAAATGGGAAACATTGACACTCGACAACGTCTCGTGGATCGCAAAACAGGTCGCAGAACGACCAGCCGATCCTCTCGGCAAGAATCTGATCAAATTCTATATCGACCGAGGGACTGAGATGCATTTCGGGTTTCTTCCGTTTGTCCCTGCGAAGGAAACGGCACCTCAGGAAACCGAATTGGATGCTTTGCCGAAGGTTGAAATATCGCGTTGATTTGAGGCTCGAAAGACAGGTTTTAACCACGCGCTTGAATCAAGTTGGTCGTTATAATCGGACCGCCAGTTTTCCGGTCAATCAGGCTTTGAGTCGCTCTAAAAAGCCGATGTTTGAGGCTTTTATCAAAAACTTTTCTGATCGAACCATTAATTTATCGAAAAGTCTCGAACATAGTATTGACCTGAAATTCAGAATCTGAGAGAAGCCCGTCCTCCCATTTCACAATTCCTGTCTTTGTCAGACTTTTGAGTCCGCGTGACCTTTGCGCTGACTCGCCAAGGATGGCACGCATGTCCAGAGCTGTTCGCTCCTTCGTGTGGTCGTTAGGTCTCGCCATGAGCGTTGTTGGCACCGGTGCCGGCTGCGCCCACTTGATTGAGAACCGCGCCATCATGGCCTTTTCCGAAAACCTCAAGGCACAAGACCTTGAAGGGCTAAAGGTCGTCACATCTGATGACTTCAATAAGCGGGCGCTTCGCACAGCCTCCGCACTTGAAGATCTCAAAATCCTGCGAATTCCAGACGGAAAAACTTCGATTGTCGATGTCGAACAGATATCCGACGACAAGAAGCGAGTCTCCGTGCAGGTTGGTGAGGACAAAAAAGAAGTCTTCTACGAACTGACGAAAGATGAATCCGGCAAGTGGGTCATTGATGACATCTATCTGAAGCAGAAGAAAAAAGGGATCGAAGCGTATAAATCGGTTACCGAACAGATGGATCTATTGCTGACCGTCCGCGAATTCCTGGATGCGTGGGCACATGGTGATCGCGAACAGGTCCTTTCTATCACCACACCGAAATTGCGATCGGCTCTTGAAGAACTCCCTCCATCGTTCCTGGCTCAAGTCACACGGCAGGTCACCAAGGGAAAATCGTCGAGCGGAAAATTCAAACCAGTGGCTTCGATGGATGAAAAGATCGCCGTCGTAAAAATGCCACGGCAAGCAGGCGAAACTGTCATTACTTTGGAACTGCGCAAAGGGAAGTGGCAGGTCGCCGATGTTGGAATCGCCTGCAAAGACGAAGAAGAGAAGTTACCGTCCGTCCTGAACGTCGCTCATGCCGTCAATCGATGTGTGGCGTTCCTTTCGGCGTATCAAACGGAAGACAAGAAAAAGCTGTCCGAGTTGTGCGAATCCGACTTCTTCGAAGGAAGCTTGTCGTTTGCAGACCTGAAGCAGGCCAAACTGCCAGAACCTCAATTGCCAGAACATGAATTGCAAGTTCGATTGCGCGGTAATCGCGCGGACTTCACCCTTCGCAGTGAAAACGAATTCGTTCAAGTCGATATGCAGCGTGCACCAGATACAACGTCAGACGCCTTGCCCGAATTCGTCGTTTCCGACGTTACGATCTATGAGATCGCCACGAAACAAGAAATGCGACTGTCGGCAATGTTCACATCTCATGGGATGCTCGAAGTCTTCGTGAACGCACTATCGCGTAGAAAACTGGAAGAGATTAAACATTGTTCGACGCGAGATTTTGCCAGTCGCGTCTGGGACAAAATGACCGAAGCGACGGTTCCTTCCATGCCTCTAGAAGGTTTCGATTCGACCGATATTGAAATTGTCTCGGCATCATACCAGGGTGCTTTGACCAAGATGGATGTCCGTCAGGGTGGTCGGCCCTTTACTTATCTATTGCGGGATGAACGGGGTAAGTTCCTGGTCGATGACATTCAATGGCAAGTCACCGGTGTTCCTGCTTCAGTAAAGTCCACGTTGGAAATCTTGATCCCGATCCAGGACTTTGCCGCTGGGATTACACTTGGGCGAGATCCCGGGCAGCAGCAACAGGCTCTGGACCTGATCCAGGGAAACTCGTCGAGCGATTTCAACAGAATCGTGTGGAATCAGTCTCGGTTTGTTCCGAATTCGGGGATGTCGGCCGATACGTTTTTGCAGGCTCCAGTACGGTCAATTGCAATTGACGACAAAGAAGTGGTCGTCAATTTCGGAGACCAACGTTATGGTGCCAAAGTCCAGATGCGTCGCGAGTTTGATCGTTACATTGTAGACGACGTCATACTGATTGCGGGTCCTGAAGAATCGGAACGTCTCGCCCTGCGACAATCTTTAAGAACTCAATTGGCCAGCGGCAAGGCGCGAGCACCGCAAGCGGTCGTTCAAGCCAGTCTGTCAACCACGTCAGACAACCAGGTTGAACAGGCCGTTCATCAAATTGCCGCAAAACCGGAAAAACTATATCCAACCGCCGTCAATCCGCCTCGTGAATTGGATCACGGTAAGCCGAAAAAGCTGAAAAAGCCAAAGAAGCCAAACGAGCCGGAAGAGCTCGAAGAGCAAGAAGAATTGGAAGAGCCAGACCCGTTTGCTGATATCCTGCAAACGGAACCTTGAGCAGAGACGGCAAATCAGTTTCGTCGTAGTTTCGCCAGAATCCTGTCCAACTGGTTAGCAAATGCCTGACGATCGTTACCGCTGAATGGAGCGGGGCCGCCGCCAACCATTCCTCCTCCCCGAAGTTCATCCATCAGGTTCCGCATCGTCAATCGTTCACCGATGTTTTCGTCGGTATAGAGCTCGCCTCGCGGATCAAGGGCCGTTCCTCCTTTGTTCACCACATGAGCTGCCAATGGGATGTCCGCTGTGATGACCAGATCCCCTGGGTCGAGCAGTTCCACGATCTTCTGATCAGCGACATTCAGGCCCGAGGGCACCGTCAAAATCGAAATCAAATCTGATCGCGGGATGTGCATGGGTTGATTCGCCACGAGCGTCAGTGGAATTTTTGTCCGTATCGCAGCCCGGAACAATATGTCCTTGATGACTCCCGGACATGCATCACCGTCGACCCAGATCCTCATGCACGATTCCCTGTTCCTGGTATTCACCGCAGAAAGCGACCGCCGTTCAGATCAATGACCCCGCCGGTCATGAAACTTGAAGCATCCGAGGCGAGGTAAAGCACCGCTTGTGCGATCTCGTCGGAAGTTGAATTGCGCGCCAAGGGTGTCTGACGTCTGTAATCAGCCATTTTTTCCGGCGTACTGAAGACCTCGTGGTGACGCGTTTCAACTACTCCAGGCATGATACAGTTGGCTCGGACCAGTGGTGCCAGTTCACGGGAAAGTGTACGAGTAAAAACTTGAAGTGCTCCTTTAGCAGCGGCGTAGGGACCGGCTCCTCCAGACCCACCGGTTTGAACAGACAACGACAGGTTATTGATGATGCTGCCGTGTCCTGCCGCATTCTGCAGATGTGGAATGGCACGTCGAGTGACAAGGAACGCCGAATGAACATTCACACTAAACGCCTGCATCCAAAGATCGGTAGGGCATTGTTCAATTGATGATCGTGTCAGCGGATTTCCTGCATTATTAAAGAGGACATCCAGTCTTCCCGCGAATGCAACAAAGTCGTCGACCACACGATTGGCATCGCTTTCAACTGTCAGGTCACCTGGCAACAGGATGCCTCGACCGCCAGCCCGTTCGATCTGTGCCAATGTTGCACGAGCACCTTCTTCATTGGAAAGATAATGAATGCCAATGACGGCTCCTGCCTGGGCCAGCGTCAGTGCGGCGGCTTGACCAATTCCACCGCCGGCTCCGGTCACCAAAGCGGCACGGCCCGTCAGTTCGAAGCGAGTTTGCTGAAACGGTGACACGAGAATTCCTGTTTTCGGTGTTTTCTATGGGATAGCAGTCAAACGGCGTTCGTGTGATGATAAGAGGCAATCAATCCTTTGTCCCGTCAGGAATCGTTTTTGTGACCCTCGCCGAACAGATTGAACTCGCTTGTCTCATGGAAGCAACAGCGAGGAAACCTGGAAACGTGCATCCCGCTGCCTCGTTCGATGACCTCAGTTACGACGATTTTGTTCGAGCGGCTCACGCGATCGCCGACCCATTATCGGCCATTCAGAATCACGGGTTGGGCCGGGCGATTTACAATTCGGTTCAAGCGACGCGGGATACGACGGGAACCAATGTGAATTTGGGAATTATTCTGTTGTTCGCGCCGCTAGCTGTGGTAATGGAATCTGATCGGCTGGAGGATGGACTGCCGTCAGTACTAAAACGCACGACGGTTGAGGATGCTGAACAAGTCTATGCGGCAATTAGTCTCGCTCAACCAGGCGGACTAGGAAAAGCTGCGAAACAGGACCTCAGCGAACGTCCAACGGTGACTCTTTACCAGGCGATGTCACTCGCAGCAGATCGCGACCGAATCGCCGAACAATACGTCAGTGATTTCAAACTGGTTTTCGCCGCGAGGCAGAAATTATGCGAGTTGCTGACTCGGTCAAGTGATTGGGAATCAGCAGTTGTCTGGTTACACGTTTGGATCATGTCCTGCTGGCCGGATACGCTGATCGCACGAAAGTGTGGTTGGGCAATTGCCGAACAGGCTTCATTGAAAGCACGAATGTTGATTGACCATGCGGGAGTCGGCACGAAGCTCGATCCAGGCGGATTAGGCGAATTCGATGCATGGCTTCGAGCCGATGGTCATCGTCGAAATCCCGGCACGACAGCCGACCTGATCGCTGCAACGTTATTTGCCGCACTGCGAGATGGTTTGATTGACTCGCCAACCCGCGAACAGATTATCCAGTCCGCCAAAAGCGAATGGAAGTTTTGATTAGACTCAAACCACACTGGGGCCGTTGCGATGGATCAAGATGCTTCGCACGAGTTCACGATCATGACCATGCAACGAATCGAGGCACCGTCCGGTTGGGACTCAAGAGAATCACGACTCGCTTGCCGTCCGTGTAATAGGGGTCGCCTGTCAAATTGCGGCGGGGGGAGCTTGGTGTGCTGGCGATTGATGTGTCAACATAACCAGCGGCATCAACTCGTTCTGCGTCTAGCAGGTCTTCCAAGACGTAGTCCCGTGATTCATCGACATCCGGGTCGATTCGATGAGTCGTGAGATTCCACGCCGACGTTGTGAAGCGAACCCCGATGTCTCGACTGACTTGTCCAATCCAGACCGGCTTTCCCTTATGGGTCAACTGAGTCAGCCAGAGTCGCAGATGCAAACGCTCGCTGATCGATTCCCTGATCTGTTGCAGGGCAATGTCCTGACTACGGCCGAACAGATAGAGCGAACTGACAGGTGAATACCGGTACTCGGAACCGAGTAGAAATGCTCGGGCGGTCTTCCAGCAGGTTGAAAGACTAATGACTTCCGTTTCATCCCAACGTCCGGTAAAGGCATTTAAAAGCGTCTCAAATCCACCAATCACAACGAGGTTAATCGGATCGCCCGTACCTTTGTTGCTATGATTGGATGTCACGACGGCGACTTTGCTTAACTGATTGACCAGTTCTGGGACATCGCACTCGTGCAGGGTTTCCTTTGGAATCAGCGTGTCAAGTTTTCGATGCAAGTAGTCTGCATTGATGCCAGGAACCGTGACTGCAAATGTCAGATCCACAAACGAATTGGGTACCAATTCCGTAAGCGATCTTTCAGTCTCTACTGAATTCACCGACGTTGATTTGACTTGCGAATTCTGATCTGTTGATGACCGTACCTGTGTTGCCATCAACCTGACGCGGATCATTTTCGTCCCCGCGTCGAATGCAGCAAATACAAATCCTTCCGCGCTTTCTGCTGCGGCAATGGGGCGTCGATGGAAAGCGAGCGACTGAAATATCGCATCCATCTTCTTGTTCGCCCAATGGATCGACAAAAGCTTGAGTGGGGCCAGAAGTACTAGCGGTAGCAAAAACCAGGCGAAGACTCCGAATGCATAGAGCCGTTTAATGATCGAAAAGTGACAGCGTGCCGCCGCCTCCAGCGGAGGAAAATAATGAGGGTCGAGACTTCGAAAGTGCAGTCGCAAAGAGACATTCGATCGATTGACGACTTTGAGATGTATTGGTTGCAGGCCGCGTCGGGAGAGCGACACTCCAAACAGCCGCTCACTTTCTTTCGCATCGGGAACCGCGACTGTCACGTCGACGTCAGATGCAGTCTGTGTTTGTGAGCGGACTAAGAACCCCATTTGACTGGGGTCTGGATCGTAAAGAATAAAAAAGAGTCGCCGAATCCAGTTCCCTGCGGGCATGAGTCAACTTCAACTAAAGTGTGGGTGACGTCAGTCTTAAGGTTTCGATACGGTTGCTGGTTTGGGGCATTGCTCGACGAATTCGATTGACCGCTCAATCAGAATTTCACCGGTCATCTCGCCCAACGAGGTCCGCGAAACGTATTCATACCTCGGAAAACTATGAAAATCGACCTTAGTCAGAATGTAACCGAAGGCGTCGTTAGTCAGCCCGAACAGTAAATTGTGTTCCCCGCGCATCTTTCGTTTAAGATAAAACCCGATATTAGGCAGGGCCTCGCCGGGGATCGTTAATATCTGTGAATTGCCAATATTCACGACGTTGACCTGCGTCGTGATGCTGTGATCGGGATTGTGAGGATACTTAAGCGGAGAACTGATCACGACGGCCCAAAGCAGGTCCGAATCCACTGGGAACTTGATATCGATAGACCCGCAGAAAAGATTTGGATTTTCCTGAATTGGTGCGTCTTTGACGATTCGCAAGGCTTCGTCGGCCATCGTATTCCCAATCCGAACACACTCGTCCCAGGTACGATCGTCGTGCCAGTAGCCTCTCTGCGCATCTTTCGGACGACTCAGGTCGCGATTGTCTGCCGTGATCATGCCACCTTGAGCCCCATTCATGAAGATCGCCTGCCCGCCGCCGTTTGCTTCAATTCGATCAGAGAGAGGTCCGATCAGATCAGGGCTGAGAATCCCGATTCCTGACCCAAGTACTTCAGGGTGAATGGCATAGTTGACGAGCGTCGCGATCGGCTGATCGGAGGAATCAAGTGCTTGAATTACGCTCATTCGCCGGTCATACAAGTCGGGAGCATAATAATTGTATGCGATCTTTCCTTTGGCCTCATCGGTACCGATTTTCAGCCGTGCTGGTTTCAGTCTATCAAGTGCTTCGTTCACCGCTTCGGCTGCTTTGACACAAACAAATTCCATGTATTTCAAGTCACCTGTAAAGCCGCCACGCCCGTCGGCGAATCCATAACAGTCCGGTGCACTGTGAGTATGCGTCGAGCCGATTAGAATATTTGTTGCCTTGATCCGCGGAACCCGAGATCGCACTCGATTGCACAACACTGACGGAAAACCGAGTAAATCCAGGCTCACAACCGCAACCGAAGTCTCGCCGTGCTGAAACACGACCGCTCGAGCCATGAGCTCACCTTGTTTTTCGCGAGCGGGTGCCGATGGTCCAAGTCCTCCTGAAACGGGGAGAAGGGGATCAGGTGTGATAATCCGCCGCCCAACACCGACCTTCAATTCGCCCGCAGTCAAGTTCCCCGCGAAGGATGCGATTACCAGGATCAAGGGCAAAAATCTGGTCGATTTTCTCGAGAACGAATTGATCGTACTGAAAACCTCATTGAAAGAGGTCGGCGCATCTTCAGACTCGTGAATCACAGGCACGCTCCACGCTAAACAGAGAGTTCGGTCACTAAGCGCAGTCTAATCGATTGAGATCGATGAGGCACGCTGGAGACTGAGTCACATAAATCGTGTGCGATGTGAAAACAAGGAGTTGGAGGTCTCCTGAGTCGGTCACTGATGCTGGAACGCATGATGAGAGGATACAGATCCTCGCGAAACGGTGATTCGAACGATTAATTTTAATTGAGATCGTGGTCTGCGTGACTCAATGGGGTTGAAGGATCGACTGGAACACGTGGTCTGCGACTGCCGTTCCGGATTTCAACCCTTCATCGGCGTCGAACTGCCAGTGGATTCCCAGATACATTCGGCTGCGTGCGTTTTCGACAGCCGCGTCACTGAGTTTATGAAACGTTCGCGGCTTCAACGGCCTCACGTGACCATAAGTGTCTGTGGTGACCCCATTAAGCTCATCTGAAACGAATGTAAATGTGATATGGTCGTTGCAATAGTAGTTTTGCAGTGTCCGGAAAAAGGCTGCGCCAAACGTAGCATGCCCGGAACTGTAAGAAGGAAAATTCGGAGTGAAATTCTTGCCTCCGCCGTTGCTGGCGGGTGCTCCAAGCGGTGTCCACTTCGGGTCAGCTTCCGTCGAAACGTTGCCATCTTCGTTCGCCCGTCGAATACCAAGAATCGGACGCCAGACGTCATATTCATACTTGGTGCCCCAACAGCAGATTCCTGCGTCAGCCACGGCAGCGTTGACGAGCCCGAAGAGTCGCGCGTTGTCGATTTCCGTGTTATGTCTGTCGATCGCGATCGTACGTGTGATCTGGTTGTACATCCTCGGCGGAACGCCGATTCCGCGCGATCCATCATAAGCCCAGAAAAGACCAATATCGGTTTGTTCCTGAGTTCGCGTCGTGGGTGTCGTAATTCCATCACCACCAAGGGATTTCACATCGTTGAAGGCAATCGCGTACGCTGGACTTCCAAGGGCCGGCGGAGCATCAGGAACGAAGTGAAAATTGTGGATTGGTGAGAACGGTATCACGCTTCCCCATGCGGGGTCGCCGAACCCCTGTCCGGGGTTCAGTGGATCAACATTGTGATTGCCTGGTGCACCCGTTGGAACATACTTACCGACGACGGTTGAGCCATCCTGTGAACGAGCCAGAATCAGGTCATGAGCAACAGCATGCCCAATTTGAATACCGTTATTTCTGGCAGTCGCGTTTTTTAGCGGTGTGAGATACTGCTGCAGTGCTGCGGAAAAGACGGTCGCTTGTTTCGGATAGAGAGCCGACAACGTATCCGCCGCTGCCTGAGCAACGGCTGCGTCCAGTGACACGATCCTCTCCTTGGAAGGCGTATGGTTAGGAAGATAAGGTGTCGCTCTTGGTGTCACCATGTTCGCTGCATCAAACATCGCCAGATGGATAATCGCCAATGCGCGTGACGTGTGCGTTGCCCCCTTTTGGTCTGGTGGACCATAAATATTGCTGAAATCGTCTGCCACCGCCTTCAATGCAATGGCGTTCCAGTCCAGAATGGAATCCCGACCTCGTGGATCCCCGATTGCCGGTCCCTCAGGTTGCTGCGCTGAAGCCAGCGACGAGACGATCAGAAAAATCCCTAACGACAGAAATCCGGTAGAACGAAGCATAGCGAGCCTCACAACCTCTTAATCGACGATCGAGCTGGTGAACTTCCAGAGGTCCGTGCGAAACCAACTAAACCTTAAGATCGCTTGACACATGGTCTTTGCACAGACGTTTGAAAAGTACTGGATGATTGATCAAAACCACGCATCGAAGCGAAAACAAGAACTTTCTTTTGAATAACGAGGGTTTTCTGTCGTAACACCAGATTCCAGCCCGAATAAAACTCACAATGCGACGAAAATGGGCGGAAATTGCTGGAAATGGAATTCGACGGTCTCTCTCGCAATGGTCGAATTTTCGCTAAGATTCCGCCCGTTCGTGATTGAGTTTGTACGTTCTTCCAAGGACCCGTTTCTGATGGCCGTGTTGATGCAGATTAAGAATGCCACGAAGAGTTACGGCAACCAGGTGTTGCTGGATAACGCGGAGGCAACGCTTTCGGAAGACGTGAAAGTCGGTTTTGTCGGCCGGAATGGAGCTGGGAAAAGTACGCTGCTTCGAATTCTTCTCGGTGAAGAAGAACTCGATACCGGTGAAGTCACTCGCCATCCTAAGTTGCAAATCGGCTACTTGCGTCAACACGACCCGTTTCTCCCGGGGGAAACCGCTCAGGAATTCTTGATGCGGGATAGCGGTCAACCTGATTGGAAGTGTGGCGAAGTCGCGGGGCAGTTCGAGTTGAAAGGGGCCTACCTTGACGGCCCGATCGCGAAGTTGTCGGGCGGTTGGCAGACGCGAGTCAAGCTGGCGGCTCTGCTATTGCACGAGCCTAATCTTCTTCTGCTCGACGAACCAACCAACTTCCTCGATTTGCGAACCCAGATTCTGCTGGAACACTTTCTGCGAGGCTATCGTGAGGCCTGTTTGATTGTTTCGCACGACCGAGGTTTTCTCGGCGCAACCTGCACCCACACGCTCGATTTGACCCGTGGCAAACTGACCATGTTCCCCGGCAAGATCGATGCGTTTCTGGAATACCAGCGAGATCAAAAAGAGCATCTGGAACGTTCGAACGCCGCTGTGATTGCCAAACGAAAGCATCTGGAAGAGTTCATCGCGAAGAATAAAGCTCGTGCCAGTACCGCCAATCAAGCCCGCTCGAAAAGTAAGCAGCTCGAACGACTGGAAGTTGCCGAAATCGCCAGCGATGATCCGACCGCTCGAATTCGAGCACCCCAAGTTGAACCGCGACAGGGCCCCGCGCTCAGGGCATTGAATCTGGCGATCGGCTACCCCGAGCGAAAAATCGCTGACGGGATCGATATCGAGATTGAACACGGCCAGCGAGCAGCGATCGTTGGTGACAACGGCCAAGGGAAAACGACGTTTCTCCGTACCGTCGTTGATTCATTGAAGCCGATTGAAGGGGAAGTCCGCTGGGGTTACGGTTGCAACATCGGCGTCTATGCACAGCACGTCTATACCAGCCTTTCCGACAAACAAACGGTACTGGAATACCTGGAGTCGAGTGCGGCCAAGGGAACGAAATCCCAAGAGATCCTCGGTGTCGCCGGAGCACTTCTCTTCCGCGATGACCATGTCCAGAAGAAAATCGCCGTCCTTTCCGGGGGTGAACGCGCAAGGCTCTGTCTCGCCGGGTTGTTGCTCAGTCAATACAACATTCTTGTGCTGGACGAACCTGGTAACCACCTGGATGTCGATACGGTCGAAGCCTTGGCAGAATCATTAGTGGCCTACAAGGGAACAGTGATCTTCACCAGCCACGACCGGCATTTCATGAAGAAGGTTGCGACCAATATCATTGAAGTTCGTGACGGACACGTCACCAATTACGCAGGAAATTACGAGGCGTATCTGTATTATGTGAACAAGGAAATCGACGACGGCGAACGGGAAGAAGCGACCCGTCGAGCAAAAGTTCCGCCATCCGCTGCTAAGCCAACAGATGTTGCAAAACCAGCAGAAGTCGTCCGAGCCGCCCGGCGAAACGAACGCGAAGTCCGCAAAGAAATCTCGACCATCGAAAAGACCATCGCTCGTCTCGACGATCAGAAGCGAAAGTCGAGTGCTCTGATGATGGAAACCACCGACGCCAAAGAGTCTTTGCGGCTGCACAACGAAGTCGAATCGTTGGCTAAGGAGTTGGCTGCGGCAGAAGACCGCTGGTGTCACCTGCAAGAGGAACTCGGCGAAGACACATAACCGACCTCGTACAATGCCGCCTGGACAACAAGGGGATCGATTATGATTTCTCGCTGGTTGATCGTTGCGTTTGTGGTAATTTGCCCGGCTCATTGTTTGGCTCAACAGAACCACAACGAGATCTTCGACAAACAGATCGCCTCGCAACCGTTTGATAAAGTACCGTTCCACCAGATCACGATTCCCGACTGGGTCCAGGATACTGTTGGCTGTGGTTACACGCTGTCAGTAATGGACTCCGCAGCCCGAACAGAAGCCGCAAAGCACGGCGTCACGATCAGCGAGATGGGATTCGTCGACCCCTTTTATGCGTACTACGACAGCAAGTTGCTCAAGCGGCGAAGCCGTCACACGCCTGCCGACCGGTTGACGAAGGACATTGAGGAATACAAACGACTCGGGGTTCGCATTCTTGGGGTCTATCCACCTTGCCTGCAAGGGGAGGTCTATGAAACGCATCCCGAGTGGCGACGAATCGACACCAACACAATAACGATCCCGCAGATCGATCTGCAAAAATATCCACACGGTGGAATGCTCTGTTTGCTTGGTCCCTATGGAGATTTCTTCATCGATGTTCTGGCCGAAATCGTCACGAAATTTCCCGATGTCGATGCCTTCAGTTTTGACGGTTTGCATTACGGTGGAGTCTGCTACTGCCAGAATTGTCGGTCAAACTATCGGAATGAGACCAAATCAGAAATTCCTAATCCCGATCTGAATGATCCCGCCTTTCGCCGCTATCAGCATTGGGCCGACAGGCGGATGGAAGATCTGGTACGGCGCATGCAAATCCGACTCAAATCCATCAAGCCGACAATCGCTCTAGTGACATGGACGACAAACGCCGGGAGATGGGGGCACTTTCTGTCGATTCCCCGCAATATGCCAACGCGAATGAATTTACTGCTTGATGCCCCGGATCAAGAGTTCTGGCTCGATGAATCCAATCGGGGAACGACAATCGTTCCGGCATTCGCTAATGCCTATATCTGGGCCACGACCAATCATCGTGTCGCATTCAGCGAACCCTACATCCTCAGCCACGGCAATCCCTATGGCAAAGACTCGTTTCCCGCACACGAGATTGAGCGACGCATGATGCTCGCACTGACCTACGGTGCCAGTCCGAGTATCGCCGTCATTCAGCCGAAGTATCTGCAACAGGAGCTTTATGCCTGCATGGACGAAGTCCAACGCCGCAAGCCGTGGCTGACACACAAACAGCCTGAACCGTGGGCTGCGATGTTGATGTCAGACAACACTCGTAATTTCTACGGTCGATCAGCGGGTCGGGTCGAAGAGCGATACATGGCCAATGTCCTGGGAACATTCCGAGCAGCTCAGGAAGAGCATTTGCCTTTGACCGTCATCAACGACTGGAACCTCAACCCGACCGATCTGGCGCGTTATCGGGTTTTGGTCCTGCCAAATGCGGCCTGCCTCGATGACGTCCAAACGGCTGCCATCGACGATTTTGTCCGAAACGGAGGAGGGCTTGTTGCGAGTTTGGATACGTCACTCTTCAACGAATACGGTGATCCTCGCGACAATTTTTCATTAGCGAAAGTCCTGGGTATCGATTATCGCGGCCTGCCAGATCAAAACTTAACACCGGCAGTGCAGGAACTGGATGTGAACTTCGCCAAGTCAATCGGACCCGATTACTGGGAAAAACGAAAAAGCGTTTTTGACTTTCGCCAGGATGTCGATTCGTTCTTAAATCTAGGCAAAATGAAATCCTATATTGGTGGAGATCCCGTCACGTTCAAAGGCCCCGCAGTCAAAGTGTCGGTCCATGACCCGGAGGCAAAGGTCGTCGGCTCGCTGACCGACAAGGCTGGAGGAAGCTCACCAAAACTCCCTGGCATTATCTCACGCACACATGGCAAGGGGCGCGTCGTTTACTTTGCCGGAGGGCTGGATGCGGCCTACTACCTCTACGCTTACCCCTATCAAAGGCTGGCTCTCGTACATTCCACGCGTTGGGCCGCCTCGGCACCCGAGCCCGTTACGATTAAAGCCCCTATGTGCGTCCATTCCACTATTATGAGACAACAAATCAAAGGAGATGATCGGCTGATCGTCCATCTTTATAGTGACTTGAATACGACTGCGGCTCATGCCTTTCCAAATGATGACGTTCCACTGCGAGAAGAAGTCGTCCCGATCCACGACATTCAAGTCACGTTCGGGCCGCAGTATGTTCTGAGTCGAGTACACCTCGAACCAGAAGGAATAGCTCTTGAGACACTCAATACACCTGAGGGGACGACCGTGACAGTACCACGTCTCGACGTGCATACGATGGTGATCGCTGAATTGAAACGACTGCCGTAAACGGGCAACTGAAATCCGAATCTTTCGAGCGGCTGAATCTTGTGACCCCTATGTTTCAGTCCACCCGAAGGTCTTCAATCAATCGAGAGGATGGGACAATTTCGTTGGGATTAACGTTGAGAATGTCCGAAAAAATTGGACGTATTTTTTCGAGAATTAATTCGTCTGTGTTCAAATGTAAATTCCTGCTGGCAACAACGGTGCCCGACAACTGTCGAGTCACGTCGCCAAACGTCCCCCAGCCTTTTGGGGGCACTGATTGAAACTGTGCGCTAATTAGAATCAGAAAAATGGCAATGAACGCATTGAAAAGTAACGCCAGCGGTAACAGGAATGAGTCAATCACCATCGAATACCAGACTGATCCGATCAGGATTGTCAATGTGATCAACAACCCCGTATTCCAATGAAAACGAGGAAGCCCCAGCGTGGCAGGGTAGATCCCGTACCTTTCCTGCATCAATTGCCAAAGTCGTCGGATCTCGTGACTGGAAAGGGTTGACTGAACTCGATGCGAAGGACGAATGCGCAGATCGGGTGTACCAGTAACTTCACGGACTAAAGATCGAAGCTGGAGAAACCACGACAAGCTGGGACACGCTACAGTATCAGCAGCCACGATTCGCGATCGAACCAGGCTGATAAAATCTCCGACAGTTTGAATCGAGCCGAACTCTCCCGACCGAAACGTAATGCCGAACGTTTTTTCGACTTCCATTACGATTTCAACAAATTCCAGTCCCATGGGTTATCCACGTTTTTTGCTCAAGGGGGATTCGCTCAACTCCATGAGTGGATCACACGCCGGAGATCGACCAAATCCCAAAATACGATCCACGAAATTGAGCGGGAAGTAAAAATACACGCAGTTGCGGTTCCTGAAACTCCAGGCATTCGAGTTCTCTGGAGTAAAGTAATAGAAACCGTCTGCGTCATAGCGATCTGCTTCAGCATAACCGCGCCGCGACAGCCAGATGTACGATCCCATATAGAATATGAAAAGCACGGCGACGACAATCTTCCATATCTTCAGTTGTCGACCACGCTTATCCTTGGATGAAGTTGTCATATCGGACTGCGACCCCCAAGTGAATTGCCATTCGCATCACGAATACATCTGGCCGAATCCGACTGGTTCAAATGCATTGATAAAGTGCTGGATCTGGGGTGCCTCTCCCCCTTTGGGCCAGATAATCGAAATGACGTCGAACCGAGCTTTGCGGTTCAGCCAGCGATTTTTCTTGAGAAAGGCGAGTGCCGATCGGGTGATCTTACCTTGCTTGGCCAAAGTAATCGATTCCGTCGGATGCCCTGCCGCGGTAGAGGCTCGCGTCTTCACTTCGACGAAGACGATCGTATCACCGTCCAGGGCGACGAGATCCAGTTCCCCGTATCGACCGCGCAACTGCCAATGAAGGATCTTATAGCCAAGACCTTCCAGGAACCGGGCCGCTTCCGCTTCGCCATTGTTGCCGAATTGCTGGCGAGTCCCTCGGGTGGACTTCAGAAATCTCGTGAACCAGCCAAACATCGTGATGCCGCCTTGTTAAGTCGACGAACACAATCAAGGATTTTGACTGACGATAACAAACGAAGACAAAACCCCACCTCTTCTGCTGAGGTGGGGTTGGATCAGATTAACGTCGACGTGCTGATCACGTCGTCGCTTCTTTTGCCTTGGCCTTGGCCTGAGTCTTGGCGGTACGAGCGGCTTCTTTTTCGGCCTTGTCGACTCGTTCGACCAGCTTGGTTGCCTTACCAATTCGGTCACGTAGATAGAACAACTTGGCGCGACGGACCTTACCATGTCGTTTCACTTCGATCTTGGCGATCTTTGGTGAATGGAACGGGAACGTTCGCTCAACCCCTTCGCCCGACACGATGCGTCGGACGGTAAACTTCTCTCGGGTACCACCACCACGTCGGGCGATGACAACTCCGTTGAAAATCTGAATACGCTCTTTATCCCCTTCGAGAATTCGCTGGTGCACGTCCACCGTGTCACCAATTTCGAATACGAGCGGTTCTTTGCGGAGATATTGATCTTCGACTTGCTTAATGAGTGGCTTAATCATGGTTATTTCCAATTCTCTGAGGCGAGTGGTCTCGCCGTTGACTCACGTTCGCCCGAGTTATTCGTCCTCGAAGCGGGTGGGTCTGACCCACACTGACTTTTCAACATATCTTGAGGAACTTCACATTGTACATGTCGTAAAGTTCCTTGAGTTCATGGAGCGGCAGCTCCTCACCAACCGCCTGCGGCGGTTTATCACTGCATCAGATCGCCGCGTTTGCGACGAGTCCGTTCAATACTTTGTTGATGCCGCCACTCCGCGATCACCGCGTGATTTCCGCTGAGTAACACATCTGGAACCGTCATCCCTCGAAACTCGCGAGGTCGAGTGTACTGCGGGTATTCCAGCAGGCCACTTTCTCCAAACGAATCGTACTTACTGCTTGTTTCGTCTCCCAAAACCCCGGGCACCAGCCGGATCACCGTATCGATAATCATCATTGCAGGGACTTCGCCACCGTTACAGATGAAGTCGCCGGCAGATACTTCCAGGGGCTGTAGCCCCAGGTTGATCCGTTCGTCAAACCCCTCATAACGTCCGCACAATAATAACAATCGATTGAAGGTCGATAATTCCCTCACCAGCGACTGATCCAGCTTTCGACCTTGCGGCGTCAACATGATCAATCGGCCTGGCCCAGCTCCGTCTGCTTGAGCCGCTTCCACACATCCATAAACCGGGGGGCAGGCCATTAACATGCCTGGTCCACCGCCATACGGCGTGTCGTCCACAGATTTATGCTTGTCTGTCGACCAATCCCGAATATTCCACAATCGGACATCGACCAGCCTCTTCTCGATGGCGAGCTTCAGCAGGCTCTGTTGCAGGTAACTGTGAAACAGTTCAGGAAACAGCGTCAGAACATCAAAACGCATGGTGACGCCAACAAAAACGAACTCAACCTGCCACAGTCAAACCAACTACAGTCAAACACAAACCCGTCATCGCCAAACTCGCTTCCAGCAAACCTGTTTGAAACAGTCTGGCGGTTCCAGACTATTCCGCTGCTGCGGCTTCTGCTGGAGCGGCTTCGCCTTCTGGTACTTCCGGAGCAGTTTCCTTGATCTTCGGGGACTGCATCGGAGCTGGTGCCGCAGCCGTGGTAAAGCTGTTTGTCTTGACCTTCTTGACGAGTGTGGCGACTCGGTCAGACATGCTTGCCCCAACCGAAACCCAGTATTCCACTCGACCAAGATCGACCTTGACTCGCTTTGACTTATCAGCCACGGACGTGTCGTACCAGCCAATCTCTTCGATCGCCTTTCCTTCGCGATGGACTCGTGAATCCATCACGCAGATACGATAGAAGGGTCGATGCTTCCGCCCAATTTTCTTCATTCGAATACGAACTGCCACTCAATGCTCCTTGGTTTCTTGATTAACGAGGTACGTTTCTTTTTCTTGAATTGTGCCACTACTTCAGAGTCTTCGGCGAAGCAGTGTCTTCGTCTTTTCCAACTATTTTACTGAGAGCACTGCTTGATCGAAGACGATCAAGCAGTGGCACGAAGCCACGCTAACGGTTACGTTTCTTCTGTTTCTTGGCGTCTTTACGAGCTTTCTTACGCTTTTCTTCCGCCAGTCTTTCGTCAGCCGGACCACGCTTTGAGCGTTCTTTCGGCATCCGCAGACCGCCGCCAGGATTCGACATTCCTCCCTGAGCGAGGTCACGTACGGCCTTCATTCGATCCATCGCGCCCAGGCCGGACATCTTCTGAGCCATCCCGGACATCTGATGGAAATCCTTCAGAATCCGGTTCACATCTGCCGGATCCGTTCCTGCACCGCGAGCGATACGGTGGCGACGGCTGCGATCGATCTTGTCGGGATGATTCCGTTCGTAGGGAGTCATCGAGTTAATGACCGCTTCGATTCGTCCCATGTCGCCATCGGCGTCGACGTCAGGATTGGACGCGAGTAATCCACCAAGTCCGGGGATCATCTTCATCAGATCTTTCAGCGATCCCATCTTGCGGATCATCTTCATCTGATCGCGGAAATCTTCGAGAGTGAACTTGCCGGCCGCCATCTTTTCCTGCTGGCGGAGAACTTCGGCTTCGTCCATTTGCTCGGCAGCCTTCTCGAACAAGGTGACAATGTCACCCATGCCGAGAATTCGTCCTGCCATCCGGTCAGGATGGAACGGTTCGAGCTTATCCAGTTGCTCGCCGATCCCGATAAACTTGATCGGGACGCCGGTCACTTCCTTTACACTGATCGCCGCACCACCGCGAGTGTCACCGTCAAGCTTTGTCAGGATCACGCCGTCCAGTTCCAGCGCTTCGTTAAACGCTTTGGCACTGTTGACCGCGTCCTGACCGGTCATCGCATCGCAGACGAGCAGAATCTGATCGGGCTGAACCTTTCGATCAATCTGTTCCAGTTCTTTCATCAGGTCCTGGTCGACGTGCAGACGACCTGCCGTGTCGAAGATGATGACGTCGACACCCGCCTTCTGAGCAGCAATCAAGCCGTTGGCACAAACCTTGAGTGGCGTCGTTCCGGCAGGAGCCTCACTATAGACCGGCACACCCAACTGCTGGCCGATAATCTTCAATTGCTCAATAGCGGCAGGACGCTGCAAGTCTGCGGCGACGAGCATCGGCTTTTTGCCTTGCTCTTTGAGCATCTTCGCCAGCTTGCCGCAGGTCGTGGTTTTACCGCTTCCCTGCAACCCGCACATCATGATCTTGCCGAGCGTATCTTTACGCAGGTGCAAGGAATGGTCCGTCGGACCCATTAACTCGACAAGTTGCTGATGGACGATCCCGATGATCTGTTGATCGGGTCGCAGTGATTTCATCACTGCGTCGCCAAGAGCCTGCTCTGTACACCGTTTGATGAAACTGGTGGCGACATCATAATGGACGTCAGCTTCGAGCAAAGCTTTACGCACCTGAGCCAGCCCATCCCGAATATTGGATTCGGTGAGCTTACCGCCGCGTCCCAACACGGAGAGCGCGGACTTCAGGCCGTTGGCGATACCTTCGAACATGTGTAGCAATCTCGGGTTAAAAAGATCCGGAGCGTGTGACAAGCACACGGCGTCGAGCAAACGACGATCCAAGCATTCAGCTCAGGAGCCGGAACGGGCCAAGTATCATAGAAAAC
>CAIVEI010000148.1 GCA_903904835.1 uncultured Schlesneria sp. | reverse complement strand
CTGAAGTTTGTTACTTCTCAACAGATAAACTCGACTGTCACCAACACCGCCGATGAACATCGTTCCCGCAGCTTGAACGAGGAACGTAATTGTCGTCCCCATATTCTTAAGTTTTGGATCTAACTCACCTAGAGCCATGATCTCATAATTTGCGAGAGTGATCGCGTCATCGATAATTTTTGTCGCCTGATCGGGGGATGATTTTTCAAAGTCGATATCCTGCAGTTTCTGCGGAATAAACTCCATGGCCAAACCACTGGCTCGCTCACCGGCAGATTGGCCACCCATTCCGTCTGCAACCAGAAAAAAACGATCACGCGGGTCTACATAGTACGCGTCCTCGTTGTTTTCACGTTTTCCGACGATACTCAGCCAACCGACTCGCAACTTCATGATACGTTACCTGACTGTCGATGAGGTCAATCTGCGATTTTTACCAGAGATTCATCGACCAACCGCGCCGATGAGGGAGATGTAATTCTTACTCACATTGAGTTTACGACCGTTCAAGCAGAATGGAAGCCCTGCATTGTGCAAAACTGGTTTCACGACACTACTCTACTCGGTCGTTTTCGGGCAGAGAGTTTGCACAAGATCCCGGATTCCCAAGGTTGTGGCGCTGATTAACATTTCACCTGCTTCGAACCCAGCACTGGTCCCATAAAATCGATTTTGGCTTTCCACAAGTCGGAAAACGCGATCTTTACTGGGAGGAAACTGCGTTTGGTAGGCTCTGATTGAATCAAGTTTTACGTCGAGTGTGGCGGAAATATCCACGATAAATCGTCCCGTCATTTCCGGCTGATCGAGCGTTGCAAGTCCCAGCGGATACCAAAGTTGTTTTTTCACAGTGTGCACCTTCAAATCGGCGAACTCGTCGTCCCATTTTGAAAGTCGACTATAGAAGACCGCCGCGTCGGTAATTTGCATCGCCTGCCAATGGTCCGGGGATGCCATAGGAGTCTTACCAGCAATTCCCATCACAATTTGCGGGCGCCATCGGCGAATCACACGCGCGAGTGCAATCCGGGAAGCGAACGAGTCAAACAGACAGCGATTGGGAAGCGTCAGCGTTTCACGCATATGAACTCCCAGAATTCGCGCCGCTTCTGCCGCTTCTGCAAGTCGCGTCGCGGGGCCGGGGCTTGCTGGAGTTGGTTCACCATTTGTCAGATCGCAAATCCCAACGCGATATCCCTGTTTGACGAGGCTCGCCAGTGTTCCGCCGACGGCGATCTCAACGTCGTCAGGATGCGCGCCAACGGCAAGTACATCAAGCGGCAATGGAAGTTCCACAGACATTTTTCCCTCTCAGTTTTCGCATGGAATGTTACTGATCGATTATCGAGTCGTCTGCAAGAAACAATCCTGGCCGGAAGCTAACCGATTTCCTGAACCTTGATCTGGAATAACAAAAAGCTGATGTCTTCCTTTGGCGCGGGTTCGGAAGCTTTATTGGCTTTATTTCGATTCAGACAGGCAGAATGATTTTACCAGCTTAGCGACCCGATGCGGATGTGTGAGACACGGGTGCTGACCAGCAGAATGCATCCATTCTGTCTTATGATTTTTCAAATGACGTTCGAGCACTTCTTGCGATTGCGCTGACAGGCGACCCTCACCCTCAGTTCGAAGTAACAAAACCGGGCAATCGATTTCGGATAGTCTCGAACCGAGATTGAAAGAATTCACAGCCCAGGCTTGTCGGGCCAGATCTTGTAAATAGAGCGATCCGGTGCTGTCGACCAGGAATTCGAAGCGAGAGTGATCGAATGGAGGGAACCACGGTTGGTGATTAACCGCTTGAAACCGACGGCGCTGGGGCATTCGATTCAACGTCTGACTGGAACGCAAACAGACTGACATCAGAAGTCGTTCAAACAGGGACAATCGTCGAGACGCGAAACCATGTTGTAACACAAGTCGGTCAATGCGTCGCGGATTGCTGATCGCGGCCTGCAATCCGACTGCCGCACCGAAGCCCGCACCGTAGACCGACAATCGTTGATCACCGTGCTGATCAGCAATCGCAAATAAATCGTCAGCGAAATCAGTAATCGACGGCCGCACGCGACCGATTCTTCGTCGATCGTCGGCGGCAGAGTCGTAGACGACGCACCGAAACTGGTCTTTTAACAGCCATGCCGCGAGGGAAAAAAGTTCGGCAGTCGCTGCAAAATTGTTTAAAAAATAAAGTGGAGGGCCCTCGCCCCACGTATGCCCTGTCAGCCGATGCGGTCCCCGAACAAATTCCCATGATGTGCTTTCATGGAGGAACTTCTCACGAATTTCTTGCCAGACTAACGGGGTCGGACATGGTTCGCCGGCCCCATCCGTCCGCGGCTGCTCATGCGATGCTGGGGAATCTTCTGCGCAGCATTCAGAAGTCTGATCGCAGGTGAAGTCATTTGAAGGGGCGGGTAATTGTGCAGTCGTAAACGATTGAGGGTCGAACATAATCCACGCTCGAAAATTGAAATAACGAAGTTACCCGTGAATCATCTCTCACCATTCCAGAACTTCAACCCATCGAGCGACGAAGAAACTGCCAGAGAATCATTTCTCGTGGAAGTTATCGCAAGAATCGGATGCGTTCCCAATCGGGAAGTCGTAGTTGCAATTCACGATTTCCTACTCGAAGATTGCCCGGTTTAGAAGGGAGGTGGACGAGGAATGGCTTTCCAACCAGATGAGATCGGTTGACCACCGGATTATCCCAACGACGGCTGTCATGTGAAACAGGGCTGTTGTCACCGAGGACGAAGAATTCGTCCGCGTTCAATTCATAGGGTCGATTGACCGCGTGTCGGCTGCGAGTATCCGTGTAATAAACATCGCGATACAGCTTAAGAGCGTTAACCTTGATATCGAGTCCTCGTCCTCCAAAACGAACGGGAATCCGAGGAGCCTGAGCACCTGAAGGGATTTCAAACTTCCAGGGCCCGACAATGACTTTGCCGTCCATGGCGACGAGAATCTGCTTGTCAATTAATGAAACCTCAATCTGCCCCCCCTTCTCCATCAACTTGTTAGGTAACGGAGTTGAGACAACCGGCTCTGAATTCGGCCCGGCTCCCATCAAATCTGAGTTTAACGACATCCCCTCGGGTAGTGGCTCGGCATATAAATAGATTTCCCGTCGAACCGCATCGAAGACGACGTCAAAAACCATTGCGCCATTGGTCATTTCAATAATGAATTCGCCCGCCCCCCCCTTCATTTCCACATTCATCGAAAACATCAGATCACGAACAGCATTAGGTGCGCCAGATTCATCACTTGGATTGTAGCCGTACTCGTCAGTGACGGTGACGATGTGTGACGCTTCATAGAGTTCCAGAACCGCATTACGGAATGCGTCGTCGTCGGTCGAGTCAAATAGTTTTCTTGCAGCATTCGCTGGTAAAGCCCCTGTGACACTGAACTCACCTTTCTTCGGTTCGAAGCGCAGACCTGCGGTCGGAATCACCGTTGAATTGACTTCTTCCGGCCAATGAGAAAGCGGCACCGTCGTGTCATGCATCCCTCCGGAACGAATCCAGTGGTGGTATTCGACCCAGACGATCGGCTCTTTATCGGGTCGCCTGACGTCGCGACCATGCAGGCTGAACGAGGATGACTTGCCAATCCACGATGCCGAAGCGGACCGATCCGCACGGACATTCTCTAAATTGACCGCTTCCCAGTGAAGCCGAAACGTATCGTCGTCAGAGGGACGGCGATCATGATCGTGAACAAGAATTCGAGTGGCCAACTGCTCGGAATAATTCTTGCGGGCCAATTGGCCGTTGATGACGACATCGCCGCCAACGATCTGAATTCGTTCACCTGGCAATCCGACGAGGCGTTTGACGTAGGCTTCCGTTGGGCGTCCTGGATTTCGAAAAACGATGATATCCCACCGCTTTGGTGACTGATAGAGGTAAGCCTGTTTGTTGACAAGCAGTTGATCCCCATGATTTCGAGGGACGTCTGAAACGTCAATTCCTGACTGACCGCAGTTCGGGCAGACCGCGCGACTACGACCGGTAATTCTGACATCGGCATCAGGATCTTCATCCGTATCGTAGGCCGTTCCAAACGGAAATGTGATGCCGCAGGTGGGGCAGACAACCCGCTTGTGATAACCCAATAGACACGGCGCCATTGATCCCGTCGAGATCATATATCCTTCTGCCGCAAATGTCCTGAACAGGAGAACTGCGACAAACAAAGATACGAAAGCTTCGACCAGCGCTCGAATCGTTCCGCGTTTGTCCGGATCGATGTCCATAACCGCCGGAACAATTTTCTCATTTTTCGGCAAAGGCTGAAGCAGATCACTCATCAATACCAACCGTGAATACTCAGAAACACCTCACATTTTTTGGCGATCCGAAAAACGTAATGCCAGTCGTCAACCGTTTTTGTCTGGAGCGAAGACCTGGAAGTGCCGTTCGATTCTACTTGAAGCGGCAAGAACCAGGAAATAGCAGCAATCTGAACTTTACGAATTGTACGGACGAAGCGACCTGTGGTAGGGTCATAAGAAGATCCGTCTTCGCGCGCCTATCGTCCGTTGGTATCTTTCGACTTCGGCAAGAATGCCGCCTGCTTTTCTCTGCGCTTCGATCTCTGCGATCTTCGCAGTTCGACATCACCACGGAAGGTTGCCCGATGACATTTGCCGCTGTGCGATGGACGACGCTAGTGACAATTCTCGGCGTCACAACGTTCTGTCTCTTCAATTCAGGATGCAGCTACTTCCAATCGGCTTCGACTGACGAGGACATTGACATCTCGGAGATGGATGAGCCTGTTAATTCGGATGAGATCGAAGCACTGCCGCACGAGAAGCAATCGGCCCCAACCTCAAAGAAGGGGGAGGCAGTCACCGGTCTAAAAATTGGCGACCGTTTTCCTTTCTCAAAGACCGTTGAACACCGGTTGACGCAAACGGACAAAGAGGGCGTTCACGTCAGTGCTTCGCGAGCCGAAATCACGATGTCTCTTGCCATTGACAATGTCATGGCGGATGGTCGAAAGCAGATTTCGGCTCGGTATCACCAAATCCGTTATCTGCAAGACATTCAAGGAAATCGAATCATTTACTCGTCCGACCAACCGCCGGAGCAAGCTCCTCAAGAAGCGATCCTCTATTCCGGACTTGTCAATAACGGATTTTCGTTCTGGATTGGCCCGAACAATAAGGTCATCGACGTCGTTGAATTCAACGAATTTCTGCAACGTTGTTTGCGCAATGTGCCGCCGCAACATCAGGGGGCGCTTCAAAGGCACCTGGAGTCTGCCAAAGGCGAAGGCTACATCGCGAGTTTTATTGACGATAGCATCGGATTGATCCCGTACGAATCGAACTCGTCTCCACCTGATATTGCGTATGAGACGGGGGCGGTTTGGGAACTTGATCCTCAAACTTGCGAGACGCCGATTCCGATGGTGACCAACACGAGGTGCGTTTTAAAAGAATGTTCGACAGACTCTGCCGAAGTACTGCTGACCGGACGTATCAGCGGATCTCCCAACCCTTTTACAATTCAAAATCCGGATGGCGATTTTAAAGTGGTCGTAAAAGGTGGTCACAGTTCAGGCGTTTGTCGCTTCGATCGAAGAACAGGTTTTCCTAAAGATTCTCGAATTCAAAGGTCAGTTGAGTTTGCCATGGAACTTCCCGACGGCCAGAGAATTCAGCAGACCAAAGAGACACTCAGTACGTTTTCTGTGATTGCTGATTATTCACAGAAGTCTTCGAACGGTCTGGAACCCCAGGCTCAACAGACGGGTTTTCAGGAAGAGATTGGCGGCAAAGATCAACGTCGAGTTGTTCGAGCGGGAGGTTTTCGTCAGAATTAGTTCCGTGATCGATGCGAGGTCGGGCTCAATTCAGTTCGGAGATTGAATTGACCGGTTTCCGATCCGCAGTCTCATTGGGACATCTGTTATATGACTCGAATTGAAAACATCCTCGTGGGAGTTGATCTTCATCACGGAGATCGAATCGCTTCGTCGGAGTTTGGTGATGAGACGCAAGCAGCCGTCGACGAAGCCTTGCAACTCGCAGCGACATGGGGTGGAACGGTAACGTTTTGTTCCGTGCTTGAGCTATCTGCTCAAAGTCAGTCACTGATTGAACACGACCATGAAAACATCTTAAAGACCGTGGAGGATGTCGCAAGCGCAGTCCTGATGAAACTTGTAAATTACTGTAATAAAAGTGGTATTCCTGCAGAAAGTGTTATTCGTTTCGGTACGGCGTGGGAAGAATTATCGAAGGAAAGTGCACAAGGTTCCTACGACTTAATCATCATCGGAACCCGAGCATCGCATCGGTCCACATCACTTCTTTTTGGCAGCACCGCTCATAAATTGATGCGATATTCGCCTTGCCCCGTTTGGGTTGTCAAGCCGGCAGAATTGCGAGAGATTCGAGACGTGGCTGTTGCCACGGATCTCGAACCAGCAAATCTATCCGTGATCCGTGTCGCGGTCACCGTCGCACGCGCAATCGGTGCTCGATTGCATGTTCTGCATGTATTGGAATTGTCGGACCTACGCTATCTCACGCTGGCAGGGGTATCAAAAGAAAAGCTCGCTATTGCGGAAGAAAAGCTAAGGCACTCCGCAGACGAAAAACTGCGGGAACAACTTCAACAAACCGATTTTCGCACGTTGCCACACGGCGTAAAAATCGAGTATTTACGCGGCGCCTTTGATTCCGTGATGCCCGAATACATCACTGCCAACAGCGTAGACCTTCTTGTCATCGGGGCGCACGACCACCATGGAATCTCAGATTTCTTTCTGGGAAACATGGCCGAACGAATTCTTCCCAATGTCCATGCTTCATTGTTGGCGGTGAAGCCAGACGGCTTCATAAGCCCGTATGCAAAGTAAATCATCAAAGACCGAGGTGTCCAGGCTCGTTATTCAGGGAGCTTTGATCAGCCCATTGTTTCGTTCGATCTGGTCTTCCATCCTGTGAATCTGAGATTCCCGCTGTGCAGCAGTTCCTCCCAGCGCGCGGTACTCAGTTTTTCTACCAGTCAATCGTTCGACCCAATAGTCCGCCAATTCGCGGATTTCTGGTTTTGGACTGCGCATCCAATTCATAAATAACCAGGAATTTGACTTCGAGTTAGTGACATCGTCGCGAGAAAAGCCCCACAACATTTGATAAATCGCGTCCGCTTCTGCCGGCGGATAAAACTGTTCCAGTTCTTTCACCAATTTCGAACCTCGATCAGGGTGCAGGGGCAACCACCGCCTTAATCCGTCACGAGCAGCAAACCGAGCTTCTTCGTGCTGACATTCTGCCAGCGTTTCAACC
This sequence comes from uncultured Schlesneria sp., assembly GCA_903904835.1. Classification (GTDB taxonomy): domain Bacteria; phylum Planctomycetota; class Planctomycetia; order Planctomycetales; family Planctomycetaceae; genus Schlesneria. The sequence goes on along the minus strand of CAIVEI010000148.1, from coordinate 30,401 downwards.
AGGGCGCTATAATTATCTGTGGCCGACAAACATTGTGCCGCCAGTTCGGCGATCTTGGGAAATTTGGAGTTTTTTACGAGAGTAATCATCGAAGCATCAATCGGCTGATCAAGTTCAAATGCCTTTTCAAACAGCACCTGCGACTGATGCTTTCGAAGCGGTAAGGCCTTTCGTTTAACGCTGTCGCACCAGTCAGGCACGTTGGAAAATGAAATCGGATTCGGACGAATGTGTTGGTCCTTTTCCGGAGAAATATTTAATGCCATGTGATCGCCAATCTCCTGAAATTTGCCAGTTTGATTCGTCCATTTCACCGAACCAGAAATCACGTAGAGCGATGCCTGATACCAGGAGCTTTCTTGAAGCTTTTGAAACTGAGACGATTCACGGTGCGTCACCTCCAAACCGACGAGGGTCTCTTGCGAAAGCAAATCCAGTTTCCAGAGATCGTCACCGATGGCGATCCCGATTCGATTGGGATGGTTTTCCTCTGAACGACCGCCCTGAAACAATAATCGTCCTCGTCGAACATCGATCCCGGCGACGCCAGCTTCGGTTGGTTTAAGTAAATAGACGACGGTCTCACCCAGAAGGGTTGCCTTAACGCTCCCTCGTTCAAAATCGAGGACCGTTTCAAAAGGCTCGATGTTCGCCAGAAGTTCGCCAGGCTTCATCGCGGATCGGTGCGGAACCATAAACCATCGTTGCTGAGCGACTTCAAAATGGAGAAGAACGCCTTCGTTGGAAGCGTACGAGATTAGAACGTCGGCGACTTTTGAAGGAGGAACTGAAGCCGGATCTCCCGTCGGCGAGAGATCCGGGGTCGCAGATTGTTTTGAGGATTTGTCCTGGGACACGTTATCTGAATTTTCGCTCGCAACCATTCGATTTGCTGCTGGTGCCGGAGGTGGAACCGTCGATTCGTCGAAATCGTCTTTCGGCGGGGCAGGATCGAGATCGCGCGGAAGTTTCACCATTTGAGGACTGATCTGCGTGGTATCAGACACAAGCGTTGGATTCGCAGGTTGTGGCTCAACTTCAGTGGTCTTTGGAAGCGGATCAATTGCGATTGACTGATTATCTGAACTACTCGGTGATCCGCCTTTATCTCGTTCACCACGGAGTTGAATCTCGTTTTTTGCCTGGCGAAGCCCTGTCATAATTCCAGGTGCCAAGAGTCCAAAGCAAGCGACGACCAATAACGCGATAAGCGACGAGGGAAAAAGTCGCTGATACCAAGGAGTCCGTTTGAGGTAGTCGGGGACCGTCGTTGTCGCCCCGTCGCGAGCGCGCTCTGCGTTTGTATCCCCAAGGGAAACCGTCCCGTTTCTTTCAACGGCCCGGTCGGAAGAAAGTTTCGCCGCCGGCGAATTCTGGTCGGCAGTAATCGAAAGTTGCGAAGAAACGTCAACCGGCCCCAGCGCATAAAGACGGTCTCGACTCGCCGCCGAAACTTCGATCGGATTAGCGAGCCAGACCGGCAACACCTGGTGACACGCCGCAGCCTCAGCCAACATTTCGTCCGAAGCCAGCAGAACCCTTTCGACATCAGCGTACCGTTCGGCGGGCAACGTAGTATCGAGATACTGTGCGACGATGTTTGGATCGATGCCCATTTCGGGGCCAAAAACTTCAGGGGCTTTAAGTCGCCGCCGACGCATTACATCCCGAATACGGCTGACGAGCAATTGAGCCATCGGGCTCTCTTGAATCTTCAACCCGATGATCTTCGTATCTGCAGGTTCCAGGACATCGTCAAGATAGGCCATCAGGGTTCTCAATGTCAGTCGCATGGCAATCCCGCCTTTCTACAAACAAATATCCGAGTATCTCTTTACCAAAATAGTGGAGTATCAACTCGGGATTCGTACAAGATTTTCTTCCAGTTTCGTATTCTTAATGAAATCGCCTCCGGGGCGAACACACGTCGTTTCTTGACGCTGATGATTCGAGATTAATATTTCGTGTTGGAATTTACGGTGATGTATGAGGTTTCTATTCCAGTTTGCTTTTTACGTTTCAATCACTTATGCCTGCGCGTCGTTGTCATCGCGATTATTCGCGGATGATCCAGCAACTCGGATTTCGATTCCAAAACGCGTTTTGTTGCTGGGTCAACGCCCGGATTCGCACCCCAAAACAACTCACGAGTACATGGCTGGAATCCGATTGATTGCTCGATTCCTGAATGATTTAGGAAATTATCAGGTCGTCATCGAACATGCGGACAATCCCTGGAAGGACGGACCCGAGCTTCTTGATGGAGCTGACGCGGCGGTCCTATTTCTTACGGAAGGTGCCAAATGGGTCAGCGAAGAGAAACAGCGACTCGCAGCATTTGAGCGCCTCGCGAAACGGAGCGGTGGATTGAGCGTCCTCCATTGGGGCATGGGGACTCGAGAAGCAGAGCCTATTGCAGATTTTGTTTCGCTGTTTGGAGGCTGCCACGGCGGTCCGGATCGAAAATACAAGGTTGACGACTTTCAATTAGTCCCGCCGTTGACACCTCATCCAATCCTTTCTGGCATTCAGGCATTCAACGTCCACGATGAACTTTACTATGCTTTGAAGTTTCCTGTGTTGCGTCGCGGACATACAGTAATTCTCAACACACGAATCGCTGACACAGATCAAGCCGTCGCCTGGGCTTGGCAACGTGATGATGCCGGTCGATCGTTCGGGTTTACTGGGCTCCATTTCCACGAAAACTGGAACAGGATCGAATACCGGCGATTGGTCTTGCAGGGGATTTTGTGGACGCTGAAAGAGACGATTCCAACGGAAGGACTCAGGCTTGATCTCGCAGAAAAGGATCTTGAACTACCTGAAGGAAATCGAGTGAAGGAAACAAAGTAGTCCAAACACTGACTTCCTCGCTGAACTGGCAAACCTGTGGCGCGAAGCAATTCTCAGAGAACCATTGCGTTTCACGTGGAACGCCGGGTCGAATCGCGGTGATTGGCGACATGCGAAAGTGTGACAGGTTGGATTGGATGTTTCACGTGAAACGGAGCCAAATAACTGCATGAGATCTGAATTCGATTTCATCATTCTAGGTCAGGGGATCGCGGGGACGTCGCTTGCATGGTGTCTTCGATGGGCTGGCTCGCGATTTCTTGTTGTCGACCGTCAGGAAGCTGTAACTTCGTCAAGGATCGCAGCGGGACTCGTCACGCCGATCACAGGGCAAAAACTGATCAAGTCCTGGAGGTTCGATGAGTTTTGGCCAACCGCAATCGAATTCTATCGTCGCGTTCAACAAGAAACGAAAACCCAACTCTTTGCACGACGATCGATGGTCAGACTGTTCGCCAACGATGTCGATGCCGCAACGTTTCAACGCCGCTGGGATGCCGGTGAATATTTTGGAATCGTCAGCCAATCCGTTCGACTCGTCAATGAGAAATGGTTCGACAATCCGTCGGGCGGTTTTGAGATGTCCGAAGGGGGGCAGCTTGACGTGCCAGGCTACTTGGATGCATCTCGGAGAATCTTCGCGGATGAAGGTGCCTTTCTCACCAGTGACGTCGACGTTTCACGTGACTTGCGAATCGACCACGATGGGGTTGTCATACCTAATCTCGGCGTCAGGTCAAAAACACTCGTCTGCTGCCAAGGTTTTGAAGCGATCAATAACCCGTGGTTCCGGGACGTGCAATTTAAACCCGCGAAGGGTGAGATTTTGACGCTCAGAATTCCCAGCCTGAAAGAGAGCCGTGTCGTTCACAACGGTGTCTGGCTTGTACCGTACTCTGGAGAACTCTTCAAAGCTGGATCGACTTACGACTGGAAAACTTTGGACTGTGCCTGCACGGAAAATGGGCGAAACGAAATCGTAAAAAAGCTGAGTTCATTTCTTCGATTACCATTTGAAGTTGTCGCTCACGAAGCGGGTGTTCGTCCCATACATAGAAATCAATATCCAATTCTCGGGCGGCTACCGGCTGAGCCGCGCATCGCCTGCTTCAATGGTCTTGGTTCGAAGGGCGTTCTTCATGCGCCTTACTTCGCCGATCAAATGGCGCGAATGTTAATGGAAGGTCGCCAAGTTGACTCGACGGTTGACCTCAACAAGAAAACGAAATGGAAGTCGCAACCGATTCCGATTGGTGCGTTTCGTGAAGAATCCGTTTCATTGAGCAGCCACGTGAAACGTAGCAAAGTTCGCCCTTTCACCATGCAGGCACACGACGCTATTCGAGATGTTCTTCGCGTCGGCGAAGTCGCAATCGACGCCACGGCGGGCAACGGACATGATACTCAATTCCTTGCCGAACTTGTTGGAGTACACGGAACAATCTTCGCCTTCGACGTCCAACCCAAGGCGCTCGAAAACACTGCCAAGCGGCTGAAAGACGCCGACATCAGAAACGTCGTATTGATCAATCGAGACCACGCAGTGCTCGCGACAGAGATCCCGAAGCAGCTTCACGGTCGGATCGCGGCGGTGATGTTCAACCTCGGCTATTTGCCTGGGGCGGACAAGCAGGTCGTGACGACGTGTGACTCGACTCGAAATGGGATACGTCAGGCGGTCAGCTTGCTGCGACCTGGAGGCGTCGTAACCATCCTCGCATACACCGGACATGACGGTGGCGTCTCCGAGGCACGCGTCGTTGAGGAAGTTCTTAAAGAACTACCAGAGAGGGAATTTGAAATGGGCACATTTGAAAGCCAACCTGGAAGACGATCCGGACCGAGGTTGTTTCTCGTGAAACGGCTGATGCCCCCTAAAGGTGAATACCAGCAGCCCGACGAAATCGACACCGCTGAAGCGAAATAAGCAGGCGGCTCGTACCCGAGCCGCCTGCTTATTTTGAGAATTGTCGGGATGACAGGATTCGAACCTGCGACTTCCTGGTCCCAAACCAGGCGCTCTAGCCAAGCTGAGCTACATCCCGCGCGAACGGAGAGTTTAGGGGGCGAAGACCAAACCGTCAATGTCGCTGTTTCACGTGAAACAAAAACTTGGCAGAATTATGCGGCTCGCTGTAATTTGCCGACGATTCGCTCGAAATCGTCATTTGACCCGAAATCAATAACAATCTTTCCTTTGTCCTTGGCTTTACCTGAAAGCTTGATTTCAACGTTTGCACCCAGCCAATCACGCAGTTGATTCTGAAGTCCGGCGATATGCGATGTATGGCTGACAGCAGCAGTCGCCGTTTTTTCTTCAGAAGTGGGGAATGGGACGACGTCCGCGTCTTTCGGGGCGATCAGTTCCCGAACTGCTTCTTCCGTCTTTCGAACAGACAAAGTTTCTTTTTGAATTTTCTGAGAAAGCTCAATGCGAGCCTCTTCGCTCTTCAGAGCCAACAAGGCACGAGCATGTCCTGCACTGATCCTGTCAGCGCGAAGGTCATTTTTTACGGCTTCCGGAAGTTCCAAAAGTCGGAGCATGTTGCTGACCGTAGACCGTTCGAACGACAGTCGACGGGCCAGGTCTTCGATCGAGCAGCCGAATCGTTTCAGGTAGTCCTGAAACGCGATCGCTTTTTCGAGGACATTCAGATCCTGACGCTTCAGGTTTTCTTCGAGCGCGACTTCGCTGACTTGTTGATCCGTGAGGCTGAGAACTCGACACGGGACTTGGCTCAGGCCGGCTTTCTTGGCCGAAATCAATCGTCGTTCACCTGCGATCAACTGGTAGCCGTCACCAGTCGCTCGAACAAGAAGCGGCTGCAAAACACCGTGGATACGAATACTATCCACTAATTCATTGATGGCGGTCTGATCAAAATCCTGCCTCGGCTGAAATGGATTTCGTTCGATCAGTTCGACGGAGATTTCTGTTTGACTGGAAGTATTCGCCTCATCGGTTCCACCGATGGACGCAGTTCCCATCAAAGCGTTCAAGCCACGTCCAAGCCGTCGTCGTGACGGTTCTGGAGCGGACTGTTCGTGACCAAGTTGCTCGTCCATGATTCTTTCCTTGGCGATACGCAAATCCGCCGCGCAATCCTTGGCGGCGTAAAGTAACTGACAAAGGTGAGACGCTGGGTAGAACGTGATTGTAATCGCGACCGCGAAAAACGGACAAGAGGAACTTACGAATCAATTGACGGGCAACAAATGCAATGAGAATCAGAAGCAAGGAATGCTAGATTTCTTAAGAGCAACGACGTTCGAATCGCGGGAAGTGGAGTCACTTCAAGAAACGAAATAGTTTCGTTGTTGGTATAGGATGTGGAAAGTATTCCCTATCTGACATTTCATCAAAAAACACCAAGTGGCTTGGCAACTCCTGCCTATCACCTGCTGATTCAAATCGCCAGGAACTAAGCAATTCTCGATCGTCCACGGACATTGCCGACTCACGTGAGGGGAACGCAACGAATGTTGGCCGGACAACGGGGCTTTGCATGAATCCCAGCCCCTGAACCGGACCCACGGCCAATAAACCGGCGGCCTTCAAGCCAAAAAACAAAGCCGGGTCACCTATCACATAGACGACAGCCTCGTCTTCCGAAAATCCTGTGGCCACGGATTCTTGTCGGACGATGTCCGCGAAATGTCGTGAGGTGGATTGTACGTGGGTTCGATGGTTCCACGCATGTGCACAACCACTCGTGAGGCGAACGCCTGAACTCAAGGCGAGTGACAATACGACGACGGCGAACGCTGACGACCTCAAACCAAAATCGAATTTTTCGCTAGCACAATTTGAACGGCTGAGCCATGTTTCTAACGCGAGACCGAAGCAAATCCAAATCGAGCAAAGCCATGGTAATGCAAGACGAGGATACGGGTAATAAAATGGAGTCGCAAAAGTCAGTCCCGCCAACCACGCGGCAATCAAACACAAAGGGAGTATTAATGTCGATTGATCGTTCCGGAGGATGAGGATCGAACAAATCGTCATGCCCACCAAGAGGCCGCCCAAAGGAACGATTCGCGGCGTGACCAACGTAAACACCCAACGTTGAAGTTCGGCGATTGCATAACGCCACTGTCCACTTCGAACGCAGTCGAAAAACATGAACCGATTCACTTCTCCCGGATATAAGCGATTGTGAAATGGTCCGTAAACGACATCAAGCGGGTTTTCATAAAGGCCAATGTTGTTGAGTTGCCTCCACGCAGAACTCACCCAAACCGAATTAAACCGTTCGGAACCCAATCCGAAACCGACGACATATTTTCGGTGGTTGGACGCAACAGCGGCATATCCACCATGTTTCTGAAGCCCCGACAATACTGGTGACCAGGCGACAATGGCGATCGCTGCGACCAATATCCAACAACCTAGCACCCGGAAAATACGTCGTTCGCTTCTTGGAGTCAGGAGCTGCGAAAGTGTCCCGCCAGCAAGGCCGATCGCCAATGGAAGCCATCCATTGTATTTCGTCCACCAAGCCAAAGCGGTGAAAACTCCAGCTAAAACGATGTGTCGCCAGGGCAAATTCGCCACTGGCGAATTCGGCTTTGGCGGTTTCCGTTCATTCGGGTGAACGTCTTTTGGCGCGCATTCTGCCAACGCTCGTTCGATAAAATAGACGGCCCACAGCATGAAAAGACAGACGGGCACATCCGTCAAAGCGGCACGGCTATAGCTGGCGTGGAAGTCGCTAGTTGCCACCAGCCAGGCCGAGGTCAGTCCCGCGACCGGTCCGAACCACCGACGGCAGGTCCACCAGATGGATGGTATCATTGCAATGCCAGCGATCAGGCACGGAATGATTGGGATAAAACCTGTTGGCTTGATCCCGCACAATGACGCGATAATCATTGTCCATTCAATGGCCGCAGGCAGTAGCGGAGGGGCATACAAGTACCGGGCGGGATACGAAAAACCATCTTCGGGGCCAAACCAGAAATTCGAGGCATAGACACCCTCGTCAAAATGTTCGATGGCCATTCGACCGGGGAAGCTCAGGCGGACGATCGAACCAAATATTATCGCGCCCCAAAGCCAGATCAGCTCGGTTCGCGCGATCGATTTTGATTGCGATGGTAGAATGGTCTTGTCCATGAAAAAATCATATCGCGCCGACGGTTGGATCGCCTTCCCCAAGCCTCTATGATTGTCGTAGAAATTAACCGACCACACCTCATACGGAAAACTCAACCATGTCGAATCCAGACCAAATGTACGACGAAGCCATTGCCCTGAAAGACAAAGGCAACCTGCCGGGTGCCGTGGAAAAACTATTGGAAATCGAAGCATTGGCACCGACCCATACCCTGACTCATTCTGCTCTCGCCATCATGCTTCAGAAGCTGGGTAAGTATGACGAAGCGATTGCGCATGCTAAAAAGGTTGTCGAACTGAATCCGACCGATTCGTTTTCCCAGTCACAACTTTCTGTCATTTACCAGCGCTGTGGACGGATTCCCGAAGCTGAAGACGCGCTCGCACGAAGCCGGACGATGCATGCCGGTGGTGGGTGTGGTAGCGGTGGATGCGGACATCATTGATCGGGGGAGGTTTCGCAATTTTCCCGATCGCGGTACCACGGTATTGGATTCTACTCCAATGCCGTGGCTTCGCTTTGTGATCTTGTCATAGGCGACGGCGCGATAGGAATCGCGATTTTTTTACCTGAGTTCAAAAACAGCCTGTTCCTAAACGACCCCGCAAATTTCCGTGCAGGTTACCGAAAAAAAGACGATTTTGACGATGGGAACGTGCGAGATGAGATTCTCGTACGGCTTACTTTCGGTTATTTAACGACTTGGCAACGCCTCCCGCAGTCTTGCCAAGTCGAATCCGCCGATGAAAATGTGTGCACGTGGAACGAATCGCGCAACTGAAAAGACAGGTGAAACGTATGAATGGACATGTACGGTTAATTCTGACGCTGCACAATCATCAGCCCGTCGGCAATTTTGATGGCGTTTTTGAAGCGGCTTTTCAGGACAGCTACGTTCCGTTTCTGAATGTCCTTCAGGACTTTCCCGACTTACCAATCGTATTGCACATTTCCGGAAGCCTGCTCGACTGGCTTGCCAAGCATCACCCGGAATACATCGTCCGCATCCGCGAATATGTCCAGCGAGGTCAGATCGAACTGCTCGGCGGGCCCTACTACGAACCAATCCTCGCGTCGATTCCGCGCCATGATCGAATCGGTCAGATTCAACTTTATAAACGGCACCTCGAAGACCTATTTGAAACTCGCGTACGCGGAATGTGGGTCCCCGAACGGGTCTGGGAACAATCATTTGCAGGTGATATTGTCGAAGCAGGAATGGAATATACCCTGCTGGATGATACTCATTTTCGAAACGCTGGCCTCAATGAAGATGAGTTGCAAGGGTACTATCTTACCGAGGAAAGCGGCCGACTGCTGAAGGTATTCGCTGGTGGCGAGCGATTGAGATATTTGATCCCATACGCTGATCCACAAGACCTCATCAATCACTGCCGCCAGATTGCTGACCGATATCCGAACGCCGTTTTAATTTTTGGAGATGACGGCGAGAAATTTGGAGTCTGGCCAGGCTCGAAGGATCACGTTTACCGCGACGGTTGGCTGCGTCGTTTTTTCTCTGCACTTCGAGACAATCAACAATGGCTCCACGTTACGACGATGTCTGAAACGATTGACCGCGTTTCGCCGATTGGTCGAATTTACATTCCCGATGCGAGTTATCGGGAAATGACCGAATGGGCACTACCGACCGAAAAGCAGACTCACTATCGCAATCTTGTCGCGGCGAACGAACAGCGACACGACTGGCATTCAATGAGTCAGTTCGTCCGAGCCGGCTTCTGGCGGAATTTCCTCGTGAAGTACCCCGAAGCAAATGAAATGTACGCCAGGATGGTGCAGGTTAGTCGAAGACTTGAGGAAGTTGCGGCAGCCCCAAACCAGGGAACAGCCGCTCAACTTCTTGCTGAAGCTCGTCGGGAACTCTACAGAGGTCAATGCAATTGTCCTTATTGGCACGGCGCGTTTGGCGGCTTGTATCTGCCTCACCTCAGAAACGCGATTTACAGCAGCTTAATTTCCGCAGACACACTGCTGGAACGTGCCTCTGGCCGACGAGGCCACTGGGTCGACATTCAGGCAGAAGATTTCAATCTCGATGCGAGAAAGGAAATTCGCCTTGCGGGCGATCGACTTATCGCCTTCTTGTCACCGGGAAAGGGAGGACATCTTTATGAACTGGATGTTCGACAAATTCGTACGAACCTGTTGGCCACACTAAATCGACGACCTGAGCCATATCATGAACGTGTCCGTCAGCATGCAGGACAGCCCGTCAGCGAAAGCGGTGGAGGTGTCGATCCAAACGGTGGAGTCCGATTCAAACAACCGGGCCTGGACCAGAAGCTTCAATATGATACCTGGTCTCGAAAAAGTCTTGTGGACCATTTTCTGCAGCCGGGGTTAACCCACGAAAGCTTTATCCACGGGCATGGAGAGATTGGCGATTTCGTCGAAGGAGTGTATCTCTCAAAAATTCGTCGCTCGGATGAACGAGTTGAAGCCACAATGTGGCGAGACGGCAAACTCGGACCGTTTCAAGTGAAAGTCGCCAAGACAATTTCTCTTTCATCTCATCAGTCCGGTTCCCTTGAAATCAGTTACTCGCTGGAACATTTGCCAGCGGGATTGCCGATCCACTTTGGCATCGAATTCAATTTTGCTGCGATGGCTGCAAGTGCACACGATCGCTACTATTATAATGACCACGGACTGAACCTGGGCAAGTTAGAAACGCTGAATTCGACAACGCCGACATCTCGAATCGGTCTTGTCGATGAATGGCTTGGATTGGATGTCTCGATTGACGTTTCGCAACCAGCCAGCTTCTGGACCCAGCCTATTCAAACTGTCAGTCAATCTGAAAGTGGCTTTGAATTGGTCCATCAAAGCTGTTCCGTGACGCCTCACTGGGAATTCATGGCACCCGCCGACGGATCTTGGAAAGTGACGTTAGTTCTCTCGCTGGACACCTCTGCCGCCCAGGCACGCGATCTCGCTGAACGTACTGCAACAAGATTTGTACCATCATTGGAGTCGAAGTAATCGTGTGCGTTTCGTCGCTCAAGATTTTCGATCTTGGTCAAAATATGTCACTTGCTTCGCTCCGATCGATTTCGTTTAGTACGACCGCAATTATCATCAGCCTGAATTGGGTGACCGCCTGGTCTGCCGAACCCCTTCCCACTGGCGATGCCATAATTCGCGGTACGGCTGGCAAATCCGAAATCATCATCAAAACGACAGAACGACTCGCTGGTGCGATTCATTCGCTCACATGGAACGGTCGCGAATTTATTGATAGCTCTGATCACGGTCGCCAGCTTCAATCGGCCTCAAATTTTGATGCCGGACTTCCCCTTACGGCTGAAACATTCAATCCGACGGAGGCAGGTTCTCGAAAAGATGGTGCAGGACCGAAATCTACAAGCCGCCTGCTGCATCTGATCGCGATAGGAAACCAACTTCAGACCACCAGCCAGATGGCATTTTGGCTCAGTCCGAATGAAAAGTCAGAAGGAAACCTGACCAAGAATATTGTCGAACTTTCAAATCATCTTTTGACCAAACGCGTTCGAATTGGACTCCGAAATTTGCCCCATGTCATTCCGTATGACGTGACATTTTCAGTACCGATCGGTGAACGACATCGACATGGCGTCTTTGAAGCCGTCACAGGATACATGCCAGCCGAATTCGAAGTTTTCTGGAAATACGACTTCGCAAAGGACTCTATCGAACCACTCGACGACGGCCCTGGCGAACAAGCTTTCCCGGTCATACTTGCGACCAAAGACGGGACGCACGCGATGGGAATTTACTCACCTGACCAACCTTCACGCGGTTACGAAACCGCAGGATATGGTCGCTTCCGTTTTCAAAACGAAAAGGTCGTTAAATGGAACTCCGTTTTCCGAATTGACGGCGATGGAAACGGACTGAAACCGGGAGAATACTCGTTCCGCAATTTCGTGATCGTCGGTGACCTGCAAATAGTCAAAGAGTCACTCCGAGAACTGCAGCGTGAATATTCGTCACGGCTCGATCCGGTTCGAAGATAGCATCATTCTTTTGAGAGCAGCGCGGCCTTCATATACTCTCGATTAAGCTGCGCAATATTTGACAGCTTGATCTTGGCGGGACATGCTGCTTCGCATTCACCGGTATTTGTACAATTTCCAAAGTGCTCGGCATCCATGGTCGCAACCATATTCAGCACGCGCTTGCTTCTTTCGGCCTGCCCCTGAGGGAGACTTGCAAGGTGTGAGACTTTCGCGGAAACAAAAAGCATCGCAGACGCATTTTTACAAGATGCGACACATGCTCCGCATCCAATACATGCGGCAGCATTCATTGCATCCTGCTGGACGTGATGCGGAACGAGTGTTGTATTTGCTTCCGGGGCATTTCCAGTATTCACCGAAACAAACCCACCTGCCTGGATGATACGATCAAATGCCGAGCGATCAACGATCAGGTCACGTACGATCGGAAACGCCTTGGCAAGCCATGGCTCAATGACGATCGTGTCACCGTCGTGAAAACGGCGCATATGCAATTGGCATGTCGTCGTTCCGGAATCAGGACCGTGCGCCTGACCATTGATGACAACACCGCAAGTCCCACAAATGCCCTCACGGCAATCGTGATCGAAAGCAACTGGCTCTTCGCCCGACGCGATCAATTGCTCGTTCAACACGTCAAGCATTTCAAGAAATGACATATCCGTCGAGATACCGCGAACTTGATAAGTCTTTAGGCCGCCAGGTTGTTTCGGTCCAGCCTGTCGCCAAATCTTCAGGGTGAGATTCAAGTTTTTTGAAGCAACGTGGTTCATGATCTGGATATTCTCCGCGGCTCGAATTGAGGACGCAAGACAAAAGGCTACTTGTAGCTGCGGACACCAAATGGGGCGTCGACAAACGTCAGCGGTTCTTTATGAAGGATCGATTCTGTGCCAATACCCTGATATTCCCATGCTGACACATAACTGAAGTCGGCGTCGTTACGTTCACATTCGCCTTCTTCAGTTTGATGTTCTTCACGGAAATGACCTCCACACGATTCATCACGATAAAGGGCATCACGAGCCAGAAGCTCTGCAAATTCCAGGAAATCAGCAACACGACCGGCGTGTTCCAGGTTCTGATTCAGGGTTTCGCCACTGCCAATGACTTTGACATCGTGCCAGAACTGCTCGCGAAGAGTCTTGATTTGCTCAATCGCGTGCAAAAGGCCCTTCTCGTTTCGTGCCATTCCGACATGGTCCCACATGATCTTTCCGAGTGCCCGATGAAAGTGCTCCGTGCTATGAGTCCCTTTGACATTCAGAATTGCAGCCGTTCGTGATTTCGCCGCTTCGAGTGCCTCATGGAATTCTGGTCGATCCGCTGATATGGGCTTGACCTTTCGCGTCGCAATGTGATCGCCAACAGTATAAGGAATCACAAAATAACCATCGGCTAAGCCTTGCATGAGCGCACTCGCGCCGAGTCGATTCGCTCCGTGATCCGAGAAATTCGCTTCTCCGAGCACATACAATCCGGGAAGGTTACTTTGCAGATTGTAATCGACCCATAATCCGCCCATCGTGTAATGCACGGCTGGGTAGATTCGCATTGGCACCTTATAAGGATTTTCGTCGGTGATCCGTTCGTACATGTGGAACAGGTTGCCGTACTTTTCACGGATGACCGATTCGCCGTCTTCTTTGATTGCTTTTGAGAAATCAAGGTAGACCGACATGCCGGACGGCCCTACTCCAAACCCCGCGTCACAACGCTCTTTGGCTGCTCGTGAAGAAACGTCACGTGGGGCGAGATTGCCGTACGACGGGTAACGGCGTTCAAGATAGTAATCGCGTTCGTCTTCGGGAATCTGATCCGGCGAACGAGTATCACCTTTGGTTTTTGGTACCCAGACGCGTCCGTCGTTTCTGAGACTTTCGCTCATCAACGTCAGCTTGGATTGGTGGTCGCCACTGACAGGAATACACGTCGGATGAATCTGCGTGAAACAAGGGTTTGCGAAGTAGGCACCGCGCTTGTGACATCTCCAGGCTGCAGTCACATTGCAGGTTTTCGCCATGGTCGAGAGGTAATAAGCGTTTCCATACCCGCCCGTACAAAGAACCACGGCATCGCTAACAAAAGTTTCGTATTTGCCGGTGACGAGATCCCGAGTCACTATTCCGCGAGCAATCCCGTCGACGACGACCAGGTCGAGCATTTCTCGTCGCGTAAACAGCTTGATCCCACCTCCGCTGACTTGACGCATCATCGCCTGATAAGCGCCGAGCAAAAGCTGCTGACCTGTCTGGCCACCGCAGTAGAATGTACGCGAGACCTGGGCACCACCGAATGATCGATTGGTCAACGTTCCACCATACTCACGTGCGAACGGGACTCCTTGAGCAACACATTGATCAATAATCGAGGTACTGAGCGTGGCTAACCGGTAAACGTTGGATTCGCGAGCTCGCCATTCGCCCCCCTTCACCGTGTCGTAAAATAGACGCCAGACAGAATCACCATCATTCTGATAATTCTTCGCAGCATTAATGCCCCCTTGAGCGGCGATACTGTGGGCTCTTCGAGGCGAATCCTGAATACAAAACGAAAGGACATTGTAACCCAACTCAGCAAGCGAAGCGGCAGCAGAACCGCCAGCGAGTCCTGTCCCAACAACGATAACAGTGTATTTTCGTTTGTTATTGGGAGCAACGAGTTTTAAATCACGTTTCCGCTGATCCCAGCGGCTGGCGATGTTGCCGTCTGGACAGCGTCCGTCCAACGGGGTATCAGCGACGGTTACCATTTTTTCCCCTTGCAGATCCAAATGTATTGACTCGAAGAAATCAAATCGGGCACCGTATTGCTCCGGAATACTCACTTTGCTTTATCAAAACGCCCGTCGATGAACCCGAAGGAATGAGCTAATCGATCCCTCTTCGCACAACTTGTTTTGATTTTCAATTTCACCTGAGACCAGAGTGACTTTGCCCGAAGGTTATCGCCACATCCCTGGAACGAAAACAACGATACTGGCGAAGCCGACTGCGATGATTACGCCAAATATCTTCCCGATGATTTTAATCAACGGCGTATATTTTGGATGATTTAACCCAAGTGATTGAAACGCACTCGCGAACCCGTGAGACAGATGAACTCCAAGAATGATAGCGCCAAGAAAATAAACGACACGGCTGATTGGATCACTCAACGCAGCCAGCGTGTTCCTGAAAGGTGCTTCGAAATTCTCTTCGGGCAAATAGTGGAGCGAGCTTCGAAGTCCCAATCGCAAATCGATCAGATGAAGAATCACGAATCCGAGCACCACGGAACCAGAAGCAAACATCCACGAATTGGCACCAATAATTCGACCGGGGACCTTCGACTGTTTGAGAACGTAAAAATCGCGGCGAGCTCGATAATTTCCGATCGTCGTTGTAACAGCCAGATAGACATGCGCCAGGAACAGGACAACCAAACCAAATTCCGCGAGAGCTAATAGTTCCCACTGAGAATGGAGCGCGTGTGCATAATGATTAAATGGCTCCGCACCTGCGAATAGCAACAAGTTACCAGCCAGATGTGCCACGAGGAAGCCGCACAGCAGCAGCCCCGTGAGCCCCATTACAAACTTCTGTCCAATGGAGGATGACAGTAGCCGAAAAAACCAGCTAAGTCCCAGGCAACCAAGCAGCCCAGTTTTGCACTGGGCAGTCGAGTCCGTCACGTTGTCACTCCCTGCGGCAGCTACCGAGTTTGTTGAACAGGCCAAAATCGATGGGAAACGGAACCCGGAACTATCCGGAAAATCCGTTCAACATTCCCCCACCGATGATACGCCCAAGTTTTCTACACTTCGTTGTTCATCGTTCGGATTATAGAATGATGGCCAACAACTGCAATTCAGCCCCAAATTGATTGGCAAACATCTGCGGAATTCTCAAAATCGGTTGTGCTGGAACCATCAAGATCATGAAATGCCAGCGATTTGTGCCTTAATCGCCATATCATTCCCTGAAAGTCGCGAAACTGCGACGGAAAGTCGGTCAATGCGGTTTTTGATTTTTGGTTGTGGTTACCTTGGGCGACGTGTTGCGGCAGCATGGGTCGACACTGGGCACGATGTGATTGCAGTCACTCGGACTCAAAAAAATGCCGAATCGTTTCGGCAATCGGGAATTCAACCGATCGTCGCCGACATCTGTGATCTGGATTCTCTTGCAAATCTGCCCGAGGTTGATTTGATTCTCTATGCCGTAGGATTTGACCGTAATTCTGGACGAAGCCACGAAGAGGTCACCTGCGGTGGGTTGAGAAACGTTCTTTCGAGCATAAAAGGCCGCTGCCGGCGATTTATCTACGTTTCAAGCACCAGTGTTTTTGGGCAATCGGACGGAGAATGGGTCGACGAAAGTTCGGAATGCAAACCGACTCAGCCGAGTGGTCAGAATTGCCTCGAAGCCGAAAGACTCGTTTGGAACTATTTCCCAAGCACTGACGTACCAAACGCAAATGTCTTACGACTTGCTGGAATCTACGGTCCCGAACGGATGTTGTCCCGCATCGAATCGATTAAAGCAGGATTGTCAGTCGCAGGCCGCGGGGATTCGTGGCTGAATCTGATCCATATAGACGATGCCGTATCTGCGGTTCTCGCGTGCGAAAAAATTGGGCCGCCGTTTGAAACTTACCTCGTCGTCGATGACCGCCCCGTGTTGCGAGAAGAATACTACAACACGCTTGCCAGACTTGCTGGTGGCCCAGTTCCAATTTTCAATCCGGCAGAAGCAAGTGCCCGTGGCTCTGGCGGTCTGAATAAACGCTGCTCGAACAAGAAACTTCGAGAAACGCTCCAATGGACCCCGACGTTTTCAACAATTGAAGAAGGGCTACCGGCCTCGATCAATTCAACGACTTCGCCGTGATTCAGGAATCGCCGCCTGATCCGCGGAAGTTGCTTCGATTCGAACAAAATGCCAGCGACCTTGACGTGACTCGACCGAGTAATGGTCGACCATTTTTTGTCCGGGAACCGCTACCACCGAACCAACTTCGCCGTTCGAAACAACTCGAATGCGAGTGCCGCCGAATCGATCAGCCACCAGATATCGTCCCTCAGTGATTCCTTCTGGAAGTGGCGCGGCAAATTCGCTACTGGATAATGACAACGATTGGTTTGAGCTCGGCTCGCGGTCGTAGTCCAAGCGAATTTCTTGCTTGGACGGCCGGCGAACTTGCGTCAACTGGTCAGGATGATCTCCAGACCAAAGCGCAGCAAAAAGGCCGGTCACGAGTATCAGTAAAGCAACGCGGGCAGCCATGATTGCAGTTTCCATCTCAACAGAAAATCACTACGGACAATTGTTGTCGTTCATTCGACGGTAGTTATCGTCCTCGGCAGAGAATGCCACTGAACGAAATTCGAAGAGATGGACGGAAACCTTCTACTGCGATCAACCCTTCCGGCTGCAACGATTACGCAAGCGATTCAAAAAAGCTGGAAGCGGAAATAATGGCGTGGAATCGGCACAGACAATTGCATGAATCTGAAACCGATTCTTGCGTCAATCATCCTTTACCCTTTGGCGCACCGCTTGCGTTTTTCTCCGCAGCCCACCAAAGATGCCAGGTCCTCTTGTCGTACCCAAAATTCTGCTGAGTCAGTTTCCCTAATGCCGCCAATGTTTCGGCGTTATAGTGTTCGACCCGAATTGTCACGTTCTTTTTAAGTTGTGCCGGGGTATCACTGGGTACGGCAAAAACCGGGGGCAATAGCTGCCCCGAGCGTACAGCGTCCATGACTCCTGGCGGTACGGCAGGCGTATTTGACGAGAAGCTTCCATCTGAACTGAAGCTGTAGGTTTGATTGTTAGGCAAATCCATCGCTACTTGATATTGATGCACGGTCACCAGTGCTTCGATCAGGGGCTTGATTACTTCTTTGTCACCGATTTGCCCCAACGCCGTCGAGGCGCGGCAAACAACCGTGTTAGATTCATTTTTCAACGCTGTCACAAATGCCTTCTGAGCTCGTTCATAATGCGCACTACCAATCCCATCCAAAGCGGCCTTTCGTATTTGAAGCGCTTCATCAAATAATGCCAATTTCACGAGACCGTTGATCGACTTGGCTCCTGAAATTTTCACCAATATTGCTACCGCCAGTTCGCGGATCGCGAGTCGAGAATCAGATGCAAGGAACTTGATAATCGCGGGTGCTGCGTACGGGTCATCGACGGAATTGAGCTCTGTTATCGCCTGAGCTCTGCGATTTTCGTGCTGTCCATCTAACCAGCCATGCCAAAGTCGGATTTTCTGAAACCAACTCCGTTCGCGCTCAAGCTCATCCGTCGTGCTCTCAATGACTTCCAGCTCTTGAGGAGTGATATACTTATTTTTGTATTTCACGTAACCCTGCGAAGCCATTAATTCGTCGCGATCAATCCAATTTCCCTGATGCCAGACGCGTCCCAGAATTGATTGGGCTTTTTCATTGTCGGGCGCAAGCTCGGTCACTCGTCTTAAGTGCGTTTCACGCTGTTTGGTCAAGCCTCGCTGCCGACACCATTCTGCAAGCTCCCAATGAGCACCAGCCGTATCTTCCAGACTTCGCGATCGGGTCTCGTAATCTTCCATCGCGAGCGAACGGGGTGTCACAAATTGTACTTGAGATCGCTCGACAACAACTGTCGCACCAGTCAGAGTTTCAACCCGAATTTTGTCCTTCGCATTGCTCGACGGGATGATTTTTCCGCGCAGTTCGCCACCATTGATCAGCTTGACGAGATCGGCCATTGCCAATTGAGGAAATGTGACGACGCACCCGAAAAACAAAATAAGACATCGATGACGCGTCGGATTTTGATTACTACGAAACAAAAAAATCCGTAACATTCGTAAGAAATTGCTCACGACCCACCTCCAGGCGGCGTAGAATCGTATCACGGAAAATGACCCGGAATCGCGAACACAAACAGAAAGTCGGATCGAATCCAGGCATTTATCAATGCGTTTCGAAAAAAAGACAGAACCGGACCGAATGATTCTATCCTGCCCTAATTCGTGTCTGCAACAGCATAATGAAATTTGCCAGAAATCCCCAAAAACAGAGACTGGCGAGCGGTTCCAACGACTCGGTAAGATAGGAAGGAAAACGCGATGGTGAGCGACACTCCGAAGCGGGAATCCGAACTCACTTATCACATGCGAGTCTGCCGACGCAAAGATGCTTATCGTGTCACATGCGATCTATAAAACGGCTGCAGAATCGTAGCAGACAAAGTTAATCCAGTGCGAAGAGAGCGACGAAATGAAGAATTGCCTGCGAGTGCTGACGGTTGTCGCGTTGATTTGGGTCTATCTCGACGCACCAGCCTTTGCACAACTGAAAGGGGATCCCCCGCTTCCGACGCATCAGCAATTGAGCAGAATCGGCCTGGAGCGCGGCTGGTGGGCTCAGGCTGTCATCAATCCACATCGCGACAAGATCAAACACGTTTCAATCGATGAAGACATGGTCTACGTGCAGGCTTCATCAGGAGTTACAACTGCTTTTGATGCAGAATCCGGACAGCAGTTATGGGCAGTTCAGCTCGGCAAATTCGATCAACCAAGCTTCCCGGCCGTCTCAAATGAAAAAGAGGCGATGATCGTCGTAGGATCAACGATGTACGGTCTTGATAAAAGAACGGGCCGAACACTTTGGAATTTGATTCTGCACGGGCAACCGTCAACAGGTCCTGCTGTCGATGATACTCAAGTCTACTTCGGTACTCTCGACGGAAGTATCTACGCATACAGCCTTGAAAAGATTCGCAAGCTTTACGAACAACGAAGGCTTCCGCAGTGGTCGATGGAGGCTCAAGTCTGGATGTACAAAGTTGGAAAAGAAATCACATCGCCACCGATCATTATCGGACCCTACGTCAATTTTGCCAGTCGGGACGGTTCCGTGTACTCTGTCAAAGCCGCAGACCGAAAGCTCTGGTATCAGGTAGAAACCGGCCAGGCGATAGTTGCCCCGTTGGCTCGATTGGACAATTTGTTATTCGTCGCTTCCGAGGATTTCACTTTTTGTGCGATTGATCCACTGAGCCGAACTTACAAGTGGGAATTTACGTCGGGATTGCCTATTCGTAAGGGACCTGTCGCCATCGATAATGACCTTTATGTGCTTCCTGACCGTGGTGGAATGTATTGCCTCGACCCGAACTCGGGTGCTCGCCGTTGGTGGAAACCAGAATTGACCAATTTCGTCGCTGTGACCGGCGGTGCCGTGGCGACTTCAGACGCCGACGGAAATCTCACGTTGGTCTCAAGAAGCAGCGGAGAAACAATCGGATCGCTGCCGCTTCGCCGCTATAACGTCCGGACCGTAAACGATCGTACCGACCGAATCTTTCTTGCAACGGAAAGCGGACTCGTCATTTGTCTCCGCCAAATCGGTCACCCGTATCCGGTCTACCACCGATACCCTGACCGCCTTCCACTGCTACCGGAAATTGAACCAGAAGATAGCAGCGAAGCTCCAGCGGAAACCGACGCACAACCCGAACAATAGCATTGCTCGGCACTTTCAGTGCGCTACCTTAGTAGCGACAGCTCATCGTCGAGATGTTGCTCTACGACTGTTGACAGAAGCACTTCGCTCGGCCGCAACCCTGCCAGTTTGACAGTATATTACTGTGAGAGAGCGGCGAGACTGTTTCCGCCAAAATGGCGAAATATTCTCCAAGAAACAGCCTTAAAAGGATCTGCGTCGATTATCAGTCGATGAATAGCACCCTCCCGCGAGCGTTTTTAAGGATGGTACACTGTTTGCGTGGCACTTCATCGTTTCTTCTCGGTCTTTGACGAGCAAGGGGAATGACATGCCAGTCTTTCGTTGGGGACATACTTGGGACCCGTTTCGCGACCTCGAGCGTGAGGTTGATCAATTACTTGCTAAAGTCTCGTTGTTTCACGGGATCAGATTCGGCCGCCAGTATCCTCCAATTAATGTCTATGAATTAGACAATGAATTCCTGCTGACAGCAGAACTTCCTGGGACCCGTCCGGAAGACCTGGAAGTTCTGATATCGGGAGGCGTGTTAACGATTAAGGGGAAACGGCTGGGCCCTGAAGGAATATCCGACGATCGTTTTCGGCGGCAGGAACGTCCACGCGGCGTTTGGCAAAGATCGCTTACCCTTCCTGACCATATTCAGGATGAAAAACTCGCTGCCGAGTTTACCAATGGTGTGCTCTGCATTCGACTTCCGAAAGCCCGCGCCGTCGCGCCCAGGCAGATTCCGGTGACCAATGGAAATCCTGGGTAATCCAAAAGCGTTTTTATCGCGGTGTCGAATCCGCCTTGAGGAGTCGCAAACAAATGTCTCATGAAATTGTACGAACATCAGAGACGGCACCTCCACCTCCAAAAGAATATCCAATTGATGAGGTTGTTTTTAATCCGCCAATCGACATTTTCGAAACGGCTGAGGGCTTGGTGCTTCAGGCTGACTTACCTGGCGTCGCCACAGATTCCTTAGAGCTCCAGATTCAAGACAATAAACTATCGCTTTTCGGCAAAGTTTCGTTGTCTGTTCCAAGTGAAGCTCGTTTGATTCACCAAGAGTACCAGGTGGGACATTTTCTGAGGTCGTTCATCCTCAGCGACGAAGTTGACCACGAGCGAATTTCTGCCAAGCTGAATCAAGGTGTGCTCGAAGTTGTTCTGCCCCGTCTTTCAAAACCAGAACCACGTCGCATACAAATTCAAATCGATTAAAATTGCGAATTATTTGTTGACTTGGGCTTCCTTGTTGATGAGCGGAAAATCGATCCGGTCCCGCTGATAAAGTGGCAGGTGTCGGTAATAAACTTCGAGCGTCAACAAGGCTAATGTCGTCATGTAGACACGGCCACCGACATATCCGTGACGGTCGGCAACGTCCCAACTCCCCGTTGCATGACCGTCTCGAATCTGTGTTCGAATCAAATGCTCACGCATGACATTATTCCATCGATCCCATTCGGGGCCTCCCCAATGATGTAAGACCTGTGTCGCATAGTAGTTATAGTACATGCCATCGGGTTCTGGACCGTGTTGATCCAGAAATCGAATGCCCGCACGCATTCCTCCGTGGTTTTCCTTTGCACCGAGATACATTTTGCATAACAAGCCCGCAGCGGTCATTGACGGTGTTGGAGAATTACTGCGATCAGGTAGATACGCATACTGCGAACCTCGCATTGACGAAACACTGACCAGGAATCGATCAATGCCACTAAAAACTTTCTGCGGTACGGTGATTCGCGAAAATTGAGCACTTTTCAAGCCCATCAATTGCCAGGCTACAACAGAAGTATCGCCAGGTTGACCGGGAAAATAACGCCATCCTCCACCGTAATCCTGCGTGTCGGCAAGGAATTCAACCGCTCCCGTCACGGCCGGTCGCAAACGAGCATCTCCAGTCATCGCGTAGGCTTCGCTAATCGCGATCGTCACAAGGCCGTGTGTGTAATAAGTGGCCGGCCCTGATAATTCGCCGTAATAACGGATACCCTTTCCCACTCGTATTCCCTGAGCAAGCAAGAAATCGAGGCCATAGCGAACTTCCAACTGGTACTCGCCGGTTTCGTGAGTTTTACCAGCTCCCAGGAACGCCATGACTGCCATCGCTGTCGCCGCGTAGGGATTGTTTTCCATGCGACCGGGCATCGTACAGTCACAGCGAGGGCTGCTCACGTGATTAAAGTTCCACGATCCGTCAGGAAGCTGATGGTTCTTGAGCCACACCAACCCTTTGGCAACTGCCGCTTCGCTCGCATCAGTCCCCCCCATGCGTTTCAAAAGGGCGGCTTTCCCCTTGGATGTACGTCCAACAAAATGCTCTGCGTGAACGGTTCCTTCCGCTTCGGCGGCGGCAGACGTTCCCGGCTGGGGCTGTGTTTTCGTTGATGTGGCTCGTTTATTCCCAGATTTTTTCGAAGTCGCTTCAACTTTTTTTCCGACCGGATTTCGATCTCCGCCGGGAATTGACTCGGCATTCACATTATTCACATTCATCGGGGAAGGAGACTCAACATCGTCACCCATGGCCATTATTTCCGGTTCGATCTCACCGATCACTCCGATCTCCGCCAACGCCGGCCCTCCCTCTTCAATCGTCGGTTCCTTTAAATCGCCGAAATTGATCTCAACCGCGTCCCCAGATGAACCGTTGTCACCGGCAACGAGTGTGAGAATCGTCTCGAACACTTTGTTGTTTGGAAGATCGAAATAGATCCAACTGAGGATGAACAAGACCGCCGCATGTACGACCAGGCTGGTCGAAATGGGGGAAATCAATTTCTTCCAGAAAAACGACCGCTTGGGCGAGAAATCGACAGCTTCCGAGGTCAGAAGTCCTCGCAATGATGACGATCGCTGATCGTCGGTTGCGGACGCGACACCTGTTGCACGCGAACCTTTGATCGGAAGCGACATGATCTACTCGTTTTATTTTTGAGCCCCGAACTGGCGCGAAGCCTTTTATACCATTTTTCCGTAGCAACTTTCATTAATTAACCCGGAACGGAAGAAAAAGTAGCAACAATTTTCGGGTTGGAATTTAACCGTGCGCGGTGGCTCGAAATCTCCACCATCCGGTCGTGAAGAAAACGACCGTAAACACGAGAAGCATCCCGCAACAGGACAAGATCAGTTGAGAGTCGACAATTGGCTGAGTCAGCACAGCATCGAACGCTTTCAGCGACCACGCGTGAGGCGTCAAAAGACTGATCTGACGCATCAGCTTCGGAAAGAATTCACGAGGAAAGAAACAGCCGCTGATGCTACTGAACATCAGAATTAAAGTCGTCCCATACGATGAAACCTGCTGATCGGTGTGCACCACCGTAGCCAGAAGCAGTCCGAGAGACGTAGCAGCCGCCGAAGTACACAGAATCACCGGTATCAGGTACGCCGGTTGAGTCCCCCAAGGCATTCCGAACATCAATCGACCGCATAAGAACAACAACGAACATTGCAGTACTGACGTCAGATAAAACGGGATCGTCTTTCCTATCAACACAGGCACTGTTCCGATGGGGGCCATCAACAATCGTCGTAATGTCCCCTGATCACGCTCAATGATAAAAGATCTTGCCATGATACTGATGACGAAAAACGCGAACATCACTGTGAAGCCGGGAACAACCCACAAATAGACTGCGTTCTGCCTGGATTTAGGCTTGTCATCTATCGACGCAACGGAAGTGACTGAAGCCGATTCCCCATCCGTTTCTTGCGATCGAACCCAGGCTCGCGTGACTGGATTCTTTCTTGCAGCGATCGGTGCAATAAATCCAATCACTTGCGAACGCACGACCCCTTCGAGCAGTCGCCCAATCCCTGCCGAATTTGGCTTTGTCACAACCTCAAGATCCAGTGCAGCCAGACCCGCCGCCGCTGGCCCGTCTTTCGAATTGAAGATGTCGCTGACTCGGATCTGTTCAACGAGTTCTTCAAACTTCGGGCCAACGACAAGAATCAGCGAGGCGTCTCCGCTTCGCACCAGATCATCAGCAGATTCTCTGGATGAAACCGACCTGATCAGAAGTTCTGGTTTTTTTGCAAGCTCCGTGACAAGGTCCCGCGAGGTTTCGCTATTGTTCTGATCCACGACGACGATTTTGAAGCGTTCGCTGTTTTCGTCTCGAGTCAGCAACTGCCCCGTCGACATGCCGACGATCGAAATGAACATCAACGGCAATACCAGAAGCAACACCAGTGCTCGTTTATCACGAGACAAAAGTAAGAGATCTTTAATAGTAATGTGCCAGGCTGACATAATTAAGTCTTACTCCGTTTCGTAGTCGATTGGCGCCAGAACGGTCATTCGCGGCCAGACACACGTCCGACGGAATTTCCGTCGCAACTAATCTCGCAACCGCTTTCCCGTAAGCTGAAGGAATAGCCGTTCAAGATTCGATTGCTGAGTCTCGATTCGCTGGACTTCGATGCCTATGTTTCCCAATTTGAACAGGACTGTCTGTAACCGCCATGACAATTCGGGGGAAATTCGAGGCGTTTCAGGCATGAGCGATCCCAATCCATAACGCAATGAACTGACGTTCGCATGTTTACCCGAAGCAGGGACTTCGCCGGGAACAATCACTGCCGGCTCACCGTCACTACCGATTCCAACAATCGCCAGGTTTCCGAGTTCTTCCGAAATTCCTGTCGTTCGATTGACGTAGAGGTATAAGTCAGAGCCCGTTCCCCCAATGAGATTAGGGATCGTGTCATCGACCAGCACCTCTCCATGATCAACGATTGCGACCCGGTGGCAGATCGACTGAATCTCTTCCATGTAATGGCTTGCGTAAACGATGCCGACACCTTCTGAGGCCTGACGCCGAACACAATCCAGCAAATGCGACCGCGACTGGGGATCGACACCGACCGTCGGTTCATCGAGGATCAAAATCGAAGGCTTGTGCATCAGGGCAACGCCAAAGTTGAGTCGACGCTTCATCCCGCCGGAATAGTCACCCGATGGGCGCTTGGCACTTTCCACCAGGCCAATCTGCTCGAGTACCTCGTTACAGCGATCCTTCAGGACCTTACCTCGTAAACCATAAAGTTTGCCGAAGAACAGCAGATTGTCGATTGCATTCAGTTCTTGATAAATCGCGTACTCTTGAGGCACAACCCCCAGCATTCGGCGAAGCTCATGATTGCGGCCATCAAATTTACGACCGTCCAGCAAAACATCGCCGCTGGTCGGGGTCAATAACCCTGCCAGCATCATCATCGTCGTACTTTTTCCTGCGCCGTTTGGCCCCAATAGCCCTAGTACTTCACCCCGTTGCAGCTTGAAACTGACGTCTTTTACCGCCAGGTGAGTGCCGTAACTCTTTCGAAGGTGAACGACTTCCGCCAGACTGTTCGCATGTTCCTGGGCTGGCTGTGGCGGCAATTCTTTCGGAACCACAGTCCCAATAGCCGTAGCTACGGGCTGGCTAGAAAGCCGACCGATCCTGCTTAGCAAAGTCGTCGATGTGAACCCTGCGGACATACTACAAAAACTTCCTTGACCACGTTTCTTTCTGTCATCCGTTCCAAACAGTCGTCACCTAAATCACCAGCAAACTCATGACGACCCCAACGACCAGCGCTGTTGTTCCGACTCGCAGATTGTCGTTCGACCGGATCGGCAGCGACTCGACAATCGCCGCACATACCGCCGCAACACTGCAAATCAGAAACGCTTTTGCAAACGGCACCCCAGGTCGCGATTCACCCCAAAAGCTGTAAGACGCAGCGAATGAGCCAACGATCGCAAAACAGCACAATCCCGAGAATGTCTTTTTTCGATTCCATGGAAGTCGCCGCCCACCAATCATCAACCCGCCCAATGTCGCTGACCCGTCACCCAGCGCAAGAATCTGCAAAGTCATCAGCCCCCATTCCGCACGTCCGGGAAACAGCAGAAGTGAACCAACAACCGGCCCCATATAACCCAACACCGCTCCCATCCAATTAATTTCACCGCTGCGGACCAAAAAAGGTCCCAGCACTACCGCAAGTACCAGAATCGTAATGGTCGAGAGAAACAGAATGCAAAGTAACGGTGCGCCCCAGACATCCTGGTGCGGAATATAAGGAAGCGCCATCGGCATAAGCGATGGTGACATGTGGAAGATTCGCCGACGAAATTCAGTCACGCCAATGCGATCGACAACCCGGGAAACACCCGGAATCGATAACATCCATTCCGACAAGTGTTGTTTGCTAACGGGCGAAGATGGAATTGCAAGTTGCGGTCGCAGAATGCTTTGCGATGTGGACAACCGGCTCATAAGGGATTTCTCCAGCCCGCGAAACGATTCAGTTCAAAATCACTTCACCGCAATCCCTTAAGCAGCGAAGCAATCACGATTGAATAAGCGTGCGACGCTATTCGTCGATCGCCCTGCGAATTCCGCTGTCTGGCGTTTGAGCAGGACTTTTTCACGATTAACTTGGTGTTAAATCGTCGTGAATGATTAAGAAGATTCGTGCAATTGATTTTGCCCGGTCAATCGTACCCTAGACGACTCTCGGTATAACCGGCAGATTCTGCGTTTTCACCGAAATGCCCCTGAAAGTCACGGTCTTCATTCCAAAAAACGGCGAATTGCGTTTTCGGTAATCTGTGAGACCTGTTCATCAACGGGCAAGCTGCTGACCCACGAAATCGAGCCAACGGAAAACACGCCTCCCCCTTTCGGGGTTTCAAAATGAACCATGTGTGCCCCCCCTTCGTCGGGATTCAGCCCCTGAGCCAGCAACTGAGTGTTCGCTGGTGTACTGGGCGAAATCTTGTCTGTTTCGTGCCCCGATGCTCCCCCAGGACAACGCATATGAAGTGACTTCAGTCCGAACAGATTGCCATTTTGAAGTCCCGTCCGATGAAAAGCCCAATGGCTGGAATCCACCACACGATACGGCGCACCCGTCATGGCTCCCGGAGGCGTAAAGACAACCCCGACCAGGCTTGCCTCCGATTCATGACGCAGTGCCATTCGGCTTTCTGCTCCAACACCCGCCACGTCCAGCCCCGTAATCTGTTCGTTGTGTACCGTCATCGACGACCCATGAATTTCAACCTCGCAGTTCATGCCGTTGCCACCAAGATAAAGAAGCCTTCCCCCTTCTTCAAAAACCCACTGCTTGACACGGTCAAACATTCGCCGTGTCCAATACTCAGGATGAACAGCCGAAATCAGCGCGCGATAAGACGAGAGATCTAGCGTCCCATCGTCCAGTTGAGTTTCCGCATAAAAGTCATACGGCAGACTTTGGTGCTCAAGCCATCCCAGCAAGCGCCACTCCGCCGGTGCCAGATGACACGCCTGCCTGCCTTGAATCGGATCTGTAATCTGTGCGTCAAAATCAATGTGATTAAACGGCTCAGGTCGATCGAACGAAAGTGGTACATATGATTCGCAGTTCCAAGTCATAAATTCCGCGTCGCGATAACGCTTGAGATCATTCCGCGAATTCACCGTCGGCGTCGGCGGCAACTCGTCTGCGTGAATGTAATTGCTTCGTCCGCCAAAGCTGTTGTAGGCATTCCAGGTGATGTTGCTGCCAAGCACCGCCAGTGGTGCTTTCGGACGTATTGGTGCCACGATCCATGGAAACGAAAACTGCAACCCGGAAGGGGTTTGAGCCCTAAAGTAATACAAACCAGACTGATCTGGCGCCGCAAGAAATTGTTTGTGAGTCGGACTCGTATATCCAACCCGATTCCACTCGACTCCAGTTTGGGTGTAGTCGCCGTCCGGAGTGACTTGCATCGTCGCACGAGGACCGTGCTCATCGTGCCAGCCGAGGCTTCGAACGAACTCTGGCTTCCATCCGTATCGCCATAATTCCAGGTGATACTGTTCAACGGAGTGAACTCGAAATTCGCCGGCCTCACCGCCGCGAACCCACTTCGGCCAGACATAACCGCTTAGTCCATCGCTCAACAGTCGGAATTGATGAGGAGACGTGGTCGGCAACGTGACGTGGCTTCGTTTCGCACCGTAACCGGGCCTCTGCAGTGTGACGGTATAGTTTCCGGCTGGAGCATCTAGATAAACTGCTCCTGTTGCACGAGACCTTGCTTCCCACGATTCGCCCTGGACATTGACAAACTCCAAGGCAACGTCAACCAGGGCCACATAGCGTTCGTCACTGACATAACCAATCAACATGGCGGGGCTCGCAGCTTATTAATTCTCACCACGTAACTTGAAGCGCTCGGTTAACAGCGTAACAATCATCGTCGCCGCTTAGCCAGCGACGACCTGCCGCTCTGAAGAAAGGCCCCGACAACTTCCGGCCCCTCCATGAAGGAAAAGGTCATGTCCGTGGAAACCTCTGATCAGTCAGACTCGGCAACGTCAGAACTCTCGTCCCGTTCGGGAACTCGATTCGTTGTGCTCGGCGTCCTTTGTCTCCTGTCAGGGATCCTTTACCTCGATCGCATCTGTATCTCCCAGGCGCTCCCCTCCATCAAACAGGACTTGAAGCTTTCCAATACCGAAGCCAGCTTCGTCTTGATGGCCTTTACACTGGCCTATGGTCTATTCGAAATTCCAACGGGTCGATGGGGTGACCTGATCGGCGGACGAAAGGTGCTGACACGAATCTCGCTCTGGTGGTCGGCGTTCACCGCTCTGACTGGGGCCTGCACCGGGATGTCGTCGATGGTTACCGTTCGCTTTCTTTTCGGAGCCGGTGAAGCGGGGGCCTTTCCCAACGCCGCACGAGTTTTATCACGATGGTTTCCCGATGCAGAACGGGGACGAGCACAGGGAGTATTTCTGGCGGCCTCGCAAATCGGAGGGGCCGTGGCACCATTTCTGGCCGCACTGCTCATTCGAAATATCGGCTGGCGATCCACATTTGCCGCATTTGGTGGTCTGGGTGCCGTCTGGGCAACCGGATTCTGGTGGTGGTTCCGGGACGATCCGGCCACACATCCCGCCGTCAACATGGCAGAGGCCGAACACATTGGACGTCGAGCCTCTTCCGAAAACGTCCATGGCCATATCCCTTGGGCATTAGTCAGTCGCAACCCAAGTATCTGGTTGCTCAGTTTGGTTCAGATCTTCGCGTCGTTCAACAGTTACATCTACTTTTCCTGGTTCCCGACGTACCTCATCAAAGGACGCGGCGTTGAACAGACCGAAGCAGGAATGATGGCGTCGCTGGTTCTGGCCTGTGCGGCCGTCGGCACCTTTTTCGGCGGTCAAATTCTGGACCGCGTGGTCACAGGGAAAGGGTTGATGAGAAGACGTCTGTTGGGTGGCAGCGCGTTCTTTGCCGCAGCCGCGTTTTTGAGTTGCTCACTGTTGTCACAAAACCCATGGCTCGCCGCCTTGCTCGCTGGCCTTTCCTGTTTCATGACCCAGGCAACTCAATCTTTGTGGTGGTCCTGCGCGATCGGAATCAGCGGCAAACACGTCGGTGCGCTGTTCGGTCTGATGAACTCCGCCGGTGTCTTCGGTGCGATGAGTTCGCAATTCCTAGTGGGAGCCATCGCCGACTGGCTGGGAACACACGGTCATTCAGGCCGCGCGCAATGGGACCCCATTTTCTACATCGACGTCTGCGTCCTGATTACTGCTGGGCTGACGTGGTCGTTCTTCCGATTCGTCCAGGTTGAAGCCGAATAGCGAAGTCACTGGCTCACCCAATATTCACACGAAGGGTAGATGCCGACGACGGAGTCGCTGCCGATACGTAAAGCGTGGACTCTCGGACGACGTGAAAATCCTGGCGATCTCTTAACCGCGAAGCGGTGTAGGAATACAGCCTGGGGTTTCAACCCTGTTCGTACCAGCTAAGTATGGACCGTCGGTTTCTCCGGCAGAATCTGCGCGTATTTTTGGGGATGGACTCTTTCGTACTGATCGCGAATGATTCATGCCTGTAGCAAAAGGACTTTGCTTT
>CAIVEI010000147.1 GCA_903904835.1 uncultured Schlesneria sp. | reverse complement strand
GCCCAGATCTTGAGTCGACTGTTACCTCGACCACCGACATGAAATCGGTCTCCGACCGATTCAAGACGCGTTGTTCAACGCATTTTTAGGTCGCGTGCCAGGGTGCGGAAAATGGGTTTAACCGCGACTCGAAGAGAAGCGAGTCAACCGGCGTCACCGACAAACCCGAGGTGTCATCGCTCATTTCGCCATTGCGAAAGGTTTGTAGCGGTAATCGCAATCAATGCTCGGAAACGTTTGAAGAATCGGCTGGACGCCGATTCGCCTGCGCCGTTGGCTACGGGTTAAACGATAAATCTGTCGGCTTCTTTTACCCCCATTAGGTCGCTCCTTCATTTCGAAGATTGGCAAAACCATAGCGACGTAACCGAACTCATGTCGGAGCCGCTTTACCGATCCACTGAAACCGGGGAATCGCTTCACCGTTCACCGTGACCGTTTCAACGAACATTTGCTTGGGACGAACCCAAAGCCCGAAGTCCCCATATTCCTGTCGATAGACCACCAGTTCCTCTTCGGTTTCACTGTGTCGAGCGACACCCACGACGGTGTACTCATTGCCCTTGTAGTGTCGGTATCGTCCTGCCGCGACTGTTTCCAACGTTGGCTCCTATCTTTCTGTGTGCTGCTGTGACGAAATCGTTTTCTCTGCCATTGTTCTTTTCATTATTTCACAGCATCTTTTTCCTGCTTCCGCGAAAAACGGTTGATCAGATTTTCGCGACCAATGAAAAGTGGTTCCTTCGGCGGCTGTTTCTGATTGAGCTGTTTGAATTGCTTCAATATCGCTTCCTGTCGCTCCTGATCGTATGGATGGGACCTGAAGAAAGTGGCCCACGGCAGTTCCTCTGCAACAGAAGATTTACCTTTCTTCTTCTGAAAGAGCTTTGCTAACTCGCGTGGGTCATATCCTGCCGCGTATGACCAGGCGACGCCGTCTCGGTCAGCATCACGCTCGTCTTCCGGACGAAATGGGCGCGTCCACATCTTGGTCATGCTCGACTGCGAATTCATGAAAGCATCCCATCGACCCGGGGAGGAAATAGATTTCTCCATCAATTTCATTCGTTTCAGCGGCAACAATTGATGCCCACGATCAAGGTGAGACAATTCATGTCCGACAATTCCAGCCAGCGCCGCTTCGTTGCCAGCCGCGTCGAGCAGCCCATCGAAGAAGATCAGTGTCCCGCCAGGAAAGGACCGAGCGTCAATACGCGGTGATTGAGCCACCATCACCTTGATCGACTTGTACCGATTTTTATTTCGCATGTAAGGCTGTAACGTGTCCACAAGGCTCTTGAGATAGTCGACCTCTCGACCTTCAGTGAGCACCTTAGTCTCCTCGGCTTTCAGCGAGGCCAGTGCCGACTGCACCATTTGCTGACCCAACTTTGTCTCGTCGTCGAGAGACACCGTGATTTTTTCCAAGGCGATTCGATCGGCCTCGGTGTCTTCACCAAACATTCTTTCGAACATTTTTGAAGGGTCAGCAAATGGCAACGGGTCTGTTTGACCGACTGCGGGATTCGCAAACCCACATGTGACGAGGGACAATATCACGCTGGAAGGAAAGAGCCAGCATCGTGGATCATTCATGAAGATGCCCAGGAACTGCCTATTGTAATAACGCCAAGAATACGTCGCGCCGTCACACGAATTGAGTTGAGAGAAATTCTCCTTACGGGGCATGATACACAATCGGTGACATCCAAGGCGAACCGCCGCGGTTTCGCCTGAGCAAAAGGAGGGGCAGAGTATGTCCTGAGCGTTGACGACGGTATACGTCAGATCCCACGGTTTTTCTTTTAGAGGCCTTACCATTTGGGTCGGAATTCTTCACGAGCATAAAACTCGAGGAAGCCACACGATTGACAACGGTAGGCACCGAACGGAATTCGATTCTTCTGGTTCGGACTTTTAATGAGGAATCCGCCAAACAAATCCATCAACGACCGTTTCGGTGTTCCTTGGACCCACTGCCCCGTAAATATCGCCGCGTGGGATTGGTCGAGAGTATATCCCCGATCCATCGTGCTATGACATTTTGGACATTCTAACGTTGACTGGATCATTTGGTATCCCTTCACGTGTTTTTGTTTAACCTTGTCTCTCTAAACGGAAAGAGGAGTCAGTCGGATCAAACCTGGCCACAATGGCGATCTGGCGGAGTCGCCTTGACTACCTCTTTTAAGTTAATAAGTTTTGGTCAGCGTGATCTCTGCCACACCTGTCATCAGTTCCGGGAGTTTCGGTTCCGCTGACATCAACTTTTCAACATATCTGAGATTTCGACATACAGCCGAATATTCAAGTCTGGACTCGAATCGCAAAAACGACTATTTGATCCCCCCGTTTACGAATCACAGACAAAACATCCGAGTGAAAAACGTGAATACGATGAGCAGCAAACGCGCCGCAAGAAGGCAGGACAGGGAGACCGCTTCAGTGAAATCCGTCGAAGAGACGCCCACCCAGAGCGTCAGTTTAGAAGATCATGTCCCGACAGATCCGTCGATCACGACGGAAGAACACGTCGATCCGTTAATGGCCGACGTGAAGACTTTTCTCAGCAAACGCGATGAACTCGCTCGAAAATTTGCCGAAGAAATTGACGCCCTCGAACAAAGATTGGCCGAGCTGAAAGAAACCGCAGCCTCATTATTCCCAGAGAATATCAATAACGGGGCGTCTGATCGCAAGCCGAAGAAACCAAAGCCAAAAGCTTCGTCGAAGTCAGAATCAACGAGCGCCACAGAAAGTTCAACGTCGTCGGAGTGAAAGAATTATTGATGCGAAATGAGTTTGAGATACCGGCCTGGAAAAAAACGTACTTCTCTGACTTAACAACACAACCCTCTACGAAAGTAGGAGTCGAGGATCTCTGACTGCGACAAGAAGTCCAGACAGTATCGATCCTCGACTTTCAGACGGGTGAAACATGTACCTCGTACTCTAAGCACACGAGTTAGTTTTTCATCAACATCGTGTCCAGTCTCGCCGGACTGTGTTTATGATGAATCATCTCTCCCTCAACCAGGTACAACACATCCTCGGCAATCATGGCAGCATAGTCGGCAATCCGTTCCAATTGGCGGACTGCTGAAAAGAACGATAACCCACCCGGCACGTGATCGGCCCCTGCCTGCATCGCTTGGATCAGCACCGAAATAATTTCGCCATTCAGATGATCGACAACATCGTCCAATTGGATCACGTTTCGTGCCATGGTGGCGTCATGTGAAACAAAGGATTCGAGGCTCTGGTGTACCATCTGGACCGTCAGCTCAAGCATTTGTGACAATTGTGATGGTGGTGGAACGGGGGGAAGCCCGTCCAGGCAAAATACTCGCTCTCCAATGTTCACAGCGAGTTCAGCGATACGGTCCAGATCCGTATTAATTTTCATGATGACGATGATGCGTCGCAGGTCAGATGCGACAGGCTGCCTCAAAGCAAGAATCCTGACGCACTCTTCCTCGAGATAGTTGTCAGTCTGGTCCTTCGAACAATTCCCCGCAAGCACTTGCCTGGCCAGATCGACGCTTTGCGTCTGCAACGATTGAATCGCCTTTTCGACAGCAGTTTCGACGAATGCGGCACGGTCAAGAATGTGACGTTGCAATTGTTTCAGGTCATGCTGCAAAGGTACGGACATTTACATCGCCTCACTGTACGTTGTCATTCATCGGTATCAGGTGTCACTGATTATTCAATCACTCATTCTGCCTTGATTCAAAGCATCATCAAACGACATATCGCCTGCGTCAGGATCCTTCGGCATGGCGAAGGGTTCAACAGAATTCAGCTGAAAACCAAACCTCTCAGCATTAATCTACCGTTTTGAGTTGCCGAAAATCTCCAAAGCAACCAGAACAGCAATTCTCGATCCAACCTGATGTGAAGGTTGTGCATTTGTCGGATTCACAAGTCGCAATGCCAAAAACACCATCGCATTTTGGGGAATGCAGAAGCCAGGCACCGGATTTTGCGAAAAAGCCGCCTGTTATGCGAAAGGCTTCGTTTCACAAAGCTTTGACAATCTACTACCCCGAGGAACCGCAATGAGTCTACTGCTCCGCGCTTTGGTCAATTCGTCTCGGTTCAAAGCAGTTTGAACGCATTGGGAAGGAGCTCAGAGAGGCGCATCGTGCCGACGCGGTCGACGATCACCATTAAGTCGGGGCCGCCGAACTCGAACAGGACCTGACGACAGGCACCACAGGGCATTAAATAGTCCGTCGGAGCATCAAGAGCGGCATCCGGGCAAGTCACGGCAATGACTTCGATCCGTTTTTTTCCGGCAGCCACCGCAGAAAAGGTGGCGACACGCTCAGCGCAAATCGTAAGTCCATAAGAGGCGTTCTCAACATTACAGCCGGAGAACAGAACCCCATCGGCGATCAGCGCGGCACCGACATGAAATTTCGAGTAAGGACAGTAAGCAAGCTTCGCGGCATTTCTGGCAGCTTCAAGAAGTTGCGTTTCATTGACACTCATAAAACCCACCACCCGTAGATGACACGCCAATGGCATAAAGGGAATTAGCTCGTGTGTGCTTCTGATTCCCAAGGCTTCGGAAAAACCTCGCACAATGAGGTAACTCAACGCCTGCATTCGCTCAAGTATACATCTAGCCTCAACGTCCATCCATGACTTCATTCTGTTGTTCAGGCATGGCAAAAACATAAATCGTACTTCTTAGGTTCGTGACGACCGGTTTCAGCAATGACAAGAACAGCGAATTGATCCCGTTGTTGACTTCCGTTCAAAACTCGTCGCATTTTCGCGTTATCGCGCTGGGTTAGTTTTGGTGGGACTTCGATGACTTGTCTGACGAAGTTGATATGTGAATTTGAACCAGCACCATGTTTTTGGCGGGCCTCGAAGATTCGATCCTTCTCTACTGTGAAGAGCGACTTCCGGATCAAGAACAATAACCGATTAGGGAGAAATTCTTTCCTTCGGGGTCTGCTGTTACTTGCGGTTCACAGACTGACTACAATCTTGTTGTCGGTTTTGACGTGAAGCGGCTGCTCCGTACGACGTCGAATTTTGCCAAAATCGACATGTCGCAAGGAATCATTGATGCCGTCAAACCGTCCGCAATTAAAAGTCACTCGCAAATCCTCGACGGAGGAAATTATCGTCAGCGAGCATCTGGCCGAACTTCGAGACCGTGTGCGACTGCTTACCTGGGTTTCCGGTCTCTGCTGGACCTCGCTGGCAGTCTTTGGCGGATTGTTGATCACGGGGACACTCGATTGGCTTCTGCACTTTGATGAGTCTGGCACAAGGCTGGTTATTGGCCTCAGCCTGCTCGGGCTGGCCGGCTGGATGATCTGGCGGCAACTGATTGCTCCGCTATTGTCACCTTTATCAGCAACGTTCTTAGCCAGTCGTGTTGAGAAGCGGTTTCCGGGATTAAATAACCGGCTGTTGAGCGCCGTCGAGTTTCTCGAACATCGGCTCGATTCAAAGCTTGGTTCGACTGAGTTGCAGAAGGCGGTTGTCGGGCAGGCACTCAGTGACCTGGAGCGGATCGAAACATCCGATGTCATCGAAACTAAGGCGGTCCGAAATGTGACGATTGCTGGTGCGGCCGTCACATTTCTAACCACGCTGGTTGTCATGTTGCATCCTCTGGAAGCAGCCACATCCGTGCAGCGTCTGGTATTTCCATTTTCCAAAGTTCCCTGGCCCCGGAAGGTGGACCTCAAACTGGTTCGGCCCGATTTATCGCCATTCTTTCAAGCTCCGAACCAACCACTTGTCGTTGCCAGAGGCGACACTCTGGAATTGTATGTCGAAAACGCGCGAGGTCGTTTGCCTGAACGAGTCTGGTTTGAATACCGGACCGGCGACGAAGGTCCGATTTCCCGTGAGGCGTTACGGCAAACAACGCTTCGCGACGAAAAGGGTCGTTCGCGCGAGGCTGCGGTCATCAGTTGGGTGGCCACGGGAGGGACGATGCAGTTTCGTGCCAGCGGCGGTGACGACAACGTCATGCCGTTCTACCAGGTGAACGTCGTGCCTCCCCCGAATCTCGACTCACTGCAGGTTACGGTGACGCCGCCCGCCTATTCACAGCAACCAGTGCAAGTCCTGCCGCCAGGTGTTGGTCACGTTCAGGGATTGGTCGGCTCGAAGATCGAAGTCGTCGCCATGGCCGACAAGTCGCTGCAATCAGCCCGGTTACGTGTGGGAGAACAACGTGCCGTCCCCATGCCGCTTCACGATGACGCTCGTCAGTTCAGCACAACCTTCGAAATCATAGAAGCGGTGAACGGCAGCTATTGGTTTGAATTAACAGACACTCAAGGATTTACCGATCGAGATGCGGTCCGATACGAACTTCGAGGAATTGCGGATGGTATCCCGGATGTCACGATTGATGCGCCAGTCAGTGACGTCTTGTTGACGGCAGATTCCGAATTGCCTGTTGCAGTGCTCGCCAAGGACGATCTTGGGCTTCATCAGGTCCGGATTGCCTATCAAAACGGCGACGATGAAAAGCCGAAGACCATTCCGTTATTCGACCGTTCGTCGAGCGACCGTGAACACGAGACGTTTCTTCAGCCCGGATCACCAACGGATCCTAAGTCAGTCGGACCTCAACGCCACGAAGCCAGCTTCGTGTGGAAGATGTCGGACTTGAACCCCCAGCCGGGAATGCGAATCGTATTTCGTGCCGAAGCGACCGACGATTATGACCTTGGGCAACCACACGTCGGAAAGAGTATTCCTCGAACGATCACGATTGTTTCGCGTGATGAAAAACAAAGAGAGCTGGCAATGCGAGTTGGCGATCTGTTGGAAGACCTGCAGCAAGCCACTCAAATGCAGAAACGAGCTCGTCAGCAGACGCAAGATCTGCAGACTCAGCTAGAAAAGGTCGGTGAACTGCGGTCACAGGACCTCGATCAACTTCAACGAACGGAGATGGATCAGCGTCAAACGGCATCCCGTTTGACCAATCCAGCCGACAGTGTTGAGACGCAAGCCAGACAGTTGCTCGAAGAATTTCGAGCAAATCGATTGGGCGACGATGCGACAGAAAAACGCCTTGAGCAAGTCGCAACGGAACTTAACCGGCTGGAACGTGAAGAGCTTTCTGATGTAGAACGAGCACTCACACAGGCACAAAAACTTGCCGAAGAAGGGGCGAGTCGAGATGCTGCCCCTGTTGATGACAAATCAAGCTCCAACACCACACAGTCGGGTTCGAAGTCAATTGTCACGAAAAACAATGAACCGTCGCCAAGTTCAAAGCGACCTAACAGCCGGGATAAATCCGACGACACGACTTCTGAGCAAGTCGACAACGAGGCAAGTTCCTCCGACCAACAGAAGCCAGATAACCCTCAATTGAAGACCGACTCGAATGACGGCCCTTCCCCGGTTCAATCGAAGTCGGGTTCTGATGAAAATAGCTCCGAGAAATCATCTGAGAAATTAAAGGACCTACCAAAGCGAGAAGCATCTACCGCTCCCAACAAGGGGCTACGATCGGTATTGGCGGAAGCTCAAGCGCAGCAGGCCAGGTCGCTGGAATCGCTGACCGAATTGCAAGACTTGCTTTCAGAGTGGCGAGACCAACGGGATGTTTCGAAGGACTTGAGTTCTGTCATTTCCGAACAGGAAAAAGTCCAGCAGGACGCAGAAAACATGGCTCAACAGACGATGTCGAAGTCGGCTGCAGAACTCTCGCGACAGGAAAAGGCCGAGCTTGACAAGCTTGCGGTGCGACAACGTCGGGTCGCTGAACAGCTTGATCAATTGCGCAAACAGCTCGATAAAGCGGCTGAAAACCTGAAAGGAAATGATCCTGATTCGGCTGAGAGACTGGGAGAAGTCGGACAGGAACTGAATCAGCAAGAGACCGCTAGTAAATTGCACGATGCGGCGGACAAGATTGCCGAAAATCGAATGGGTGCGGCGGCCGAATCGCAAAAGCAGGCGATCGACGAGCTTCACGATCTCGAACGAATGATGAAGCGTCAGCCGAATGAGGATACCGAACAATTCCTCAAGCAGACTCAGGATGCCCTTCAGGAATTCCAGCAATTACGTGAAGAACAGCAAAGCCTTGCTGATCGAGCAGAGGAACTGAATCAGCAGGACGACTCACTCGAAAAGAAGCAGCAACAAGACGAGTTAATGCAGCAGCAAGAAGACCTTACTGAGCGGATGGCAAAAGCCGAACGAAAGCTGGAACGTCTTCGATTGCGTGGAGCGGCCGACGCGGCTCGTCGTGCCCGTAAGCGTATCACCGAAATGATGAAGCATATCCAGGAAGCCGAAGACGGTGAAGAGATGCAGCAGGCGATGGAGGAAGCGCTCGATGACCTGGAGCAAGTCGAACGCGAGCTGGTCCTTGAAAAACGGATCGCTCAAGATCGACTGGCGTTCGAACAACTGGAAAAAATCGAAGACCAGCTCAAGTCACTGCGATCGCAACAAGAGAACGTAATTGCAGAAACGATTCGTCTTGATGATGAAAAGAAAAAAGAAGATCGAATCACACGCGGGCAAAAGCAGGCGTTACTGAATCTGGCTGAAACGGAACATTCCCTGCAACATACTGCAGAACAAATGGGGCAACAGATGGCCTCTGCCGAAGTCTTTTCGCTGGTCTTGAAGCGATTGGCTCGTTCGATGAAGCATGCAGCGGATGCCCTGGGTGAACGCGAAACGTCGGAAAAGACACAGTCGTTCGAACGAGATGCACTCCGCAAGATCGACAACCTGCTGGCGGTTCTCAAGCAAGAACAGAAAAAACAACCGCCAGAAAAGCCTCAGGAAAAACCGGAAGAACTGAGTCAGGAACCACAGGAAAAAGAAGAGAAACCGGAAGAGGCTCAGCCTCCTGGTGACATGTTACCTCAGTTGGCTCAATTGAAACTATTGAAGTCATTGCAGGAAGAGTATCTTGAGCGAACCGAGATGCTCGAAAAATTCCGTGATAAAGACGGCAAGTTGCCTGAGGCCATGCAGCAAGAAAAGGATGATCTCGCCCGGGAACAAGCGGAACTCGCCGACTTTGCTCGAAATTTGATTACCAAATTCCTGCAACAACAAGCGGATCGTAAGGAAGACAAAGCGGCTGAAGACAAAGCCAAAGAACGTGAAAAGGATCGAGACGCCACGAAGATCGACCCGTAAACTCGGATGACGACGAATGTTTGCCATGTACAAATGGGAACGCAGAATCAAAATGCGATCAATGTGCCATGAACTACTACTTCTTGGTTATCGAATGTGCATGATTACACTCATTGCGTCTCTTATTATCGCCCCATGCCTTTTTGCATCCACAAATCCGAACGAAGATTCTTGCGACTCAATCGCGTTATCGATTGCCCAGTCATTGATTGGGTTGATCGTGTTCAAGGCCTCGCTGGCAATTTATATCGAGCGAGAAAGGAAGACGATTTTCGGCGATCCGGAACAGGATGCCACGCCTCATTTGCCATCGGGTTAGTGAACCATTTTCTAAACCGATCCACGATCACTTTCGTTTCAATTGTCCCGTCATCGTTATCCGTCGTTATAGAAATCAAGAAACAATGACGAAATTCAACGCAGTCGCCGGATGTTCAATTTACGGTATGAGCCTCATTGCCTGCATTGCAGTGTCACTGGTTGCGTCGGCAGAAGATGCGGTGCCAAAGCCTGATGAAAAACCTGTGGCCAGTTCGACATCTGAAGCTGAGCCGAAGAAACCGGCTGAGCCGAAGGAAAAATCTCTGCTCGAGAAACTGGGCGACGAGTTGATGAAGGAAGTCGATGACACGCCTGGTGCCGATCCCGACAAGCCCAGAGGAGGCGTCGACAAGATGGACAGGGCCGTCAAAGGGATGCGAAGTGCTGGTGAAAAGCTCGAAGAAGGACAGACCGCCGATGAAACTCAAAAGATTCAGAAACAAGTGATCAAAGACCTGGAAGACATCATCAACCAACTGGAAAACCCGCCGCCGAACCAGGGCAATGGTGGGGAAGG
The DNA here is from genome assembly GCA_903904835.1 of uncultured Schlesneria sp. GTDB lineage: Bacteria > Planctomycetota > Planctomycetia > Planctomycetales > Planctomycetaceae > Schlesneria. The sequence continues at coordinate 33,252 of CAIVEI010000147.1, read as the reverse complement.
AGGAGGTGGTGGTGGTGGTGGTGGCGGTGGTGGAGCATCTGGTCGCGGTGGCCGCGGGGGTAGCGGTTCGTCGTTGAGACGGACGCGGCCACAAGGAGCCAGCGGCAAAGGAAAATCTTCTGGGCAAGCACAGCAGAAGCCGGGCGATGCTCAGGAACAACCTGGTGGGACCAGCAGCGAAAATGGGGTCGACTCTTCAAAAATGTCGCAGGCGGACCGAAAAGCTGCGGAAGAAGCGGCTCGTAAGCAGAAGCTGGAAATGGACGTCTGGGGCCACCTGCCGCAGCATGTCCGCGAAGAATTGCTAAACACGTACGGCGAGCGAATGCTTCCCAAGTACGAACATCTGGTCAAACAATTCTATGAAGCTCTTTCGACTCAAGGTGAAACAAAGAAAAAGAAGTAACTGGACTGCGATATAAGCATCGCTGCTGCAGGTGTCAAACTTCTCAGTCAGAATCCAGTGCCACTACTGCGTCCTCGGAGAAGCAGTGGCTTCGCCATATGCCAATCAAAGAGCACTGCATAACCGAAGACGGTCATGCAGCGGCACACCAATTGAAAGAAAAACAAAGGTGTTAGCCACCAAGAAGCTCGGTTATCGGCCGACCGTTTTCAGTCAGTTTCAGCAGTCGGCCATCGGGCGCGAAATAGTCTTTTGAGATCTCCAACCCCATCGCTGTGAACACCGTGGCGTGAAAGTCCGGGATGGAAACAGGACGATTCTTGATCTCGCTTCCATCTTCGCTGGATTCACCCAGTACCTGCCCGACTTTGATACCGCCCCCGGCAAGCAGTGCCGAGAAAACATCAGGAAAATGGTCGCGACCGTTTTCGCCGTTGATTTTTGGAGTGCGCCCAAACTCGCCAACACAGACAACTAATGTCTGCTGCAGCAGACCCCGTTCCTGCAGATCGTCGATCAGCGTCGATATCCCCATATCAAGGGAAGCGGACAGATTCTGTACCTGATTGAAGTTGTCATTATGAGTGTCCCAGCCTCCATACTGGATTTCGACAAACTTCACACCTGCTTCCACCAAGCGGCGAGCCGTTAAGCAAGCTCGAGCCATATATCCGTCGTTAACCCCGCTACCATAACGCTCAAATAACTCTGGCTCCGCGACGGCGGGATCGTAAGGCTGAAAGACAGGGCTGTTCCGCATTCGATCAGCGCGTCGCGTTAATTGAGTCAGATCGTTTCCCAACAGCGACTGATATTGTTTGTCGAACCGTCCGTTGAAGCCCTCCAGCGCCGTCAATCGCCGCTTCATACGTGCTTCAGAAAACCCTTCAGGGAGCGTGAGCGATGGGGCGGGATTACCAATATCCTCAATCACAAACGGGCCGAATTGAGGGCCGAGAATGCTGGTATCAAACTTCCGTCCGATGGATACGAACGCTGGAACATCAATTTCAGGATCGGCCTGCCGCCAGGCAACGGTCGATCCCAGCGCCGGATAATGCAGGCGAGGATTAGGACGATGACCGGTGTGCATTAAGCTTTGAGCTCGATCATGGTCCCCTTCCATGCTTGTTAATGATCGAACGATTGCCAGCTTGTCCGCCAGTTCGGCCAGCCTGGGGACGTGCTGAGCAAACTTGACTCCAGACAGCTTGGTGTCGATCGCTTCGAAGGAACCTGCTGATGGCGTATCCGGCTTGGGATCGAACGTGTCGATCTGGCTGGGGCCTCCCTCAAGAAAGATCAAGATACACGACTCCGCTTTTTCCGTTTCGGACTGGGCCGCAAATAACGACGACCAGATCGATGAACCGAAGCAAGAAAGACCACCAGCACAAGTCGCTTGTAAGAAGGATCGACGAGAGGTTGACATCAAAATTCTCCAAACGTTTTCCACATGATGACACCATTTCTCATGGGTTTTTATGCTAATGATTCGTGATAAATTCCGTTGAATTCAGTAGCACCCAGACAATGTCTTGTAATCCTTCTCGCGGATCGCCTTCGCCTCCCAGATCTTGAAAGTATTCAAGCTCGTCGGTCGACGGACTTCGCGAAAGAAGCGACATGAACAGCCTCTCGACATGCTCAGCTCCGACGGTAGGACCGTAAAGTCTGATCGCGGCTTCAGACCCTAACTCGACAGCGCCCCGGACGTAGTCGCTATTATAAAGCGAAAGAGTTCTGGCTAAGGTCAGTGACGTTGCACCAAGATTATTGACAGGAATGTCCTGAGTGAATTCTTCGCCTGTGGCCACAGCCAGACGGTGATCGTTCTCATCATAGTGATACCCAAAGGCCTGACCCAACGACAGATGTAACTGATCGGCCGAAAGCGGCCGAATCCGTGTTCGCCCCCAGTGAGAAAATTGCTGTTCCTTTTGCAAAACATCAACCGTTGCGTCCCCCTGCTCTTCTGCGGAACTGTTGCGCTGGTATGTTTTGGAAAGGACGATCGTTTGAATGAGTCGCTGGATATTCCAGTCGTGGCTGGTGAAGTCTTCGGCCAGCAAGTTCAGTAAATCGGAATTCGTACTCGCGGCTTCTGGTGGCCAATGATCCAGATTCTGGACCAGTCGTTCGCCGAGCAATCGTTCCCAGACACTGTTGACCAGATGCCGACTGAGATAAGGGTTAGTTGGTTGAGCCAACCACTCGACCAGCACGGTACGTCGCTGTTTCGACACATTACTTCGAGGTCGCCCTGGAAGTTGTGGATAAACCGTCCTCGTTGGTGCGACACCGTTTTCATCGGGTTTGGCCCGTTTGTCCTCAACCCTGAATTCGCCCGCTGGTCGCTCAATTACGACGAAGAACGATTCCCCTTCTTCGGGTTGAGCCGGTGTCATTTTTCGAAGCCGAGCGAAATGTGCGGCAAGCCCCCAGAAATCCTGTTGCTTCCAGCGAGCGTGAGGATGATCGTGACATTCAGCACATTGCAGCGACAATCCCAGAAACTTTTGACTGACCGCTCCGGTCAGCGGTCCCGGTTCCGCGTTGTATCGCAAAAGGAAATTAACCGATCCGTTGACGTCGCTGGTTCCCTCACCCAGGATCAAATCACTAACCAATTTTTCATAGGGCCGATTCTCACGGAATGCTTCGGTTAAGAATTGCTGCAGTCGCGGCCCATCGTAACCATCGGTTTCAAATGGCCGACGGTCGGTCAGATATTCCGCCCAAATTCGTCCCCAATGTCGAGCAAATTCCGTTGAATTGAGTAGACGCTTAACAACCTCACCACGATTGAGGCTCGAGCCAGCGGCAACGGCTTTGACCTCGATCAGTGGCGGTGTGCGTCCGGCAAGATCCAGCCAGACTCGACGCAGGAACTCGGCATCACCGCATGTGAGCAACAGAGTCACGCTATCTTTTGCGCAACCGGCCTCGATCACCTGATCAAGTTGCAGGCTGACAGAAGTAGTTTCAGTTGAATCCTCTGCCAGACAGGCCGACCCAAAAACCAGGCATAGCGTGAAGGCGTTTCTGATGAATCGAGACATAAGACCCCACCATTCCCGTCGTCGCGGCCCATGCCAGACCTGATGTCTATTGTGGGGCTGAGATGCAGAAGAGATGCCGTTCGCCCCGGATGAATAATTCATGATCCACCGGCGCTGGGGTTGCGTCAACAGTTTCATCAACCGAATTCGTAGCAACAACGCTCAACGTATCGGCGTCCTTGATAACTGTTGTGTTGCCATTTCGTGACGTGAGAAATACGTACCCTCCCGCAGCAACGGGTGATGCGTAGATCAGGTCCAGTCCCGGAACCCGACTTGCCATGTAATGTGGCTTGCCTGTGGCGGCATCCACACACGAAAGCTGACCCACCTTGGCCTTATGAAAATAGATTCGGCCAGATGACAACAACGGTGATGCGATATCCGGCGTGTCTCGGTCAATCACCCACGCAACCTGATCGGTCCCTTTGATGTCTCCTTTGCCATCCAGCCGGAAAGCTCCCATAAAGGATCCTTTGTGGCCGCTGCCAATAATTACGAGTCCGTTCTCGTAGACAGGCGAAGCAACCGGTCGTTCTGTCTGTCCACCACATCGCCAGAGTTCTTTGCCAGACTCAAGATCGTAACTGCGTGCCGACTTTTGTCCGTTCGTAATCACCTGCTTCCGTCCGTTGTGCTCAACAACCAGAGGCGTTGCCCAGTTGGTGGTCTCATCGCGAGGTGTCTTCCAGACATCCTTGCCAGTCAGTTTGTTGATCGCAAAGATTGCCGACTTCCCCTCGTGGTCCCACGGGACAAGAATCTTGTCATCAGCCAGCGTCGGAGAACTTCCTTCCCCGAATCCATTGCGGATGTCCATCTTTGGAAAGTCATCCCGCTTCCATGTCAGATCGCCGGTCATCGTATAACAGTAGAGGCCACGCGAACCGAAATGAGCATAGACGTGATCGCCATCGGTACAAGGTGAGGCTGACGCAAACCCGTTCGTTTCGTGTGTCCCCTGATGAGGTTTGGAAACCGTCGCGGTCTTTTCCCAAATCAGCTTTCCATTGGTCCGATCGAAACAAAGGAGCTTGAATTCCAGTGGCGCTCCGCTGCCCCGGCTCCCTTTCGCCGGGACGGCCGTTGTGACAAAGACCTGATTTCCCCAGATTACTGGAGAAGAGGAACCACGCCCAGGAATCTCAACCTTCCATTTCACATTCTTGGTGCTGCTCCATTCAGTTGGTGGCGAGGCATGATCAGCTGTCCCGTTACCGGTTGGACCTCGCCAATGCCCCCAGTTATCCGCATGAGCCATCGGATTCAAACAGATCATCGCGAGAACAGCACAGGCAAAAGAGCTTCTCATGACAGTTCCTGAGTAAGAACAAACAATGTCTTAGATTCGAGATAAATGCCAGACGCATTATCCCAGCAAGATTCTACCGTGGTTTTGTTCGAGTGGGCAGTCTCGCGCAAACGGCGTGAAGTCTTAACGCCGAACTTCGCCTGTTTGATCTAGGACGAAAATCTGATTGATCGTTTTGAAGTGTGCATGGTCGTCAAATTGCCATACAACCTTCTTGTCTTGAGTCACTTCGAAAAACTGTGGCTGCTTGCCAATGTGACCGTGTCCAAGATAGTTGCAAAATATCGTGTTGCCGTTTCGAAGTCGTTGACAGCCAGCCATCAGCCTCAAGGGATTTCCCGGCAGGTCGGTTTCGTTCAACTCCCAGACAACTTTTTCATCAGCATTCAACTCAAGCACTTTGTGTCCATCGCCGCAGGTAATCAATAAATTCCCATCTGCTAACGGAACCACTTCATGCGGATCACCAGGGACTATTATGGATCGTCTTACATGGCCATCGCCGTCCAGTTCGACGACCTTCCCTTCCCCTTTGAAACAGACAAGGTAGTGCCCCTCTTTGGTTTTTCTCGCTCCTCGAAACTGGTTGTGAGTGTGTATCTGGGGTGTCGTTTTGAGGGGAATCTCTTTGGCGATCTTTCCTGTTCGGTCAACTTCCAACAGACGACTTGTTCCGCATTCACAGATCAGGACATTTCCATCAGCCAAAGGCTGGCAGGCATGCACTTCCGTTTTTTCCGGAGCATGATACTTCCAGAAGACTTGTTTCGAAGGTGTCACTTCCACGGCACCGTCAAAGTAGCAAAACAGAAAGTTGCCGTTGTCCAGCTTCCAGCAATCTTGAGGCGCCCGGCAAGCGTATTCCCATTCAATATTTCCCTCGGCAGAAACAACACAGACTTTGCCACCATTATGATCGCAACACAGGAACGGCCGCCCGGCTTCTGAACGCTGCGGAAGCACTAGCACCGTCAACAAGCAAAGTAGGGACAAGAATGGCTTCATGAATCGGCTTCTCCGTTGGAATCATTGGGGTGAGCTCTATTGGGACCAGAACCCTTTCCGTAATCTTAACGCAACTCACTCCCGTTTTACCTCGTACAGTTGAAACGTTTTCCATCACGGTCATTTTTTGTCAGCATTGCCTGAGAAGCAGCGTTCTTTGTCTTGTCCACTGGGTTTTGTATGAAACGAGAGTGAAGAAAAGAGATTCCATCAATGCAATTACGTGAATTTGAACGATGAGGCTTTCGCTTCGAAACGCGACTTTCAGTCGCAAGTCCATTTAAGGCCTAAACATGAAATCTTTATGCACAAGACTGTTTTCAATTGCGATGATTCTGACCTGTTTCAGCCGTACATCTCATGCCGTGGATCTGCCTTGGATCACGGTTGCAGATGATCAGACCGGGTTTATCCTTGAACTTCAGGACAAGCGATTTTCCCCATGGGGATTCAATTATGACCACGATCAAAAAGGACGACTGATCGAAGACTACTGGGAGACGGAATGGGAAAAGGTTGAGTTAGATTTCCGATCCATGAAAAAGCTCGGTGCCAACGTTGTCCGCATTCACCTGCAACTCGGCAAGTTCATGGACTCGGCAACGGAACCTAATAAAAAGGGAATTGAACAACTTGGAAAGCTCGTCAACTTAGCCGAAGAAGTCGGCATTTATCTCGACCTGACGGGACTGGGCTGCTATCACAAGGCGGATGTCCCCGACTGGTACGACAAGCTTGATGAACATGCCCGCTGGGACGTTCAGGCGAGGTTCTGGGAATCTGTGGCAACCGCATTTGAGAAGAGTCCTGCAATATTCTGTTACGACTTGATGAACGAACCTGTCGTACCCGGCGGAAAACGCAAAGAGGGTGATTGGCTGGGGCCGGCGTTCGGAGGCAAGCATTTTGTACAAGTGATTTGTCTCGATCAAAAGGACCGACGCCGCTCTGAGATTGCCCAACAATGGATCAAACATTTAGTGAAGGCAATCAGAAGGAAAGACAAACGGCATTTGATTACCGTCGGCCTCGTGGACTGGAGTCTCGACCGTCCCGGACTGACTTCAGGGTTTGTACCGGAAGCAATCGTGGCCGATCTCGATTTCTTTTGTGTGCATCTTTATCCAGAAGCCGGAAAACTTGAGGACAACCTGACGACGCTAAAGAGCTTCTCGGTCGGCAAGCCGCTGGTAATTGAAGAAACATTTCCGCTCAAGTGCTCGATGGACGAATTCAGCCAGTTTATCGAGCAGTCAAGAAAGGACTCAGCCGGATGTATCGGATTCTACTGGGGCCAGATGCCAGATGAACTTCGCAAATCAACAACAATCGGTGACAGGATGACACTGGGGTGGCTGGAGTTCTTCGAGCAAAAAGCGAATGCAGGTCGATGATCACTTAAGTCATAGATACTAAGAATATGCTCTATTATCGCCCGATCGACTTCATAATTCTGCTTTTAATTTGCGGAGATATCGCCCTGTAAGCGTCATACCAATCACGGGCGGCGCGATCCAGGGGATTAGTTGCCAGCCGCCAGGAAGCTGAAACCCGAACAGGCGATTCGCACCGAAGACGATGAATGCTGTGTGAAACGCGACTCCGGTGCCGCACATGTGCCAGACGTGCCGTCGAAGCCAGTTACGATTTCCCGGCGACGGGCCAAACACATATCTCCATTCGTGCCAGACTGTGATGATTCCGAAGCCACCGACAACGGCTGGGAACAGGTACGCTTCCTGAGGCATGCCAGCCTCAATGGCTTGTTGTGTGAAGAGACGCCATAGCCCGAACGTCAACAATCCCACGGCTGACAACATTGTGATCAACAGCCAGATGGGGAGGCTTGTTTGACGAAGTTCGTCGTGTCGGTCTCGTTTACGCACCACCTGAATCCCAAACACCGCTCCTGAGATTGTTGCAGCGGATAGGTAGAGCAGAATTGAAAAGATGAATTGATAGACCTCACGCTGCCATATTGCATCTGATGCATACGTTGTGTGGGGAGCGAAGCTATCAAGATGCACGAGCGCCCAGGCGGAACTGAAGAGTGCCGATCCGCCGACCACCCAAGTCACGACAGCGAACGCTTTACCAAGCCGGACGTGCCATTTCCCTCCCTTTGGGATCGCGATGATCAGCCAGAATAACGCCAGGCCGACAAACCCCAGACCAACGTGCACGGCGCGGAGAATCAGATGCAGGGATTGCAGAAGTTGTACTCCATCAAAGCCGTCGAGCTCACGAGAATTGTTTTAGAACCTAGTCGACTCCTGTCGATCCAGACTCGCGATTACTTTTGCGTGAGTTCACACAGTCTGCGCAAGCGGTCCCAGGTGAAGATTCCGGAAGCGTGGCTGTCGCTCCAGACAATCTTTAACGCATAGTTCCCCGAATACCCGAGTTCGACCGGCCGAATATCATCGGGAATCGATTCGGCACGCAGGACTCGCACTCCAGTAATTTCATCAATGCATTGAGCGCACGGACATTCGCATCGCACCAGTTTGAAGGGCAAACGAAACGTCTGGCCATCGGGCCAGGCGATCTCAAAAACGCCATCATCCTTCAGAGCTTTCAGCGACTGCGGTGGTGGCGAGTCTGTCACGAAGAGTCTTTCTACATCCAATGGATCGCGCGGGTATCAGGCGCTATGAAAATTTCAAAACAGACCCGCAATGAGCCAAGTTATAACCGATTACTCAAGCTCGACAACACTGTCCCAACGCGAAAACGGCCATCCCATTCCTGACCCATCATTGACGCGCACGAAAAATCAATCTTTGAAGGGGTGGGCGACTTGTTTCCAGAACTCGTCGAATCTTTCGGGAGTGAATTTGGGACTGTTATCAGAATCGTGGCATTCAATGCACATCGATTTTTTTGCATCGGCAAGTGTCCGACGAACCATTTGGCGACCTTCAAGAAGTTCATCCATATTCGTGCTGTTTTCCTCACGCGAGACGTGAGTGCTGCCGGGGCCATGACAATTTTCGCATTGTTGCCCAAGCAGGTGTGCCGAACTCTTTTCGTCGACGTAGCCACTTTCGTAACGGAGCATTTCTTGCGGATGCCATCCGGTGATATGGCACGACAGACATTCAGGATCGAACTGACGTTGGATCCAATCGATTTTTTCGGCAGCCCGATTTTCGTGCCATGGACCCTCTTTCAGTGTTGTGAACGCAACCCCGTGACCGGTTTCTTTCCAATGGGCAAACGCCTTTGTATGGCATCCACCGCACTTTTCGGCACCAACAAAGGTCTGCCCCGACGAGTGCTTCAGTAGTAATTCTTCCGAAACAGCAATCCCTTCGTCCTGTAACTGCTGTTGATACTGTTTCATCAACTCGCGCATTTCTGGATGGTTCTTGAATCGATCTTTGTCGAGTTGAATCAGCTCGAAGCGAAACGGCTGGTCGGCGTTATCAGGATAAAAGCCAAGAATTCCCACCCGTTTTCCTTTATGACCGACATTCAGTACCCAGGATTTACCAACGGGGATTGGCTTACCATCGGGTTCGTCGTATCCCCCCGCAGCGAGAACGATTCGAAATTGAGGATACGCCTTGGCGAGATTTAATGCCTCTTGTTCATTCCCATGACATAACAACACCATCAGATCGGGCTTCGATTCCTCAAGCGATTTAATTACATCAGGCAGCACTTCATCAGGCTCACGCAACGTGATATTCGTGTTCACACCGGCAGGTGCGACTCGATCGCGCAAGCTTGGTCCAAAGACTGAAGTCACGCCAATCTTAAGACCTGACTTCTCTATCAAACGATATCGAAGGGGCCAGCCGAGATCAGGCTGATCAAACAGAACCACATTGGCAGAAACGAGTGCCACAGAATTTGCCAGGTCTTCGGGACTACCCGGCATTCGAGTCAGAATAAAATCCGCCCCAAGTTTCAACTCTTCCAGCCCGACTCCGACGGCTGAATAGTGCAGCTTCTGAAATCCTTCAAACAGTTTTTCGAATTTGATCTGATCCTGACGACGTGATCTTTTGAGAGTCCCACCGACATCCAGTCCGACAAGTTCCCAGCCTTTTTCCTGAGTGACGATTCTGACGAGATCCGCGCGTCGCGCCATTCCGCCCGACTGCGTCTCCGAACAACCGCACGGCTCAAGATACCCGTGCTGTTCTCCTGTCAGCAAAAACGCGATTGCCGGTTTGTCCCACCCGTCGAGATACGGCCGCACCGCAGTTTTAGGGCCGCTATCCAAAACCGATTCCGGTGTTGGAAGTGCTGCTGGATTGCTGTTATTCGTCTCGTCGGCCGATTTCCCGGGTACGGCAGCGTTCCCCGGTGGTTTGAGAGGTGCTACTGCCGAGGGTTTACATCCTGAAAAAAGAATGCTGAACGAAATAATCAATGCGAACGAACGAACATTCCACTTAACCGTAGTGTAAATCACATTCCCTCCTGGAATTGGTTTTTGTTATTCAAGTCGCATGATAGTCGACGGCCAATTTGAATTCAGGAGCGCCAGGATGGTTGAACTTCAAATTCAGGATTTCCGCATCCTCGTTGCGATGTTTCGCAGGATTGCCAGGTGGGATTTCCACCTCGACCTGGTAACTTTTCGATTTTCCAAATGGTTTTCCTGTTTCCGGAACCGTGAACTTGATTCGAGCGTCGGCTGGCTCGATCGATTTCAACTCAAGCTCTCCATCAAGATCCCTGACAATAAAGTTGACCTTTGCCTTTTTGCCACTTGATGCAGGGAATTCACCAAAAAACAGACGGTTGGATTCGACGTTAAAAGTCGCCCCGACAGCGCCCCGGACTTCGATGGGCCCGGATCGCCGACCGCCGACCATGAAGTCAACATTCATTTCGGTGTCACCGGATTGGCATTTCAACTGAATTGGTTCGCGAAACTTCCCAATCGGGACATCTGGACTCGATGAAACTTTAACCAGGTAACCAGATTTTGCCTGATATTGTGCCAGCAACAGGGGATCTGCGGGTTCCCAAGTCACTTTGACCTTTGAATCTTCACGTGGCACTTCCGTTATTGTGAAGCTGTCAAGGACTTTGGAGCTAAGGTAACCTTGTGCGACCGATGGTTCGGTTGAGGACATATCACCAAAATCCCAAAACCCATCTGGCAACAGGTGCAGCGGCTGGTCAATCGCTCCCATAATTGCAAATTCGATTTTCCGCTGATCAGGATCAGTCGTGAAAACAGGAACGACTTGCCGGAACTTATCATTTTGGACCTTCATCACCCATTTCACCAGAATGTTGATCGATTCTCCTGGAGCAATTGAACCTTCCTTAACGGCTTCGCCGTCTTTCGTCAGAGGTTCGCCGTTTTGAGAAGTGATTTCCCCGACTGTGCACTGGCAAGTCGGTTTACCCATTTTGAATTTGAGAACACCGTCACCAATGTTTTTGAGGGTAAATACGTGCTTGTCCTCGTCGCCGACGTTCCTGACTCCAAAAATGAATTCGAGCTCAGTGAGCTCTGCTTTTCCGAAAGGTCCAGACTCCGGCATCGGCAGATCGTCAACGGATAGAATATGTTTTTGAGCCTCGGTTGCCGGGTCAACTTTCGGCGCTATTGGCAACGGCGCACCGAATCGTCCAACCCAAACCACCAGGCTCATGGCTGCCAGACTAAGGATAAGCGATAAAACGATCGAAAACGGTTTCACTGATCGGGCCTCTCTGATTTTGTTGCAATGTGACGATCGGCTTTTGCCAAGCGTAAACACGCGCATCACGCAGTATATGCGAAATAAATCTCACTGCAATTCGACAGGTCCATGATAACGTCAGGTCCCTTGTCTCACTTCTTTTGGATTTTCCAAAAGCGATTCTAACCGGTTTCGAACCTCGTCCGTAAGATATCGATCAATGTGGCCTCGTTCATGGTTGATTGTATCTTGCCGCAACGATTGCCGGGCAACCTCTTTCGATGAATCAACAAATCCCGCGAAATCCCGGGCGAACGCCAGTTCAGCCATTAACGACGCATTGGTTGGATAACGAGCGTGCGCACGCTCGTACGCCGCGACCGCTTCTTCGGCATCTGTGGCATTTTTTGTCGAGTTCCATCGCTCAATCCACCACGCCCCTAAACGAACATCGTCCCGAAAACTGGTCGGATCACGTAACTTGACCTCGCGCATCAGTCTTACGGCTATTTGAAACGAATCGTTGGAATGAAACTGATCCCCCTGAGCACGTCGATACGCCAATTCAGCCCGTCGCCGTGTTGGTTCTGCGGACCAACGATCCGCTGACTCCCCCACCATATATTCACGGTCTGCCGCGTCCACCATCCCTCGTCGAACAAGTTGATCTCCTGCAAGCAGCTTCTCATTAACAAGCGCAACAGGTCGAATCCCCGTTACAAATAGTGCAACGAAAAATCCGAAACTGATCGCCCCGAGAATGGCCGCATTTCCAAACTTGAAATTGCTGCCAGGCTTAGCCAACTCAGGTCTTGATCCGTCTGCTGCTGCAATTAACGCCATCAACAATAAGCAGATGGTTGGCATACCGATCCCCCCAGCACCACACAGATGGGCAAGCAGACTGAATGACGCAGAGACCCATCCCAAGGCAATTCCAGGTGAATTTGCACACACGAGCAGAAGCTGGCGAATGACCCAAAAAAGAGTCGCCACTAACGGCAACAGGATCAGGAGCCGGTCGTCTGCCCCTGTAAACAAAAAAGTAACCCACGTCATTCCGATAAAACAGAGGACAAAATTAAGCACGATCGGACGGCCAGAAGATTCGGACAGTTCTGCAGCGTTGCCCAAATCGACTGCCGTTTTAGACAAAAGCAATATGATCGTCAGCAGGCCAAGAACCGCGGCCACGCCGGCATTCGCAGCGACATCCAGCAAAAGATTATGAGGATCAGAAATCTCTTCACTTGCCTCTGGAAGCTTGTACAATAAGTAATTCCAACGAAATTGCCCCGGCCCGACGCCAAAAACAAGATGATCCCTGATCATTGGCAAAGTAGCCGACCAGTATTGCAATCGATATTGAAGCGACTTTGGCGCTTCGGTCAAAACCTGTTTATCAAGACCTCCAAAACGGCTAAGTCCCCAGCCAGCTAATGCCAAAAGCACCGTCACCGCCAATACCAATCGCCAGCCAATTCCCTTTAACTTGATATTCCTGGTCAACAAAACTTGCATGCAAAGTCCAACCACAGTTCCGATCCAGGCGGTTCGGCTTTTCGTCAACAACAGGCACCAACTTATGACGAGCAGGATTGCAATCCAAAAGACCAATTGTCGCCATTTTTCGTGATCGGATGATTGCCAGAGCGAAACAGCGACGCTGACCGTGAGAATTAAACAGACAGAAAGAAATCCCCCCAGGTTATTGGCCAACGCAAAGAAACCGATCGGCTCGCGGCTGTCCCGCAATCGCTTTTCAAAAAGCGTCAAAGATGGTCCTTCGACAGGGATCTCTTCTTTGGCTAATTGATTGCGAATAATGGCTGCCTCGACCGGATCGGCGACTTTTAGCCGATCAAACAACGGACCAAATTTCGCCTCCATGGACGGAAACTCAACGTAGTGCTGATAAAGACCCAACACTGCGATCGAAGCCCCTGTTACAATCAATCCCGCCAACAATTCTCGACGAAAGGCGAAAAACTGACATTGCTGTCTTAGTAAAAACCAACCGATCGCAACGCCAATCCATTCCCATGCCAAATTTATCGCTGCTCGCTTGTCACCAGTATTTGCGAGGACATTCAACGCAGAAACAACGTGTCCACCAGCGAAAAACGCAACGGCCATTCCAAACCAGCCTAACGGCGCAATTCGGCATGAGGATCTCCATGAGACCGTTAACCAGAGAAACAGTGCAGCCAGCCAGAAACTGATAATCCAAAGCGTTTCGCCCTGGTCTGCAGATTCAGCGACGTGAAAGAATCGCATTAATAACAGTACAATGATCAGGCCACCGCAAAGCATGACTCCAACCGGTTCGCTGGCGGCCGCAGATCGACTGATTTGCAGGATTGAGTCGGGCTGAGGCCCCCTGCGAATACTTGCACTCTTATTAACCATTCAACGTATCCATACTTTTGAGGAAAATGACGTTGGAAATATCGCCAAGTTCCTTGGGTTATGGAGCGAAAGCTCCCGGCGAACCGCCTCTGGCGGCTCGTGAGGAACTTGACGTTAGAAGTGTCCACCAAAGTTCCTTGGGTTAACGGAGCGGAAGCTCGTGACGATCCACCTGTGGCGCCTCCCGTGGAGCCGCTTCCAGAATGCCAATCAACAGCAAAATACAACCAACGCACGCGACGACAACGACCGCCGCATTCCAACTGTTTACGGCATACAGGGTCAACCCAAGCAGTCCGGTTGTCAATGTCGTTAACAATACGGTCAAAACCGCCTGGACCTTCGTTAAACCTAAGGCAACAAGTCTGTGAGAAAAATGCTTTTTATCAGGTTGAAAGGGGCTTCGCCCTTCCTTCAGCCGAATAAATACAACCGAGCAGATGTCGTACAGGGGAACCGCAAGCACACACAACGGAGCCAGAATCACGTGTTGATTGCGATCGGTCGGCGTGTAAAAAGTTCCCAATAACGTCATCGACGCGATGCTGAACCCGAGGAAATAACTTCCTGCATCCCCCATAAAAATTCGGGCTGGCGACCAGTTATGACACAAGAACCCGATCAGTGATCCAGACACGATCAGAAAAAAACCGGCGACAAACCAATGCGGATCTCCTGGCTTTGTCAGCATCATCACTGCGAAGATCGAGCTGACGATTAATGCGATCCCACCCGATAGTCCATCCATGTTGTCGAGAAAATTGAACGAGTTCACAAGCACGACAAACCACAAAACAGAAAGGATTCCTCCGATCCAGGGGTTGCTCACAAACACCGTGGCCCGCACCCCTGCAAGGACAACGGCAATTGAGACCCCGAACTGAATTGCAATCCGCAACTTCCAGGAAAGGGGACGAAGATCGTCAACTAAACCGGTCACCGCCAGAATCGAGGCGGCGACGATAATCCCCCACAACTCGCGTGACCGATATAACGCTCCACCAAGATGCTCGGTCAGTTCCAGAGGCATCCACGTCGGTGGTGACTTGCTCCAGACCAGAATCAGTGTTTGAGCAACGGCAAGTGGAATCACGACTCCACACCAGATTCCAATTCCCCCTCCCAAAGGGGTGGGAACGACGTGCACTTTGCGCGCGGCCGGTCTGTCGATCAATCCCACGCGAGGGGAAATCAAGCGCATGAGACACGTCGCCAGGAAAGAAACCCAGAAGGCGGAAATCAGACAACCAGCAATCAACGGCCACATGAATCAAGCTGTTCCGGTAACAAACAAAGGAACTGAAACTCGACCATTTACGCCGCTTCGCAGGAAACGTTGGAGTTGAGTCACTCGTGAGAACAAGGATTCCTGGAAATAGCGTTCACCGATTTCCAGAAAGACAGGCTGCGACAGCCCATTAATGCCTTCGCTGTCACTTTCCCGCATCCGATTTCCCGTCGGCACTGTCATCCGTACCGCGCTGTGCTTTTTTGATGCCGACGTAGATCTTGTTAAAAAACTCGGAGATCTTCGCTTTCATTGCGGGTGGAAACCCCCCTCCAAGCAACGAGTTGATGGAAATGGTTCCCAAGGCACCGTTCTCATCCCACACAATGGCAGTGTAAGCCACTCCGTCTTTATCAACATCTCGAGCTACAATCCGAACCCGACACATGAGTTCGCTGACTAATTTCTTGTCAGCATCTTTGACCTTTTCCGCCTGTTGAAAATAGATCAGAACGACCACAAGCGCAGTACTTCCCTTGACCTGCGATTGTCGAGTCACTTTCGTCCAGCCCGCTTTTTTAATGAGGTTTTTCTCGACTTGAAGTTCTACGTTGTCCGAAACACGCCCGCTCGGATCGAAGGTAAACGGAAGCATCATGATAATGGCATCGTGTATTTGACCGAGAAGCATGTTCCCTTTCGTCGTTCCTGCCAGATTCTCGGCTCGCCCAAATGCTTTTTCCGTATAAACGATGGGAAGGGCGTCGGGAGACAGTGGTGTCACCTTATCACCTCGACCGGATATTACTTCACGAACATCCGTTGCAGACGCAGCGAAATTCAGATTTTCTCCCTCCATCTTGAAGCTGTTGACACCAACAACTTCACCACGCATGTTGACCAATGGCCCACCGCTGTTTCCAGGTGAGATGGGTGTTGTGGTTTGCAAATAGGTTCCAGCAGACCTGGCGGGAAACTCGGGAGTTTTCCGAATCGCCGAAATAATTCCGTCCGATGCGGTAAATGACAGCCCGCGCGGAGCTCCGAACGCAGCAACTTTCTCACCTTTCTGAGGGAGTTCATTCGCAACACGGACCTGAATAAACGGTTTTTGCCCTTGATCAATCTTGATGATGGCAAGGTCGCGTTCTTTATCAACAGTCGTAAAGCCAACGACCTTAGCCTTATCCCCCGAGTCAAACTCAACCTCGGCAGTTCTTGCTCCTTCAATCACGTGGTAGTTCGTCATGATGCTGCCATCTGCATCGATGACAAAACCACTACCGACGCTTGCCCCTTGATCACTTTTAACAATGATCCGCACGACGGATTTTTCAATCTGTGCAACCAATTCAGGCATGGTCAATTCGCGAAGCGGTGCCGTGTCAACCGATGCTACGGGCTTTTGTGCTCCCGCAGCACCTGCCGGGGGAAGCACTGGAGGATTTGGAACAGGATTGTTCGGCGGTTGTAAAGCCGGAACGTTCGGATTTCCAGAATTCGGAGAGCCAGAATTGTGTGCGATTGCCGGACTCGTCGGCGGCATCGGATTTTGTGCCATGGCAGGCGACATCGGTGGCATCTGCATGTTTCCGTGGGCGACCGACGGTTGTGGCGTCGGCTGCTGAGGTACTGTTGCAGTCAAGGATGTTGTTGCGGGTGCTACCGCGGGCACGATCTGATTTCCACCGCGATTGCTCAACAACATCAGTGCGAGTCCCAAAACGGCAACTCCACCTGCACCAGCGCCAATTCCAACCATCATCGGAGAAATTCCAGCAGACTTACTGCTTTTCCCCTTGGATTTTTTGTTTCCTGAAGCACGGCGCGGCAATTCCTGCTCTTCGGCCTCGAGAGGAACTCGAACCCCTTCGCCACAAACAGGACATTTCACCCGTTTTCCCGCTGAAGTTTCGTTTGCAGAAAACTCATGTGAGCAGGATCCACAACTGACGGGAATTTTCATGGCAAACTTTCTGGGAAGAACGCGACTCAAATTGTCACAAACCAGGTTGTACGCCTCGAATTGCAAGGAGAGTTCGGATTCGGTGCCAGCCAAACTTCTGAATTGAAACGATACACCAATGAATGATTCAGGCTGAAATAGAATGATGACGCGATGAAGTCAGGCAATCATGCTACCAATCGAGATCATCGGATTCCAATTATTGTCAAACACTTCACACAAATTGTTAAAACTTTCTATTTGGGAGGCCTGTTCGTTGCGTTTGGCTTCACCTGCCATTTCCGTGATCCAAATTCGGTTGAAATGATGTCGATGTCGGTAAATAAACATGATTACGAAATCTTCATCAACCTTGACGAACGATCATTCACGACGGTCTGATGGAATGCTTTACCGTACTCAACTTCCGCAGGATTGAAATCGATGGAAATTCATCTCCAACCCGAGCCGAAACTTCAACCACGTTATTGGGCTTTGGGGTTGATGTTGCTACCCATAGTGCTGGTCACGTACCTTCCCTGGTGGGTTCGAATTCTGGCCTGTATTTTGCCGATTGCACTGACGGGAACTTATCGAGTATCAACCGTCAATGGCGATAAGTTTCGAACCCAGCTCTACTTTGGCTTCATGCCGCTAAAACCAGAAAAATGCAATCTACCCGGCGTGATCTATGTCGAAACGAAATATAATTCCGTCGGGCCGGGGATTTGGACCTTCTTGTTACTCGGGCCCCTTCAATTCATCTTTGGCTTCATTTTCGACATGCTGATACCGGCACTCGGCGGTGCCTATGAAATCTGGCTGATCACAGCCAAAGGACGCGAAATCGCTGCCTGGCAGGGCTTTGACCAGAACCACTTTGAAGCCAACGTCGCACTTCTTGCGGCAAGATCCGGTGCCGAAGTCCGTGGAAGATCGCGGTAAGACTCCCAGACACAATTTTTGTGGATCAGCGGAGCCTTCTTCATGATCAAGTTGCAAGTGCGAAACGGCGGAAATTTCTTGATTTCGACCTCAACGCGTAATCGACACCCCCACTCCTAACCCACCCCTCATCACGCAACCAACCGGCTGCCTCAACGCGCAATCGACATCCCCACTCCCAACCCATCCCTCATCGCGCATTAAAATCATTTGCGACCGAAGACCATGATGGTGATGTCGTCGTTTTGAGCTCGTCCGTTGGCGAATTTGCGGACGTCGGCGAGGATTACTTTTCCCAGCGCATCGGCGTGACCGCCGGTACTTGCCTCCATCAGTCCTCGGAGACGATCGACGCCATAAAGGTCATTGTCGGGATTCATCGCTTCGCTGACACCGTCGGTGTAGATGACGCATGTTTCGCCCGGTTCGATCGTCCGTGTCATGACTTCGTAGGGGTACCCTTCCATTACGCCAATCGGGACTCCGATGATTTCTTCACCGAATTCGACGACCGTTCCGTCTGTCTTACGGATCATGATGGGCATATGTCCGGCAATACCGATCGTCATCTCGCCTGTTGCGATGTCGATGACACACAGGACAAACGTGACGAAACGCCCCTCGACGGCGCGAGTACACATCTGGTCGTTAATGCGATTGACCGCTTCACAGACATCCCCGACGAAGGTCATCACGTTCGTCACTACGGTCGCAATTCGAGACATCACGAGAGATGCAGGAACCCCCTTGCCTGCCACGTCGCCGAATGCGAGACAGATCTTTTTGCCGTCTTCGACAAAAAACGCATCGTAATAGTCACCGCCAACCGCCTGAGCGGTATCGTACGAGGCGAAGAATTCCCAGCCGTCTGCAGATGGCAATTCGGTGGGAAGCAGCGATCGCTGGACTCCCATCGCAATGTCCATTTCTTTGTCCTGCTTCTGCTTTTCCATGGCCGTAACAAGCAGTTTCGCCTGTTCGTAGCACATCGCTGCCTGTCCGGCCACGGCCATCAGCAGATCAAGATCGTCTGGCTGAAATTGATTAAAGGGGTTTTGAGTGTCGATATTGATGACACCCATCGGCTGGCCCTCGGTACTCAACATCGGCACACACATCATCGAACGGATCGTGAGATTCGCGATCGATTCGCTCGCCTCAAACCGTGAATCATTTGAGGCGTCAGAAGACAGAATACCGGTTTTGTCTTCCAGCACTTTTTTGAGAATTGTTCGGCTGAGTTTCACCGTTTCATCATCGCCAGCGCGGCGATGCTTCATCGCACGCGGGATCATTTTACTGGTGATCTCGTCTTTCAATAGGACGCAACCCCGATCGGCATGGGGGAAAATATTGAACAGAGTGTCCAGAATCTTTGGCAGCAGCGAATCGATATTTGCCGTCCCGGCAAGCGCCTTGCTGATTTCGAGAACCCCCTTCAGCTTGGCTTCCGGTTTGACTTCCAGATTACCAAAACCGGTCGCTCTGCCGGTCATCATGGTGGATTCGTCGTCATCGTCATCGACTTCGACATTAAACGTCGCACCAATGTCGGAGGGAGAAGATGTCAACCTTGAAGGTGTGGGCCGGGGTGGAGGAACCGGACGTACTTCACCGCCCAGATTATTCTCGAAACGCAAAAGAACTGGGCCGAGCTTGATTCGATCCCCATGCTTGATAGGTTTCGGGCCTTCGATCTTGCTTCCGTTTACAAATGTTCCGTTGCCGCTCCCCATATCTTCCACGAGAAACTCGTCGGCATTCTTAAAGACCCGCGCATGCCTGCGAGACACCATCCCCGATTTGATTTCGAGGGTGCATTTTGGATCTCGCCCGAGCATCGTCTCATCGGAAGAGAGTTCAATCGTCGTTGCTTGACCATCGAGCAGAAGTATCAAATGCGCCATGTCACGGCCCCGAGCGTTTTAAGGATATCGATTTCATCGAATTACGGTGAGACAATAAATTCTAAAGCGAGTTCCAGCGAAACGAAAGTATCCGTTTTCAATCAACGTTAAAAATCGACTCAACGTTCCCGCGTAATACCTGTCGCCCCAGCGCAAGAGCTTCGTCCTCGCTCCACTTTCGCGCAACGACGAAATCTTGAGCCAGAACTCGTGCCAAGCATTGTCGATACATGCTGAACTTCGGCCATGCAAATTCGAGCTTGTACATATCGCTGTAGTAGCCGATCTGCTTGTTACGCGGGACCGCTTGAAGACGTGCCTTCGTGTCCACCTCAATGTACGCAGGTATATTAGAATACCACCAATGTGCGTTCGTCACGATGTTTGGGAAGATCCAGCTATAGCTGACCAGTTCCTGGTTGCTCGTCTGAGCAAGCACTGATACAGGAAATGTCACCTGCGAAAACGTATTGAACAGATCCTTATACTGAATCAACGAGACCCGCTGGTCGAACAGGTCTTGACCTTGAAAAACTCCGGTCGGATAGACGCGTCGGTTGACACCGATCATCAGGTCAAACGGAAGTTTGAACTCGGAACAAAATTCGGCGATCGTCCAGAAAATCCAGTTTTGACCAACACCTTTTGATTCAGATTCGGCGTCGATGAACGATGCATTGAAATGACGCTCTTCCAGATCGGCGCTCGTCGGCAGACGAGGCGCAAAACTTGGTGGCAGGCTGATCGCACAGGCCTTCACACCGTGCCGAACGAAGTGCTCAAACAATTTGCCGATTGCCTGCCGAATTTTTGCAGGACCGGACGGCTCAATGCCGGTCGCCCTGGCTAATCGCTCACGGACGGCCGGATTTGTGAAGTGAAAGACAAGTTCATCCGTTCTTAAGCACGGGATATACCGCTTCGTATCAAACCCGGTTAGCGGATCGTCGAAATCATTCGTGAGGAAGACTCGTTCGATGCCCGATTGCTTCAAGCATTGATCTTCCCAGTCCTTTTCGGCCATCTTCGATGCCGCGTTGTCGTAAAGCGATTCCCAGTTTGCCGTCGTAATCCGTTCATCCGTGAATCCAAAAAACTTCCGGCACAATTCCACCAGCCAACTGACCTGAACGGTATTGTCCAGATTTTTAAGCGATTCGACGAGACGCCCGACTTTTGTTTTCGGATCAAGTCCTGGCTCTTCGATCTGCGATTTAGGCATCCCCGATGAATGAGCCAATTCCGTGTAATAATGGTATCCCATGATGTCCGCCAGTGTTTTCGAGGCGGGCGAATGGGGATTAATGTGCGTGTGGGGATCGATCAGGACGATATTCGTCAGTTCAGCGCATAACCGCTGCGCGAGCAACTCGGACATTGTATGCCTCTGTCATTCAACCATGTTAAAAAGGGCTTTCAAACGGCACGGCAGTGTGGCATCTGGATTCTCTGGATGCAAATCAAACGGAGAGAACAGGCACCATTTCTGGCAATCGCTCCGGAATTTATCCAGCCAGAGATTCCGATTTAAGCCGATACTCGCCGCCTGGGAACGTCGAAACGCCGTAGCCGCAGAAACCGTTTTCGCTTGATTCTCATCAGAAATGAGGACATGCTGAATTGCACTCGCTCCCCTTCGTTCACAAGGAATTGTCTTGAATCCAGCTGACTGTGACGAATTACACGAAATGATTCTTCGCCTTGGGATCGCAACTCTGCTCGGCGGAATTCTTGGAATTGATCGCGACCTGCATCGAAAGCCTGCTGGAATTCGAGTCTTGGCACTCGTCAGCATGGGAGCCGCAGCAATCTCGATGGTCAGCGTGATCGTCATGCCGGGTGACGAAACCCATCCGGGTGACGGCGTCCTGCGGACGGTTCAAGGGGTCCTGTCGGGAATCGGATTCCTGGGAGCCGGCGTCATCATTCGAGCGCAGGGAAAAGATGAGATCCACGGATTAACAACCGCCGCATCGATTTGGGTGACCGCAATCCTTGGGATGATTTGCGGATTGGGGCAATGGCGACTCGCCACTTGTGCATTTGGGCTGGCATCCGGAATCCTGCTCGTTGGTCGCTGGGTCGAGCAGCAGGTGTTGCGCTTTGCTCCAGCACCAGAATCGCTCCCTCCAAACGCTGGCACATTCCCGAATACTGGCGCCATCCAAAGATTAAGCGAATCCGAGTTTCCGGACGATTGAAGAGCCAAGCTCAAAATCATTTCAATCGACATGTGTCGTGTTCGTCTGATTAAGGATGCTCGATGACTTCCGCAGCCAAAAATGAATTCGCCTCGAATTCGTCATCAATGCCCGACACGACGCCGACGACTAAACCTCGCGCGCAACGACTTGCGGACGGTAAGAATCTTCGGGATGCGATTCCACGGTCCTCGCATGCGGTGTGGAAGCCTCCCGTCAGTCGCGCCGACATCGTCGCCATCCTTGAAGAGTCGAATCACGATCGATTGCCGAACTTAATTCCGCTCCGCTTCGCTCGAATGTTGCAATCTCCCCTCGCCTTCTTGCGAGGGTCGGCAGCCGTCATGGCAGCCGACCTTGCAGTTCTGCCAACAACGAACATTCGCGTTCAGGTCTGCGGCGACTGCCATTTGCAGAATTTTGGCTGGTTCGCAACGCCTGAGCGAAACTTGATCTTCGACATCACCGACTTTGACGAAAGTCGACAGGCACCATGGGAATGGGATGTCAAGCGGCTTGTCGCAAGCGTCGTCCTGGCGTCACGTGAACTGCAGGTGCCGGCACCTGAGGAAATCCAGAAACAATTGGGACGAGCCACCGCCAAATCTTATCGTGAACATCTCGCACAGTTTGAAGCAATGTCACCTCTCGAATTGTGGTACATGCGACTGGATGCCGCCGAATTAATGAAACGGTCGCCGGATATTGGCTCAAAAACGCGATGCCAGCAGATTATCGATGCGGCAAGCAAACGGACAATCGACCAGTTGCTGCCAAAGATCACACATCGGGATCATAACAACCAGTTGCAATTGAAAGACCATCCTCCGCTCATCTCCCACCCAACGCAGTTCGAGCCGTTGTTGAAGGAAATCCACGGTTTAATTCAGCAATATCGTGGAACTTTATCGGATGAGCGACGTGTATTGCTCGACCGTTATCAGATGGTCGATGTCGCGTATAAAGTTGTTGGTGTTGGAAGTGTTGGTTTACGATGTGGAATCATTTTAATGCTCGATCCCGACGATGCGGCTTTGGTTCTGCAAATTAAGGAAGCAAGAGCCAGCGTACTGGAAAAGTTCGTTGGTAAAAGCGTACGAACGCACCATGGGCACCGAATCGTTCACGGTCAACGCTTGATGCAAGCGGCCAGCGACCAATTTCTCGGCTGGGCCAATGACTCGGAAGGACGCGGCTATTACTTTCGACAATTGAGAGATATGAAGCTGTCTATGGATACCAGCCAAATGTCGACTTCGGACTTGGAAGAGTACGCGCAATTGTGCGGCTGGGGACTCGCTCGTGCACACGCAAAAGCAGGTGATCCATCGACGATTTCGGGATATCTCGGCTCAGGTGAGGCCTTTGATGAGGCATTAGGCGAATTCGGAATCGCTTATGCAGACCAATCCGAAAGCGATTTTGAGACCCTGAAAGCGGCAGCCAAATCCGGCCGAATTCCCGTCGCATCTGACCCCGGATTAAAGAAAGGATCATTAGATTGAATGAGAATTATCAAGCCAGCCCAAACTGAACAGCTTGACAAACCAGCGTTTACCGATATGTTGGATTGTTGATGATCCGCCCGTTTTGCCCGCCTTTGTTCTCCACACAGTATTCATGCCTTCGTTTCTTGTCTGGACCGACGACGCTTGGGTGATCGAGACAGACTGAAACTACATCCCTACTGGGAAAAACCTCATGAGAATACAAGCAATTGCTTCCCGCCATCGGTTGTCAGGTTCTCTCGCGTTGGGTTTGATTGCACTTGCAATATCGACCCCGTCTCAAGCGGCGACTCCCAAGGGACTTGGAGAGCCGGGACAACTCGTCCAAATGCGTCTGGAACCAAATGCCGACGGCAAAGGGGTCTTGCTTCGCGGCCGAGACGGCCGGCAACAACTGATTGCGACCGGAATCTACTCCTCCGGCCAATTGCGTGACCAGACCCGTCAAGTGCAGTACTCGGTCGAACCTGCTGGTGTCGTCCAGATCGACAGCACGGGCCACATGACCCCACTCAAAGACGGCAAGGCGATTATCAAAGCGATTGGTTCGGGTGTTTCCGCAGAATTGCCTGTGGAAGTGATTGGTCTCTCCAATGATATTCCCGTGAACTTTCCCAATCAGATTACTCCCATTTTCACGAAGCTCAACTGCAATAGCGGTGGGTGCCACGGAAAAGCCAGCGGGCAAAATGGTTTCAAATTGTCTCTTCTCGGATTCTACCCGGAAGACGATCACGAATTTCTCGTCAAAGAAGGACGCGGACGACGGATTTTCCCACCGTCACCAAGTCAAAGCCTGTTGCTCACCAAACCCGTCGGCAAGTCACCACACGGCGGCGGAAAGCGAATGGACGTCGATGGTTACGAATACCGACTGATTCACCGCTGGATTGAACAGGGGATGCCGTACGGAAACCCGTCCGACCCCGTTGTAACGGGAATCAAATGCATTCCAGACGGCCGTATCATGGATCGCAGCGCCGAGCAACAGATTACTGTCATGGCGGTTTACAGCGATGGCTCAACAGAAGATGTGACCCGAATGGCGTTGTATGAGCCAAACGATCCGGAAATGGCAGAAGTCACGGTCACGGGCCTGGTGAAAACATTGGATCTGGCCGGTGAAGTCGCCATCATGGCCCGCTACCAGGGTCAGGTTGCTGTCTTCCGTTCGACCATTCCGCTCGGCGCAGAAATCGTCGCGAAACCTCCTGTCAAGAACTTCATTGACGAGGCGGTCATCGCCAAGCTGGATGTTCTCGGCATTCCTGCATCGCCTGTCTGCGATGATGGAACATTCCTGCGTCGAGTCTCGATCGATATTACAGGTTCACTTCCCACCGAAGCCGAAGTCTCGGCGTTTCTCGCTAACCCCGACAGCCAGAAGAGAGAAAAGGTCATTGATCAACTTCTCGATTCGACCGCCTACGCAGACTATTTCACAAACAAATGGAATCTCGTCCTGCGAAACAAGAAACGAGCTAACGACCAGTTGGCACCGACATACGGCTTCCACAAATGGATCTGGTCAAGTCTTTACGAGAACAAGCCCTACGATCAATTCGTACGAGAAATCCTGACAGCAACGGGAAATGCCGACGACAATCCTCCCGTCGCCTGGTATCGCGAAGTCGATCAGCCGAACGAGCAGGTCGAAGACGTTTCACAACTCTTCCTCGGTCTTCGAATTCAGTGTGCACGTTGCCACCATCATCCATTCGAGAAATGGAGTCAGGACGATTACTACGGCATGGCCGCGTTTTTCAGCCGAGTTGGTCGGAAGAACATTATCGGTGGCAACAACGCGATGCGCGATAAGCGAATCTTCGCTATCGACAACCAGGGGCCAGCACAGTCACGCAACGAGCGGACTGGAAAAATGCTCGCTCCAACCGGCTTGGGAAGTAAGCCCTATACGGTGACGCCAGAGGACGACCCACGAGCACTGTTGGCTGACTGGATGGCCGATCCGCAAAATCCATTCTTCGCCAAAGCACTCGTTAACCGCTACTGGAAACACTTTTTCAGTCGTGGAATTGTCGAACCCGAAGACGATATGCGTGAGACGAATCCCCCGGCGAACCCGGAACTGCTGAATCGACTCTCACAGAACTTCATTGCCAGCAAGTTCGACATCAAGAACCTGGTTCGCACGATCTGCATGTCGTCGACGTATCAACTCAGTTCGCTTCCCAACGAATACAATCTGAAGGACAAACAAAACTTCTCACGTTACTATCCAAAACGGTTAACGGCAGAAGTTCTTTACGATGCCTTCCATCAGGTCACATCCACGAATCAGGCTTATAACGGCCTGCCTGCGGGGACTCGAGCAATTCAACTTCCTGACGCCAGTGTCGGCCCTTACTTCCTGAAGGTGTTTGGGCAACCACAAGCCGATACGGCTTGTGAATGCGAACGGTCGCAGGAAGCGAATCTTGCACAAAGCCTGCATCTGTTGAACAGCAGCGAAGTCCAGAACAAGATTTCGGACGGCAACGGCCGAGCTTCCAAATTCGCGAATGACAAAGAACATCCCGCCGACGCCAAAATTAAAGAACTTTATCGCTGGGTCTATAGCCGCGAACCAGATTCGGAAGAAATTCAGATCGCCACGGCCCATCTGGAAAAACATAAGGACAATCCGAAGCTCGCCTTCGAAGACATTGTGTGGGCACTGATTAACTCGAAGGAGTTCCTCTTCAACCACTGATGCCATTTTGCGTAATGGTTTTTTCCGAAATCAACCCGACGCGAAAGCAAAGGACCTTTTCATGCCGACCAACGCCGATGACACTCTCGTTGGCTCGGCATACGAAGAGGAATCCACCAGCGTCAGTTTTATGAAAGGCGAGATATGAAAGTCGTCGCCGTCTCTCTGTTGCGACAATCGCTCATCGCAATCGCCGTGCTGCTGCTGTTTGTTTCTGATTCTCGTGCTCAGCTTCCTTCAACACGCTTGTCTGCCATATTCCCGCCTGGGGCTCAGGTCGGGACGACCGTGGATGTCACCCTGACCAGCGGATTGGAATTGGAAGAGATTTCCAAACTTCTCTTTAACCATCCTGGCATCGTCGCCGCCCAGAAAACGCAGGAAGTCGGCGGAAAGCCGGTTGCCATTGCGAATCAATTCGCTGTCACCGTCGCGGCGGACGTCCCTCCCGGCAACTACGAGATCCGTACGGTCGGTTTCTATGGAATCAGCAATTCCCGAACGTTTGTTGTCGGCGTGAAAAAAGAGTTGAATGAAACTGAACCGAACAATGCCCGCGAACAGGCGGTGGCTGTCGAAGTCAATCAAACAGTGAACGCCCGGATTAATGGTGCCACCGATGTTGATTGGTACAAATTCGCTGGTAAAGCTGGCCAGCGAATTCTGATTGATTGTGTCGCACGCAGGATCGATTCAAAGCTCGATGCAGCACTTGAGATTTATAACACCACTGGCAAGCGACTTGATTTCGCTCGCAAGAACCTCGTCAGTCAGGACGCGTTAATCGATTTGACATTGCCTGCCGATGGGGATTATCTCGTGAAGGTCTATGACTTCACATATGCCGGAGGCGAGGACTACATCTACCGGTTAACGATCTCAACAGGCCCCTACATCGATTACGTGATTCCCGCTGCCGGGCAACCTGGCTCCAATTCGCAATACACGCTATTTGGCCGCAATCTGCCGGGCGGACAACCCGCAGGAATCGTCTCGCATGGCCATCAATTAGAAAAACTGGTCGTCAACATTCCGCTACCGGTCGCGACCGATCTGCTGGACCCGAAACTGGTACTTGAGCCGTTTTCTGCCAGTATCGATGCTGTTCCGTACGCCATCAATTCATCGACGGGACCGTCCAACGTTGTGATGATTCAATTCAGCAGTACGGCACCGGCTGTTGAAATCGAGCCAAACGATAAGGGAGCACAAGCTCAGAAGATTGTGGTTCCCGGCGAAATTGATGGACAATTCCAGGCGCGAAACGACATCGATTGCTTCCAGTTTGATGCCAAAGCAAAAGAGTCGTATTGGATCGAAGTCATTGCTCATCGAGCGGGCACGGCGCTTGACCCGGTTGTTGTCATCGATCAGGTGAAGACCAACGATAAAGGTGAAGAGACACTGACCCGAATCAGCGCTCTGGATGACGATCCAACCAATCCGCTGGCGAACCTTTTCGACACTTTGAGCGACGACAATGTCGTGAAATTTGTCGCCCCTGCCGACGGGACCTTTCGCATCACCCTGCGTGAACGATTCGGTAATTCAAAACAGGACCTCGGCGTCTACCGATTGATCGTCCGAAAAGAGACTCCAGACTTTCGCGTGGTCGCCGTTGCGAGCGCATTGACGCCACCAGGCCAGCGTCAAGCCGCACCGTCCGGCATTGCTCTTCGACGCGGCGACAATTTTCCAGTACAGGTCGTGGTGTTTCGACGAGATGGTTTTGCAGGCCCCATTACCGTATCGGCCGAGGGACTTCCTCCCGGAGTCTCCTGCCGAGACATCAGCATTGGGGTTGCCCCTCCCAATGGAATCCTGGTCTTCTCTTCAGCCGAAGATGCTCCTGCGTGGGCTGGTACGATCCGATTGGTCTCGAAGGCACGGATTGATGACCCGATTGCAACCGAAGCACTGACCGCAGCCCAAGCATCCGCAAAAGCTGCTGCCGATGCATTTGCCGCAGCGGACAAAGCGATTGCCAAGCCAACCGAAGAACTGACAAAAACAAACGAAGCTCTGGCAGCCGCAAAGACAGAACTCGCAGCCAAGCCTGACGATGAAGGCCTCAAAAAGAAAGTAGCAGACGCGGAAACGAAAGTGACCGCCGCCGCTGCCGCACTCAAAACAGTCACCGACACCCGAGCCGCTGCGGAACAGAAGGTCAACGAAACGAAAGCGGCCACCCTTCAGGCAGAAACCGCCAAAAACGCTGCCGCTCGTGAAGTGACTCACCCCGCCCGATACGGAACCATTGTCTGGGGAGCACCTCAACCAAATATCCCAGGTGACGCACGTCTTTCTGAATCGATCGAGCTGTCTGTGATGGAAGAACCATCACCCTACCAGATCACAACAGACATCCACCGAGTCGAAGCCAATCATAATCGACAAATTCTTGTCCCGGTGAAGGTCGCGCGGCGAAATGGCTTCGATCAGCCAGTCAACATCACGGTGCTGGGGCAACCACCGAATGCCCAGGTCGAAAATAAGCCGATTCCGAAAGAGAAGACTGACGAAGTATTCCGTCTCTTCATTCCGCCGAACGCCCCTGTCGGAACGTACGTCACATACCTGACCGGCCAGGCCGCTGTGTCGTATCGAAAGAATCCCGCCAAAGCGGACCGTACGAAAGCGGAGTTTACCGCAGCGGAGCAAGCCGCCAACGCCGCTGCAGAGGCATTGAAAACGGCAACAGCGACAAAGGACGCCGCAGTCAAGAAAGCAGCGGATGATGCCGCCAATCTGAAGAAACTGACGGAAGCAAAACTGCAATCGGACAAAGCGTTAGCTGACGCTCAGGCCGCAGAAAAGGTTGCCGCAGAAGCGTTGAAAAACGCGGGTGATAATGCTGATGTCAAAGCCGCAGCGGAAAAGAAGTTAGTTGACTCGCAAACCGCAACAAAAGCGGCGACGGACGCTCAAGCCGCCGCAGAAAAAGCCCGCGCCGACGCCGAATTGGTCGGCAAACAAGCGGATGAGGCGAAAGTCAAAGCCGAAGCGGAAGTCAAAGTTGCCGACGATAAGAACAAGGCAACCACCGCAGAAAAGGCCGCAGCAGACCAACGATTTAAAGCGGCCGACGCATACGCTAAAGCAGCGAATATCAATTTCCATCCCACAACGACACCGATAGTGATCACGGTAAAGCCTGCTCCTTATACATTGACCGCTGCGCCTGCTGACGGAGGCACTGTCAAAGTCGGTGCGAAAATCGAAGTGAAGTGTGAAGTCAAACGCCAAAATGGATTCGTCGGGCCGGTCACACTGACCCTTCCTCTTCCTCCGAATGTCGCCGGGATTAAAGCAGAACCGATTACCATTCCTGCGGAACAGTCGGCGGGGATTTTAATTGTGGAAGCAGCGGCTGATGCTGCGGAAGCCCAGCTTGCCAATATGGTCGTACGCGCGACATCGCAGTTCGAAGGGGAAGCAGCCGTCGATCAGCCGATCAATTTGAAGATCATGAAGTGAACCAATTTTTTCAGACTCAAGGCTCTGCCATGCTGAATCGTTTTTTATCATTCTCGACGGTGTTTGCGGTTGCGTTGTCGTTCACTTTAATCGGGCATTCGCAAGAAGCGAAAAAACCAGGGAAGATCGAAGCGGTCGAGGCCAATTTGGGCCGCCCTGTCGACTTTGAAAAAGACATTCAGCCGATTCTCGACGAGAAATGTGTCGCCTGTCACAACGTGGCGATCGCGGAGAGTAAGCTGATTCTCGAAGATGTCCCCGCTATCATCAAAGGAGGCAAACGAGGGACGTCGGTTGTTGCCAAAGACGTCGAAAAAAGCCTGATCTATCAAGTAGCGTCCCGAGCGGCTGATCCCGCCATGCCACCACTTCCTAATAAGGTCTCTGCATCGGCGTTCACACCACAAGAACTTGGCTTACTGAAGAAGTGGATTGAAGAAGGTGCAACAGCCGGCGCCGGATCAGGACAACATATGGTCCCGTGGCAATCGGTACCGTCTAACATGCACGCGATTTACAGCGTCGCGCTTTCGACCTGGGGTCGCTGGGCCGCCTGTGGTCGAGCAAACCAGATTGACCTGTACGATGTCACGACGGGCGAATACGTCGCACGCCTCCAAGATCCGGCCTTGCTGGCGATCAAGCAGGGAGACAAACCGTTTTATCCGCACGGAGCCGCTCATCGCGACTTCGTACACGCACTCGCTTTCAACCCGCAAGAAAACTTGCTCGCCTCCGCTGGCTATCGCGAAGTGAAACTTTGGCAACGATTGCCAAATGTCCAACTGGGAAATTTCCCTCAGGATCAACCAGTGACTTCCGTCGCCATTTCACCAGATGGAAAGTGGATGGCCCTCGGTCGAGCGGACAACTCACTCGTGATCCAAAGCTCGGTCGATCCCAATGCAAAACGAGTTCTTGCAGGACATGCCGGCCCTGTCACAGGAGTTCAATTCACAGCAGACTCGACAAAGCTTGTCAGTGGCTCGAAAGATAAAACATTACGGCTTTGGAACGTCGCCGACGGGCAACAAACTGGCGTGCTGGAAACGCCGCATGAAGTAACATGTGTTGCATTGAATCTGGACGGAACACGAGTTTTCTCGGGCCATGCCGGAGACCACTTCATTCGCGGGTGGGCCGTTCCATTTGAAGCTCCGAAACCTGCTGAAGGGGACAAACCCGCCGAACCGGTGAAGCCCGTCGTCGAGTTTAAAGGACATGGCGGCCCCGTCAGCGCGGTCGCCCTGCTCCTCCCCGCAGGAACTCAAATCGTTTCCGCAAGTGCCGATGCGACCTGGCGAGTCTGGGAAATCGCAAACGGAAATCAAGCACGAACTCAAAACCATGGCGCCGCGATTACAGCTTTGTCCGTGAAGAGTGACGGCCAATTCCTGGTGACTGCCGGGGCGAACAATATGGCTCGTCTCTGGAAGATTGATGGAAATCCAGTCGCAGAATTAAAAGGAAATATCGCGGCTCAGCGGAATGTGCTGAAGTTGACCGACGATGACACCGTCGCCAAGTCGCGAGTTCAACTCGCCGACGCCAGTTTCAAAGCGGCCGAAAAGAACTTTAAAGAACGAGAAGAAGCGACCAAGAAAGCCATCGAACAAAAGACCGCGATGGAGAAAGCACTGACCGAAGCCAAACCAAAAGAACAGGCCGCGCTGGCGGTTGTTGAAGCGGCCAAAACAGAACTCGCCGCCAAGCCCGATGACGAAGCATTGAAAAAGAAGAAAACGGATGCGGAAGCCGCTGCCGCCAAAGAAACAGAAGCAGTGAAGAAGGCTCAAGAGGCTTTCGATGCGAGTGCTAAGACCGTCGTTCAGTCCGAAAAAGGTCAACAAACAGCCGACGAACAACAGAAACAAGTCAAGCTATTGCTGGACCAGGAAACCAACGCGGCCAAGCAGGTCGAAACTGTGTTCAACCAGGCAAAAGCCGACCTTCCCGCCGTCGAAGCCAAACCAGTCAAATCCGTGGCGTATGTCGCCGACGGCAAACTGATCGCCACCGCAGGTGACGATGGCACAATCCGAATCTGGAGCGGAACAACGGGTAAACCCCTCGAGGAAATCACCGGGCACCAGGCCCCTGTCGGACTGCTCGCCTCAGGTCCGAACCGCATGCTGATTGGGGTCAGCGACGATAAACAAGTCCTCGTATGGGATTCAAATCCTGCATGGAAGTTGATCGCCACGCTCGGTCCTCCAGCCGAAAATTCACTGGATCTCGCGAAGTCACAATTCATTAACCGAGTCCTGTCGCTCGCGTTCAGCCCGGACGGAAAACTGCTCGCCACAGGTGGCGGTGATCCTTCGCGCAGCGGTGAACTGATTCTCTGGAACGTCGACACCAAAACGATCGTGAAACAATTTATTGACGCGCACAGCGATACAGTTTTCGGCATCGACTTTTCACGCGATGGAAAACAACTCGTCAGCGGAGCGGCAGATAAATTCGTCAAGCAATTCGATGTCGAGTCCGGAAAACTGGTCCGCTCATTCGAAGGACACACGCATCACGTGTTAGGAGTCACCTGGAAAGCAGACAGTAGCCGCATCGCAAGTGCCGGAGCTGACAATGCCATCAAGGTCTGGAACGTTGAAACGGGTGAACAGCACCGCACAATCCAGAACTACACCAAGCAAGTTACGTCGATCCACTACATCGGAGCCAGCGACAACATGATCAGCGGCAGCGGTGACAAGACCGTCAAGATGCACCGCTCAAACGACGGCGGCAACTACCGGAACTTCGCAGGCCCGACCGACTTCGTCTATTCCGTCGCCGTAACCCGCGACGAAGCGATCGCAGCAGCCGGTGGAGAAGATGGCGTCCTAAGAATCTGGAACGGAACCAATTCTCAAGAACTGTTCAAATTCGAAGCCCCCAAGCCACCAGCAGACAACGTCCAAGCCAGCGCAAAGTGACGGGGGCTCTGCATTTCACCCCACCGCCCCGAGGCGGTGGTTAACGGGCCTTTGCCCTGGGAATTCGCAGTATTGTCCGTCGGTGACGTTGATTCGTGCCAGAAACGCCACAAAAAAGTGGTGTATCCGGGGCCGCAGCTGTTGATTGCATTTCGCCGCGAAGCGGCACAGGAATACAGCCTGTGGTTTCAACCACAGGTACGATCAACATCACGTACGGTTCAAGCTCCGAAGGAGCGCAGGAGGAACCTCACGATGCCTAAGAAATACATTCAAGCGTCAATTCAGCAAACAGTTCGTTTGTGACCGTCCCATCAACGTCACTGCGAGATCGACGGCAAAAATCCTGCGCCCTTATCAGGGCTAAATATTTTCCGATACGGAGGTTTCCTGGGGTTGAAACCCTTGTCATTACCCTCGTTTTTGCGGAATGTCCAGTTCGCATCGATGACGGAACTCACTGAAATGATTGGACCTACGTACTTTCGTGGACGTGCGGGGGTAGCCAAGAAACGAGATCGCGTGATAATTTGGCGTCGATTTC